>NZ_JAYLVT010000001.1:0-753893 GCF_035818815.1 Cupriavidus sp. SS-3
CAGTTCAATCTCTGTGTGGACCCGAAGGTCCTCGCTCTTTCGAGCGGTCGCTCACTCTCAGAAAACTGACTGACCAGATCCGAAGATCCAGTCACGTTTTGCTGTGCGAGCACTGTATAACTTGAAGCATCACTGTCTGTAGACAGCGGCGTCCGCTACCCAGCGCCCACACTTATCGGTTGTTTGTTTGTTAAAGAACTTCGCCACCCGGCTTTGCCGTTCAGCGCGCTGCGTTGTCTGCAGCAGAGAAACGAGATTATGCAGAGCTTTCTTCGTTTCGTCAACCGTTTGCCGCAATCTTTTTTGCTGCCGTCAGCGCTGCAAACTTCGCCGCGCCAACCTCCCGGTCGACCCCGCATCCCTTGCTGCGCCTGCCTTGCAGGTGCCGCGTCGTGTTGCGAGGGGGCGAATAGTAAGCGAGCGCGACGGGGTTGGCAAGCGGTTTCTGCGAACCAGCCGAAACTGGCACAAATGCGCCGCTTTCGGCGCTTCTCACTGGAGGCCAGGCTGCTTATAGAATGGCCGTTCCGGCCCGCGGGGCCGCTCTTTGACGAGATGGGGACGTTCGATGACTATCCAAGCGACATGGAAGCCAAGCCAGGGCAACAGCATCTGCCAGCTGACCAACGGCACTGCCGAGTGGCAAGCCGATCTGGACGCTTCCGCCGGCGGCGACACCCGCTACCCGAACCCGCATGACCTGCTGGACTCGGCCCTGGCTGCCTGCACCACCCTGACCTTGCAGCTGTATGCGAAACGCAAGGGCTACGCGGTCACTGACGTCCATGTTTCGGTCGGTCATGAAGAAGCCAACGGCACCTATACGATGCAGCGCGAGGTCAGGGTCAGCGGCGACCTGTCGCCCCAGATCCTCGAAGACCTGCTGCGCGTCGCCAATCGTTGCCCGGTGCACAAGACCCTGTCCGGCCAGGTTTCGATCCAGACCTCGATGGTATGACCGGCGCGCCCCGGTCACGGCATGGGGTTGCCACAGAAAATGAGAATCGTTAGCATTTGAGTTCTCGGGTTCTGACACCGCCTGAGTCAGCAAATGGGTTAGCCGGACACGGCATCCGTGTCCGGCTTTTTTCTTTTGCGGGATGCCGTGTCACGGTCATGACCGCCAGCCGCAATACGCTACGCCGCGATCCCACCCCGTTGACGCAACGCCCATGTGCTGTGTTGGCTGGCCCACCAAGTTCCGTCCGGGAAGTGGTCAAAACGGCGGTGCCGACACACTTTGCACCCCACCGCCGGCTTACCATGGCGAAAAGCAAAAACAATAAAAACGCTTAAATAACGAAGCGAGCGGGGGGATGCCTTGACCAATTTCATTGAAGCCTATTGCGCGCAGATACGGCTTGCGGGCGCCGGCGGCGTGATCGCGAAACCCGTCGTGGTGGCGCGGGACAGCAGCTACGCCATGCACTACGTACCGTGCGAATACCTGAATCCGCAGGCAGCGCTGGTGCTGGTCAGCACCACGCCGGGCCATGCGCACGTGCGGCTGGCCGCCGCGGTGACCGAGGAACTGCTGCGCTCCCATGCGCCGGGCCGTGTAATCCAGCGCGAGAACAAGCGGCGCGTTGAACTGGGCGGCAAGCTGGTACGGCCCAACCTGATCCGCATGCTTGACCACTTCCGCGTGCCGGAGCTGGTGGGGCTGCCGCACGCCGCCGCCTTGTGGAACGATGGCTTCGAGCGCCTGCAGCCGCTCGCCCTGTTGCCGCATGCCACCACGCGGCGTGGCCTGGCATTCGATGGCCCGCTGGAAGAACTGCTGGACGCGCCGATGCTGCGCGACGTCTTCGAGACGCAGTTCCTGGGCGCCGTGCGGCAGATGCGCACCGACGCGCTGTATATCGCATTGGGCCGCACCGCCTGGGCCGCGCTGCAGCACGCGGTCACACGCCGGTTGCTGGCGCGCCGCCAGTTGCTGGGAATGATGCCGGTGCCGGCGCGCGCGGGCAGCATGGTGCGTTACTTCCTGCGAGAGATCGCCGCCAGCGCCCTGTCGGCCAAGGATCCGGTTCGGCATCGCGTGGACTGGCTCGACGCAGCCCACGCCGAACTGGAAGCGAATGTCCGCAAACTGCGCGCCTCGGTCCGACCAGAGCCGCCTCCCGCCTACCTGATCGCGTAAGCGGTCGCTCGCATTCATAGTTGTGATCAATAGACCCCACGGAAGAGGGGTCTTGGGACGCCGGTTTGCGTCGATAACGTCTCCTGAGGAATTTGACACTCCTCGCATTCCCGATTTGCGGCCCCTCGTGGGCCGCGATTTTTTTTGTGGTGGTCAGATCGGACAGGGTCCACGGCGCTCGGGCACACGGTTTGCGTTCGGTCCCACGTCTCGTATTCCGCTGATCCGCCATGACGACCACCCATGCGTTGCCCATTGCCCTGTGTGCCACGCTGCTGCTGGCCCCGCTTTCAGCGCCGGCGCAGAGCGGCAAGCCTGGACTTGTCCTTTCCGACCGCAAGCCGGGCGGCGCGCTGCCGAATGACTGGAAAAATTTACCGGTCGCCGAAGGCAAGGCCAGGACCGAGTACCAGCTGGTGACCGAGGGCGGCACCACGGTGCTGCGGGCGCAAGCCAAGGACTCGGCGTCGGCGCTGATGCATGCGGGCAACGTGGACCTGTCGCGCACGCCCGTGGTGGCCTGGCGCTGGAAGGCAGAAGGCGCGATTCCCGGCGCCGACAACCGCGATGGCGCGCGCGAGGACGCGCCGGCGCGGCTGGTGTTCTTCTTCGACGGCGACGCCAGCAAGCTCTCGCTGGGCGACCGCGCCGCGATGCAGCTGGCGAAAACCGTGGCGGGGGAGGAACTGCCCTATGCCACGTTGATGTATGTCTGGTCGACCAGCGCCGCGCCCGGCAGCGTCATCCCCAACCCGCATACCGGCCGCGTGCAGATGATCGTGGTATCCGGCGCCGACGATGCCGGCAAATGGCAGAACTTGCGGCGCAATCTGGCGCGCGACTATGAACGCGTCTTCCACGAGCCGCCCGGACCGCTCAAGGCCTACGGCCTTATGACCGACACCGACAATACCCACGCCGCCAGCCGCGCCTGGTATGGCGATATCCGCTTCCTGCCGGACACCGCGGCGAAGAACTAGACCGGGGCGAGATGCTGTCCGAGACTCCATCGCAGCGCAACCGCGACCTCGGGCATCAGTGCGACATCGTCCTTCACGGCGTGTCCGACGGACAGCAACGCCTCGCGCACGCTGACCACCTTGTCCGCGCCATACCGCCGTTCGCTGCCGATGGCCGCCTCGAAGGCATTGGCGCGCGCATTGATCTGCTCCGGGTCGGCGCTGACCAGCAGCACCGCGTGGGCAAGCACCAGGTGGCGCTGGCCATCGGCCGCCTGCATGGCCGCTGGCGCGCGCCGCCAGTACTGGGCCGTGCCGGCGATCTTGCGGGCGGCTTCGGGCGGCCCCCAGGCGAGGTTGTAGCGGCCGTCGCAAAATGAGCCGGCCACCGCCTGCCAGTGGGTCTCGATGCCGAGCGTTTGCAGCGCGCCGCCGATCACCGCGCACAAGTGCAGGTAGACCGCGTCGCTGAGCGCGCCTGGCGGCTGGCCGACGGCGTAAGCGAGGCTCAGGTTGAGGATGCCGGGCCCTTGCGGAACCAGGCCGCCGCCGGACATGCGCAAGAACACGGGGCAACCCTGCTGCGCGAAATCGGCGCGCGCAGTCTCCAGCGCCGCGTGGCGCAGGTAGGTGCGCGGCACCACCAGCGACAGCGGTGCCTCCCACAACCGTGCCACCTGCCGGCCCTGCGCCGCGAGTTCGAGCAGCGCCAGTTCTTCCTGCAGCGGGTCGCTGCCCGCGTGGTCCGGGGCGACGGTATCGACAAGTTCAAACGGCATCGGTTGGGAAGCTGCCCGGGAATGGCGATGCGCCGAGTCTAGCAACCCTAGGCGTTGAGCGCATCGAAATACGCCAGCGCCTTGGCCGCGTACATCGCGCCGGGGCCGCCACCCATCTCGATATTGACGGCGAGCACTTCGGCCAGTTGCTCGCGGCTCGCGCGATGGCGCAGTGCCTGGCTGGTGTGGAACAGCACGCAGTCGTCGCAGCCCTTCTGCACGGCGAGTGCGACCGCCACCAGTTCCTTGAGTTCGGCGGGCAGGCTGCCCTGTTGCGTGGCAGCCTTCATCACGCCCTGGAAGGCGCTCATGGTGCCGGGCTGGGCCTGGCCGAGCGCGCCGAATTGCTTGTTGATCTCCGCCAGGCGGGTCTTCAGGTCTGTGGTCATGTGTAAGTGTCCTTTGGTAAATCGGCCCCGGGGGCCGCCTGGACGGCGCATGGTGGCGCCGTCCGGGGGCGGCATCAGCCGGCCAGGTGGGTCTTCAGCAGCGCGTTGAAGTCGTTGGCCTTCTCCATCTGGCTCATATGGCCGGCATCGGCAAAGACCTTGACGGTAGCGTCGGGCGGCGCCGCCTCGGCATGCGCGGCCGGGATGATGCGGTCCTGGCCGCCCCACACCACCAGCACGCGCTTGCCGCTGTCGGCCAGGCGCTGGCCCGGCTGCTCGCTCTGCCGGCCGCCGCCGAACAGGCCCTGGCCGAGCGCGGTCAGTGCCTCGTCGACGCCATCGAGCCGCTTGTAGCGCAACAGGTCGTCCAGCATCTGCCGGCTCACCAGCCCCGGGTCGGCAAACAGCAGCTCGACCACGGGCTTGAGCTCGCGCCGCGACTGCGCCTTGACGAAGCCGTCGGTGTAGGCGCTGTTGACGGCTTCGCCGAAGCCGACCGGCGACACCAGCGCCACCGACAGCACCCGCTGCGGCGCATCCACGGCCAACTGCGCGGCCACGCCGCCGCCCATCGAGTGGCCGACCACATGCGCGGCGTCGATCCCGGCTTCGTCCATGAAACGCGCTACAAAGCCGGCCATCTGCGCCAGCGTCGTGCCCGCGAGCCGCGGCGACGACTGTCCGTGGCCGGGCAAGTCGAGCGCCACCACGGTGTACGCGTCGGCCAGGGGATCGAGGTTGAACAGCCAGTTGTCCAGGTCTCCGCCAAAGCCGTGGATGAAGAGCACGGCCTGGGCGCCGTCGCCCTTGCGGGCATAGCGGACCCGGATGCCGTCGACCTCGGCAAACTGGTACGCGCTGGCGGCATCCTCGTCGCCGCTGTCGTCCGCCGGCGTTTCATAAGCCGCGACGTATTCATCGATCTGCGCATCGCTCACCTCCGCAGGGGCCAGCACGCCAAGCAGCGCCTTCACCGGCAGCACGTCGCCGGCCTGCGCCACCTTGCGGCGCAGCGTGCCCGCGTCGGGCGCCTCCACCGCATTGGCGATCTTGTCGGTTTCCACATCGAGGATCGGCATGCCCACGGTGATCTCGGTGCCTTCGTCGACCAGCCAGGCATTGACCGTGCCTTCCTTCATCGACAGGCCCCATTTGGGCATCACGATCGGGGTGATTGCATCCGTTGCCATCAGTGCTTGCCTCCCTTCACGGTCTTGCGCGCGGCATTGACGATCTGTGCCGCACTGGGGATATACAGGTCTTCCAGCGTGGGCGAGAACGGCACCGGGGTATGCGGCGGGCACACCATCTCGATGCCGGCCTTGAGCGCGCCGAAGGCCTGCTGCGCGACCTGCGCCGAGATATCGGTGGCGATATTGCAGCGCGGGCTGGCTTCATCCACGACGACCAGGCGCCCGGTGTTCTCTACCGACTCCAGCACCGTATCCATGTCCAGCGGCGAGAGCGTGCGCAGGTCGACGATCTCGGCCTCGATCCCCTCCTTCGCCAGCGTCGCCGCCGCTTCCAGCGCCCGATGCACCATCAGCCCGTAGGTGACGATCGACACGTCCTTGCCGTCGCGCACGATATTGGCCTCGCCGAACGGGATGGCATAGGCGCCTTCCGGGACATCACCTTCGAGGCCATAGAGGTTCTTGTGCTCGCAGAAGATCACCGGGTCGTTGTCGCGGATCGCCTGGATCAGCAGCCCCTTGGTGTCGTACGGCGTGGACGGGCACACCACCTTCAGGCCGGGGATATGCGTGAACAGCGGCGTCAGCATCTGGCTGTGCTGCGCGGCGGCGCGGAAGCCCGCGCCGACCATGGCGCGAATCACCACCGGGGTCTCGGCCTTGCCGCCGAACATGTAGCGGAACTTGGCGGCCTGGTTGAAGATCTGGTCGAAGCAAACGCCCATGAAGTCGATGAACATCAGTTCCGCGATCGGGCGCATGCCGCACGCCGCGGCGCCGATGGCGGCGCCCACGTAGGCGGATTCGGACAGCGGCGTGTCCAGCAGCCGGTCGCCATGCTTGGCATACAGGCCCTTGGTCACGCCCAGCACGCCGCCCCAGGCGTCCTTCTCGCCGTCCGCGCCGGCGCCGCCGACGATGTCCTCGCCCAGCATGATGACGCTGGGGTCGCGGGTCATTTCCTGGTCGATCGCCTCGTTGATCGCCAGCTTGATGCTCAGTTTGCGAGCCATGTCTGTCTCCTGATAATTGGTTTGCGCGTGGCGGATCAGTAGCTGACGTAGACGTCGGTCAGCAGGTCTTCCGGGCCCGGCTGGGGCGCCGCCTTGGCTTCCTGCACGGCGTGCTCGATCAGCGCGGCGACTTCGCGGTCGATCGCGTCCAGCTCTTCGCGCGCGATCACGCCGGCTTGCGTCACGGTGCGGCCGAACAGCTTCAGGCAATCCTTGTTGGCGCGGATGTCATCGAGTTCGCCGGCAGCACGGTAGGTCTGCGCATCGCCTTCGAAGTGGCCGTAGAAGCGGACCATCTTGCATTCGAGCAGCGACGGGCCGCCGCCCTCGCGGGCGCGGCGGATGACTTCGCCGGCGGCTTCGTGGACCGCGAAGAAATCGGTGCCGTCGACGGTCACGCCCGGGATGCCGAAGCCCGCGGCGCGGTCGACGTAGCTGTCGACCGCGGTGCCGTAGTCGCGCGAGGTCGATTCGGCGTAGCCGTTGTTCTCGATCACGAAGATCACCGGCAGGTTCCACACCGCGGCCAGGTTCAGGCTTTCCAGGAAGGTGCCCTGGTTGGAGGCGCCGTCGCCGCAGAAGGTAATGCCGACCTCGCCCTTGCCGCGGAACCTGGCCGCCAGCGCGGCGCCGCAGATCAGCGGCGCGCCCGCGCCGAGAATGCCGTTGGCGCCCATCATGCCCTTGGACAGGTCGGCGATATGCATCGAGCCGCCCTTGCCATTGCACGAGCCGCCCTTCTTGCCGTAGATCTCCTTCATCATCGCCACCGGATCGACGCCCTTGGCAATGCAGTGGCCATGGCCGCGGTGCGTGCTGGCAATGCGGTCGCCGTCGTGCAGGTGATGCAGGATGCCGACGCCCGCGGCTTCCTCGCCCGCGTACAGGTGGACAAAGCCCGGGATGTCGCCGCGCGCGAAGTCCACGTGCAGGCGCTCCTCGAAATCGCGGATGGTGCGCATCTTGCGGTACACCGTCAGCAGCGTCTCCTTGTCGAGCGGCAGCGCGCCGCGGGATTGCGCCGGATCTTGCGAAGCTCTGGCTGTCATCTCTGTCTCCTTCGTTTTCAGGTGTTGCACTTCAAGAAAATCGGTGGGTGCGCGGCCCGGCGTGCTCAGGCCAGGACGTGCTGCGGCACGCTGCGCATCAGCTGGTGGCGCGCCGCGTGGCGCATGCACGCGGCGACGTCGATGCTGCGGAATGCGTGGTCGTGCAGCGTGACGGTGACTTCGTCGTCCGGGCCGAAGGTCAGCTCGCGCTCGCCGTCCAGCGCGACGACGCCGCTGCGCTGGCGCACGCGATGGGGGCGGCCGTGCGCGAGCCGCTGCCAGCCGGCGATGGGAACGGTGCACATCAGGCCGGGCGCAATCGGCGCGCTCAGTTCGAATTCGCCCGCGCCCGGCGCCGCCAGTTCGATCGCAAGGCCGCCCGCTTCGCGCCGACCCACCGGCTCGAGCAAGCCGGCGATGGCGGACAGCCCGATCGCCTCGGGGTCGGCAAAGGACACGTAGACCGCGGCCAGCGTGTCGGTCTTCCACAGCGCGCGCGCGCCGATGAAGTGTTCGTGCGAGATCACCGCGTCGACCAGCGCGATGTCGCGGCGGAAGGTGCCATTGCCGTCGCGGATGACGATGTCCAGGCGCTTGTTCGACGCCAGCGCCTGGCTGGCTGGAATGCGGCCGGTGGCATAGAGGCCGGTGGCGAGCCCGGTGATGGTGGGCTCGCGCATCTCGGGGTAGGCATTGTTGGTGCCGGTCGACAGTCCTGCGATCGGCACCGCGCCGCATTCGCGCGCCACGGCGCGGTGGGTGCCGTCGCCGCCCAGCACGATGATCGCTGCCACGCCGGCATCGGCCATGCAGCGCGCGGCATGCAGCGTGTCGTCGACGCGCGAGGCCACCGGCATGTCCAGATACGCGACCTCGGGCAGGCTCGAATCCGGTCCCTGGCGGTGCGCCAGGTGCCGTGCCAGCATGACGCGCAGGCCCTCGCGATCGGGCATCATCAGCACGCGCTGCACGCCGCACGATGACAGCGCGGCCAGCAGCCGCAGCACGATATTGACGCGGTCAGCCAGTTGCAGGCTGTTGGCGTTGGCGATCACGCGGCGGATGTCGCGCGCCGAAACCGGATTGGCGATGATGCCGACCAGCGGCGCATCGGCGAACCTTGGCTGCCCCATTGCCTGTCTCCTGTGTTGTCGTTGTGGTGACAGGCGACATTGCAATGGCTGTGCCAGTGGCCGGATGGCATCGCGATGGCACAAGGCGGGCGGTTGCGGGGCCCTGGCTTCAGGGATAACCCGCAAAAATCGCTGCCGCTTGCGACGGGCGAGCGGCCTGGGTGGCCGTCAGGGCGAGACAGGTGTCACAGTGCAGGTGTATGGAGTGGACACGCGTAACGTCTTATCACCGGCGTGGCCGCACGCCTGGCGAAAGCCGGCGTCAAGAGAAATCCGGAAGACGAAAGGCCGCGAACGGCGTCGCAGAAACGGGTACGCCCGGCAGCCGCGCCAGCGCTGCCGGCCTTGCCTACGGCGCAGTGCTACGCCTGCTCCCCGCCGTCGCGCCGGTTAGGCGACTGGATGCCGTAGCGCTCCATGCGCCGGTACAGCGTCATGCGGCTGATGCCGATCTGGCGCGCGACCGCGCTCAGGTTCCAGCCCGAGGCGCGCAGGTACTGCATCAGCAGCATGCCCTCGGGGGGCAGCTGGTGCGGGTCGAACGGGGCGGCGGTGCCGTGGTCCGGGGCGCGATCGGCTGATGCCGGCTGGGCCGCTACGGCAGCCGGTTCGGCGGTGCCGGCGACGGCATCGGGCAGGTCGTGCACGTCGATATAGCCGCCGCTGCAGACCGCGCGCGCGTACTCCAGCACGTTGCGCAGTTCGCGCAGGTTGCCCGGCCAGCGGTGGCGGCGCAGCCGCTCGCTCGCGGCCGGTGACAGCGTCACCGGTTCGACCGCGCCTTCCTGCAGCAGCTTGCGCACCAGCCAGTCCAGGTCGGTGCGGGCGCGCAGCGGCGGCAGTTCGAAGCGCGCGCCGTTCAGGCGGTAGTAGAGGTCCTCGCGGAAGCGGCCGTCGGCCACCAATTGCTCCAGGCGATGGTGCGTGGCCGAAATGACGCGCAGGCGTACCGGCACCGGGCGCGCGGCGCCCACCGGCAGCACCTCGCCCTCGGCCAGCACGCGCAGCAGCCGCGACTGCAGCTCGCGCGGCATGTCGCCGATCTCGTCCAGGAACAGCGTGCCGCCGTCGGCCTCCTGGATCAGCCCGCGCTTGCCGCGCGAGCCGGCGCCCGAAAAGCTGTTGGGCAGGTGGCCGAACAGCTCGCTCTCGATCAGGGTCTCCGGAATCGCCGCGCAGTTCACCGCGACAAAGGGCCCGGCGCGGCGCGCGCTGGCCTGGTGCAGCGCCTTGGCGAAGAACTCCTTGCCGCTGCCGGTTTCGCCCTGGATCAGCAGGTGGATCGGGGAATCGACCAGACGCGCGGCGCGCTCCAGCTGCTGCGCCAGCGCGGCGTCGCCGCCGCTGAGCGCCGCCAGCGGCGCCGGCATCGCCACCTGCGCCGGTGCCGCTGGAGCTTGCCAGCCCAGCGCGGGCGGCATCACGCTCAGGTACAGCAGGCCGCCGCTGCGGTTGAGCGCGACCAGGCGCTGCTCGCTGGGACGCGAGTAGACATAGCGGCCCAGGTCTTCGAGCCGGGCGTCGAACAAGGTCTCGAACGGCTGCCCGAGCACGGTGGCGCCGGGCATGCCGGCCAGTTCGGTTTCCAGCATCAGGCGGGCGCGATGGTTGTGGCCGACGATGCGGCCGGCATCGTCGAGCGCCAGCAGGTATTCCGGGTTGACGTCGACGAACTCGGGCGCGACGTTAAGCTTAAGGATCCAGTCGCGCCGGTGCGCGCGCAGGAAGTTGGCGTTCTCGATATGCGCGGCGTAGATGCGCACCATCTGCAGCGCCAGGCCCTGGCTGTCCTTGGCCTGCGGCGAGACCAGCGCGGAGATGTCGAGGATGGCGTGCAGCGTGCCATGCGTGTCGAACAGCGGCGCGGCGGTGCAGGTCAGCGGGATATGGGTGGCATCGAAATGGTCGGCCTGGTGCACGGTCAGCGCCTGCCCGGTGACCAGCGCGGTGCCGACCGCGCAGGTGCCGGCGCCGCTCTCGCTCCATTCCGCGCCAAGGTAGAGGCCGGCGTGGCGCAGCGCGGCATCGGTGTGGGTGTCGCCGATATAGTCGACCGTGACGCCCTGCGCATCGGTCAGCAGCACCACATAGCCCAGCGCCGCCACCTGCGCGTGCAGGCTCTGCAGGCCGTGGCGGGCGATGCGGGCGAAGTCGTCGATGCGTTCCTGGTGTTCGCGCAGGCGCGTCTGCGGCAGGATGCGCGCCTCCTGCATGCGCGAGGGATCGAGCCCGTACTGGTGCACGCAGCGCCGCCATGAATTCTGGATGATCGCGTCATGCGCGATGCGCTCCGCGAGCAGGGCTGGCGGGGATAGGTAGGCGGTGGCCTGGACCACCGTCTCGATGTGCTCGCGTTGCCGCAGGTCCATCGCTGTCTCCTGTCGTCGCTGCCCCTCGGCCCCTGGAGATTGCTTGGGGGCGGCGGATCGGGCGGACTATGTGGGCGCGTGCCTGGGTGGCCACGCCTCTGTCTGGTGTCGGCCTTCTAATGTATCCGAGCGCCTCGGCGCTATGCAAACCAGAACCGGCAGGAAATGAAAGACAGCGGCCGGCGCACGCCGCAAGTGCGGCGTGCGTCATACCGGCAACGGCTCAGAGCGCGGCGTTGGCCTTGAGGCTGCGCGCGGCAGCCGCGGCGATCTCGAACGATCGCAGCCGCGCCTGGTGCTCGTAGATCTGGCCGGTGATCATCAGCTCGTCCGGCTGCAGGTCATCGACAAAGCGCTGCATGCCGGCGCCGACCACATCCGGGTCGCCCACCACGGAGCACGCCAGCGAGCGCCGGATATGGTCAGCCTCGCTCTCGTTCCAGAGCGCTTCGATATCGTCGACCGGCGGGCGCAGCTGCCCCGGCGTGCCGCGCACCAGCGCCAGGAACTGCTGCTGCAGCGAGCTGAACAGCCGGCGCGCCTCGTCGCCGGTATCGGCCGCGAACACATTGAGGCCGAGCATCACGTAGGGCCGGTCGAGCGTCTCGGACGGGCGGAAGGTGCGCCGGTACAGGTCCAGCGCCTGGCGCATGAAGCCCGGCGCAAAGTGCGAGGCGAAGGCGAACGGCAGCCCCATCGCCGCGGCCAGCTGCGCGCTGAACAGGCTCGAGCCCAGCAGCCAGATCGGCACCTTCAGGCCGGCCCCGGGCACCGCGCGCAGGCGCTGGCCCGGGCGCACGTCGTCGAAGTAGGCCTGCAGCTCTTCCACGTCCTGCGGGAAGGTATCGGCGCTGTCGCTGGCCAGATGGCGGCGCAGGGCGCGCGCGGTGGCCTGGTCGGTGCCGGGCGCGCGGCCCAGGCCCAGGTCGATGCGGCCCGGATAGAGCGAGGCCAGCGTGCCGAACTGCTCGGCGATCACCAGCGGCGAGTGGTTGGGCAGCATCACGCCGCCCGAGCCCACGCGGATGCGCTGGGTGCCGTTGGCGACATAGCCGATCAGCACCGCGGTGGCGGCGCTGGCGATGCCGGGCATGTTGTGGTGCTCGGCCAGCCAGTAGCGGTGGTAGCCCAGCTGCTCGGCATGGCGCGCCAGGTCGAGCGAGTTGCGCATGGCCTGGCCGGCATCGCTGCCTTGCGGGATGGGGGCGAGGTCGAGCACCGAATAGGCAACGCCGTTGCCGGCGGGGAGAGAGTCGCGATTCATGTCGTGGTCTGGCGGGCGCCACACGTGCGCCGCCGCTGCAATGCGGATGGTTCGCTATGTTAGTGAGCCTGCGCGGATCGTGCTGGCGGCGGCTTTGCGGCCCTGCGGGCGGCGTGGGTATCGCCGGGCGCGGTGGGGCCACAGCCGGGGCGCAAGGATTGAGCCGCGCGCAGCTTGCCCTTACCATTCAGCCCGATGCGAAGGAACGATCGATGACTCTCAAGACACTGGACGGCGCGCTGGCCCTGCTGACCCACTTCACCGTGCGCCAGCCCACCTGGGGCGTGCGCGAGCTGGCCAAGCACAGCGGCGTGCATTACGCCGTAGTGCACCGCGTGCTGGCCACGTTCGCCGCCAACGGCTTCCTGGTGCAGGATTCGGCCACCGGCAAGTATTCGCTGGGGCTGCGGCTGTTCGAGCTGGGACAGGTAGTGCGCAAGAGCTTCTCGCCCGACGAGATCGTACGCCCGGTGCTGGAGAAACTGGCCGCGCAGAGCGGCGAGACCGTGTTCCTGTCGTGGCTCGACGGCCATGAAGGCCTGTGCGTGGGGCTGGTGCACAGCCAGCATCAGCTGCGCTTTTCGATCGAGCTGGGCGAGCGCTTCCCGCTCTATGCCGGCGCGCATGCCAAGGCCATGCTGGCGTTCCAGGACGAGGCCTTCCGCGACGAGGTGTACCGCCAGGGCGTGGCGCGCATGGGTCCGCATACCACGCTGGAACGCGAGCGCATCGAGCAGCAGCTGGCCGAGGTGCGCGAACGCGGCTGGGCGCATACGCGCGAGGAAGCCGCGGCCAGCGTCGCCGGCCTGGCCTTGCCGCTGTGGTCGCGCGACCGCAGTGCGGTGGTGGGCTCGGTCGCCATCGCCGGGCCGCAGCAGCGGCTTGACGACGCCGCCGTGCCGCGGCTGCTGGAAGCGTTGCGCGATGCCAGCGGCCGACTGGAAGACGTGATCGGCTTCGTGCGCTGAGGCCAGCTTGGCGCGCGATCAGGCCAGCAGCGCCTTGCCCACGTCGCCGCCCAGCACGCGCTTGCCAAGCGCGTGTCCCAGGGCCCGGTAGCTCTCCCATTGCGCCTCGTCGAAGAACTGGTCGCCGGTGCCTTGCTGCGGGAAGGCCGGGTGCGTGGCGCCATAGTGCCGCACGTCGGCCGGCGCCCATGACACCAGCCGCGGCTTGATCAGCACGATGCGGCAGACGCGCGCGCGCGGCGCCGCGCAGGCCGGGTCGGTGCGGAACACGTCGAGCAGCACCGCGCATTTGTCGCCGGTGCCGGCGCTGGACGGCTGGCCCGGCACGAAATCGTCCGGCATGCCGAAGACTCGGCTCAGCACCGGATGCGTGGTGGCGGCCTCGGTATCGACGACGATCTCGAGGCCATGGTCGATGCGCGCCAGGCGGATCAGGTTGGCAAGGTCGCCGAAGCGATAGTCGGGATCGGCCCCGCAGTCGCACAGCACGATCAGCGCGACGTTCCGGCCCGGACGCAGCAGCTCGTAGACGCCGGTGTTGTCGAAATGACCGCCGTCCGACAGGTATTGCCAGCCGCGCCGCGTGCCATGGAAGCGGCCGCTCAGCTCGCACCCCAGGTAATACTGCGTGCGGAAGATGCCGGCGGCCAGCCACGGATGCGTGGCGCGTTCGGGATGGCGCCAGCGCTCGCCCTCGCGCCCGCCGCGACGCGCGTAGCGGGCCGGGAACGACGGCCACCATGTGCCCAGCCGCAGGTTGGCCAGCCCCAGCAGCAGCGATGTGCCTAGCGTCGTGGCACGGCCCAGCCCGGTGGACACCGCCGCGCCCGAGATCGCGATCCAGTCACCCACCGTCAGCGCTTGCGCCAGCTTGCCCGACGAGGGCCATGACAGATCCGGGCAGCACTGCCAGCCATCGACGGTGAAGCGCGCATAGGCGTCCGGCGCGACCGCGCTTGCCGCACCCGGCTGCGGCAGGCCGGCGCCCGGTGCCAGGCACAGCGGCTTGCCCTTGCGGTCGCGCTGGACCAGCTGCTCGGCCGGATCGACGGTCAGGTTCAGCGTCACGTTGATCAGGTGCAGCGGCGCCAGCACGTGCGGATCGTAGTAGGCATTGAGGCTGAGCTGGTCGCCCGGCACGGGCTCGGCCACGCTGAAGCGCGCGCGCCGGCGCCGGTCCGCCACCGGATCGGGATCGGGCGCGGCAAAGCGCTCGCCATTGGATGCGCCAAGGTAAGCGCGCGTGAGGCGCGCCGCGTAGAAAGGTTGCAGCGTGGACAGGTTCAGGAAGCCGGTAAAGCGGCCGGCGACCAGCGCCAGCACCAGTGCCACGGCCGTCAGCGTAGCCAGCGCCGGCCCGGTGTAGGCGGTGCCATACACCAGCCAGTCGACCGGCTCGCGGCCATTCCAGCGCACCCACAGCACCAGCCACGACCACAGCACGTACAGCAGCAAAGCCAGCACCGCCGCGGCCGCCCCGGCCAGCAGCGAAACCGGCAGGCGTGCCCACAATGCCCGCCAGGCAGTACCGGCGCTGCCCTTGCGGCCTTCGTCGAGCCGGCGCGCGCCGTAGCGCACCAGCCAGACCAGCACGCCCAGAGCGCTCGCGGGCAGCGCCACCCCCCACGGATGGCCGGCAGCCTGGGCATACAGGTAAGTGGTGCGCGCGACGGTATCGGCCACGCCCAGTGCCGCCAGCCACAGCGTCAGCGTGACCGCCGTGCGCAGTGCACGCGTGGCCCGCACGCGATAGCCGGACACCGTGCGCGGCTCGCCCTGCAGCATTACCAGGCAGGCCAGCACGCCAAGCCAGGCCAGCCCGCCCAGCGCGGCAAAGAGTTGCGCAGGCAGCGGCTGCGCGCCGATCCGTTCCGACCAGTACGCGGCGGCGAGCAACAGCAGTCCCAGCAGCGTGGCCAGCATCGGCGCGGGGCTGAAGAAGCGGCCCGGCGCCTGCGGCTCGCTGGCGCGCGGATAGACCAGCCAGTACGCCAGGCCGGGCGGCACCGCGCCGAGCACCACCGTCACCAGCGGCAGCCACAGCAGCGGGCTCCACCAGATCGCGCATTCGCCCTGGTTGAAGGCCTGCCGCGCATCGTGGAGCAGGTCCATCTCATAGCGTCCGAACCCGTACCAGGCGCCCGCCGCGCCGTGCAGCAGCAGCGCCAGCAGCGACAGCAACACCAGCAGCGCGCTGCCGATCACGTAGTGCATCGCCAGCCAGTTGCGCGCCACCAGCGCGGCGGCATAGAGGTTGTCGCCCGCGCCCGTGGGCGACAGGTAGCGGCCGTTCTCGCGCAGCCACGCGACCGCGCCGCGGCCGGGATCGGCGGCATAGGAGACCGAGGTGTGGATGCGCCCCGGCGGCTCGCATTGCAGCGTGTGGTACGCCTCGGCCGCGGCCTGGACCGGGCCGGTGCCGCGGCGCAGGCGACCGGGCACGAACAGGCTGACGAAGAAAGCGCCGAGATAGCCGCCGCCGCTGACGGTCGACAGGTAATCGAACTGGGCCAGCAGCGAAGCCAGGCCCGGCACGGTCTGCGCCGAGGCGGCGGTGCTTGCCGCGGGGGTCTGGGGCCTGCTGCTGTCCGGCGTCGCAGCCGTGGTGTTGGCCGGCATGTCGGTGCCGGCCAGCGCCTGCATCACGCCAAGGCAGAACGTGGCGCTGCGGATGCCGCCGCCGGACAACGCCAGCGCCCAGTTGCGCTGGCCCTCATGCGTGCGCGGCGCGATGCCGAGCAGGCGGCGGCGGTGAGCGATGCGGGCCGCTTCGTCGCCGTAACCGTGGTCTTCCGCAGCCATGGGCGCCTCCCGTAGCAGTCGGCCTGCGCCAAGTATAGGCAAGGGCGCATGGGTCGATATTCGCCCCGATCCGGGAGACGACTGCGCGTTAACCCTGATTGTTGCGGGTGACAGCGAGGCCTAGCATTTCTCTGTATCAGAGACGTTGTCTCTTATATAGAGACAACGCAATTCGAAGTTCAGCTCGGCAATGCTCAAGACCCTGGACGGCGCGCTGGCGCTGTTGACCCACTTCACCGTGCGCCAGCCCTGTTGGGGCGTGCGCGACCTGGCGCGCCACAGCGGCGTGCACCATGCCGTGGTGCACCGCGTTCTGGCGACGTTCGCCGCCAACGGCTTCCTGGTGCAGGACGCGCAGGGACGCTACGCGCTCGGGCTGCGCTGGTTCGAGCTGGGCCAGGTCACGCGCAAGACCTTCTCGCCGGCCGAGGTGGTGCAGCCCGCGCTCGAGGCGCTGGCGCGGGAATGCGGTGAAACCGTGTTCCTGTCGTGGCTGGACGGCGACCACGGCCTGTGCACGGACATCGCGCACAGCCAGCACCAGCTGCGCTTTTCGATCGAGGTGGGCCAACGCTTCGCCCTCGAGGCGGGCGCGCATGCCAAGGCCATGCTGGCGTTCCAGCCGGAGGCGTTCCGGCGCCGGCTTGGCGGCGACGCGCCCGGGCTGGAAGCGCGGCTGGCGCAGGTCCGCGCCGACGGCTGGGCCTACACCTGCGAGGAGTCCGCCGCCACGGTGGCCGGGCTGGCGCTGCCGCTGCATCACCGCGACACCCAGGCGGTGGTCGGGTCGCTGGCCATCGCCGGTCCGCTGCAGCGGCTGACGCCGGAGGCGGCGCCGCGCTGGCTGCAGGCGCTGCGCACGGCGCGCAGCACCATCGGCCCGGTGGCCGGTTTCATGCGCTGAGCGCGCGCCAGGCATCACACACAACAGACAAAACCAGACAACACTACGGGGAGCGGTGGAAGACATGACCATGCCAACACAACTGAACGCGCCGATGGCGGCGCCGCCCGCGACACGGACGCGCTTCATGGAGCCCTTGCTGCTGCTGGTCTCCGTGGCGCTGTCCGTGTTCGGCGCCATGATCGGCATGCAGCTGATCGTGTCGCTGGGGATCTCGGCCAACACCTCGATCATCGGCGCGCTGATCGCGATCGTGTTCTCGCGCATTCCGCTCGAGATCACGCGGCGCTTCCGCGTGCTCGAGCGCCAGAACCTGGTGCAGACCGCGATCTCGTCGGCCACCTTCGGCGCCGCCAACTCGCTGATGATCCCGATCGGCGTGCCGTATGCGATGGGCATGCCCGAGCTGGCCACGCCGATGCTGATCGGCGCGGTGATCGCCATGTTCGTCGACGGCGCGATGCTGTACTTCCTGTTCGGCAGCAAGATCTTCCCGGCCACCGGCACCTGGCCGGCCGGCATCGCCACCGCCGAGGCCATCTGGGCCGGCGACCGCGGCGGGCGCAAGGCGGCCTTCCTGGGACTGGGCATCGCCGTGGGCGTGGGCGGCGCATGGCTGGGCGTGCCGATGTCCGCGTTCGGCGCGGCCTTCCTGGGCAACCTGGCGGCACTGACCATGTTCGGCATCGGCCTGCTGGTGCGCGGCTATTCGGTGGCGCTGACCGGCATCGACATCGCCAAGGCCTATATCCCGCACGGGCTGATGATCGGCGCGGGCATCGTCGCGCTGTTCCAGGTGGCCCATGAAATCCGCCGCGCGCGCCACGCCCCGGCGGCCGACGCGCGCACCATCGAAGTCCCGGCCGCGCGCGCCAGCCGCATCCTGTCGGGCGGCTTCCTGGTCTACCTGGCGATCGCGCTGCTGATCTCGGTGCTGGCCGGCCATATCTCGGACATGTCGCTGGGCATGCTGGTGCTGTTCGTGCTGTACGCGGCCTTTGCCGCCTACGTGCACGAGCTGATCGTCGGCATCGCGGCGATGCATTCGGGCTGGTTCCCGGCCTTCGCGGTGGCGCTGATCACGCTGACCATCGGCATCCTGATCGGCTTCCCGCCCACGGCGCTGGCGGTGCTGGTGGGCTTTTCGGCCGCCACTGGCCCGGCCTTCGCCGACATGGGCTACGACCTCAAGACCGGCTACCTGCTGCGCGGCGAAGGCCGCGACATGGAGGCCGAGCTGTCCGGGCGCAGGCAGCAGTTCCTGGCCGCGATGATCGGCTTCGCGGTGGCCGCGGTGGTGGTGCTGGTGTTCCACGGCAGCTTCTTCGCGCAGGGCCTGATTCCGCCGGTGGACCGCGTCTACGCGGCCTCGATCAAGGCGGGCTCGTCGGCCGAGATCGCGCGCAACCTGATGATCTGGGCCGTTCCCGGCGCCCTGCTGCAGTGGCTCGGCGGCTCGAAGCGCCAGCTCGGCATCCTGCTCTCGACCGGCATGCTGATCGCCTCGCCGCTGGCCGGCTGGGCGGTGCTGGCGGGCCTAGCAATCCGCTTCGTGCTGCAGCGCCTGCGCGGCGACAAGCATGTGGCCAAGATGAGCGCCTTCGCCGGCGGCGTGATCGCGGGCGATGCCCTGTTCAGCTTCTTCGGTTCGGTCACCAAGCTGAAGAAGTAAGCCCTACCTGCGGGCGCACGCGCTGCGCCCCTCTGTCATTTCCCGAGACGTTCCATGGATATCCAGGCAATCCGCGCCGACACCCCGCTGACGGCTTCCACCATCTATCTCGATACCGCCGCCGCGTCGATTCCGCCCGACGCCGTGCTCGACGCCGTGCGCAGCTACCTGCTCGACACCGGCCATGTCGGCATCTACCTGCCGGCATTCCGCAAAGAGACCTATGCGCGCGTCGAAGCCGTGCGCGCCACGCTGGCCCGATGGCTGAACTGCGCGGCCGACGAGCTCGCCTTCACCAAGAACGCGACCGAGAGCATTTCGATCGTCGCGCGCGGCATCGCCTGGCAAGCCGGCGATGAAGTGCTGGTGGCCGACACCGAGATGCTGAGCAACCTGCTGCCGTGGCGCCGGCTCGAGCAATCGCACGGCATCGTGGTGAAGATGGTGGCCGCCGATGCCGAAGGCTTGCTGTCGGCCGAGGCATTTGCCGCGGCCATCACGCCGCGCACGCGCCTGCTGACGTTTTCGCACCTGCCCAATTCCACCGGCACGGTGCAGCCCGCCGCGCAGATCTGCGCGGTGGCGCGCCAGCGCGGCGTGCTGTCGCTGGTCAACGGCGCGCAGAGCGTGGGCATGCTGCGCTCGGACGTTGCCGAACTGAACTGCGATTTCCTCGCCGGCTGCGGCCGCAAGGCGCTGCGCGCGACCGAGGGCTCCGGCTTCCTGTACGTGCGCCGCGAGCTGATCGCGCAGGTCGAGCCGATGCTGGTGGGCTGGTGGAACGGCGCCTATGACCGCGCCACCGGCGCAGTGTCGCTGGTGCCGGGCGCGAAGCGCTTCGAAGCGGGCTGCCCGATCGTGCCGGCCATCCTGGGTCTTGGCACCGCCATCGACTACGCCGCCGCGATCGGCATCGACGCCATCGAAGCGCGCGTGCGCGACCTGACGGAATACGCGGTGGCGAAGCTGTCGTCGATCCCCGGCTTCGAGCTGTACGGCCCGGCCGACGTGGCCCAGCGCATCGGCATCGTGCCGTTCAACGTGCGCGGCGTCGACCCGGCCCGCATCGTGGCCGCGCTGGAAGCGCAGCAATGCATCATCGAAGCCGGCAGCTTCATGGCCGATTCGATCCTGGCGCGCTACGGCGTGTCGACCATGGCGCGCGTGTCGCTGCACTACTTCAACACGCATGACGAGATCGACCGCGTTGCCGCGCTGGTGCGCGCAGCGATCGCCTGACCTCACACCTGAACCGACGGAAAGCAAGACATGACCCAACGCATCCTCCTGATGAGCAGCTCGCGCAAGGACAACCTCGGCTATCTCGAGCACGCCGGCGAGCAACTCCACACGCTGCTGAAGCATGAGCCGCGCAAGGTGCTGTTCGTACCGTTCGCCGGCGTGACCTTCAGCTTCGATACCTACGAGGGCATGGTCAGGCCGGTGTTCGAAAAGCTGGGCTACGCGCTGGAATCGATCCATCACAGTGCCGATCCGCTGCGCGCCGTGCAGCAGGCCGAGGCCATCGCGGTCGGCGGCGGCAATACCTTCGCGCTGCTCAAGCGCCTGTATGACGCCGGCATCGTCGAGGCCATCCGCGCCAAGGTGCGCGCCGGCACGCCGTACGTGGGCTGGAGCGCCGGCAGCAACGTCGCCTGCCCGACCATCCGCACCACCAACGACATGCCGATCGTGCAGCCGCCGTCGCTGCGCGCACTGGGACTGGTGCCGTTCCAGATCAACCCGCACTTCATCAGCGGCAAGCCCGCCGGGCACAACGGCGAAAGCCGCGAAGAGCGGCTGGCGGAGTTCCTGCACATCAACGCGCCGGAACAGGTGTTTGCGCTGCCGGAAGGCTCGGCGCTGTATTCCGATGGCACCACCGGCCTGGTGCTGGGCGAGCGCAATGCGCTG
The DNA here is from genome assembly GCF_035818815.1 of Cupriavidus sp. SS-3. Taxonomy (NCBI): domain Bacteria; kingdom Pseudomonadati; phylum Pseudomonadota; class Betaproteobacteria; order Burkholderiales; family Burkholderiaceae; genus Cupriavidus; species Cupriavidus sp. SS-3. The sequence goes on from NZ_JAYLVT010000001.1 coordinate 20,552, forward strand.
TGGTTCCCTGCCGAGGGCAAGGTGGAGACGATTCGCGAGGGCGAGGCGTTCGCGTTATCGCAGATCACTGGGCCGGCGGGGATGGTGGACTGGCCGGGCTTTGAAGTCTGAGTGTTTTCTCCCCTCTCCCATTTATGGGAGAGGGGCGGGGGTGAGGGCTGGAGTCTCCACGAAGTGGCCCGTCGCGATGCTTGCCATGCGCCTGCCCTCACCCCCGGCCCCTCTCCCGCGAGCGGGAGAGGGGAGCACACACTCGCGATGGATCGTGAATCAGCAAGCGAGCCACATCGGGCCACCAAGCCCATAGCAACCAAACAAGAATCCGCCCGCGGGCCGCCCAGCGCAGCCCGCGAGGCCTCCCTTTTGCCTTCTGGAGGAGAAACCACAATGAGCCCAACCCTTCGCCATGCCGTGCGCCTGGTGTTTCCCGCGCTGGTGGCCCTGCCCGTCACCACCATGGCCCAGTCTGGCGTCACGCTGTACGGCGTCATCGATACCGCGCTGACATACCAGACCCACTCCAACCCCGCCGGCGACGCGCAGGTCGGCCTGCAACAGGGCGGCGAAGGCTTCCTGTCCGGCAGCCGCTTCGGCCTGAAGGGCGTCGAGGACCTGGGCGGCGGCGTAAAGGCGGGCTTCGTGCTGGAGAACGGGCTGCTGGCCGATACCGGCCGGCTCGACCAGCAAGGCCAGCTGTTCGGGCGCCAGGCGTACGTGAAGATCGGCAACCGCTGGGGCGAGCTGGCGCTGGGCCGGCAGTACACCACCGCCAACACCATGCTGTACTACGTCGATCCGCTTGGCGTGGGCGCGGCGCCGTCCAATGCGTGGATGGTCTACCTGACCGGCCAGCGCTACGACAACGCCGTCAGCTATACCGGCAATTTCGGCCCGGTGTCGGTGATCGCGGAATACGCGCTGGGCGAGACCGCGGGCAACACCCGCGCGATGTCATCGATGTCGTTTGGCGTCAGGTACGCGGCCGGGCCGATCACCGCGGTCGGCGACTTCCAGCAGACCCGCGACAGCCAGAGCCGCAACGCCAACATCTACCTGGCCGGCCTGAAGGCCGCGGTCGGCCGCGCCAGCCTGTTCGCCAACTACATCCACAGCGACCGCGACGCGGGCTTCGACTCGTCGAAGGGCGGCACCGATACGGCCACCATCACCAGCATGTCGACCGCGGCCACGCCGACCAACCGGGCGGCGATCAGCTCGGTGTTCGGCGGCAGCCGCCACGACGACTTCTTCACGCTGGGCGCGAGCTACGCCGTGACCGGCAACGTCACCCTGACCGGCAGCGTGATGCACAACCGCACCCGCGCCGACAACTTCAGCGGCAACCGAACCACCGCGTATGCCGTTGCCGACTATGCATTCAGCAAGCGCACCGACGCCTACCTGGCGCTGGCCTACGACCGCGTCCACGGCGACTGGTCGGGCCTGTTCGGCAACAACACCACCAGCTGGACCGGCGGCAGCGGCACGCCGCTGGACGGGCGCGACACCCAGACCACGGTGATGGTCGGCCTGCGCCACCAGTTCTGACCGATTTGTAGAACGCCCTGCCCGCACCGCGCGGCGGGGGCAAACTTTGGAGAAAGCCATGGCCCTGCAGCAGACGCTGGTCATTCACGAAGCCCTGGACAGCCCGCACGCCAACGGCGCGCTCGTCAGCGAACTGTTCGCGCCCTACGCCAACGCCGGCGTGTCGGTGCAAGTCACCACGGTCAACAACGCGCCGCCCGAGAACACGGCCAACACCACCGACTTCATCACCATCGTGATCCCGGGCAGCGCCGGCAAGCGCGGCGGCGGCACGGCGCCGACGCTGGGCGTGATCGGCCGCAACGGCGCCATCGGCGCGCGTCCGGAACTGGTGGGGCTGGTGTCCGATGCCGATGGCCCGATCGGCTGCCTGGCGGTGGCGCTGAAGCTGGCGCAGATGAAGGCGCGCGACGACCACGTGGCGGGCGACGTGATCGTGACCACGCACCTGTCGACCAATGTCTCGATGGTGCCGCACGACCCGGTGCCGTTCATGGGCATGCCGGTGTCGTCCGACACCATGAACGACTACCAGGTGCTGCCGGAAATGGACGCGATCCTGTCGATCGATGCGTCCAAGGGCAACAGCATCGTCAAGCACCGCGGCTTTGCGATCTCGCCGACGGCGATGCAGGGCTATATCCTGCGCGTGGCGCCGGACCTGGTAGCGGCCATGGAATCGACCACCGGCTGCCCGGCGGTGACCTTCCCGCTCTCGCTGCAGGACATCACGCCGTACCACAACGGCCTGTACCACTTCAACAGCATCATGCAGCCGCACGTGGCCACGCAGGCGCCGGTGGTAGGCGTGGCGGTGACGGCGCAGTCGGTGGTGTCGGGCAGCGCGACCTCGGCCAACCACGAGATCGACATCGCCGAGGCGGTGCGCTTCTGCGTCGAAGTGTCCAAGCGCTTCGGCGCCGGCAAGTGCCAGTTCTTCAATGCTGCCGAATGGCAGAAGATCCGCGCGATCTACCCCGACCTGTCGGTGTTCCAGACCGCCGGCCAGCGCTGAGGGCCGGGGCTCAGCGTCCCGTCGCCTGGCCCGTGCCGGGATGGGTGACGGCGGGCGGCACGGTGGCGCCGTGCCGCCGCTTCCATTCGTCGAAGCCGCCGGCCAGCGCCCAGGTCCTGGGATAGCCGGCCACGCGCAGGCGTTCGGCCAGCAGCGCCGCGGACATCTCGTTCGGGCAGGCGCAATAGACCACGATGTCGGCTTCGGCGGGCGCCACGCCGAGCGCGTCGAGGCTGTCGAGCGCGCCCTGCATGTCGAGCACCATCGAGCCGGGAATGCGCTCCATCGGCACGTCGCCATGGGCGCGCACGTCGATCACGACCGGCAGCGCGCCGGCCAGCCGCCGCGATTCCAGCTCATCCACGCTCATGCGCGGCACTCGCTTCGTGATGCGCAGCAGCCGCAGGCGGCGCCACGAGCGCCAGGCCAGGAATACCAGGAAGGCCCCCACCACCGCCACCAGCGCCATATGGCCGTAGGTGCTGAAGCCCTCAAGAATGGCATCGATGAAGTCGCTGAACACCACGCCGATCAGCAGCCCGCTGCCGGCCCACACCAGCGCGCCGATCGCGTCGTAGAACAGGAATACCGGCAGCGGCGTGCCAGTCATGCCGGCCATCGCGGTCGACAGCGCGCCGGCGCCCGGCAGCAGCTTGGCGACCACCAGCGAGCGCGGTCCCACGCGCAGGTACAGCGACTGGGTCTGGCGGATGCAGGAATCGGGCGAGATCGAGACCTTGCAGATGGTGCGCAGCATCGGCTGCCCCAGCCGGCGCCCGGCGAAGTACCAGCCGGTGTCGGCAATCAGGCAGGCGACGATGACCGCGGCCAGCACCGCGCCGATCGACGGCCCGGTCTCCTGCACGCCCAGCGCGCCGGCGACGAACAGCATCGGATAGGCCGGCACCGGCAGGCCGGCCTGCTCGACCAGTACGTTCAGGAACACCAGCATCAGCCCGTGGTTTTCCAGCAAGGCCTGTAACTCTCCCACCGCTCTCCCCCTTTGGTCCAGGACGCCAGTGTGCCAGCGCCGGGATGCCCGTGGCGCGCCAGCTTTGCATGGTCGGTTCAAATTCGCTGAGTGGATCAGGCGTCATGCGAATTACGTTGTCCGACAACATGGCGCTGTGCCGCCTGCGCCGTACCGTGGGCCACCGACCGTACGACGCACCCCAACGTGATGTCATGCACCCGCCGCTCATGCTATCCCTTCTTGCTCTGATGCGTAGAAGGCGTTCCGCTCCCGGTTAACCCGGGGAACGTCCGTCCCCTATTGCCATCCCAATTTTCTTGTCGTACGATGACTGATAACTCGACTGACCTGCCACGCCGCAGCCAGCCGCTTCTGCCACCCCGGGCCACCGGCCCGCCCTGGATTGCCGCAATGCTCGCACCCAACGAACTCAAGCAAATCGTCTCCGAAGGCCTGCTGTCCTTCCCCATCACCGACTTCGACGCCCAGGGCGACTTCGCGCCGAAGTCCTACGCCGCGCGCCTCGAATGGCTGGCCCCCTACGGCGCCACGGCCCTGTTCGCGGCAGGCGGCACTGGCGAATTCTTTTCGCTGACGCCGCAGGACTACTCGGCCGTGGTCGACACCGCGGTGCGCACCTGCGCCGGCAAGGTGCCGATCCTGGCCGGCGCCGGCGGCCCGACCCGCACCGCCATCGCCTACGCGCAGGAAGCCCAGCGTCTTGGCGCCGCGGGCGTGCTGCTGCTGCCGCACTACCTGACCGAAGCCAGCCAGGACGGCATTGCCGCCCACGTGGAAGAAGTCTGCAAGGCGGTCGATATCGGCGTGATCGTCTACAACCGCGCCAATTCGAAGCTCAACGCCGACCAGCTGGCCCGCCTGGCCGCGCGCTGCCCCAACCTGATCGGCTTCAAGGACGGCGTGGGCGACATCGAAGCCATGGTCAGCATCCGCCGCAAGCTGGGCGACCGCTTCTCCTACCTGGGCGGCCTGCCCACCGCCGAGGTCTATGCCGCGGCCTACAAAGCGCTGGGCGTGCCGGTGTATTCGTCGGCGGTGTTCAACTTCATCCCGAAGACGGCGATGGACTTCTACCGTGCCATCGCCGCGGACGACCACGACACCGTGGGCCGCCTGATCGACGACTTCTTCCTGCCCTACCTGGCCATCCGCAACCGCAAGGCCGGCTATGCGGTCAGCATCGTCAAGGCGGGCGCGCGCCTGGTGGGCCGCGACGGCGGTCCCGTGCGCGCGCCGCTGACGGACCTGACCGGCGAGGAAATGGAGATGCTGGGCGCGCTGATCAACAAGCTCGGACCGCAGTAACCCGGCACGCGGATGGCCAGCGCGCCGTCCCCGCCTCGCATTCCGACCAGCCGGCCGTGGGGCGCATGCCCTCCGGCCGGCTTCCCGTTCCAAACGCTGACAAGGATTCCTTCCATGCAAATCACCGGCGACATGCTGATCGGCGCGCAAGCCGTGCGCGGCACCGAAGCGACGCTGCAGGCGATCAACCCCGCCACCGGCGCGGCGATCGGCCCTGACTTCCACGGTGGCGGCGAGGCCGAGGTCGAGCGCGCCTGCGCGCTGGCCGAAGCCGCCTTCGACACGTACCGCAACACCACGCCCGAACAGCGCGCGGCCTTCCTTGAAGCCATCGCGGCGGGCATCGAGGCGCTGGGCGACACGCTGATCGAGCGCGCCCACCTGGAAAGCGCGCTGCCGATCGCGCGCCTGCAAGGCGAGCGCGGCCGCACCGCCGGCCAGCTGCGCCTGTTCGCCACCGTGCTGCGCGAGGGCCGCTGGCAGCAAGCCACCTTCGACCCCGCGCTGCCCGAGCGCACCCCGCCGCGGCCGGACCTGCGCATGCAGCGCATCGCCATCGGCCCGGTTGCGGTGTTTGGCGCCAGCAACTTCCCGCTGGCCTTTTCCGTGGCCGGCGGCGACACCGCCGCGGCGCTGGCCGCGGGCTGCCCGGTGGTGGTCAAGGCGCACCCGGCACACCTGGGCACCTCCGAGCTGGTCGGGCGCGCAATCCAGCAAGCGGTGCGCGACGCCGGCCTGCCCGAGGGCGTGTTCTCGCTGCTGGTGGGCGCGGGCAATGCCATCGGCACCGCGCTGGTGTCGCATCCGGCGATCCAGGCGGTCGGCTTCACCGGCTCGCGCGCCGGCGGCATGGCGCTGATGCGCGCCGCCAACGCGCGCCCGCAGCCGATCCCGGTGTATGCCGAGATGAGCAGCATCAACCCCGTGTTCCTGCTGCCCGCCGCGCTCGCCGCGCGCGGCGAGGAGATCGGCCGCCAGCTGGTCGAGTCACTGGTGCTCGGGGTCGGCCAGTTCTGCACCAACCCCGGACTGGTGCTCGGCATCGAAGGCCCGGCGCTGGACAAGTTCCGCGCGGCGGCGCTGGGCGCGCTGCAAGGCAAGCCTGCCGCCACCATGCTGACGCCCGGCATCCATGCCGCGTATCAGCAGGGCGTGGCCCAGCTGGCATCGCTCGACGGCTTGCAGCGCATCGGCAATGGCGTGGACGCCAGCGGCACCAACCAGGCCCGGCCGGAGATGTTCGAAACCACCGCCGCGCAGTTCCTGGCTGACCACCGCATGCAGGCCGAGGTGTTCGGCCCATCGACGGTGCTGGTGGTGTGCCGCGATATGGAGGAGATGCTGACCGTGGCGCGCCAGCTCGAAGGCCAGCTGACCGCCACGATGCAGCTCGACGACGCCGACCACGCGGCGGCGCAGCGCCTGCTGCCGGTGCTGGAACGCAAGGCCGGGCGCGTGCTGTGCAACGGCTATCCCACCGGCGTCGAGGTGGCGTACGCGATGGTGCACGGCGGGCCGTTCCCGGCGACGTCCGATGTGCGTACGACTTCGGTGGGCGCTACGGCGATCGACCGGTTCCTGCGGCCGGTTTGCTACCAGAACCTGCCGCAGGGGCTGATGCCGGCGGCGCTGCGGAAATAACAAGAGCCATTGAGACGTGCCCCGCCTGGTGCGGGGCTTTTTGCTTTTGGCCACGCCTCCTCTAGGCCCCCGCAAAAAAAAACGGCCCGCATTCCCCATGCGAGCCATCCCTTGCCAACACCTGCCCCTCAAGCCTCCAGCTTGATCCCCGCCTGCTTCACCACCCCCGCCCAGCGTGTTTGCTCGGCAACAAAGAACTTGCCGGTTTCCCCCGGCGTCATCGTCACCACTTCGGCGCCCTGCGCCACCAGCTGGGCGCGCAAGTCAGGGGCGCGGATGATGCGGATCAGTTCGGCGCTGATGCGCGCCACCATCGCATCGGGCATGCTGGCCGGGGCCATCACGCCCTGCCAGGTGCCCGACTCGAAGTTCGGCACGCCCTGCTCGGCGATGGTCGGCACGTTCTGCAGCAGCGGCATGCGCGTGCGCTTGGACTGTGCGATCAGCTTGAGCTTGCCCGACTGCACATGCGGCAGCGTGGCGAGCATACCGTTCATCAGCACCTGGGCGCTGCCGCCGACGGTGTCGGCAATGGCCTGCGAGCCGCCCTTGTAGGGCACGTACTGCCACTTGGCGCCGGTGGCCTGCTCCACCGCCACGCCGGCCAGGTGCGGCGCGCTGCCGATGGCGGTCACGGCGAAATTGAGCTGGCTGCGCTGCGACAGCGCCACCAGTTCCTTCACGCTGGTCACCTGCACCGACGGATGCACCACCAGCAGGTGCGGCGAATACGCCAGCATCGACACCGGCTTCAGGTCCTTGGCGATATTGAAGGTCAGCTTGGTGTAGACCGACGGGCTGATCGCCAGCGCGCCGATATCGCACAGCAGCAGCGTGTGGTTGTCGGTCGCCTGCGCGACCAGTGCCGCGCCGACGTTGCCGTTGGCGCCGGGGCGGTTGTCGACCACCACCGACTGGCCCAGCGCCTCGCCCAGCTGCTTGCTGATCAGGCGCGCGATGATGTCCGACGAGCCGCCGGCGGTGTACGGCACCACCAGGCGGATCGGGCGGGTGGGCCAGTCCGCGGCGTGCGCGGCCGACGACAGGCCGGCGAGCGGCCCCGCGGCGAGCCCGGCGGCCAGGGCGGAGGATTGCTTGAGGAAGTTGCGGCGTCCGTAAGTCATGCTGTGGTCTCCAGTCGAGGGCGCGCGCCGGCGCGGCACGATGCACGTGCAGGGCCGGCGCGGTCGGTGCTTTGGTATTGGGTTTTATGCGGCGGTTTTCAGTCCAGCGCGATCTTGCCCTTCTCGATCACGGTCTTCCAGCGCTGCAGCTCCTGCGCCTCGAACTGGTTGAACTGCTCGGGGGTGTTGGCCACCACCTCGAAGCCGCTCTCGGACAGCTTCTGGCGCATCTTGGGGTCGTTCAGCGACGACACCAGCGCGCCGTGCAGGCGGCTCTTGATCTCCGGCGGCAGGCCGCGCGGCGCGGCCACGCCCTGCCACGAGTAGACCTCGACATCCTTGATGCCGGCCTCGGCCATGGTGGGCACATTGGGCAGCACCGGCGAGCGCTTGTCGGACGTCACCGCCATCGCCTTGAGCTTGCCGGCACGGATGTGCTGCAGCACCGCGTTGACGTTCTGGAACGACACGTCCACCTGTCCGGCCAGCAGGTCCGAGATGGCCGGGCCACCGCCCTTGTAGGGCACGTGCAGGCCGTCGGTGGCGCTCTTCTGCCAGAACAGCGCCGCGGTCAGGTGGTCGGACGAGCCGGCGCCGGACGAGGCAAAGCTGACCTTGCCCGGGTTCTTCTTCATGTATGCCACCAGTTCCGCCAGCGTGTTGGCCGGGAACTGCGGGTTGGCCACCAGCACGTTGGGCGCGCGCACCGCCACGGTCAGCAGGTCGAAGTCCTTGGCCGGGTCATAGGCCAGGTTCTTCTGCAGGAACGGATTGACCGCATAGACGCCGATCGACGCCACCATCATGGTGTAGCCGTCGGCCGGCGCGCGCTTGACGTAGGTGGCGCCGATGGCGCCGGTCGCGCCGGGGCGGTTGTCGATCACGAATGGCTGGCCCAGCTTCTCGTTGAGCGGCACCGTCAGCATGCGCGCGATGGCATCGCTGGAGCCGCCCGGCGGGAACGGCACCACCACCGATACCGGACGTTGCGGCCAGTCCTGCGCCGCGGCGCCGGCCGGGCCGATGAAGGTCAGCGCCGCGACCGCGGCGACCGAGCCGAGCGCAACGGCGCGCAGCCAGTGAGGCAGGCGCGGCGCGCCCTGGCGTTGGAATGTGGTCATGGTTGTCTCCTGCACTGTTTTTGATGAGAGAGGCCTGCCGCCGCGGGATGGATGAGGGGCAATGGCCGTTGGCGTCGTCGCCGGTGGCGCGTCAGCGCACCATGCACGGCGCCTTGTTGTTGAACTGCCAGCCCGGGATCAGGAACTGCATCGCCGCGGCATCGTCGCGCGCGCCCAGGCCCTTGCGCTGGTACAGCTCGTGCGCGCGCGCCAGCGCATCCGGGTCGAGCTCGACGCCCAGCCCCGGGGTCTTGGGCACCTGCACCAGCCCGCCTTCGATCTGCAGCGGGTTGCGGGTCAGGTGTTCGCCGTCCTGCCAGATCCAGTGGGTGTCGATCGCGGTGACGCGTCCCGGCGCGGCCGCCGCCACGTGCGTGAACATCGCCAGCGAGATATCGAAGTGGTTGTTCGAATGCGAGCCCCAGGTCAGGCCCCATTCGGCGCACATCTGGGCCACCCGCACCGAGCCCTGCATGGTCCAGAAATGCGGGTCGGCCAGCGGGATGTCGACCGACTGCAGCCGCACCGCATGCCCCATCTGGCGCCAGTCGGTGGCGATCATGTTGGTGGCGGTGGGCAGGCCGGTGGCGGTGCGGAACTCGGCCATGATCTCGCGGCCCGAGTAGCCGTCTTCGGCGCCACACGGATCTTCGGCATAGGCCAGCACGCCGCGCTTGTCGCGGCACAGGCGCACGGCGTCCGCCAGCGACCAGGCGCCGTTGGGATCGAGCGTGATGCGCGCCCTGGGGAAGCGCTCGGCCAGCGCCAGGATCGCTTCCATCTCTTCGTCGCCGCGCAGCACGCCGCCCTTGAGCTTGAAGTCATTGAAGCCGTAGCGCTCATACGCCGCTTCGGCCAGGCGCACCACGGCCTCGGGCGTCATCGCCGCTTCATTGCGCAGGCGGAACCACGCGTTGTCCGCGTCCGGCTCGGTGCGGTAGTCCAGCGTGGTGCGCTGGCGCTCGCCGATATAGAACAGGTACCCCAGCATCTCCACCGCGTCGCGCTGCTGGCCTTCGCCCAGCAGCGCGGCCACCGGCACCTCCAGGTGCTGGCCGAGCAGGTCGAGCAGCGCCGCCTCCAGGGCCGTGACGGCGTGGATGGTGATGCGCAGGTCGAAGGTCTGCAGGCCGCGGCCGCCGGCGTCGCGGCCGGCAAAGGCCGCACGCACGCGGTTCAGCATGGCCTGGTACTGGCCGATGGGCTGGCCCACCAGCAGCGGGCGCGCGTCTTCCAGGGTCTGGCGGATGCCTTCGCCGCCCGGCACTTCGCCGACGCCGGTATGGCCGGCGCTGTCGCGCACGATCACGATATTGCGCGTGAAGTACGGGCCATGGGCGCCGGACAGGTTCATCAGCATGCTGTCATGCCCGGCAACGGGCACCACGGTCAGTTCGGTCACGACCGGGGTATGGGCGGACGCCATGGGGGCGGCGGTAGGGGTCATCTCGGCAATGTCTCCGGCTGGCCCCGGGCGTACGATCCTTCACCCGGGCCTTGTGTTGCGTATGTTATCTGTCATCGTATGACTGATAACCCAGTATAATGAGGCATTCTCGGGCCGGTCAAGTCCGGGAAAGCCCGCCCGTATCCCTGAATTCGTACGTAGCTGCCATGCCGAACGCCCAGCCTCTCGCGCCGACCCCGAGTTCCGCCCCGACCCCGTTGCGCCGCCGCGGCCGCACGCTTGCCGAAGAAGTCGTACAAGCCCTTGGCGAGGAGATCCGCCAGGGCCAGCTCAAGCCCGGCGACAAGCTACCCACCGAATCCGAGATCATGGCCACCATGGGCGTGAGCCGCACCGTGGTGCGCGAAGCGCTGTCGCGGCTACAGGCCAGCGGCCTGGTGGAGACGCGCCACGGCATCGGCACCTTCGTGCTGGAACGCCCGGCCGAAGCGCCGTCGCCATTCCGGATCGGGCCGGACACGCTGGGCACGGCCATGGATGTGATGGCGATGCTGGAATTCCGCGTCAGCGTGGAAGCCGAGGCGGCCGGCCTGGCGGCCGCGCGCCGCACCGAGGCGCAACTTGCGGCGATGCGCCAGGCGCTGGACGAGCTCAAGCACGGCGCCGGCGAGGGCAATGACGCGGTAGAGAGCGACTTCGCCTTCCACCTGGCCATCGCGCGCGCCACCGGCAACCGCTATTTCACCGACATCATGGGTCACCTGGGCACCATGGTGATCCCGCGCAGCCGGCTGCAGGTCAGCACCCCCGAGCGCGTGCAGTACCTGGAGCGGGTCAGCATCGAGCACGAGAACATCTACGACGCGATCGAGCGCCGCGACCCCGACGCCGCCAAGGCCGCCATGCGCATGCACCTGACCAACAGCCGCGAGCGGCTGCGCAAGGCGTCCGGCTCGGCCGGCCCGCAAGGCTGAGGCGGGACGCGCATGCGGCGGGCATGCGCCGGCAAGTCATACGATGTCTAATGAATAGTGACGCCGGCGCCCGCCGCTAAGGCGTCAACCGGCAGCGGCGCGCGAAGTCGACCAGTTCGACCAGCGACGACACCTGCAGCTTGTTCATGATGCGGGCCTTGTAGCTGCTGACGGTCTTGTTGCTGATAAAGAGGCTTTCGCTGATGGCCTTGTACGACATGCCGCGCGCCAGCATCTGCAGCACCACCAGTTCCTTGTCGGACAGCCGCCGCAGCATCTCGTCGTCGGCCGACATCGACTGGCGCGGCGCGCCGCCGCGGCCCAGCACTGGGAACACGGTATAGCCCGCCAGCACGGCCTCGACCGCGCGCAGGATTTCCTTGATGTCCTGGGTCTTGCTGACGAAGCCCTGCGCGCCCGCCTGCCACGAACGGCTGACGAACACGGCCGGGTCCAGCGCCGTCACCACCAGGATGCGCACCTGCGGATGGATCGCGCGCAGGCGCGGCGCCACGTCGAGCCCGCTCGAGCGCGGGATGTCGAGGTCGAGCAGCACCAGGTCCGGCATGCGTGCGCGCACCATTTCGATGGCGCATTGCCCGTTGTCCGCCTCGATCACCTCGTCGACGCCAAGCAGTTGCGACAGATGGTGCCGAAGCACCAACCGCATCGCCGGATGGTCGTCAACGATCAGGATGGTTGTCATGCGCGGGGTCCAGGTTCTAGGCAGGCATCGGCGGAGGCAACATCCCGATGCTGGAACGGGCTGGCAGGAACGGCGCATGCCGGTGCGCGATGCCACGCCAGTATAGGGAGCCGCAGGCGCGCACAGGATGGGAGGAATCCGCTTCGGTTGCAGCGAAAATCCTAGGCCCGCCTCAGACGCGCGGGACCGTGCGCGGGCCGCCCCGAAGCGCGTGTCCCTGCCCGCGGCAGGGGCAACGGGGAGCGGCCAGTGGTGCTACTCTATTCGGGCGTGTTTCATCCATGGAGAACACTGTGCCCCGCAAGACCCCCATCGAGCGCTACCGCAATATCGGCATCAGCGCGCATATCGACGCCGGCAAGACCACGACGACCGAGCGCATCCTGTTCTACACGGGCGTCAACCACAAGCTTGGCGAAGTGCACGATGGCGCGGCCACCATGGACTGGATGGAGCAGGAGCAGGAGCGCGGCATCACCATCACCTCGGCCGCCACTACCGCCTTCTGGAAAGGCATGGCCGGCAATTATCCCGAGCACCGCATCAACATCATCGATACGCCGGGGCACGTCGACTTCACCATCGAAGTCGAGCGCTCCATGCGCGTGCTGGACGGTGCCTGCATGGTCTACGACGCCGTCGGCGGCGTGCAGCCGCAATCCGAAACCGTCTGGCGCCAGGCCAACAAGTACGCGGTGCCGCGCATCGCCTTCGTCAACAAGATGGACCGCATCGGCGCCGACTTCTTCCGCGTGCAGGCGCAGATTGCCGAGCGCCTGCGCGGCCGCGCCGTGCCGATCCAGATTCCGCTGGGCGCCGAGGACCACTTCCAGGGCGTGGTCGACCTGGTCAAGATGAAGGCCATCGTCTGGGACGAGGCCAGCCAGGGCGTGCGCTTCGAGTACCAGGACATCCCCGCAGACCTGCTCGCCACCGCGCAGGAATGGCGCGACAAGATGGTCGAGGCCGCCGCCGAGGCCGACGAGGCGCTGCTGAACCAGTACCTGTCGGGCGAGCCGCTGACCGAGGACCAGATCAAGCAGGGCCTGCGCAAGCGCACCATCGCCAACGAGATCGTGCCGATGCTGTGCGGCAGCGCCTTCAAGAACAAGGGCGTGCAGAGCATGCTCGACGCGGTGATCGACTACCTGCCGTCGCCCGCCGACGTGCCCGCCATCCTGGGCCACACCGAGGACGACCGCGAGGCCGAGCGCCACCCCAGCGACGACGAGCCGTTCGCCGCGCTGGCGTTCAAGATCATGACCGACCCCTTTGTCGGCCAGCTGATCTTCTTCCGCGTGTATTCCGGCGTGGTCAGCTCGGGCGACAGCGTCTACAACCCGCTCAAGGGCAAGCGCGAGCGCCTGGGGCGCATCCTGCAGATGCACGCCAACGTGCGCCACGAGATCAAGGAAGTGCGCGCCGGCGACATCGCCGCGGCGGTGGGCCTGAAGGAGGCCACCACCGGCGACACGCTGTGCGACCCCGACAAGGTCATCATCCTGGAGCGCATGAGCTTTCCCGAGCCGGTGATCTCGCAGGCGGTGGAGCCGAAGACCAAGGCCGACCAGGAGAAGATGGGCATCGCGCTGAACCGGCTGGCGCAGGAAGACCCGTCGTTCCGCGTGACCACGGACGAAGAGTCCGGGCAGACCATCATCTCCGGCATGGGCGAGCTGCACCTGGAAATCCTGGTCGACCGCATGCGGCGCGAATTCGGCGTCGAAGCCTCGGTCGGCAAGCCGCAGGTGGCGTACCGCGAGACCATCCGCCACGCCGCGCGCGACGTCGAGGGCAAGTTCATCAAGCAGTCGGGCGGGCGCGGCCAGTACGGCCACGTGGTGCTGAACCTGGAGCCGATGCCGCATGGCGGCGGCTACGAGTTCGTCGATGCGATCAAGGGCGGCGTGGTGCCGCGCGAGTTCATCCCCGCGGTGGACAAGGGCATCCGCGAGACCATGCAGTCGGGCGTGCTGGCGGGGTACCCGGTGGTCGACATCAAGGCCACGCTGGTATTCGGCTCTTACCACGACGTCGACTCGAACGAAAACGCGTTCCGCATGGCCGGCTCGATGGCGTTCAAGGAAGGCATGCGCCGCGCCCGGCCGACGCTGCTGGAGCCGATGATGGCGGTCGAGGTGGAGACGCCCGAGGAATTCACCGGCAACGTGATGGGCGATCTGTCGTCGCGCCGCGGCATGGTGCACGGCATGGAAGACATCGCCGGCGGCGGTGGCAAGATCGTGCGCGCCGAAGTGCCGCTGGCGACCATGTTCGGCTACTCCACCACGCTGCGCTCGCTGACGCAGGGACGCGCGACCTTCACCATGGAGTTCAAGCACTACGCCGAGGCCCCGGCCAATGTGGCGGAAGCGGTGATCTCGGCGAAGCGGGTGGGCTGAGGCGTCCGCCCCCGGCCGGTGTGTGGCGACCGAGTTCGTTGACGCGCCGGCCCTCTCCTCCACCCCTCTCCCGCATGCGGTAGAGGGGGCACGCCAGCGGCCTGATCAGGCCAGCAACCAGCGCCGGACGAAGCACTTTTCAAGGGCGCTGACCCAGTGCGGGTAAACTACGCCCGGTTCGCCGCGCCGGGGACGACCCGGCATGCGCCTTCCAAGCCCGATCGGCCATTGCCGAAAAACGCTTGCCGAAGCGGGCGCCGGCGAACCCGCTCCATGGCCTTCGGGCCGCTCCCGTGGCGCCGGCAAGCGGCGCTGCCCAAGGCTTGCCCGGCAATACTGCCGGCATTCGCCGACCCTCCAGGCATCGTCGCCCGCTTCGACCCTCGCCCGGGCCACGCATCCGTTGCGCCAGGCCCGATGACGACCCGCGTGCCCCCGCGCGGGACTGGAACCCGCAGGCCATCGGCCTGACGGATCCGCTCCGGCACGCTACCGCGCCGTCCGGATCCGGCCCTCCGGAGGACCCTCCATGAAGAAGACAGCCAGCCACTGGCTGCCGGCGGCCGGGCTGTTGCCCGTCGCTGCCCTTATCACTGCCCTCACCGCGGGGCGCGCCCATGCGCAGCCGGGCGTCACCGTCTATGGCATCGTCAGCACAGCCGTGCGCTACACCTCGAACCTCGACGGCCATCACCACGACCAGGCGGCGCTGGTCTCCGGCGGCATGGTCGGCAGCCGCTTCGGCCTGAAGGGCGACGAAAACCTGGGCGGCGGCCAGCACGCCATCTTCCAGCTCGAGGCCGGCATCGGCAGCGACGACGGCCGCGCCAGCTACCAGGCGCTGTTTGGCCGCCAGGCCTATGCCGGCCTGGCCGGCGACTGGGGCAGCCTGACCTTCGGCCGCCAGTACAACGCCCTGAACAATATCGGCTGGGCCTTCAATCCGCTGGACCAGGGCTGGGGCAACTTCTGGTCCGATCCGATCTACCTGGGCGGCGACATCTTCTTCCAGGACTATCGCATCGACCACAGCGTGGTCTACAAGAAGAGCGCCGGCCCGCTGACGCTGCAACTGGACTACGGCGCCGGCGGGCAAGCCGGCAGCCTGGCGCGCGGCGCCACGCTGGGCGGCGGGCTGATGCTGCAGCAGGGCGCGCTGGCGCTGGGCGCGGCCTATGACCAGCGCCGCAGCGCCGACGGCGGCAGCACGGTACGCAACTACGCCGTGGGCGGCTCCTACGCAGCCGGCAAGGCCACCTTCTACGTGGGCCACATGGGCCGGCGCGAATCGGCGCGAAATCCGGCCGTGGGCGGCGCGCGCTTCAACATCGCCTTCGCCGGGCTGGGCTACCAGCTCACGCCCGCGCTGCATGTATCCGGCGCCTATTACCGCTACTGGCAGCGCGGCCACGTGACCACGCAGTTCCTGCAGGTGCCGGTGCTGCTGGGCAGCGGCAACGCCGACAGCGTCGCGGTGGTGGCCGACTACGCCCTGTCCCGGCGCACCAGCCTGTACCTGGAAGCCGACGTGGTGCGCGCGCGCGGCGGCGCGGTCGGCCGCGAGACCGAGTACTGGGCTGGCACGCCCGCCACCGACGTGGCGCGCAGCACGCGCGTGGGCGTGATGCTTGGCATGCGGCACCACTTCTGAAGCGGCTGCCGAATGCCGCGCGGCGTCCGTGCGGATGCGTTGTTTTTGCAAGCCACGCGAAAGAATTACCTCCGCGGGGGGTGCCAACGGGCGCGCAGCGGGGCGATCCACGTGGAAACCACGGCAAAGCGGCGCAGGCATGGTCATTGCGCACGCCAAGCATTCCACCGTCTCGCGACAAGGAGCACAGCATGCAAACGCAACCTCCCAGCAGTCAAGGCGCAGCCATCGTCGGTTCCGGCGTGGGCGAAGGCCCGGGCCCGGAAGTGATGGCGGCTTCCAGCCTGGATGGCACCAAGGCCTATTCGTCCGATGGCGAACATGTCGGCAAGATCTCCGAGATCATGCTGGACGTGCCGCACGGGCGCATTGCCTATGCGGTGCTGACCACCGGCGGCTTCCTCGGCATGGGTGACACGCTGCACGCCATTCCGTGGAACGCGCTGGTCATGGATACCGACGAAAAGTGCTTCCGGATCGCCGTGACGGCGGACCGGATCAAGTCCGCGCCGGGCTTCAACAAGGACAGCTGGCCGAGCATGGCCGACCCGCAGTGGGGCAAGTCGCTGCACGAATACTACGGGCGCGACCCGTACTGGGTCTCTCCGCCGCTGTAAGCCCACAGTAAGCCCGCGGCAGGCTGATCGCAGCACGCTGCGAACCAGGGCCGCGAGTGCGCCGCGACAGGCGCCTCGCGGCCCGCTTGCATTGCACGGCAAGGCTAGGCACAGTCTGCCAAGACGCGCGGGCCGGACGCCGGGGCCGGCGTGCCCGAGAGACCACCATGAGGACACCCGCCGCCAGCATGACGCCCCTGCCATCTCCGCCGCCCCTGGCCGAAACCGCAACTCCCGGCGCCAGCGCGGCGCCCGTCCCGCCCGGCGACATGCCCGGCTTTCTCTCCGGCGGTGGCGAGATGGGCGCGCTGATGCGCGGCTTCGACTGGGACTCGACCCCGCTCGGGCCCCCGCAAGGCTGGCCGAACAGCCTCAAGACCGCGATCCGCATCATGCTGACCTCGCGCCAGCCGATCTGGATCGGCTGGGGCGACGCCCTGCACTTCTTCTACAACGACGCCTACAAATCGATCATCGGCGGCAAGCACCCCGCCGCGCTCGGCCAGCCCACCTCCGTGGTGTGGCGCGAGATCTGGCCCGAGATCGGCCCCCTGCTGGCCACTGCCATGACCGGCAGCGAAGGCACCTTCGTCGAGCAGAAGCTGCTGATCATGGAGCGCAACGGCTACCCGGAGGAAACCTACTACACCTTCTCTTACAGCCCGGTGCCGGACGACCACGGCGGCACCGGCGGCATCATCTGCGCCAACAGCGACGACACCGAGCGCGTGCTGGCCGAGCGCCAGCTGAACGTGCTGCGCGACGTGGCGGCAACGGCCAGCGAGGCGCGCGCCTGGCGCGACGCGTGCGGGCGCGCCATGGCGGCGCTGTCGTCGGACCCGCGCGACATCGTGTTCGCGCTGCTGTACATTGCCGAGCCCGGCGCACGCGCGCTGCAGCGCGCCGGCGCCATCGGCATCGGCGTCGATAGCGGCCACCCGGGCGCGCCCGCGCAGATCGCGCTGGACGCGCACTGGCCGTGGCCGGTGGCCGAAGTCCTGGCGCAGCAGCAGCCGGTGCTGCTCGACGGCCTGGCGGAGCGCTTCGCCGTACCGCTGCCGGGCGGTGCCTGGGGCGTGCCGCCGTCGCGCGCGGCCGTGATCGAGGTGGCGCCGTCGGGCAGCGCGTCGCATCGCGGCGTGCTGGTGGTCGGCCTGAATCCGTTCCGCCTGTTCGACGAGCGCTACCGCAGCTTCCTGACGCTGGCGGCGGGGCAGATCGGCGCCGCCATGCATTCGGCTCTGGCCTATGAGGCGGAGCGCAAGCGCGCCGAGGCGCTGGCCGAAATCGACCGCGCCAAGACCGCGTTCTTCTCCAATATCAGCCACGAGTTCCGCACGCCGCTGACGCTGATGCTGGGCCCGCTGGAAGAACTGGTGCGCCGCGCCGGTTCCGGCGAGGACCGCGCCATGCTGGAGATGACGCATCGCAACGGGCTGCGCCTGCTCAAGCTGGTCAATGCGCTGCTGGACTTCTCGCGCATCGAGTCCGGCCGCGTGACGATGCGGCGCCAGCCCACCGACGTGGCCGCGCTGACGGCGGACCTGGCCTCGCTGTTCCGCGCCAGCGTGGAAGCGGCCGGCATCACGCTGCGGGTCGACTGCCCGCCGCTGTGCCCGCCGCTGGCGCACGCCGTGGCGGTGGACCGCGACATGTGGGAGACCATCGTGCTGAACCTGGTCTCCAACGCCTTCAAGTTCACCTTCGCCGGCACCATCACCGTGGCGGTCGCGCCGCAGGGCGACGACGCCGTAGTGCTGACCGTGCGCGACACCGGCATCGGCATCCCGGCGGCGGAACTGCCGCGCATCTTCGAGCGCTTTCATCGCGTCGAAGGCGCCCAGGGCCGCAGCATCGAAGGCAGCGGCATCGGGCTGGCGCTGGTGCAGGAACTGGTGCGGCTGCATGGCGGCACCATCGACGTGCAGAGCACCCCCGGCGAGGGCACCTGTTTTACCGTGCGCCTGCCGGCCGGCGCCGACGTAGCCATGGATGCGGCCACTGAGGTGGCTGCGGAGGCCGACGCCGCGCCGCCGGCCAGCAGCGTGCAGGCGCGCGCCTATGTCGAGACCGCGCTGCGCTGGCCGCAGGTACAGATGCCGCCGGCAACGACCGTGGCAGCGGATGAGCTTCCGTTGTCCGCCCCGCAAGGCGCGGCCGACGCCGCAGCCGGCGAGGCGGCGCATGGCAGCGCCCTGGTGCTGGTGGTGGACGACAACGACGACCTGCGCGACTACATGCGCCGCCTGCTGGGCGCCGCCGGCCATCGCGTCGCCGTGGCCGCCGACGGCGAGGCCGCGCTGGCGCTGGCGCGCGCGCACGCGCCGGCACTGGTGGTGTCGGACGTGATGATGCCGCGCCTGGACGGCTTTGGCCTGGTGCGCGCGCTGCGCGCCGATGCCGCGCTGAGCGACACGCCGGTGCTGCTGCTGTCCGCCCGCGCCGGCGAGGAGGCGCGCGTCAGCGGCCTGGGCAGCGGCGCCGACGACTACCTGGTCAAGCCCTTCTCCGCGCGGGAATTGCTGGCGCGCGTGGCCAGCAATCTGCGCCTCTCCGAACTGCGCCGGGCCACCGAGCGCCGCCTGCAGGAACTCAACGCCTCGCTGGAGCGCCGCGTCGCGCAGGCCGTGGCCAACCATGACCGGCTGTGGGAGCTGAGCGAAGACCTGCTGATCGTGGCGCGCTTCGATGGCTGCCTGCAGCGGGTCAGTCCGGCGTGGACGCGCACGCTCGGCCACGCGCCGCAGCAGGTGCTGGGACGCGCGTATCTATCGTTTATCTACCCTGACGACCTGGCCGGCGCGAGTGCGCAGCTGGACGCCCTGCGCCACGATGGCGTGCCGGTGCGCTTTGAATGCCGGCAGCAGCGCGCCGACGGCGCACTGCGCTGGCTGGCCTGGACGCTGTCGGTCGATCCGGCCAACGGCCATGTCCATGGCGTCGGCCGCGATGTCACCGGCGACCGCGAAGCGCAGGCCGCGCTGCGCCACGCCGACGAGGCCCTGCGCACGGCGCAGAAGATGGAGGCGATCGGCAACCTGACCGGCGGCGTCGCGCATGATTTCAACAACCTGCTGCAGGTGATCGGCGGCAACCTGCAGTTGCTGACGCGCGACCTCGCCGGCGATGACCGCGCCGGGCCGCGCCTGCGCAACGCGCTGGCCGGGGTCGCGCGCGGCGCCAAGCTGGCATCGCAGCTGCTGGCGTTCGGGCGGCGCCAGCCACTGGCGCCGCGGGTGGTCAACCTGGGCCGGCTGGTGCGCACGCTGGACGACATGCTGCGCCGGGCGCTGGGCGACGGCATCGAGGTCGAAACCGTGGTCGCGCCCGACCTGTGGAACACGCTGGTCGACCCCTTCCAGGTCGAGAATGCGCTGCTGAACCTGGCGATCAACGCGCGCGACGCCATGCAAGGGCACGGGCGCCTGACCATCGCGGCGCGCAATGCGCGGCCGGGCGAAGCCACCAACGAAACCGCCAACGAAGCCGCGCCAGCCGCGCCGATGCAGTATGTGCTGCTGTCGGTCACCGACACCGGCGTGGGCATGGCGCCCGAGGTGCAGGAACGCGTGTTCGAGCCCTTCTTCACCACCAAGCCCGAGGGCCAGGGCACCGGCCTGGGGCTGAGCATGGTGTATGGCTTTATCCGCCAGTCCGACGGACACGTGAAGATCGCCAGCGAGCCCGGGCGCGGCACCACGGTCACGCTGCTCCTGCCGCGCGTGCTTGAGGACGAAGACCCGGATATCGAACTGGACGCAGGCCCGGCGCGCGGCGGCAGCGAGACCGTGCTGGTGGTGGAAGACGACGAGGACGTGCGCGCCACCGTGGTCGAGATGCTCGCCAGCCTGGGCTACCACGTGCTGCGCGCGCGCGACGCGCACAGCGCGCTGGCCATCGTCGAGCGTGGCGTGCCGGTGGACCTGCTGTTCAGCGACGTGGTGATGCCCGGCCCGCTGCGCAGCACGGAACTGGCGCGCAAGCTGCGCGAACGGATGCCGGACGTGGGCGTGCTGTTCACCTCGGGCTATGCCGACAGCGTCATCGTGCATGACGGACGCCTCGATGCCGGCATCGAACTGCTCAGCAAGCCCTACACGCATGAGGCGCTGGCACGCAAGGTGCGCCACGTGCTGGCAAATCGCAGCCAGCGCGCCGCGACGGCCGCGGCGGGCCAGCACCTGGCGCCAGTCGGCCACGCGCCGGACGCCGCGCCGCTGCGCGTGCTGTGCGTCGACGACGACGCGCTGGTACGCGCCGGCACCGCGGAAGTGCTGCGTGCCTATGGCGTGCACGCGCTGGAAGCGGACAGTGAGAGCGCGGCGCTCGCCGTGCTGGCCGGCAACGCGGTCGACGTGCTGCTGACCGACGTCGCCCTGGCCGGGGATTCCGGCGTGGACCTGGCGCTGGCAGCACGCTCGCGCCATCCGGGGCTGGGCGTGGTGTTCGCCACCGGCTACGCGCTGGAGCTGACGCCGGCACAGCGCGCCGCGCTGGGCGCGGTGGCGGTGCTGCGCAAGCCCTATCCGCCGCAGACGCTGCTCGAAGTCCTGCGCGATGTCGTCGCCGAGATCCGGGGCGATGCCGCGCGGGCCGAAGCGCCCGGCCGGCCACAACCGGCAAGCTGAGCACGCCGCGGCGCGAGCGTCAGGCGCCGCGGCTCAGCCGGCAAGCCGCCAGGCGGCGCCGGCCAGCCCGACGAGCGCCACGCCGGGCAGCAGGCGCGGCACCGCGCGCGGCGCGTAGGACAGGCCCAGCGCCACGACGATGGCACTGGCCGTCAGCGTGCCCACCCACGACACCGTGCCCATCGGCCCGCCCTGCGCGGCGATATGCAGTCCCAACGCCAGTGCCAGCGCCACCGCGCCCTGCAGGCGCAAGCGCGCCACCGCGCCGCGCGACGGCATGCTGCCGCGGCCATGGATATCGGCATGATGGCGCTCGAGCGACAGCGCCAGCGCGGCAAACCCGGCCAGCGACAGCGCGAACCCAGCCAGCGCGTTCATGCGGCCTCCTGCGTGGTGGCGGCGACGTTGCGCGGCCGCGATGCCACGCGTGCGCCCATGGCTTGCCGGCGGCCCGTGATCCAGGCCGCGGCGCCAAGCGCCAGGCCCAGCGCCAGCGACACCAGGTCGAAGCCGGCCACGGCCGCCGGACCATGCCCCTGCAGCAGGGTCACGCCCAGGTGCGAGCCGGTGGTCAACGCATTGAGCAGCGGGAGGGTGCCGAACAATGCCGCGCCCGCCCACAGCTGCGCGCGCCACATGCCGCGCGTGGGCCGGCACAGCGCCAGCAGCGCGCACGCAGCCCAGGCCATGAAGAACCAGCGGATCTCGGCCTCCGGCCGCTGCGCCATTGCCACCGGCAACAGCCGGTTGGCCCAGAAATAGCTTGCAAAGGCCACCGGCAGGCCGGCGATGGCGCCGATATTGAGCGCCTCGACCAGGCGCAGCCCGAACCCGGGCCGGCCCCGCGCAGCGATCGCCTTGGCCTGCTGCTGGCGCGTGCGCACCGCCCACAGGATGGCGCCGGTGGCGACCATGGCGCAGCCCGCCAGCCCGCACAGGAAGAACAGCGCGCGCAGGCCGGGGGGCGCAAAGCTGGCGATATGCAGGCCGGTCATGACGCTGCGCGTCATTTCGGCGGCGGACTTGTCTTCGGCATACGCGCCCAGCAGGGCGCCGCTGGCACCCGCGAACTCGAGCGCGAGCGGATCGTGCGAGAGCGTATCGGGCTCGGCGCGCGAGAGCGTCACGGTCGCGTTGGCATCGCCCGGCAGGTTGACCACGATGCGGCGCACCTGCCCCCCCTGCCATGCGCGCCCGGCCTGCGCCATCATGTCCGGCACGCTCGCCAGCGGCGCGGCCGTGCCGGCGGCCTTGGGCGGCAGCGGGCGCAGCCTGGTCTGCGCCTGGAACGCGCGCAGGTCGCCGCCGTATGCCGCCTCGACGCCCCACGGCATGTACATGAACAGCAGCGTGACCAGCCCGGTGTAGGTGATCATCAGGTGGAACGGCAGCGGCAGCACCGCCAGCGCGTTGTGCGCATCGAGCCAGGAGCGCTGGCCCTTGCCGCGCCGGAACGTAAAGAAGTCGGCAAAGATGCGGCGATGGGTGATTACGCCGCTGACGATCGCCACCAGCATGAACATGGCGCAGAAGCCGGCGATCCAGCGCGCCCACTTGGCCGGCATGTAATGCAGGTCGAAGTGCAAGCGGTAGAGGAACTCGCCGCCGCGGGTCTCGCGCGCGGCCTGCAGCGGCGCACCGGTGGCCGGATCGAGCAGGCGCGTGTCGAAGCGGCGCGGCTTGCCGTCGGCATCGCGCGGCGCCTGCCCCGGCTTGTAGGTCCACAGCACATTGACCGCGTCGCGCCGCGCATCGGGCAGCGTGACGATCCAGCGCGCGGCATCGGGCGCCTGATGCTCCAGATAGCGCAACGCGTTTTGTGCCATCTGCGCGGCCGGAACCTGCGCGGCATCGGCGGGCGCAGTGCGATGCAGCTCCGGCCGCATCCACAGCGAAATCTCTTCCTTGTAGTAACTGGCGGTGCCGCCGCAGAACATCAGGAACAACACCCAGCACACCAGCAGGCCGCTCCAGGTGTGGAGCCATGCCATCGACTGCCTGAATCCCGCGCGCATCACGCCCCCCGTCCGAGCGCCAGCATGGCCGACAGCAGCGCGGCCGGCAGCGCCAGGCCCGCCCATGCACGCCAGGCGCTACGCACCGCAAACACCCAGACCGCCGCGCCGGCATAGATGGCGAACGACAGCAGCGTCGCCGTGGTCACGGCATCGTGCCGCGCCATCGGCAGATAGCGCGCCAGCACCGCGGTGGCCAGCGCGGCCAGCCCATAGCCGCCGGCAATGGCGGCAACGGCGCGCACGCCCACGCCCGCGCGATAGCGCCACCCGCTAGCCTGCAGCGCCTTGCTCACGCCGGCACCCGCAGCGCCGCATATGCGGTGGCATTTTCAGCGCGAGCGGCATGGCTGAGAGGACAAAGATGGCAAGCGGCAAAGGAAGCGGCGGGCATAGAGCGATGCGGGCAGGAAACGACCACAAATGATAACAATTCGCATTTCCAACCTCAAGGCAATCCCTGCCCTCCGCCTGGACAGAGCCGCGATTCGTTTTTCAATTTTTTTGAACAACAATGACAATGAATGTCGGCAGAAAGCATCACGGCGTTCGCTATAGTTCTGCTCATGGCGGCGCGACACAAACAGAAAGCGCCGCTACATACAATCAACAATTTTGAATTCGTTTTAGGAGAACATCATGTCGAACGCCAAGCTCGAAGTCCTGACCCCGCGCAACAGCCAGCTGATCATCATCGACCACCAGCCGCAGATGGCCTTCGGGGTGCAGTCGATGGACCGCCAGGCCATGAAGAACAACGTGATCGGGCTGGCCAAGGCGGCCCGGGTGTTCGACGTGCCGACCACCATCACCACGGTCGAGAGCGATTCGTTCTCGGGCTACACCTACCCCGAGTTGCTGGATGTGTTTCCCGGCAAGCAGACCCTCGAGCGCACCTCGATGAATTCGTGGGACGACCAGAAGGTGCGCGACGCACTGCAGGCCGCCGGGCGCAAGAAGGTGGTGGTGGCCGGACTCTGGACCGAAGTCTGCAACACCACCTTCGCGCTGAGCGCGATGCTGGAAGGCGACTACGAGATCTACATGGTTGCCGACGCCTCGGGCGGCACCAGCAAGGAAGCGCACGACTACGCCATGCAGCGCATGATCCAGGCCGGCGTGGTGCCGGTGACGTGGCAGCAGGTCCTGCTGGAGTGGCAGCGCGACTGGAAGAACCGCGACACCTATGACGCCGTCACCGGCATCGCCAAGGAACACTCGGGCGCCTACGGCATGGGCATCGACTACGCCTACACCATGGTGCACAAGGTCGCGCAACGCACCGCCACGCCGCACGCATCGATCGCCCCGGTCCACGCACCGGTGATCGAGCGCTGATCCACTCAGCCAGCCTCTGACAGGAGACCACACCATGAAGCCAAGCCGAAGCCTCGCCCATGGCGCGCTGCTGCTCGGATGCTGGCTGGCCATCGGCACCTCGAGCCTGGCCGCCGCGGCCATCGTCGCGCAGACGCTGGCCTGAGCGGCGGTACGCTGCCGGCAAGACGCCGCAGCCGCGGCCCGGCTAGCGCCGGTGCGCGAACATCGACATATGCCGGCCGATATGGTCGAGCAGTTCCAGCGCTGCCGCGGGCAGGGGCCGCCCGGCCTTCACCAGCAGCCGGGCCTGGGTGCCTGAAAACAAGGGATGGTCCAAAGGCACCACCGCCAGCGTGCCCGCCGCGATCTCGCGATACGCGGCGAACTCGCCGATCAGCGTCATGTACTGGTCGTAGGCGACGAACTGCTTCAGCGCGGTCAGTGAGTTGCTGACCAGCGTCGCGCGGATCGAGACGTTCTCGGCGAACTCGACCATACGCAAGGCATGGCCAACGCCGAACGATGCCGGCATCATGGCCAGCGGATAGGCCTGCAGGTCGGCGACACTGGCCACGCCGCCGCGCAGCGCCAGCGGGTGGTCGGGCCTGACCAGCAGCACCACCGGCTGCGACGCGCTCGCGCGATACTCGATGCGCGGGTGCGGCGGCGGATTGTAGGCCAGGCCGATATGCGCGCGGCTTTCCGCCACCTCCTCCAGCACGCCATCGACCGCAAGGATGTCCATGCGGATATCCAGGCGCGGATAGCGCGCACAGAACCGTGCCAGCACTTCGTTGACGAGCAGGTCGACATAGCCCTCGCTCAGGACCAGCCTGACCTCGCCTTGCTGCAACCCCTGCAGCGCGTGCAGCTGGTCTTCCAGCTTCTCCTGGTGCGAACGGTAGCCGCGCCAGAATTCCACCAGGTGCGCCGCCGCGGCGGTGGGCCGCAGCCCGCGTGGCTCGCGCTCGAACAGCAGCGCGCCCAGCTCTTCCTCCAGCAGCCGGATCTGCCGCGTGATCACCGAGGGCGATGTGTTCAGGCTGTCCGCCGCGCCGCGGATGGTGCCGTGCGCCAGCACTTCACGGAAGTATCGCAGCCGCTGCTGATTGATCTCTCGCATGTCGAACGCCTGTTCCGCCATTTTTCCGCAGTGGTAACGATACCCGAACGCGCCTTGCCTTGCTTGCCATGGGCAGCGTGGGCCACCTCGACCGGTGCGTTGCCCGGAACAGAACGAAGTGTGGCCTGAGTTGCTGTTTGCCAGCCCGCCCGCGGCTGCCACGATTCAGCACACGAGGGACACGACCAAGCCCCACCGAGCCCACCGGGCCGCAACCACACCGGAGACAGCGAGCATGCTAGCCATCCCTACCGCGGGCGCCATGGACGGCGCTTCCAGCCTTTACAGCCGGATCAACTGGCGCCTGTTGCCCTTCCTGCTGGTCTGCTACCTGTTCGCCTACCTGGACCGGGTTAACGTCGGCTTTGCCAAGCTGCAGATGCAAAGCGACCTGGGCTTTTCCGACGCGGCCTACGGCGTGGGCGCCGGCATCTTCTTCGTGGGCTATGTGCTGTTCGAACTGCCGAGCAACCTGATGCTGCCGCGGGTCGGGGCCCGCAAGACCTTCAGCCGGATCCTGGTGCTGTGGGGGCTTACCTCGGCCTGCATGGTGTTCGTGCGGGACGTGCCGACGTTCTACGCGTTGCGCTTCCTGCTCGGCGTGTTCGAGGCCGGCTTCGCGCCCGGCATGATCTATTACCTGTCGTGCTGGTACGGTCCGCAACGCATGGCGCGCGCCATCGCCATCGTGTTCCTGGCGGGACCGATCGGCGGCATCGTCGGCGCGCCGGCGTCGGCATGGCTGATGACCGCGCTGGCGGGCTATGGCGGACTGGCGGGCTGGCAATGGATGTTCCTGGTCGAGGGCCTGCCTTGCGTGCTGCTCGGCATGCTGGCGCTGTCGCTGGTGCCGGACCGCCCGGCGCAGGCGAGCTGGCTCAGCGACGCCGAACGGCGCCTGCTGGAAGCCGAACTGGGGCCGGTCGCCGCGCACAAGCATGGCTTCGGCGCCGTGGCCCGCGATCCGCGCGTCTATGTGCTCGCGCTGGCCTACTTCTGCATCATCGCGGCGATCTACGCCATCAGCTTCTGGCTGCCGACCATGATCAAGGCGCAGGGCGTGGACGATACCGTGCGGCTGGGCTGGTACGCGGCCATCCCATACGTGGCGGCCGCGTTCGGCATGTACTACATGGGCCGCAAGTCCGACCGCTCGGGCGAGCGGCGCCTGCACTGCGCGCTGCCGGCACTGGCGGCAGCCATGCTGCTGGCGGCCTCGGTGCTGGCGGACGGCAACCTGGTGGCGACGCTGGTGCTGCTGACGCTCGCCACCATGGGACTGTGGATGGCGTACACCGTGTTCTGGGCCATGCCGGCCGAATACATCCAGGGCCCGGCGGCGGCGGGCGGCATTGCGCTGATCAACACCATCGGCCTGTCGGGCGGCTTCTGGGGACCGGCCACCATCGGCTGGACCAAGACCGCGACCGGCAACCTCCATCTCGGCATGCTGATGATGGCCGCGTTGCCGCTGCTGGCGGCCGTCATCATCCTGTGCAACAAGCTGCCCGCACGCCGCTGATGCGGCATCGCGACGCCGTGATCCCGACCATCACTCACCAAGGAGCTCCCGTGCAACTTCATCTTTCAACCTGGGCGGAGATCGAGCAATACCTGGGCCGCAGCCGTACCATCGTGATCCCCATCGGCTCGAACGAACAACATGGCCCGACCGGGCTGCTCGGCACCGACTGGCTGTGCCCGCAAATCATTGCCGGCGAGGCGGAGCAGCAGGCCGATATCCTGGTGGCGCCGACCTTCAATATCGGCAT
This sequence comes from Cupriavidus sp. SS-3, assembly GCF_035818815.1. Taxonomy (NCBI): domain Bacteria; kingdom Pseudomonadati; phylum Pseudomonadota; class Betaproteobacteria; order Burkholderiales; family Burkholderiaceae; genus Cupriavidus; species Cupriavidus sp. SS-3. Next base: position 47,916 of record NZ_JAYLVT010000001.1, read on the forward strand.
GGCGCAGCATCACCTGGCATTCGCCGGGACGATTTCGCTGCGTCCGTCGACCTTCATCGCCGCGATCGGCGACTGGGTACGCTCGCTGGCAGGACATGGCTTCGAGAAGCTGCTGTTCCTGAATGGCCATGGCGGCAACGTTGCCTCGATCGATGCGGCCTTCTCCGAGCTCTACGCCGAAGCCAGCTTCGCCAGGCGCCGCGCCGGCTTTGCGCTGAAGCTGTGCAACTGGTGGGACCTGCCTGGCGTGGGCGAGCTGGCGCGCGACCAGTTCCCGACCGGCCACGGCTCGCACGCCACGCCTTCCGAAATCGCGATCACCCAGTGGGCCTTTCCGGATGCGCGCAAGCATGCCGACTATGCACCACGGATCGCGCCCAGCGGCCCGATACGCGAGGCGCTGGACTTCCGCGCGCGCTATCCGGACGGCCGCATCGGCTCGGACCCCGGACTGGCAACGGCCGAGAAAGGCGCTGCTCTGGTCCGGCTGGCGGCGCAGAGCCTGGTCCGGGAACTGGACGCGTTCGGCCGCGAACCGATGCCGGACTGAGGTCGCGGGCAGACGTATGGGGGGCTGCGGGCCGGGACTGGTTACGTCATGTATCAAGTCCTGTTCCCGCCGATGGCTTTATCGCGTGCCGGCGAGCCCCTAGAGTCTGCCGTGTGAGCCATGACACCTTTGGATTGGGAGCCACCATGTCTGTCCAGCAACGACTCGCGGCGCGCGGCCTGGCACTGCCGCAACCACCTCAACCTTTGGGCAGCTATACCGCGGTCAGCCAGGCCGGCGACCTGCTGTTTATTTCCGGGCAGCTGCCGCTGCAGGACGGCAAGGTGATCTGGCAGGGCCAGGTCGGCAAGGACCTGAGCGTCGACGAAGGCAGGCGTGCCGCCGAACTGGCCGCGCTCAATGTGCTGGCGCAGATCGACGCGCACTTGGGCGGCTTTGCGCGGCTCGATCACCTCGTGCGGGTCGACGGCCACCTTGCCAGCGCGCCCGGATGGTTCGCGCAGCCGGCGGTGCTCGACGCGGCGTCGGACCTGTTCCGCGACGTGCTGGGCGACAAGGCCGGCCACGCGCGCACGATCTCTTCGCACCTCCAGCAGCCGGGCAACGCGGCCGTGATCCTGGTGGTCATCGCCCAGGTCCGGCCGGCATGAGCCGACTGCTACGCCGAGAATTTTTCGAGCAGGAAGTCAACGAAGACCCGGACCCGGCGCGTGACATGGCGCGCGGACGGGTATAGCAGCACGAACGGGCGCGCGCTGCCGCCGTATTCGCGCAGCACTTCCACCAGCGTGCCGTCGCGCAGGTCCTGTTCCACCACGAAGCGATAGGTCTGGAACAGGCCGGCGCCGGCGCGCACCAGCGTGGCGCCGCCAAGGATATCCTCCGACGCCGTGTACGAGCCGGTCGTGACGATATCGGTTTCCGTGCCGTCGACCTGGAGGGTCCAGGGAATCCTGCGTCCGCTGCTGGGGCGCTCGAACTGGATGCACTCATGCCGCAGCAGATCTTCCGGCGTTTGCGGCGTGCCGGCCTGCCGCAGGTACGCGGGCGCCGCCACCACCACCAGTTCGACGTCCTCGAGCTTGCGCGCGATCAGGTTAGAGTCGTCCGGCGCGCGTCCGCGCACGCACAGGTCATAGGTGTCATCGGCGAAATCCACATTGCGGTTGCTGATGTGCACGTCGATCTGGACCTCCGGGTACCGGGCCCGGAATGCCGGCAGCACTGGCAACACGCGGTAGTGGGCATACGGCGTCGGCAGGCTGATGCGCAGCCGCCCGGCCGGCGTCGCATGCTGGCCGCCGATCTGCCGCTCGGCATCGACCAGCTGCGCCAGCGCGGCGCGGCTCTGCTCGAAGTACAGGCGGCCTTCGTCGGTCAGGCGGATCTGCCGCGTGGTGCGCACGAACAGCCGCACGCCAAGCCTCTCCTCCAATCGCTGCACGGTACGGCTGACTGCGGGCGGCGTCACGCCGGCGGCGACCGCGGCCGCGGTAAAGCTGCCCAGTTCCGCGGCCAGGCAAAACAGTTCGATGCTGCCGAGCTGGAGGTCATCGAATTGGCGTTTCATGGCTTCCCCCTGCTGGTGACGGACCTCGCCCGGTATCCGGGGCAGTCGCCATCATAGGTTCGCGCCCCGACGAAGTCGACTGACGCGCCCGTGCATTAGTACGCACCGCGCATAACTGTTTGTCCGGCCGGTGCCTTCGAAAGCCCGACCCGAGCCTCTAGATTGGAACCCATCGGCGCCGCGGGCCCGATCGGCACGCTAGCCGGACCAACCTACATCGAGGTGAAAACATGAGTGCAGCACAGAAAGTCGTCGTCATCACAGGCGCATCGCAGGGCATCGGCGCGGAACTGGTCAAGGCCTTCCGCGAACGCGGCGATCGCGTCGTCGCCACGGCGCGCAGCATCCGGCCGTCAGAAGACCAAGACCTGCTGGCCGTCGCCGGAGACCTGGCCGACCCGGCCACCGCGCGCCGCGTCATCGCCGAGGGCGTGGCCAGATTCGGCCGGATCGATACGCTCGTCAACAACGCCGGCATCTTCGTCGCCAGGCCGTTCACCAGCTATACCGGCGCGGACTACGCCGCGGTCACCGGCATCAACCTGGCCGGCTTTTTCCATATCACGCAGCTGGCCGTCGCCGAGATGGAGAAACAGCGCAGCGGCCACGTGGTCAGCATCACCACCAGCCTGGTCGACCATGCCCTCAGCGGGGTGCCATCGGTGCTGGCGTCACTGACCAAGGGCGGCCTGAACGCGGCCACCCGGTCGCTGGCGATCGAATACGCCCGCACCGGCATCCGCGCCAACGCCGTCTCGCCCGGCATCATCAAGTCGCCGATGCACCCGGCCGAGACCCACGCGGCCCTGGGCGCGCTGCACCCGATGGGCCATATGGGCGAGATGCGCGATATCGTCGACGCCGTGCTGTACCTGGATTCGGCGCCGTTCGTGACCGGCGAGATCCTGCACGTCGACGGCGGGCAGAGCGCCGGCCATTGACCACGCGGCATGCGACCGCGGCAGCCCAGGGCTGCCGCGGTCATGACATGCAGGATGGGGGCTGCCTCGCGATGAGGCAGCCCCTTGCTTCAGACCAGCCGGGTCTCGACGTGGATGTTGCCGCCCAGCGCCTTGGAGTACGGGCAGGTCTGGTGCGCGGTATCGACCAGTGCCTGCGCCAGCTCGCGCTCGATGCCGGGAATGCTGACATTGAGTCGGGCCTGCAGCAGGTAGGCGTCGCCCGCCGTGCCCAGGTCGACCTCGGCGTCGACCGACAGGTCCGACGGCAGCTTGACCTGCCGCTTGCCGGCGGCCAGCCCGATCGCGCCGATAAAGCATGCCGACCAGCCCGCTGCCAGCAATTGCTCCGGGTTGGTGCCCGCGCCGCGCGAGCCTGGCGAGGACAGCTGCAGGTTCAGGCGGCCGTCGTCGCTGCGCGCCTCGCCGTCGCGGCCGCCCGCGGTGATGTGGACCTTGCCGGTGTACAGCACTTTCTCGATACGGGTCATGTCTGGTTCCTGTTGGATGGTGTTGGTGGTGATGAAGCAGGCCGGCGCGCCGGCCCGCACGGCTCAGGCGTAGGCGCCGTCGAGATACGGATCGACGCTGCGCGCCGGGTCCGCCGACACACCGCTGCGGTCGAGCCCGGCCACGGAGCGGGCGCCGTCGGTGTAGGGATCGACGTTGCGCGCACCGTCGCTGAACGGATCGACGCTGCGGGCGCCATCGCTGTACGGGCTGCGCGGCTCCTGCACCGAGCGCGCGCCCTCGCTGTACGGGTCGCGGGCATCCACCGCGCTGCGGGCACCGTCGGTGAACGGGTCGCGTGCGCCGGCGGCAGAGAAGCTGGCGGCCTGGGCGCCGGCAGCGGCGGCAGCGAGGGCGAGGGCGAGGACAAAGCGGCGGGCGATTTGGGTAGTCATGATCGGCTTCCTTAAGTACACGTTGAGGGTTGAGCGGGCCGGCTTTCGCTTTCGGGGTATCCGACGCCGCGGCCACGGAACGTATTTAAGGTGACCGGTGTATCGGCCATGTAGCCAATGCGGGCCGCCTTTGTCAGCCGCCGTGTCGCAGCGGAGGCGGGATACAAAGCGGTACAAAGTGACGGCCTGGCGCGCGACCGTCGCCGCGGCTAACTGGCTGCCGCGCCTTGCCCGGCACCCAGGCCGAGACGCCCTGCCTCCTCGCGCAGCGCGCGCACAAACGCGTGCACGACCTCGCCCGCCCCGCCCTGGCGCCATACCGCGCCCACCGGCCCGAACGATTCGGCGTCGGCCACCGGCAGCACGCACAGCAGACCCAGCGCTTCGAGGTGGCGCGCCATCGCGCCGGAACAGACCCCGATGTAATCGGTGCCGCGCAGCACCGACTCCAGCGTCAGCACGGAACCGGTTTCCACGCGCGGCTGCAGCCCGGCAGCGCCGCGTTCCAGCAGCACGGTGTCGAGCCGGGTCCGCATCAGCGTTTCGCGCGGCGGCATCGCCCACGGAAAATCGAACAGGTCGCGCCAGGCGATGCGCTGGCGTCCGGCCAGCGGATGATGACGTGCCACCACCACGCCGATGCCATCCTCGAACAGCACCTCGTGCGCCAGGTGGGGGCCATAGGCACGCGCGTCGATGGAGCCGACGATGACGTCGTAGTCGCGCCGCTCGAGCCGCTCCAGCAAGGTATTGAAGACGCCTTCCGTGACCGCGATCTGCACGTTGGGCTGCGCCTGCTGGAAGCTGACGATGGCGCGCGGCACCAGGTGCGCCACGCCGGCAAAAACGCTGCCCACATGCAGCCGCGCCACCGCGCCCTTGGCAATCGAGCCCAGTTCTTCATGTGCGCGCGACACCTCGCCCAGCACGCGGACCGCCAGCTTGCGCACCGCCTCGCCGGCGGGCGTGAGCTGCAGCCGCCGCCCGCGCACCAGCAGCCGCGCGCCGGCGAGCGCTTCCATCTCGCCCAGCCAGTGCGACATCGCCGATTGCGTCATGTGCAGCCGCTGCGCCGCCGCGGACAGCGTCCCGGCGTCCAGCAGGATCAGGAAGGATTCGAGATGCCGCATGCGCAGCCGGCGCGCCCAGGCCACGCTATCCGCAGGTTCAGTCATGAGTGTTTACTAATATATCTATCGGAACAATTCACTGGCGCTCATGGTAAGCCAATTCAATAATGCTCAGGAGTTCCCGGGCCTTCTCAGCTTCCTCACATTGTTCTCAGGCTTTATACCTATGAAGAAACTCTCAGTTGTTTCGCACCTGGCCGTGGCGGCAATCGGCCTGGGCTTGGCGCTGCCCGCCTGGAGCTGCGGCGAGGCGGGCTCGAACCGGCCCATCCGCCTGGTGGTATCCCAGCAAGCCGGCGGCAGCACCGACACCATCGCGCGCATGTGGGCCGAGCATGCCGGCAAGGAACTCGGCACCACGGTGGTGGTGGAGAACAAGCCCGGCGCCGGCGGCGTCATCGCCGCCAAGTCGGTGCTGGCGCAACCGGCGGACGGCTGCACGCTGTTCCTGGCGGGCGTGTCGCAGATGGTGCTGAACAAGTTCGCCTACGCGCCGCTAGCCTATTCGCCCGAGAAGGATTTCACACCGGTGGCGACGCTGACCAACGTGCCGTTCGTGCTGGTGGCCAATCCGCAGACCGGGCTACGCACGCTGGACCACCTCAGCGAAGCGGCGCGCGCCAAACCCGGTGCGATCAATTTCGCCTCGTCGGGACTTGGCAATTCGACCCACCTCGTGGTCGAGATGCTGCTCAAGCAGCGCGGCCTGCGCATGACCCACGTCCCCTACAAGGGCGAGCCTGACGGTGTGATCGCCACGGTCTCGGGCGAAACGCAGGTGATGGCGCCGGTGCTCAGCACCGCCTTGCCGCAGATTCGCGCCGGCAAATTGGTGCCGCTGGTGGTGTTCGCCGCCAAACGCGTGCCGGACCTGCCCGACGTGCCGGCAGCGCCGGAAATCGGGCTGAAGGGCTTCGAGGACATCGGCTGGTCGGGCATCGCCGCCAAGGCCGGCACGCCCGCGGAACCGATCCGGCGCATGCATGCGGCCACGCAGAAATTCCTCTCGGATCCCACGGTGGTCGACAAGCTCCGCGCGATGCAGGTCACGCCGATGCCAGGCCCGGTCGGCAAGCTGGCCGAGCTGACCGCGCGCGACACGGTCAAGTGGAAGGACGCCATCGGCGACCTGAACCTGCGCGCCAACTGAAGCCCACCCGACACCAGATCCCGAGGTAACAATGAAAAAAGGCATGGTCGTCTGCCCGCAGCCCGAGGCGGCGGAAGCAGGCATCGAAATCCTGCGGGCCGGCGGCAATGCGGCGGACGCCGCGGTCGCCTGCGCGTTTGCCCAGGCCGTGGTCGATCCGCTGATGTGCGGCATCGCCGGGTTCGGCACGGCCGCGGTGTATATGCCGTCGCACCAGGCACACGAGTACATCGACTTCCACGCCACCGCGCCGGCACGCGCCACCCCGGACATGTGGGCCGACAAGCTGGAAGGCGAGGCCCGCGACGGCTTCGGCTTCTTCGTCAAGGACCGGCTCAACGACATCGGCTACCAGTCGGTCGCCACGCCGGGCACGCTGCGCGGCCTGGAGGCGATTCACCGCGGCTACGGCAGGCTGCCCTGGCGGGAAGTCATCGCGCCGGCGATCCGCTGGGCGCGCCAGGGCTATTTCGTGCGGCCGGGGATGTATTCGTTCTGGATCGACGAGGGCACGCTGGGCCGCGCCAGCAACCGTGAACGCCTGGCGTACAGCGCCGATGGCCGGCGCCTCTATTGCCGTGAAGACGGCTCGCCCAAGACCATCGGCACGCCGCTGCACAATCCAGATTTCGGCGACACGCTCGAGCAGATCGCGCGCGAGGGCGCGGACGCGTTCTATCTGCACGATATCGCCGGGCGCATCGTCGCCGACATGGAGGCCAACGGCGGGCTGCTGTCGCGCGCGGACCTGGCGGGCTACCGGGTCGAGCGCACCGCGCCGCTGGCCGGCACCTATCGCGACCGCACCATCACCACCAACCAGCCGCCGGGCGGCGGCGTGATGCTGATCGAGATGCTGAACATCCTCGAGCGCTTCGACCTGGCCCGGATCGGCCACAACACCGCGGAATACCTGCGCATTGTCTGCGAGGCGATGAAGGCGGCCACGCGCGACAAGGATCTGCACGTCGGCGATCCGGCCTTTGTCGAGGTGCCGCTGGCGCGCCTGCTCGACAAGGGCTATGCCCGCGAGCTCGCCGCGGGCATCGTTACCGGCGACAGGATCGACATTGCCCGCGTCAATCCCGGCCATGTGGTGCCGCGCGATACCACGCATCTGTCGGTGGTCGATGGCGAGGGCAACTGCATTGCGCTGACGCATTCGCTGGCGATGCCGTCGGGGGTCATGACGCCGGGCCTCGGCTTCCTGCACAACGGCTGCATGGGCGTGTTCGATCCGCGCCCGGGCCGCGCGGGCAGCATCGCGCCGGGCAAGCGGCGCTTCACCTCGTCGTGCCCTTCGATCGTGTTCCGCGACGGCAAACCGGAGATCGTGCTTGGCGCACCGGGCGGCACCCAGATCGCGATGGGCGTGCTGCAGGCCATCCTGAACGTGGTGGACTTCGGCATGGCGATGCAGCCCGCCGTGTCGGCGCCACGCTTCTCGTCGACCAGCAATGCCATCGACGTCTGCAACCGGATTCCGCGCTATCTCACCGCGGAACTGGAAGCGCAAGGCTATGAGGTGATTCGCAATCCGTACAACTACACCATTGCCTGGGTGCACGCGATCCGGCTTGTGAACGGCGAGCTCGATGGCGGCGCGGACCCCGGGCGCGACGGGGTGGCGCTGGAGACGGCGATCGCCTGAGCGGGTGTCGCAGAACGGAAATCACGCCTGCCGAAAAATTTTCCTTGTAATGAGATCGATTCCCATTTACTATTCGATCACTGCCTGACGCACGGTGCACCGAAGCAAGCACCGGACGGCGCGGGCAGACCGGCCAGGCTGGCACCGCGCGGCACGCGTCGGCACCCAGCGCTGGCAGGCAGGACAGATTTCCGGATGCCGTCCTCGCGGCCTTCGATACCGACTTTTGTGGGGACCGCTCCGTCACGCGGAGCGTTTGGTAGTAGCCAGTCTCCGGAAGATCGGGAAAGCAACCAGACCCCGCTTTCCCGATCGCGTCTTCCGGCGGCAAGCCAGGCCACCTTTTTATTCCGCGCGCCGTGCAGGCACGTCGCGCCGCCAGGGACGAGGGCGCCAGCGCCCGGCCGGCCCTGGCGCTTCCCGCCTGAAATTCCGCCAAGCCACTGACGCCGTGCCCCGTGCGGCGCCAGGCCGGGCGCCGCCCTGACTGCGGGGCGCCAGCCGCAGCATGCCTATGCCATCCGCCATGTCATCCGAGAGCACCAACCCGATCCATCTCAAGCGCGCCGGCCTGAAGGCGACGTCGCCGCGGATGCGCATCCTCGAAGTGTTCCGCACCAGCGCCAGGCGCCACCTGAGCGCGGAAGATGTCTACCGCATCCTGCTGACGCAGGACGAGGATGCCGGGCTGTCGACGGTCTATCGCGTGCTCAACCAGCTGGTGCAGGCCGATATCCTGCTGCGCCACAGCTTCGAGTCGGACCACGCCGTATTTGAACTGAACGAAGGCGGTCACCACGACCACCTGATCTGCGTGGCGTGCGGCCGCGTGGAGGAATTCCGCGACGAGCGCATCGAGCAGCGCCAGCGCCAGGTCGCCGCCGACAACGCCTTTGAGCTGCGCGAGCATATGCTGGTGCTGTATGGCGTGTGCCCGCAATGCCGCGCCGGCGCCGCCGACGAAGCGCGCGTGCCGGAACTGCCGGCCAGCGCCTGATCCCCCGCCGCATGTTGCGCGCCTGACGGAGCCATCCATGGAGCGCCTGACCAAACCCCTGTCCGAACTGAAGCACCTGATCAACCTGTGCCTGCGCCAGGAACCTGGCTGCCAGGACTGCCAGCTGCGCGCGGTGTGCGTGCACCGCCCCGACCACACCGGCTGCAACTGGAGCGCCGAGGTCGATTTCCCCGAACGCAGCGAAGCCGACGCCGTGCGCCACTGGCGCCAGGCCCGTCGCGTGGTGATGATGGTGCGCGAGCAGTACAACGTGGGCACCGCGGCGCAGGCCTGAACCGGCCGCGCAGGTCAGATATCGAGTTGTGCCGCCGTGATGCCGAGCGCTGCGGCAACCCGCGTTTTTCTTATCTGGCCCGCGTCAACGTTCAACGCCAGCTGCGGCGGTATGGCTGCTGCCCGTTTGCCGGGCAGCCCCCGGCCGCAGTACCAGCCACACCGCCATGCCGATCAGCGTGCCGCCGGCGGCATGCGCCCACGACAGCGTCTCGCCCAGGAACAGCGCGCCCCAGACCATGCCGAACGGCGGGATCAGGAAGGTGACGGTCAGCGAGCGCACCGGGCCCAGGTCGGCGATCAGCCGGTAATACAGGATGTAGGCCAGTGCCGTGCACAGCGTGCCGAGGCCGACCATCGCCGTCCACACGCCGGCGCCGGCATCGGGCAGCGTGTTGTGGCGCCACAGTGCCACGGCGCAGAAGGGAAGCAGAAAGGCGCCCGCGCCGACCAGGCTGCCGGCCGCGACCAGCCGGCTGTCCAGCCCGCCGCGTTGCGTGATCCAGCGCCGCGCGAGAAAGCCGGCCAGGCCGTAGCACGCCGTGGCGAACAGGCAAGCCAGCGCGCCCAGCAGGACCTCCGTGGAAAAGGCCACCGGCCCGGTACGCGTCAGCACTCCCACCCCCGCGACGCCCAGCACCACCCCCAAGGCCTTCGCCCGCGTCAGCGGTTCCGCAAAGGCCAGCGCGCCGATCGCCACGCCCATCAGCGGGGTCATGGCGTTGAACACCGCCGAGTAACCGGCCGGCAGCCACAGCGCCGCCACGGCGTACATCGCGAACGGAATGCCCGAGTTGACCACGCCCAGCGCCAGCACTGCCGGCCATTTGCCCTGCATGTCCCAGCGCAGGCCGAGTAGCGGCAGGCACGCCGCCAGCGTCAGCGCGCCGATCAGCACGCGCACGAAGGCCGTCGGCAGCGGCCCCAGCACCGGCGCGCCAATGCGGATGAAGAGGAAGCTGCCGCCCCAGAGGGCGGCCAGGGCCAGCAAGCGAAGCAGGTCGAGGGGTTTCATCGGTCGGGCGAGGGGCGCCCCCCGCCGGCAGGATCAGCGATGCCGCATTGGACGCCGGTGCGGGGCCGCCCGCAAGCCGGATTCGGACCTGTGGTCCGGCAGGCGCCGAGCGGAGCACCTACCGGGCCATGGGATGCGCGGCACGTTCGCGGATTTACGCGACAATTGAGAGCCTTTTACGCCACAATGTCACGCAAATACGTCACTTCCTTACCGGGAGCTTTCATCCGCTCCCCCCGCAGGAGGGGACGCGTCGCCGACGCGTGACAATCCGCATTCGATTAAATTAAAATCTGGTCTGCGCCAGAGTTAATTGACCCCTCCGACGCATTCCCGACAAGCCGCCAGGCCTCCTGGCGGCTTCTTTTTTTGTTCCGGTAAGATGCGCGTTGCCCGGCGCACCGGCCGGCGACATCCCCATTGGCCCCGTCCCGCGGCGCTGCCGGCATCCCAATGCCCGCATCCTGCGTCAACCGGCGCGGCGTCGGCCGCGTTGCCAATCCACATGAAACGACAGTTCCTGGGCCTGCTGGCCCGCGTCTACGTCCTGCAATTCGCGCTGGAAGTCCCCGCCACCGTGGCCATGCTGGCCGACATGCTGCTGGAATACGGCTTCCAGGTCGATATCGGCTCGGTGCGTCCGCTGCTGCGGGCGCTGCAAATGGAAGGCTACCTGGAAAGCGTGCTGCGCGACGGCATCGGCCGGGTCTACCTGCTGACCGAACGCGGCCGCGAAGAACTGCAGGCCAGCCGCCAGCGCATCGACGAACTCTACCGCCGCCTGCACGCCGGCCTGCCCGCGACCGACGACGCGCAACGCCGGGCCTGAAACGGGGCCGGGACGGGCGGCCGCGGCGCCGCCAGCGTACCCGTTTCTGCGAGCTGCTTTGGCGCTGCAGCGGCACCCGGCCCAACCGTCTTACTTCTTCTCCGCCTTCCCTTCGTAGCGCTTGCTCCATTCGGCCAGGATGCGGTCGCGGTTATCGCTGGCCCAGCGGAAGTCGTTCCTGATCAGGCGCTTCTCGTAGTCCGCCGGCAGCAGCGCGTCGGGCTTGGCGATGCCAGGCACGGCCAGCACCGCGAAGTTCTTTTCATACAGCGCCATGGCCTCGCGCGACGCCGAGAAGTCGGCCAGCTTGCGTGCCGCATCGAGATGCTTCGTGCCCTTGACGATGGCGGTGGCCTCGATGTCCCAGCCCAGGCCTTCGCTGGGCAGGACGATATCGATCGGCGCGCCTTCCTTCTTCGACTTCATGGCGCGGTACTCGAACGCAATGCCGATCGGGAACTCGCCCTGCGCGGCCATCTTGCACGGCTTGGAACCCGAGTGCGTGTACAGGCCGATGTTCTTGTGCAGCGCGTCCATGTACTGCCAGCCCTTCTGCTCGCCCTTCATCTGCAGCCATGCGCTGACGTCGAGAAAGCCCGTGCCCGACGAGGCCGGATGCGGCATCACCACCTTGCCGGCATAGACCGGCTTGGTCAGGTCGGCCCACGAAGTCGGCCTGGGCAGGCCCTGCTTCTGCGCCTCGACCGTGTTGAAGCAGATCGCCGCGCCCCACACGTCCATGCCGACCCATGCCGGCGGGTTGGCGGGGCTGCGGTACCTGGCATCGATCGCGGCCAGGTTCTTCGGCGCGTACGGGTCGAGCATGCCTTCCTTGTCGAGGATCGCCAGGCTGGAGCCGGCCAGGCCCCACACCGCGTCGGCGCGCGGCGCGGCCTTTTCCGCCAGCAGCTTGGCGGTGACGATGCCGGTGGAGTCACGCACCCACTTGATCTCGATATCGGGATGCACCTTCTCGAACGCGGCCTTGTAGGCGGCGATCTGGTCGGCTTCGAGCGCGGTGTAGACGGTCAGCACGGTGGCGGCGGCGGCGTGGCCGGCCAGCAGCGGCAGCGTGGCGACGGCCACGGTTGCAATGGCCGCGGAAAGGCGGGTGATGCGGGACATGGTTTCCTCCTTTGGAATCGGTCAGTGTGTAATGCGCAGTGCAGCGGGATGACAAAACGGGAAGTTTCAGCCGGCGCGCCAGCGTTGCGCGCGGCGCAGCCAGCCGGCCGACAGCGCGTGCAGCAACAGCGCCGCCAGCACGGCGGTGAGCAGGATCAGCGTCGACATCGCCGCGGCGGGCGCGGTATCGCCGGCATCGTCCATGTTCAGCACCGAGATCGCGGCCAGCACGGTGTCGGGGCTGTACAGGAAGATCACCGCCGAGACCGTCGTCATCGACGACACGAACAGGTAGCGGAAGATGTCGAGCAGCGCCGGCAGGCACACCGGCACGGTCACGCGCCAGCACGTCAGCAGCGGCGCCACGCCCAGCGACAGCGCGGCGGCCTCGAACTCGTGGTCGAGCTGGCGCAGTGCCGCGGCCGCGGTCAGGTGGCCGGTGGTGTAGCAGTGCGCGACATTGCACAGCACCAGCAGCGCCATGGTCCCGTACAGCGCATGCAGCGGATTGCCGGGCGCATTGAAGAAAAACACATAGCCCAGCCCCAGCACCAGGCCCGGCACCGCCATCGGCAGCAGGAAGCCGGCGCGCAGCACGCCATGCAGCCATGCGGGTCCGCGTGTGCGCAGCGTCAGCCAGGCACCGAGGAAGATCGCCACGGTGCCGGCCAGCGCGGTCAATACCGACAGCTTCAGGCTGTTGCGGTAGGCCAGCCAGCCGCCGCCATCCATGTTGTCGAAGTCGTAGTGCGCCAGCGTCAGGCTCAGGTTGTACGGCCACAGCTTGACCAGCGACGCCCCCACCGCGGTGGCGACCACCGCCAGCAGCGCGGCGCTGATGGCCAGCACCAGCAGCAGGCAGGCGCTGTCGCGGCCGCGCTCGGGCGCCGGCACATACACCTGCGCGCGGCTGCCCAGCTGCGTGCGCTGGCGCCGCTGCAGCGCCATGTCGACGGCGAAGGTCAGCAGCGCGGGTGCCAGCAGCAGCATGCCGATCAGCGCGCCGCGGTCGAACTGCTGCTGCCCCACCACGGCCTTGTACGCCTCGAGCGCCAGCACCGGGAAGCCGCCGCCCACCACCTTGGGCACGCCGAAGTCCGTGATCACCAGCGTCAGCACCAGGCACGCCGCGGCGAACAGGCCCTGGCGCGCGCCCGGCAGCGTCACGGTGCGGAAGGTGCGCCACGGGCCGGCGCCCATGGCGCGTGCCGCTTCATAGAGGCGTGCATCGGCCAGCGACAGCGTCGCCACCAGCACCATCAGCGCATGCGGGAAGGTGTAGAAGGCCTCGCCCAGCACGATGCCCCAGAAGCCGTAGATGCCGCCCGGGCCGAACACGTCGCCGAAGATGCCCTGGTTGCCGAACAGATAGACCAGCGCGATCGCCGGCAGCAGCGACGGGGCGAACAGCGGCAGCAGCGCAATGCCGCGCCACAGCGGCCGCAGCGCGATGCAGGAACGCTGCAGCGCGTAGGCAAAGCCGAACGCCAGCGGCACCACCAGCGCCACTACCGTGAGCGACACTGCCACGCTGCGCCCGAGCATCGGCAGGAAGTTGGGGCCGGATACCAGCGCGGCCATGCGCGCGCCCAGCACCCACTGGCCCGCGCCATCGAACCAGGCCTGGCGGAACAGCGCCAGCAGCGGCAGCAGCAGGCCCACGGCAAGCCCGGCCAGCCACAGCCACTTCATCGCCGCGGGGGCGCCGTGCGCCAGCCGCGCGGGCAGGCCGGTGCCGCGCTGCCGGGACGCCGGTGCCTGCGCCGGCAGCAAGGCGGTGACGGCGCGCGTCATGCGAACACCCGCAGCGCCGGCGCCGGCAAGGCAATCCAGAACTTGTGGCCGCCCGGCTCCGGCAGCCGGTGCCGCGCCTCGCGCGCCACGTCGGCAAACAGCGTCAGGCCGGGCAGGCGGTCGGCTTCCAGCGCCAGACGATAGCGGTTGCCCAGGTAGGTCTGGTCGACCACGCGCGCCAGCAGCCGGTTGGGCTCGGCGGGGTCCGGGTCCAGCCGCACCGCCTCCGGGCGGCAGCACAGCCGGCCAGCGCCCGCCAGCGGCTGCGGTGCGTCGACCTGCAACTCGACCGCCTGGCTGCCTTCGCCGATGGTGAAGCGCCCGGCCGGCGCGCCGTGCCCGGGCAGCCAGTTGGCCTGCCCGACAAAGCCGGCGACGAAGGCCGACGCCGGCTGCTCGTAGATCTCGGCGGGCGTGCCCGCCTGCACGATGCGTCCGCCATCCATCACGGCGATGCGGTCGGCCATGGTCATGGCCTCTTCCTGGTCGTGCGTGACCATCACGGTGGTGATGTTCAGTCGGCGCTGCAGCTGGCGCAGCTCCACGCGCAGGTGCTCGCGCACGCGCGCGTCGAGCGCCGACATCGGCTCATCCAGCAGCAGCAGCGACGGCGCCGGCGCCAGCGCGCGGGCCATCGCCACCCGCTGCTGCTGGCCGCCGGAAAGCTGCCCCGGAAACTTGCGTTCGCTGCCGGCCAGGCCGACCAGGTCGAGCATCTCGGCCACGCGCGCGTCGCGGTGCGCGCGCCCCATGCCGCGCCCGTGCAGGCCGTAGGCAACGTTCTGCGCCACGGTCAGGTTGGGGAACAGCGCGTAGGACTGGAACAGGATGCCGTAGTCGCGCGCCTGCGGCGGCAGGCCGGTCAGTTCGCGCGCGCCGGCGTGGATGCGGCCGGCGTCCTCGCGCTCCAGGCCGGCGATGATGCGCAGCAGCGTGGTCTTGCCGCAGCCGGACGGGCCCAGCAGGCACAGCAGCTCGCCCTGCCCCACCGACAGCGACACGCCATCCAGAGCGACGAAACCGCCGAAGCGCTTGCTGACCTGCTCCACGGCCAGGAACGCCCTGCCCTGCGTTGGCTTGCCTGCCTGCATCACCGAATCTCCCTGCATCTCGATCGAATTGGCCGCCAGCATAGGCAGCGCAGATGCCAGCCATATGGCAGATCGGCAAAGGTTTTCGATGGAGGTATCGGGGGATTTGGGATGCGCCGCGCGGTGCGCGAGTCAGGCCTGCTGCGGTGGGGAGGCGATCGACATGTCCGTGTCCGGCACCGGCAGCGGCTTGCGCAGCACCTCGCGCAGCGCCTGCTGCGGCACGCCCTGGCTGAACAGGAAGCCCTGCAGCCCGTCGCATCCCTGCGCGCGCAGGAAGGCAAACTGCGCCGCGGTCTCCACCCCTTCGGCGATCACCTTGAGATGCAGCTGGTGCCCCAGCGCGATGATGGCCGCGGCCACGGCCTGGTCGTGGCCGGGTGTATCCACGCCGTCGACGAAGGACTTGTCGATCTTGAGCCGGCTGATCGGCAGGCGGGTCAGGTAATTGAGCCCCGAGTAGCCGGTACCGAAGTCGTCGATCGACAGCCCCACGCCCAGTTCGCGCAGGCGGCGGAAGGTTTCGATGGTGGTCTCGCCGCCATCGACCAGGATACCCTCGGTGACCTCGATCACCAGCCCCTGCGGCGGCAGGCCGGCCTGCTGCAGGCAGCGCGCCACGGTGTCGGGGAAGTCGGCCTGGCGCAGCTGCAGCGGCGAGATATTGACCGCCACCTCGAGCTCGCGGCCCAGTTCCTCGCGCAAGGCCTGGATCTCGCGGCAGGCGGTAGCCAGGGCCCATTCGCCCAGCGGCACCACCAGGCCGCTCTGCTCGGCAATGGGGATGAACTCGGACGGCTGCATTGCACCGCGCTCGGCGGTCTCCCAGGTGATCAGCGCCTCGACCGCGGGGATGGCCAGCGTGGCGGTATCGACGATCGGCTGGTAGCGCAGCCGGAATTCGTTGGCGGCCAGCGCCCGCCGCAGCAGGCCTTCGATGGTGAAGCGCGTCAGCGAGGCCTCGGCCATGGCGCTGGCAAAGCGGCACAGCTGCGCGCGCCCGCTCTGCTTGGCGGCGTAGACGGCGGAGTCGGCGGACTTGAGCAGTTCGATCAGCGTGTCGCCGTCGTCGGGAAACACCGCCATGCCGATCGACGGCGTCACGCGCAGCCGCTGGCCGCCGGCCAAAAGTTCTTCATTGACGCGCGCCTGGATCTTGGCGGCGATCAGCTCGGCTTCGCTGTCGTGGCGCAGGCCGCCCAGCACCACGCCGAACTCGTCGCCGCCCATGCGCGCCACCAGGTCGCCCTGGCGCACCGTGCCCTTGATGCGGTCGGCCATGGTGCGCAGCACGTCGTCGCCCACCGGGTGGCCGAGCGAATCGTTGATGCGCTTGAAGTGGTCCAGGTCGAGCAGCAGCAGCGCGACGCGCTCGCCGCGGGTGCGCGCGTGCAACAGCAAGGCCTGGGCGCGCTCGCTCAGCTCGGCGCGGTTGGGCAGGCCGGTCAGCGGATCGTGCAGTGCCAGGTGGCGGATGTATTCGTCCACGCGCAGGCGCTCGGTCAGGTCATGGCCGATCGCCTGGTAGCCGGGCGACGGCACGGCGCTTGCACTCACCGGCGAGGCGGGCACCGGCAACGCGGACACCGCCAGCCGCACCGGCATGCGCGAGCCGCCCTTGCGCACCCAGGTCCATTCGCGTTCATCGGTCAGCCCCAGCCGCGGCTTGGCCAGCAGCGCGGTCAGTCCCGGCGGCACCGGCGCGCCCAGCTCGGCGCTCAGTGCGCGCGCGTGGTCGGCCAGTTCGGTGGCGACATGCAGGCCGGTCATGGGCATGTGGCCGACCAGTTCGGCACTGCTGTACCACAGCATGCGCTGGCCGGCCGCGTTGATGCCGGTGATCATCCCGTGCTCGTCGAAGGTGATGACGCAGAAGGCAGCATGGTCGAGCAGGCCGGCATAGCGCGCCGCCTGCACCGCGGCGGCGTCCTGCGCGCGCCGCTCGGGCGCAAGGTCGGTGACCGCCCACAGCCAGTGCGGCGCGGCGCCGTCGCCGGCGGGCAGGGGCGCGACGCTGACGCGCAGCGCAAAGCTGTCGCCGTCGGCACGCACGCCGGCCAGTTCGCGGTGGATCGCGGAACCCGCCGCGGCGTCGGCGGGCATCACGCCGGCGGCGCCGGGAATCAGCGCGTCCAGGCTGCGTCCGGCCAGGCGCCTGGCATCGGTGCCCAGCAATTGCCCGGCGCGCTCGCTGGCGCGCACCACCACGCCGTGCGCATCGGTCACGACAAAGCCGTCGGCGGACTGCGCCAGGCAGGCCTGCAGCATGGCGCTGTCGTCCTCCCAGCCGTGCACGGCCCGCGCCTCGCGCTGGCGCGCGGCGCGGCCCTGGCGCGCCAGCGCATGGGTCAGCCAGGCCAGCAGCAGCGTCGCCAGCGCACCCGCGGCCGGCAGCAGCAACGCGGGCCGCGGGCCATGCGCGGCTTCGAAGGCCGGACGGGTAGCGGCGCGCAGCGTCCAGCTGCGGCCACCGTACTGGAACTGGCGCTCGCCCCGCAGCAACGGCGCGCTGCCGTCCTCGCGCAGCTCGCCTTCGGTGGGGCCGCCCGACAGCAGCGCGCCGGCAGCGGCGGGGCCGCCCTCGTGCAGCGACAACTCGAGCTCGTTCGACGCCGAGGCCCCGACCGCGCGCATCAGGTCGCCCAAACGCAGCGACAGGTAGACGTAGCCCAGCACGGCTTCGCGCCGCTGCGCCACCGTGCCGACCGCAGCACCGCCGCCATAGACCGGCAGGAACACCAGCGCGCCGCGCTGGCGCGCCACGGCCCCCGTGGCTGCGACTTCGCCGATCGGGTCCAGGCCGGCGCTCAGGCGCGGCTCGCCGCTGTCGCGCGCGGCTTCGAGCGCGGCCAGGCGGGTGGGCTCGGACAGCATGTCGAAACCGGCGATGCGCATGCTGCGCCCGTCCAGCGGATCGATGTAGAGAATGGGCGCGTACAGCTCGCGCGCGCCGGCGGGATGGACGCTGAAATCGGCAAGGCCGTCGGCGCGGGCGGCCTGCACCAGTTGCGGCAACTGCCGTGGCGTGGCGAGCGGCGCATAGCCGATGGCCTGGGTGCCGGCCGGCAGGTCGTCGCGCTGCGCGGTATAGAGGTAGTTGCGCCATTGCGCGCGCGAGGTGCCGGGATTGGCCGTCATCACCGCGGCCACGCCGCGCAGCAGCCGTTCGTTCTCCAGCATGCGCTCGCGCAGCGCGCTGCCCGCTTGCGCCAGCAGCGCGTCGAAGTGCTGCTGGGCGGCGCGGCGCTCGAGCCGGTCGGCCTGCAGCCATGCCCCCGCCGTCAGCAGCGCGCCGCCGGCCGCGACCAGCAATGACAACAGGGCGGGGGAAAGCGAAGTCAGTCTCATGGTCGGGGGGTTCCGGCATGCGGCAGGGGCACCGCCCCTGCGCAGGCTTGCCGCCACGCGGCCGGCCTTCGCCTTAGCGGGGGACTATACCGTGGCGCAGGCAGCGCGCACAGCCCCGCCGCGGCATGGACACGAGCGCGGGGGAAATGCCCGATGCCCCACCAAGGCAGGGGTATGGTAGGGTTGCACCCGAGACTCGACCTGCAGTTTGCGACAAGCCCGCGCTGTGCCTCGCTGCCCTTGCGCCCCCACTGCACCCGACATGCCCGTTTACACGCCCACGCTGAAAGCGCGCATTGCGATCATCACCACCGTGCTGGCCGCGGTGTTCGGCACCGGCATCATACTGATCGCCCTGTATGACGCGCACAGCGATCTGCACGATGCGCTCGAGGGCCAGCAGGATTCCGTGGTCAAGCTGACCGCCAACCAGCTCGACACGGCCATGAACGACCGCATCCAGCTGCTGTCGCACCAGGCCGGCCAGCTCGGCGACCTGATGGCGCAGGCGCACGGCGCGCACGCTGCGGCGGCGCGGCAGCGCGCGCTGCAGGCGCTGTCCGCCGCGATCCCGGTGCCGGCGGCATTCAACGCGCTGCTGGTCGCCGACCGGCACGGCAATGTCCTCAGCGGCCAGGGCGACGGCGCCGAAGTCCGCGACCGCGATTACTTCCGCGAGGCGGCGCGCACGCTGGCGCCGGTGGTATCGCCGCCGATCCGCTCGCGCACCAGTGGCCAGATGGGCGTGCTGGTGGCGGTGCCGGTGCTGTCGCCGCAGCGCGGCTTCCTGGGCCTGGTGGGCGGATGGCTGGACCTGTCCAGCGCCAACTTCCTGGTCGACATCCTGCACAACCGGCTCGGCACCACCGGCTACTACTGCCTGGTCTCGGCCGGCCGCGAGCCGGTCTACGTGCGCCATCCCGATCCCGCGCAGGCACGCCAGCCGGCACGGCCCGTGGCCGACACCTGCGGCGAGGACGACAGCCCCGCCCCGCTGGAATTCCTGACGCCGGCGCGGCCGGTGATCGCGCGCTACCTGATGTCGAGCACCGGCTGGGAACTGGTGGCATTGCTGCCGGCGCGCGAAGCCTACGCGCCGCTGCGGCAGATGCAGCAGCGCTTCCTCGGCATGGCGGGGGTGGCGATGGCCGGGGTGGCGCTGCTGATCTGGCTGGCGGTGCGGCGCCAGCTGACGCCGCTGTCGCGCCTGCACCGGGTGGTGCTGGCCAGCGCCAACGACCTGTCCGCGTTCGAGCGCCTGCCCACGCGCCAGCAGCGCGACGAGATCGGCGACCTGACGCGCGCCTTCATCAAGCTGATGCGCGACGTGCGCGAGCGCCGCCAGGCGCTGGACCGCAGCGAGCGCCGGCTGCGCGCGGTGACCGACACGCTGCCGTCGCTGCTGGCCTTTGTCGATACCGAAGCGCGCTATGTGTTCAACAACCTGGCCTATGAGCGCGTGTTCGGCCTGAAGCCCGAAGAGCTGCGCGGCAAGCCCATGCGCGAGGTGCTGGGCGAGGCCCGCTTCGCGCGCGTGCGGCCGTTCCTGGAGCGCGCGCTGGCCGGCAGCGCGGTGACCTTTGAAACCGAGGACGAAGGCCCCGACTACCACTGCATGGAAACCAGCCTGCGCCCGGAATGGAGCGCCGACGGCAGCGAAGTGGTGGGCGTGCATGTCCACGTGCAGGACATCACCCAGCGCAAGCTCGAGACCCAGCGCCTGGCGCGCATGTCGCGCACCGACCACCTGACCCAGCTGCTCAACCGCAGCGCCTTCGAAGGCCAGCTGCACGCGGCCATGGCGCGCAGCCGCGAGCAGGGCGCGCTGATGGCGCTGCTGTATCTGGACATGGACCGCTTCAAGGCGGTCAACGATATCCACGGCCACGCCGCCGGCGACCTGCTGCTGCAGGACTTCGCGCAGCGCGTGCGCCGCTGCGTGCGCGACAGCGATACCGTGGCCCGGCTGGGCGGCGACGAGTTCGCCGTGGTGCTCGAAGACCTGGCGCAGCCCGCCGCCGCGCGCCGGGTCGCGCAAGCGATCCTGCAGGCGATGGACGTTCCCTTCAGCTTCGAGGGCGTGCGCGCCGACGTCGATGTCAGCATCGGCGTGGCGCTGTACCGCGGTGGCCCGGCGCAGGACCACGAGCTGATGCGGCTCGCCGACGTGCTGCTATACCGCGCCAAGGGCGCGGGCCGCGGCCGCTACGAGATCGGTCCGCCCGAACTGGCGGACCAACCCAGCCCGCAGCACGCGGGGCCGTTCCCGGCTCAGTGAAGCGTGCCCGCGGGCTTGTCCGGCACCGCGCCGGCCGCGCCCTCGGGCTCGAACGGCACGTGGCGGCCGTCGCTCGACTGGTAGCCGAGCTGGGCGTCGGCGCCCAGCATCTTTTCCCAGGCGATCATGGCCTGGGCGACGGCCTCTGGCGCACCCTTGAACACCACCACGTCGTTGCCGCAGTTCGGGCATTCGCCACCGAACACCGCGTCGATGCCGGGGAGGCCCGGCACGTCGAGTGCGTCGAACTGTGCAAACGCGGTCTTGCAGTGCCCGCACACCAGCTGGGCGGGGCGCAAGGCCTCGATCTTTGCGCGTGCCTGTGCCGCACGCTCCTCGGGGGTACCCCGCCGTTTTGCCTCGCCCATGATGTCCTTCCTTCCCCGTGCTGCCGGTGTGTGTGTGTTTGCAGCGGCCGGCCGCTCGGGCCGGTGCCGTGCCTGTTAGATGCGCAATGCGGGCCGGTGGTGCCCCGGACCGTGGCCAGGTGACGGCCGCGATGCCTGCGAGCCGGCGCCTGCCGGCCGCGCCTACCCGGCATTGTAACCAGCGCGGCGCTGCAAATACCGGGCCGACAGGAAGCGGCAGCGCCTGCTATTGTGGATAACGATGCCCCGTGCGGGCGCGGATGCGCCGCCTGCCGCACCGCGGGCATGCCGGTTCCATCCACCTACCCCCGAAGGAGGACGTTCCATGATCCGACCCACCGTGCAGGAAAACGCCGCCCGCTACGCCGACTGCATTGCCGCCTGCAATGCCGCGGCGGCGGCCGCCCTCAAGTGCGCGGCCGCCTGCCTGGAAGAACAGGACGTGCGCAAGATGGCGCGCTGCATTGCGCTGGACATGGATTGCGCCGGCATCGCCCAGCTGGCCGCGTCCTACATGCTGCGCAACAGCGAGTTCGCGCCGCTGGTGTGCGAGGACTGCGCCGAGGTCTGCAAGTGGTGCAAGGAAGAATGCGAGCGCCATGACGCCGAGCATTGCCAGGAATGCGCGCGCGCCTGCGCCGTCTGCATGGAGCAGTGCCTGAAAATGACAGCGTAGCGCCGGCGCCGCGCGCCCCAGGCTCGCGCTCGCTCAATCCCCGCCGGGCGCCTGCGCGGCCGGTGTGTCCGCCAGCGCGACGAAGGCATCGATCAGCCGCGCGCCGCGCCGCTCGCGCAGGCAGTACAGGTATTCGTGCAGGCACGGCGCGGCATCGGTGAAGCCCAGCACGCGCAGGTCGGGATGGCTTGGCACCTCGTGCCGGGCAATCACCGAAACGCCCAGGTTGCGGATCACCGCTTCGCGGATCGATTCCCGGCTGCCGATTTCCATCTGCGCCGCCGGGCTGACGCGCGCCTGCGCCAGCATGTCCTCGGTAGCGATGCGCGTGGTCGAGCCCAGCTCGCGCATCAGCAGCCGGCAGTTCGCCAGCGCGCTCACCGGCACTTCGGTATGGCCGGCCAGCGCATGGGTGCGGTGCACCACCAGCATCAGCGGATCGACGCCCAGCAGCATGCGCGACAGGCGCGCGTCGTCGACGCGCTGCGACGAGGTGGCAAGGTCGACGCGGTATTCCTGCAGCGCCTCCAGCACCTCCTGCGAGTTGCCGGTGACCACGCTGACGTCGATCGCGGGAAAACGCTCGCTGAAGCGGCGGATCAGTTCCAGCACGTAGTACGGCGCGGTGGCGCCCACGCGCAGGCTGCCGGTGCGCAGGTCGCCCGAATGGCGCAGGAAGAAGTCGATCTCGGTTTCCTGCTGCACCAGCGCCTCGACTCGCGGCAGCAGTGCCAGCCCGGCGTCGGACAGCGCCAGCCGGCGCCCGCCGCGGTGGAACAGCTCGACCCCGTAGGCCTCTTCCAGCGCGCGGATCTGCGCGGTGATGGTGGGCTGCGACAGGCCCAGGCGCTTGGCCGCCTGGGTGACGCTGCCGATGCGGGCCACCATGAAGAAGGATTTGAGCTGGGCGATGAGCATGCGGCGGGACAAGTCGCGAACGCCGGCCACGCGGCAGGACGGCTGGGCGCGGGCACCCGCCATGGCGAAGCGGTATTCTAATGGACCGCACCACGTCCTCCGGCCCAGCCGCCCGCCGCCTTGCCAAGGAGTCAACCCATGCCTTCCCCGTCCACCGCCACCCGCATCGAAAAAGACAGCCTGGGCGACGTGCCCGTGCCCGCCGACCATTTGTGGGGGGCGCAGACCGAGCGCTCGCGCCAGAACTTCCGCATCGGCACCGAGAAGATGCCGCCCGCGCTGATCGAGGCCTTTGCCATCCTGAAGCTGTGCGCGGCGCGCGCCAACGGCGAACTGGGCGTGCTGCCGCCCGAACTCGCGCATGCCATCGAGCAGGCCGCCGCCGAGGTCATCGAAGGCCGCTGGCCCGACGAGTTCCCGCTGTCGGTGTGGCAGACCGGCTCCGGCACGCAGACCAACATGAACCTGAACGAGGTCATCGCCAACCGCGCCATCCAGCTGCTGGGCGGCGAGGTCGGCAGCAAGACCCCGGTGCACCCGAACGACCACGTCAACGCCAGCCAGTCGTCCAACGACAGCTTCCCCACCGCGATGCACATTGCCGCCACGCGCGCGATCCAGCAGCAACTGCTGCCGGCGCTGGAGCAGCTGCAGCAAACCTTCGCGCGCAAGGTCGAGGCCTTTGCCGATATCGTCAAGGTAGGCCGCACGCACCTGCAGGACGCGGTGCCGCTGACGCTGGGGCAGGAGTTCTCCGGCTACATGGCGCAGGTGGCCGATGCGCAGTCGCGCCTGCAGCAGGCCATGCTGCGCGCGATGCCGGTGGCGCAGGGCGGCACCGCGGTGGGCACCGGCCTGAACGCGCCGCACGGCTTTGCCGCCGCCTTTGCGCGCGCGCTGGCCGACTACACCGGCCTGCCGTTCGAGCCCGCGCCCAACCGCTATGCGTTGCAGGCCGCGCACGATGCGCTGGCCGACTTGTCGGGCGCGCTCAACACCACTGCGTCGTCATTCCTGAAGATCGCGCGCGATTTCATGCTGCTGGGCTCCGGGCCGCGCGCCGGCTTTGCCGAGCTGGTGCTGCCGGCCAACGAGCCGGGCTCTTCGATCATGCCGGGCAAGGTCAACCCGACCCAGGCCGAGGCGCTGGCGATGGTGTGCTGCCGCGTGATCGGCAACCACACCACGGTGACGCTGGCGAACGGACTGGGCACGCTCGAGCTGAACGCCTACAAGCCGGTGATCATCTACAGCCTGCTGCAATCGGTGAGCCTGCTGGCGGGCGCGGCCTCGAGCTTCGCCGAGCATATGGTCGAGGGGGTCGAGGCCGACCGCGAGCGCATCGCCGAACTGCTGGAGCGCTCGCTGATGCCGGTGACCGCGCTCAATCCGCATATCGGCTACGACCGCGCCGCGGAAATCGCCAAGCTGGCGGTCAAGCGCAACCTGTCGCTGCGCGAGGCCGCGATCGCGTCCGGGCATGTCACCGAGGCGCAGTTTGCCGAGTGGATCGACCTGAAGGGGATGACGCGCGAGGTGTAGCGCGTGCGGGCTTGAAACAGAGGCGCCCGGCGCGGAACCGCGCCGGGGCGGGCCGGCGTCAGCCGACGAAGGCCTTTTCCAGCACGAAATGGCCGGGGTGGCTCATATTGCCTTCGGCAAAGCCGCGCGCTTCGAGGATGGCGCGCACGTCCTTCAGCATATCCGGGCTGCCGCACAGCATGATTCGGTCGTTCTCGGTCGAGAACGGCGCCATGTCCAGGCGCTCGAACAGCTCGCCCGAGGCGATCAGGTCGGTGATGCGGCCGCGGTTGTCGAACTCTTCGCGGGTCACGGTCGGGAAGTACACCAGCTTTTCGCGCACCAGCTCGCCCAGGTGCTCGTGCTGGGGCAGGTGTTCCTGGATCAGCTCGCGGTAGGCCAGCTCTTCGACGAAGCGGCAGGTATGGGTCAGCACCACCCTGTCGTAGCGCTCGTAGACGTCGGGGTCACGGATGATCGACAGGAACGGCGCCAGGCCGGTGCCGGTGGCCAGCAGCCACAGGGTCTTGCCGGGCAGCAGGTTGTCCACCAGCAGCGTGCCGGTCGGCTTCTTGCCAACGTAGATCTGGTCGCCTTCGCGCAGGTGCTGCAGGCGCGAGGTCAGCGGGCCGTCGGGCACCTTGATGCTGAAGAATTCCAGCGTCTCTTCATAGTTGGCGCTGGCAATGCTGTAGGCGCGCAGCAGCGGGCGGCCATTCACTTCCAGGCCGACCATGGCGAACTGGCCGTTTTCAAAGCGGAAACCGGGGTCGCGCGTGCAGGTGAAGCTGAAAAGGGTGTCGGTCCAGTGATGGACGGAAAGGATCGATTGCTGGTTCAGATTGCTCATGGCAAGACGCGGAATGCAGCGCGACGGCGCGCCAAAAAAACGGCTGGGAAGGAAGCGATCTTAACGCAAGCCCCGGCTCGGCGCAGGCGGAGCCTGCAACGGCAGCAGGGATTAGCGCCAATCCCGAGCGGATGAGCCGAAGCCATCACGTCGATAAACGCGTGGCGGCGCTTGCCTGGCTCAGCGAGATCCCGGCTTCACCCGCCAGGCGTGAGCGCGCCGGACAGTTCGCAGCGCTGGCGCGCCAGCGCTTCGCGCGAATAGCCGTGGCGCACCCGCAGCTGGTGCTCGACGGCGTCGGCCTGGTCCAGGCACGCGAACACCAGGTCGTCCTTGACGCGTTGCGACACGCCCTTCAGGCGCGGCGCCTCGTACGCGACCTGGCGCGCGCGGCAGCGCAGGAACAGCAGGGTTTCCTGCGAGGCGATGATCAGCTGGTCATGCTCGATCCGCTTGCATTCGACCAGATCCTGGGCGGAGGCGCTGGCGCCGGCAAAGAACAAAGGCAGGCACAGCCATCGGCGCAACGAGCGGTGCATGGCAAACGGGGGCGCAGAAGGCCAGTTGAGGGTCCGGCTCGAATCATTGCCCAGACCCGCGCCCAGCGCAAGCCGCAGTGCGCGCAACATCGCATTGCGGCACGGCGCCGGACGGTGCCAATTCGGATATCGGTGTCCATTTAGCGGAACAATTGCCCGCAAAGGCTGAAAACTTCGTCGTCACGCCGCCCATGCTGCATCGCAACATAGGGCTGGGACGTAAGTCCCGCCCGGCATGAAGAGGCTTGGGCCACTCAAGACCGCGCTCCACTGGTATGTGAGCGCCCGCCGGCCCCATGCCGCCGGCATGGCAATATACGGGGGCCGTCACCGCCCCTGTCTTTTCCTGATCACCCCATGGACCTGAACGCCCTGCGCCTGTTCGTCGACATCGTCGACGCCGGCAACCTGAGCGCGGCCGCGCGCAAGCTCAAGATGACGCGCGCCAATGTCAGCTACCGGCTCAAGGCGCTGGAAGAAGAGCTGGGCGTGCAGCTGCTGCGCCGGACCACGCGCCATGTCGAGCCGACGCCGGTGGGCGCCGGCCTGTACGAGCACGGCCGCAATATCCTGGGCGAGGTCGCGGCGGCCAATGCGCTGATCAGCAACATGGGCAAGAGCCTGCAGGGCCATGTGCGGCTGTCGGTGCCCACCGGGCTGGGCCATTCGCTGCTGTCGCCGCTGCTGGTGCGGTTCAAGCAGCGCTATCCGGACATCACCCTGGATGTCGTGTTCGACAACCGCGTGCACAACCTGGTGTCCGAGGACGTGGAGGTGGCGCTGCGCATCATCTCGACGCCGCCGGATTCGGTGGTGGCCACCGAGATCGGCGCGGTCGACTGGATCGTCTGCGCCGCGCCCGCGTACCTTGCCGGCCACCCGGCGCCGCAGGCACTGGCCGGGCTGCAGTCGCATGCCATCGTGTGCGCGTCGCCGGTGGGGCAGAAGCTCAAGGCATCGGGCTCGCGCGAAGGCGGCAACGATGGCGAGGTGCGCGAACAAGTGGTGCTCGAGCCCACGCTCAGCTCGGAGAACTTCGCCTTCCTGAAAGAGGCGGTGCTGGCCGGCCTGGGCGTCGGCATCTTCCCGATCTATGCGATCGGCGCGGAACTGGACAGCGGCGCACTGGTGCCGCTGCTGTCCGACTACCGCATCAGCGTGTTCGGCAGCAAGCTCTACATGCTGACCATGCCCAACCGCTACCAGACCCTGGCCACGCGTTACCTGCTGAATTTCTTGAAGACCGAACTGCAGGCGGTGTGGCCGCGGCTGCACCGCTAGCCGCAGGCCATCGCCATGGCGCCGGCGCACTATATTAGGAGCACAAGGATAACCGTCGGCGCATCCGGAACCTAGGAGCAATCATGGCCCTGGCTAGTACGCTCGCTAACTGCCTGAGCAGCAAGAACACCCGCTACGACATCATCCGCCACCCCTACACCCTGAGCAGCATGGCCACGGCAGAGGCCGCGCACGTGCCCGGGGACCGGCTGGCCAAGACGCTGTTGCTGGAGGATGAACGCGGCTACGTTGCCGCTGTGATCCCTTCGAGCCATCACCTGCAGATGGCGGCCATCTGCGAACAGACCGGGCGCAACCTGGTGCTGGCGCACGAGGACGAGATCCGCGAGATATTCAAGGATTGCGACCTCGGCGCGATTCCGCCGGTGGCGATGGCATACGGCATGACAACTTATGTGGACGACAGCCTGATGCAGCAGCCCGAAGTGTATTTCGAGGGCGGCGACCACCAGGACCTGGTGCACATGAGCGGCGACCAGTTCAAGCAACTGATGTCGGATGCGGGGCATGGGCAGTTCTCGCGCCGCATGATGTAAGCGGTGCGACGGCAACGGCCACCACGCGGGTTGCGGCCCGCGCGGTGGCCGTTTTGCTGTTTCAGCGGATCTGTGGCGATGCCTCGGCGCCTGCGGGCAACGCCGGCGCGCTGTCGTCCTTCAGGTCTACGCCGGAGCGCCCGAGCGCCGCCGCGCCGCAAAGCAGAAACACCAGCCGCTCGGCGGCCTGCGCGCAGGACAGCCCCTCGGGGCGCACATTGGAGATGCAGTTGCGCTCGGCATCGGTGCGGCCGACACGCGGCGCATGGGTCAGGTAGATGCCGAGGCTGTCGGGCGAACTCAGCCCGGGCCGCTCGCCGATCAGCATCACCACCTGGCGCGCGCCCAGGCGCTCGCCGATCTCGTCGCCCAGCGCCACGCGCGACTGCTCGGCCACCACCACGGGGCCGATCTGCCAGCCCTGCGGCAGACGCTGGCGCGCCGCCTGAAGCAGCGGCAGCGCATGGCGCTGCGTGGCCAGCGCGGACAGGCCATCGGCGATCACGAACACCACATCAGGCGCCTGCTGCGGTCGTGCCGCGTCCAGCCGCTTACGGCTGGCTTCGTCGAGACGACGGCCCAGGTCGGGGCGGCGCAGGTAGTGCTCGCGGTCCGGCGCCGCGCTGTGCACGGCCACGTGCGGCAGCCCGGCCGCATCCAGCGCCGCGGTGACGGTGCCCATCTCGAGCGCCAGATGCACCGCATCGCGCGCCTGGGCATGGGCCAGGCCGAAGGCCAGCACGGCGTCGGTGGGCTGGCTGTGGCCGGTGCGGCCCAGCGCGATGCGCGCGCGCGTGAAGCGGCGCAGCCGTTGCCACGGGTCGGCTTCGGCCGGGGCGGGAGCGGGGCTGGCGGGCGCCTGGCGTTTGGCCGTCATCGCGGTGCCTTACAAGGTGTGGGCCATCTGCAGCAGCGGCTGGCGCGCCGCGGGCTCCAGCAGCCGGCCGGCGCCGTCGGCAATGCCCATGCGCTGCAGCCAGGCCTCGAATTCCGGCGCCGGGCGCAGCCCCAGCACTTCGCGCAGGTACAGCGCATCGTGGAACGAGGTGCTCTGGTAGTTCAGCATGATGTCGTCGGCGCCGGGCACGCCCATGATGAAGTTGATGCCGGCCACGCCGAACAGCGTCAGCAGCGTGTCCATGTCATCCTGGTCGGCCTCGGCATGGTTGGTGTAGCAGACGTCGCAGCCCATCGGCACACCCATCAGCTTGCCGCAGAAGTGGTCTTCCAGCCCGGCGCGGATGATCTGCTTGCCGTCGTACAGGTACTCCGGCCCGATAAAGCCGACCACGGTATTGACCAGCAGCGGCGAGAACGCGCGCGCCACCGCATAGGCGCGCGCCTCCATGGTCTGCTGGTCGACGCCGTGGTGCGCGTCGGCCGACAGCGCGCTGCCCTGGCCGGTCTCGAAATACATCAGGTTGTCGCCCACGGTGCCGCGCGCCAGCCCCTGCGCGGCGTCGTGCGCCTCGGCCAGCAGCGACAGGCTGATGCCGAAGGCGGCATTGGCGCGCTCGCTGCCGGCAACGGACTGGAACACCAGGTCCACCGGCGCGCCCTGGCCGATCGCGCGCAGCGTGTTGGTGACATGGGTCAGCACGCACGACTGCGTGGGGATGTCGAAGCGGCTGCGCAGCTCGTCGATCATGCGCAGCAGCGAGACGATCGCGCCGAGGTTGTCCGAGGCCGGATTGACGCCGATGGTGGCATCGCCGCAACCATAGAGCAGCCCGTCGATGATCGACGCGGCAATGCCCTTGGGGTCGTCGGTCGGGTGGTTGGGCTGCAGCCGCACCGCCAGCCGGCCCGGCAGCCCCACCGTGCTGCGAAAGCGCGTGACCACCTGGCACTTGCGCGCCACCGCGACCAGGTCCTGGTTGCGCATCAGCTTGCTCACCGCCGCCGCCATCTCCGGCGTGATGCCGGGCGCCACCCGCGCCAGCGTGGCGCTGTCGGTCTCGTGCCGCAGCAGCCAGTTGCGCAGGTCGCCCACGGTGGTGGCATCGATCGCGGCAAAGGCGGCGGCGTCGTGGCGGTCGTGGATCAGGCGCGTGACCTCGTCGTCTTCATAAGGCACCAGCGCCTCGTTGAGGAAGCGCGTCAGCGGCACCTCGGCCAGCGCCAGCCTGGCCGCCATCCGCTCCTGTTCGCTCTGCGCGGCAAGGCCCGCCAGGGCATCACCGGCGCGCGCCGGGCTGGCCCTGGCCAGCAGCGTGCGCAGGTCGGCAAAGACGTGGCGGTGGTTGCCGATGGTATGGGTGTAGGCCATGCGTTGCGTTCCCGGACTTGGCGACAAACACGGATCGCGCGGCAAGCCGCGGGCCGCGCACGATTCCCCCTAATATA
Organism: Cupriavidus sp. SS-3; assembly: GCF_035818815.1. Classification (NCBI taxonomy): domain Bacteria; kingdom Pseudomonadati; phylum Pseudomonadota; class Betaproteobacteria; order Burkholderiales; family Burkholderiaceae; genus Cupriavidus; species Cupriavidus sp. SS-3. The sequence continues at coordinate 77,619 of NZ_JAYLVT010000001.1, forward strand.
GACACCCTTTGCGTGTGCCGATATGCCAACATCGGCGCCAGATCGCGGCGGCAAGTGCGAACCAAGCAGCGACTGACGCAGCCATTACACCTGGATCGGCGAGAATCCAGAATTCCTTTCAGCAAATTGCATGCCGGAGACACCGATGAAAGACCCCGAACCGACCGTCACCCCGCGCCTGCCGCCGGCCGCGTGGTACAGCGTCGGCACCGTCGCCTACCTGCTGACCGTGCTGGCGCTCTGGACCGTGCTGCACGCCAACCTGGTGGCGGCGCTGCTGTCCGGGCTGCTGCTGTATTCGCTGGTGGACGTGCTGGCGCCGCGCCTGAAGCGCCTGCACCAGCGCCACGACGCGCTCGCGGTGGCAATCCTGTCGGCGCTGATCCTGCTGGGGCTGACGCTGGCGGGCTGGCTGCTGGTGCGCTTCGTCAGCGGCGAGGGCAATACCCTGGACGGCCTGCTCAACCACGTCGCCGACATCATCGACCGCTCGCGCGGGCAGCTGCCGCCGTGGGTCAGCGACGCGCTGCCCAACGGCGTCGACGAACTGGCCAACACGCTGATCGACACGCTGCGCGAACACGCCGCGATGGCGCAGAAGCTGGGCGCCGAGGTACTGCGCACGCTGGTGCATATCCTGATCGGCCTGGTGATCGGCGCGATGGTGGCGCTGTACCGCGCCGTGGCGCGGCCCAACCGGCGCCCGCTGGCAGCCGCGCTGGTGGCGCGCGCGCGCACGCTGCAGCAGGCGTTCTCGCAGTTCATCTTCGCGCAGATCCAGATCTCCACCATCAACACCGTGCTGACCGCGCTCTACCTGCTGCTGGTGCTGCCGCTGTTCGGCGTGCACCTGCCGCTGAGCAAGACCCTGGTGGTGATCACCTTTGTCGCGGGCCTGCTGCCAGTGCTGGGCAACCTGATCTCGAACACGGCCATCGTGGTGGCCTCGCTGTCGGTATCGCTGCCGATCGCGGTGGGCTCGCTGGTGTTCCTGGTGGTGATCCACAAGCTCGAGTACTTCCTCAACGCGCGCATCATCGGCGCGCGCATCCAGGCCGCGGCGTGGGAACTGCTGATGGTGATGCTGCTGATGGAAACGCTGTACGGCATCCCGGGCGTGATCGCCGGGCCGATCTTCTACGCGTACCTGAAGCGCGAACTGGCCGGTGCCGGGCTGATCTGAAGGCAGTGGCCGGCACGCCGGGCCGGTGGTAGGACCAACTCCCGGCCTCAACCGCCTCGGTATTCAGGCCCCGTCCTGCTCCACGCGGCTGCGCACGAAGTCGATGTGGGTCTGCATCGCCGTGCGTGCCTCTTCGGGGCGGCGCGCGCAGATGGCATCGCACAGCGTGCGGTGCTGCAGCAGCAGCAGGTCGGAGGCGCCGTCGTCCTGTTCGCGCAGGCCGGTGCCGTTGATGGTGATGTGCTCGCGCAGCATGCCGATCACGCTGGTATGCAGGTGCAGGAACATGGTGTTGTGCGAGGCCTGGGCGATGGCGTCATGCAGCTGCGCGTCGGCATCGGCCTCGGCCTGCTTGTCGTCGGCGGCGCGCGCGCGTTCCAGTTCGGCCATCAGCGCACGGATGCGCTTCACGTCGGCGGCATCCGCGCGCAACGCCGCGAAGTAGGCGGTGGCGCCTTCCAGCACGCGGCGGAACTCCAGGATGTCTTCGCGCAGCGCGGGATGGTCGGCCACCAGCTGGCCCCACGGCGAGGCAATGCCGGCGCGCAGCTGGTCGGTGGCATAGACGCCCGCGCCGCGCCGGCTCTGCAGCAGGCCGCGCGCGGCCAGGCGCTGGATCGCCTCGCGCACGGTGTTGCGCGCCACCGCGTACTGCTCGGCCAGCGTGCGCTCGGCCGGCAAGCGCGTGCCGGGTGGCCAGGTGCCGTCGAGCAGCGCGGTTTCCATGCGCCGCATCACCGACTCCACGCGTCCGCGGGCATTCCCGTGCCTGGCTGCCGTCATGCCGTATTCCCTCGCTCCTGAACGTGCGCGGAGCGCATTCTGAATTGGTCCGACCAATTTGAACCGCCGCGCGGAAGCGGGAATTATGCGCCCAAACGTGCGACCCAGCACGTGTGGAGCGAGACATGAAGGATCGTCAGTACCCCAGCGGCCCTGCCCCCACGCAGGCCTACCTGTTTGCCACCTGCCTGGTCGACATGTTCGTGCCGCAGGCCGGCCTCGATGCCGTGCGGCTGCTCGAGCGCGAAGGCCTGACCGTGCATTTCCCGCGCGGCCAGAGCTGCTGCGGCCAGCCCGCCTACAGCAGCGGCAACCCGGACGCGGCGCGCGCGGTGGCGCGAGCCCAGCTCGACCTGTTCGGCCAGCCATGGCCCGTGATCGTGCCGTCCGGCTCGTGCGCCGGCATGATGCGGCACCACTGGCCGCAGCTCTTTGCCGACGATCCGGTGGCCGGCCCGAAGGCGCGCGAACTGGCCGGGCGTGTCTACGAGCTGGGCGAGTTCCTGCTGCACGTGCTGAAGGTGGACTTCGGCACTGCCGCGTCGTCGGCCCAGCCGTCGGAGCGCATCGTGCTGCATACCTCGTGCGGCGCGCGCCGCGAAATGGGCACGCGCGGGCACGGCGTGGCCCTGGTCGATGCGCTGCCGGGCGTGACCCGCGTCGAGCATGCGCGCGAGTCGGAATGCTGCGGCTTCGGCGGCACCTTCTCGCTCAAGCATCCCGATATCTCGGGCGCCATGGTGCGCGACAAGGTGGCGTCGGCCTGCGCCACCGGCTGCGACCGCCTGGTCTCGGCCGACTGCGGCTGCCTGCTCAATATCGGCCATACCGCCGCGCACGACCGCGCCCCGCTGCAGGTAGAACACCTGGCCAGCTTCCTGTGGCGCCGTACCGGAGGTGCCGCATGAGCACGCCTGGCGCCCGCGAACGCATGCTGGGGCGGCTGCGCGCCGCCGCGCCCGTGCCATCACCGCAAACCACTGAGCTCGATCGGCGCATCGACAGCCATTTCGAAGCGCGCCGCCACGGCACGTCAGCGACGGGCGACCGCGTCGCCGCGATGCAGGCCGCGCTGCAGGGCCTGCATGCCGAGGTCTGGTGCGCCGACTCCACCGCCTGGCCCGCCTTGCTGGCTGCGGAACTGGCCAGGGCCGGCGTGAAGCGGCTGCTGCTCGATCCGGCCAGTCCGGCCGGCGCGGCGCTGGCAGCCGCGTTGCCGGCGGCGATCGAAGCCATCGGCTACGACCGCCCGCTCGAGGCGTGGAAGGCCGAACTGTTCGACACCGTCGATGCCGGCTTCACCGTGGCGCGCTCCGGCATCGCCGCCACCGGCACGCTGGTGCTGGCGCCCGACGCGGGCTCGCCGCGCACGGTGTCGCTGGTGCCGCCGCTGCATGTGGCGCTGGTGCGGGCCTCGACACTGCATGACGACCTGCACATGGCCGCCCGCGCCGAGCGCTGGGCCGGCGGCATGCCGACCAACCTGGTGCTGGTCTCCGGCCCGTCCAAGACCTCGGACATCCAGCAAACCCTGGCCTACGGCGCGCATGGTCCGCGCCGGCTGTGGGTGGTGATCGAGACCGATAACGCGGAGGCCGCGCGATGAGCGAGCAAACCCTGCAGTTCGTTGCGCCGCAGGCGTTCAAGGCCCGCGCCCGCGAGGCGCTGGACGACCCCAAGCTGCGCCAGAGCTTTCGCGGCGCGATGGACTTCCTGCAAGGCAAGCGCCTGGCGCAGTTTCCCGACGCCGACGAGCTCGAGCGCCTGCGCGACCTGGGCGAGGCGGTGCGCCAGCACGCGCTGGCCAACCTGCCGGACCTACTGGTGCAGCTGGAACAGAAGCTGACCGCCGCCGGCGCGCAGGTGCACTGGGCCGAGACCGCCGACGAGGCCAACGCCATCATCCACGGCATCGCCAGCGCCAGGCAGGCAAGGCGCGTGATCAAGGGCAAGTCGATGGCCAGCGAGGAGATCGAGCTGAACCATTTCCTGGCTGAACGCGGCGTGGCGTGCATCGAGTCGGACATGGGCGAGTACATCGTCCAGCTGGCCGGCGAGAAGCCCTCGCATATCGTGATGCCGGCGATCCACAAGACCAAGGGCGATATCGCGCAGCTGTTCACCGAGCATATCCCCGACACGCCTTATACCGAGGACGTCGACGCGCTGATCCAGACCGGCCGCCGCGCGCTGCGCCAGGCCTTCGTCGAGGCCGACATCGGCCTGTCCGGCGTGAACTTCGCCGCCGCCGACACCGGCACGCTGTGGCTGGTGGAGAACGAGGGCAACGGCAGGCTCTCCACCACCGTGCCCGACGTGCATATCGCCATCATGGGCATGGAGAAGGTGGTGGCCAGGCTGGAGCACATCGTGCCGCTGTCGACGCTGCTGACGCGCTCCGCCACGGGCCAGGCCATCACCACCTATTTCAACCTGATCTCCGGCCCGCGCCGCGCCGGCGAGCGCGACGGCCCGCGCGAAGTGCACCTGGTGCTGCTCGACAACGGCCGCACCCAGGCCTATGCCGACGCGCAGCTGCGCGCCACGCTGCAATGCATCCGCTGCGGCGCGTGCATGAACCACTGCCCGGTCTACACCCGCATCGGCGGCCACGCCTACGGCACCACCTACCCGGGCCCGATCGGCAAGATCCTGTCGCCGCATCTGCTGGGGCTGGACGCCACCGCCGACCTGGCCACCGCCTCGAGCCTGTGCGGCGCCTGCGGCGAGGTCTGCCCGGTGCGCATCCCGATCCCGCAACTGCTGGTGCGCCTGCGCACGGAGGCCAACCGCGCGCCCGACCAACCGGTCGCCAACCCGCTGCGCGGCCAGGGCGCCAAGTACAGCCGTGGCGAGCACCTGGTGTGGCGCTTCTGGAGCGGCGCCTATGCGCACCCGGCGGCGTACCGGCTGTTCCGCTGGGCCGCGACGCGGCTGCGCGCGCTGACACCGGCGCGGCAGCTGGGCTGGACGCAGCACCGCACGCCGCTGAAACCGGCGGCGAAGAGCCTGGCGGACCTGCTGAAGGAAAAGGGGCAGCCGGAGTAGGCGGCGCCGGGCGCGGCGCTGACGCTTCCCCACGCCCGCTTGTTTGCTCCCCTCTCCCGCTTGCGGGAGAGGGAGCACACAAGCGCGGACTGACGTCATCACGCATCCCACAACAACAAAGCTTTCCCAAACCACCACCAAATCAGGAGACCACCCTTGCAACCCTGGACCCAACTCTACACACCACTGGGCAGCCTGTGGCTGTCCTCGCTGGCGGCAGCGATCCCCATCGTGTTCTTCTTCATCGCGCTCGCGGTCTGGCGCATGAAGGGCCATGTCGCCGCGGCGGTGACGCTGCTGCTGGCGCTGGCCGTGGCAATCTTCGCTTATGGCATGCCCGCGCAGCAGGCGCTGGCCGCGGCCGGCTTCGGCTTTGCCTACGGCCTGTGGCCGATTGCGTGGATCATCGTGACCGCGGTGTTCCTTTACAAGATCGTGGTCAAGACCGGCCAGTTCGACGTGATCCGCGCCTCGGTGCTGTCGATCACCGACGACCAGCGCCTGCAGATGCTGCTGATCGGCTTTGCCTTCGGCGCCTTCCTGGAAGGCGCGGCGGGCTTCGGCGCGCCGGTGGCGATCACCGCGGCGCTGCTGGTGGGGCTGGGCTTCAACCCGCTGTACGCGGCGGGACTGTGCCTGATCGCCAATACCGCGCCGGTGGCGTTCGGCGCGATGGGCATTCCCATCATCGTGGCCGGGCAGGTGACGGGCCTCGACCCCTTCCATATCGGCGCCATGGCCGGGCGCCAGTTGCCGCTGCTGTCGCTGCTGGTGCCGTTCTGGCTGGTGTTCATGATGGACGGCGCCAAGGGCGTGCGCGAGACCTGGCCGGCGGCGCTGGTGTGCGGCGGCAGCTTTGCCGTGACGCAGTACTTCACCTCCAACCATATCGGGCCGGAACTGCCGGACATCACGTCGGCACTGGTGAGCCTGGTGTCGCTGGCGGCGTTCCTGAAGGTGTGGCAGCCGCGCAGCGCGTCGCAGCGAGCCGGCGGCAGCGCTGGCAACGTCAGTGGCGGCACGGTCGCGCTCGCTGGCTTTGGCGGCGGCTTCGGCGGCGCGATGGCAAGCCGCAAGGCGTCGCCCTACACGCTGGCGCAGACGCTGCGCGCATGGGCGCCGTTCGGCATCCTGACCGCCATCGTCACGGTGTGGAGCCTGCAGCCGTTCAAGGCGCTGTTCGCCGCCAACGGCCCGCTGGCGGGCACGGTGCTGAAGTTCAAGGTCCCGGGTCTGGATCAACTGGTGATCAAGGCCGCGCCGATCGTGGCCACGCCCAAGGCCTATGACGCGGTGCTGAAGATCGACCTGCTCTCCGCCGTCGGCACCGCGATCCTGCTGACCGCGCTGATCTCCGCCGTGCTGCTGCGCATGAAGCCGCGCGACCTGCTGGCCACGTTCGGCGAAACGCTGGTGGAACTGGCGCGCCCGGTGCTGTCGATCGGGCTGGTGCTGGCATTCGCCTTTGTCGCCAATTACTCCGGCATGTCTTCGACACTGGCGCTGCTGCTGGCCGGCACCGGTGCGGCGTTCCCGTTCTTCTCGCCGTTCCTGGGCTGGCTGGGCGTGTTCCTGACCGGATCCGACACCTCGTCCAATGCGCTGTTCTGCGCGCTGCAGAACACCACCGCGCACCAGATCGGCGTGTCCGACACGCTGATGGTCGCGGCCAACACCACCGGCGGCGTCACCGCCAAGATGATCTCGCCGCAATCGATCGCGGTGGCCTGCGCTGCGACCGGGCTGGTGGGCAAGGAATCGGAGCTGTTCCGCTTCACGGTGAAGCACAGCCTGCTGTTCGCGGTGATCATCGGCGTGATGACGATGGTGCAGGCGTACTGGCTGCCGGGGATGATTCCCGGGTGATGCCCGTATCGCACCGCTTGCGTGCTCCCTCTCCCGCTTGCGGGAGAGGGGAGCAAACCAGCGGTGAGAGCTGACCACGCCGCCCCTACTCCAGGAACTCGTCCCCTTCAGTGAGCGGCGCATGCCGGTACGTCGCCGGCGTCCGGCTCAACTTCACCGGCGCACCCAGGCCCCGGTACCCCCCTTCCATCTCCACCACCATCTCGCGGTGCCGCGTATGCGGATGCTGCAAGGCATCTGCCACCGACAGCACCGGCGCGCATGGCACGCCCGCGGTCACCAGCGTATCCGCCAGCGCCTTGCCGTCGAGCGTGCGCATGCGCGCTTCCAGCTCCGCCTTCAGCGCGACGCGATTGACCGAACGCGCGCCGGCCGTGGCGTAGCGCTCGTCGTAGGCCAGCGCCGGCAGCTGCAGGTGCTCGCACAGGATGCGGAACTGCCGGTCGTTGCCCACCGCCAGGAACACCGGGTCGGTGGCCGTGGCGACGGTGTCGTACGGATAGATGTTGGGATGCGCATTGCCGGTGCGCTGCGGCGTGTTGCCGCTCATGAACCAGTTGGCCGCATGCGGATGCAGCAGCGACAGCCCCGAGTCGTACAGCGCGGCCTCGACGAACTGCCCGCGCCCGCTGCGGGCGCGCTCCTGCAGCGCCAGCAGCACGCCGATCACGGCGTTGAGGCCGGTCACCATGTCGACCACCGGCAAGCCCACGCGCAGCGGCTCGCCATCGGCCTCGCCGTTGATGCTCAGGATGCCGGACATGGCCTGGATCGCGGCATCGTAGCCGGGCAGGCCGCCCAGCGGACCGTCGGCGCCGAAGCCGGACACCCGGCAATGGACCAGCCGCGGGAAGCGCGCCGACAGCACGTCGTAGCCCAGGCCCCACTTCTCCAGCGTGCCGGTCTTGAAGTTCTCGACCAGCACGTCGGCCTCGGCCAGCAGCGCCAGCAGCACCTCGCGGTCCGGCTCGGCCGTCAGGTCCAGCCGCATCACGCGCTTGTTGCGGTTCAGGCCGAAGTAATACGACGCCACGCCATCCTTGAAGGGAGGGCCCCAGGTACGGGTGTCATCGCCCTGCGGCGGTTCGATCTTGAGCACGTCGGCGCCGTGGTCACCCAGGATCTGGCCGCAGTACGGGCCGCCCAGGATGCGCGACAGGTCGACCACTCGGATGCCGGCGAGCGCGCCGGGACGGGCTTGGGTCATGGCTGCAATCCTCCGGGCGTTGTCAGTCAAGCTGGGCGCCGGACTTCTGCACCACGGCACGCCACTTGCCCACCTCGGCCTTGACGAAACTGCCGAGCTGCTCCGGCGTGGTCGACGGGGCGAACTCCAGGCCTTGCGCCTGCAGCGTCTTGCGCACGTCGGGCTGCTTCAGCGCCTCGGCAAAGGCGCGGTTGAGCTTGCCGACCACCTCCGCCGGCGTGCCGGCGGGCGCGACCACGCCGAAGAACACCGACACGTCAAACCCGGGCACGCCCTGCTCGGCTACCGTCGGCACGTCGGGCAGCGCCTGCGAGCGCGCCTTGGTGGTTACGCCCAGCGCGCGCACCTTGCCGCTCTTGATGAAGGGCATCGCGGTCAGCACGTCGGTGAAGGTCATGCTGACCTGGCCGCCCAGCAGGTCGTTCAGCGCCGGGCCGGTGCCCTTGTACGGGATATGCTGGAAATCGGTGCCGGTGACGTTGTTGAACAGCACGCCAGCCAGGTGCGACGAAGCGCCATTGCCGGACGAGGCATAGGTCAGCTTGCCGGGATGCGCCTTGCCGTAGGCGATCAGCTCGTTGACGTTCTTCGCCGGCACCGACGGATTGACCACCAGCACGTTGGGCAGCTGGCCGATCTGGATCACCGGGGTGAAGCTCTTGACCGGGTCGTAGTTGATCTTGCGGTACAGGCTGACGTTGATCGCCAGCGGCGCCGAGGTGCCGAACATCAGCGTGTAGCCGTCGGGCTCGGCGCGCGCCACCGCCTCGGCGCCGATATTGCCGCCGGCGCCGGCGCGGTTCTCGACCACCACCGGCTGGCCCAGGCTGGTCTTGAGCGCGGCGGCCAGCGTGCGGGCCATGGCGTCGGTGGGGCCGCCCGGCGGATAGGTGACGACCATCATGATGGGCTTCGAGGGGAAGTCCTTCTGCGCGAAGGCGGGGGCGATAAACAGCGAGCACGCGGCGATGGCCGCGACGCGGTGCCAGAGTTTCATGGCGTTGTCTCCTGGTGTAGGACGTCTCCCGCGGGGTAGGCGGGATGGTTGGGGCGCTGGGGTTGGGGGTGCTCCCTCTCCCGCTTGCGGGAGAGGGTTGGGGAGAGGGCGGGAGCCTCTCACGAAGTCGGTGCTTTCGGTATGCCACCGCCTGCCCTCACCCCCGGCCCCTCTCCCGCACGCGGGAGAGGGGAGCAAACAGCGGGTTCGGGCAAGCGATGTCAGAACACGTTAACCGCATCGACCGCGCCGGCGGCGCGCACCACGCCATCGTCGGCGGGCGCCACGGTCTCGGCCAGCCAGGCCGGCTCGGCGCTTGCCGCCAGCGGATCCTGCGGCAGCACGCGGTGGCGCAGCACCAGCTGCGCCAGCCGCATGCGGCGCACCGAGCCGATGCGTCCGGCTTCCCAGGCCATCGCCACCGCGCTGGTCACGTGGTACAGCGCCGAGGCCGCCTGGCGCGCCAGCAGCTCGCCGTCGGCACCGGCCGCGGCGGCCTGGCCGGCCAGTCGGGCAGCGCTGGCGATGGCGCCTTCGACGACGGCGCGGGCGTCAGCCTGCATCGGGGTATCGGCCAGCAGCCCGGCCAGGTGCGCCTGCAACACCGGCAATGCCCCCTCGCGCCGGACCGCGCGCAGCACGTCGAGCGCGACGATATTGCTGGTGCCTTCCCAGATCGAGCCGAGGTGGGCGTCGCGTACCAGGCGCGGGTCGCTCCATTCCTCGATATAGCCGCAGCCGCCGCGAATCTCCATGGCGTCGCCGGTGACCTTGCGCGCGTCGCGGCAGGCGCGGAACTTGATCAGCGGGGTCAGGATGCGCATCAGCGCGTAGGCGTCGGGCTCGCCGGCGTCGGCGCGGCGCAGTGCCTCGGCGGTCTGGAACACCATGGTGCGGGCCTGCTCGGTCGGCAGCGTCAGCTTGAGCAACTGGCGACGCATCAGCGGCATGTCCTGCAGGCGCTTGCCGAAGGCCTGGCGCTCGCGGGCGATGAACAGGCCCTCGGTCAACGCGCGGCGCATCAGCCCGGCGGCGCGCACGCCGTTGGACAGGCGCGAGTTGTTGATCATGTCCGCCATCTGCACGAAGCCGCGGCCGGGCTCGCCGACCAGGTAGGCATGCGCGCCCTCCAGACGGATCTCGCCGCTGGCCATCGAGCGCGTGCCCAGCTTGTCCTTGAGCCGGATGATGCGGTAGTGGTTGGCGCTGCCGTCGGCCAGCCTGCGCGGCAGCAGGAACAGCGACACGCCCTTGTGGCCGGGCACGGCGTTGCCGGCCTCGTCTTCCACGCGCGCCAGCACCATCGCCAGCGCGGCATCGGGATTGGAGCAGAACCACTTGTCGCCATGCAGGCGCCAGCCGCCCTCGGCCGAGGCATCGCGCACCGCGCGCGTGGCGGTGGCGGCCACGTCGGATCCGGCGCCCTGCTCGGTCATGAACATCGCGCCCTGGTACAGGTCGTCAAAGACCTGGGTGGTCAGGTTGGGCAGGAAGCGCCCGACCAGCGCCGGATCGCCGAACTTGCGCAGCGTGCGTGTCAGCGAATCGGTCATCGACAGCGGGCAGCACAGGCCGAACTCCGCTTGCACGAACAGATACGTGAGCGCGTACTTTGCCGCCGGCGGCATGGGCTTGTCCCAGCCCAGCACGCCGCCGCGGTGAGAGGCCGCGGCGAGACCGAATTCCGCAAAGGCCACGCGCTCCATCTCGACATAGGCCGGGTGCTTGTCGATGCGCTGCGCATCCACGCCGGCGCGGGTGCGGTAAGTCAGTTCCGGCGGGTTGCGGTCGGCCACGCCGGCCAGCTCGTCGAGCACGCCGCCGGCCAGCGCGCCCATGCGCTCGAGGTGCGGCAGCAGGTGGCTGAACAGGTCCGGCGGCAGGTACAGCGGCAGCAGCGCGCGCAGGTCCGGGTCGGCGGCAAACAGGCTGCCGCCGTGGCGGTCCGGCACCGGATGCGCAGCGGGCGCGGCCGGGTGTTGCTGGGGGATGTCGCGCACGGCGCTGGATGGCATGGCTGGTCTCCTGGTTTGCTTGGGCGCCGGCTTGCGGCCCCTTTGGCCTCCATTATTCAAACCCCAAGGATTTGCGTCTAATTCTAAAATTGGCTTGATCCATATAATTTCTGTATCGCCATGGAATTCCGCCACCTGCGTTACTTCCTCGTGCTGGCCGAGGAACTGCACTTCGGCCGCGCCGCGCGCCGGCTGGCCATCTCGCAGCCGCCGCTGTCGCTCAATATCCAGCAGCTCGAGGCCTCGGTCGGGGCGCGGCTGTTCGACCGCGACAGCCGCGGCGTGCGGCTGACCGCGGCCGGGCGGGCCTTCCGCGAGTCGGCCACGGCGCTGCTGGCGCAGGCCGAGGCCGCGCGGGTGCTGGCGCGCGAGATCGAAGCGGGCGCCATCGGCCGCCTGCGCGTGGGCTTTGTCGGCTCGATGCTGTACCGCGGCCTACCGCAGACGCTGCGCGAGTTCGAGGCCGCCTATCCCGGCATCCACGTGGCCCTGACCGAGCTGAATTCGCAGGAACAGGTCGACGCGCTGCTGCATGACGAACTCGACGCCGCCTTCATCCACACCGGCCGGGTGCCGGACACGCTGCAGGCCACGCTGGTGCACGCCGAGCCGTTCGTCTGCTGCCTGCCCGCCGACCATGCCCTGGCCGCGCTGGCGCAGCTGCCGCTGACATCGCTGCGCGGCGAGCCGTTCGTGCTGTTCTCGCGCAAGGCCTCGCCCGACTATTACAGCCGGATCTTCGACATGTGCGCCGCGCAAGGCTTCTTTCCGCAGATCCGGCACGAGGTGCGGCACTGGCTGTCGGTGGTGTCGCTGGTGTCGCAGGGCATGGGCGTGGCGGTGGTGCCGGCGGCGCTGGCGCGCTCGGGCATGGCGGGCGCGGCGTTCCGGCCGCTGGCCGACGCCACGGTGCGCTCCGAGGTCTATTGCGCCTGGAAGACCGCGCCAGATCATCCGGCGCGCGACCACTTTGTCGCCATGGTGGCAGGCAAGCCGGCGCAGCCGAAGCGCAGCCATAAAGAAAAAGCCACCGGTCCAGGGACCGATGGCTTGTGAAGTACGCGTGGAACGGGGTGTTCAGCGTGCCGTGAGCTTAACGCCGCTGGCTTACGGCATCCATAACGCAAATGCAGTAATTGCACGATGGCGGGCCCGGCGCGGATTCGGGGTGGCATGACCTGACCGCCGCCAGCCTCGGTGGACGCCGGCTCGCGGTCGCGGGGCGTGCTCATCGACGACCCTTAGCGGTTATCATTCGCCTCCTGCCGTGCCTGGCGCGGCAAGGCTGGCGTGCCCGCCCTTTGAGGGGGCAACGTAAAGCCTCATTTGCGATACAATGAAAACGATTTTCATTTACACACCCCGGCGCGGTCGCACCGACCGCTTGGCGGCAGGCCGCGCCACGGACTGGAAGCATGATGCGGTTGTCTGAACTTCCACGGCGCACGCCCGCCGTAGTGCAATCGGTGGACGACGCCACCCCAGGGGATCCGGTTGCGCGCCGCCTGCGCGAACTGGGCTTCGTTGCCGGCGAGCCCGTGCAGGTCATCGCCTACGGGCCGTTCGGCATGGATCCGCTGGTGGCGCAGGTAGGCTTCACGCGCTTTGCCCTGCGCCGCTCGGAGGCGGCGCGCATCGGCGTGGAAATCGCCAGCGCCTCGGTCACCCGCATCGCCCCCGCCACGCAGGGCGACGAGACTGCCCAACCGTCCGCCAAGCGGACCGCCTGAGCCTTCCCCGGATTATGTCTGCAGCTGCTTCCCCCTCGGCCCTGCGCATTGCGCTGGTCGGCAATCCCAATTGCGGCAAGACCGCACTGTTCAACCGCCTGACCGGCAGCCGCCAGAAGGTGGCCAACTACGCCGGCGTCACCGTCGAGCGCAAGGAAGGCTACTTCGTGTCGCCGGCCGGACGCCAGGTGCGCATCCTGGACCTGCCCGGCGCCTACAGCCTGCATGCGGCCAGCCTGGATGAAGCGATCACGCGCGATGTCTGCCTGGGCCAGCGCGCCGGCGAAGCGCGTCCTGACCTGCTGGTGTCGGTGGTCGACGCGACCAACCTGCGCCTGCACCTGCGCTTCGTGCTGGAGTTGCGCCAGCTGGGGCTGCCGATGGTGGTGGTGCTGAATATGAGCGACGCGGCCGCGCGCCGCGGCATCCAGATCGACCGCGACAAGCTGTCGGCCGCGCTCGGCGTGCCGGTGGTCAGCACCGTGGCGGTCCGGCGCGACGGCGCCGCGGCGCTGGTCAGCCTGCTCGATGCCACGCTGCCGCCGGCCCCGCCGGCCGGCGCTGCGTCCGGCCCTGACTTCGACGTGCATGCCGAAGTCAACCGCCTGCTGTCGGCCGCGGTGAGCATGCCCGCGCGCACCGCCGCGCTGGACGACCGCATCGACCGCATCGTGCTGCACCCGGTGTTCGGCCTGCTGCTGCTGGCGGTGTTGCTGTTCCTGATGTTCCAGGCGGTGTTCTCGTGGGCCGAGCCGCTGATGGACGGCATCGAGGGCGGCGTGCACTGGGCCGGCGAGATGCTGGGCGCCTGGCTGCCCGACGGCATGCTCAAGAGCCTGCTGGTCGACGGCCTGGTCGCCGGGCTGGGCAGCGTGGTGGTGTTCCTGCCGCAGATCCTGATCCTGTTTCTGTTCATCCTGACGCTGGAGGAATCCGGCTACCTGCCGCGCGCGGCGTTCCTGCTCGACCGCCTGATGATGGGCGCGGGGCTGTCGGGGCGCTCGTTCATCCCGCTGCTGTCGAGCTTTGCCTGCGCCATCCCCGGCATCATGGCCACGCGCACCATCCAGGACCCGCGCGACCGGCTCACCACCATCCTGGTGGCACCGCTGATGACCTGCTCGGCGCGCCTGCCGGTCTATGCGCTGCTGATCGGCGCCTTTATCCCCGAGCGCACCGTGATGGGCCTGTTCAACCTGCAGGGGCTGGTGCTGTTCGCGCTCTACGTGGCCGGCATCGTCAGCGCGCTGGTGGTGGCCTATGCGCTCAAGTTCCTGCGCCGCGACCGCACCGACCATCCGCTGCTGATGGAGCTGCCGTCGTACCGCATCCCGAACCCGCGCGACATCGCCATCGGCCTGTGGGAGCGTGCCCGCATCTTCCTGTCGCGCGTCGGCAAGGTGATCCTGGCGCTGACGGTGCTGCTGTGGTTCCTGTCGACGTTCCCGTCCGCGCCCGAGGGCGCGACCGCGCCGGCGATCGACTACAGCTTTGCCGGCATGATCGGCCACGCGCTGCAGAAGGTGTTCGCGCCGGTGGGCTTCAACTGGCAGATCTGCATCGCGCTGGTGCCGGGGCTGGCCGCGCGCGAGGTCGCCGTTGGTGCGCTGGCCACCGTCTATGCGCTGTCGGGCAGCGAAGAGACCGTGGCCACGCAGCTGGCACCGATGATCGCCGCGCAATGGTCGCTGGCCACCGCGCTGTCGCTGCTGGCGTGGTACGTGTTCGCGCCGCAGTGCATCTCCACGCTGGCGGTGATCCGGCGCGAGACCGACTCCTGGAAGGTGATGGCGCTGTCGGCCGCCTACCTGACCGGGCTGGCCTACCTGGCCGCATTCGTGACCTACCGCGTCGCGCTGATGTTCAGCTGAGGCCCGCCGACGCCATGAGCCTCTATCAGGCCATCGAAACCCTGCTGGTCCCGCTGATCGTGCTGGCGTGCGCGGTGTCGGTGGTGTCGCGCTACGCGCCGCGCACGCGCGAGCGCGTCAAGGCGGCGCTGGCGGCGCGCCTGGGCGGCCCCGCCGCCGCGGGCTGGCGCGGCCGCCTGGCCCGCTGGCTGGCCCCGCAGGCCGCGGCCGGCTGCGCCAGCGGCTGCGACGACGGCGGCTGCAATACCTGCGACGCCAATACCAGCACTCCCACCGGCCAGGACAAGCCTGCCGAGCAGGTGGTGCGCTTCGTGCGCAAGCGCTGAAGCGCTTTTTCCTCCCTTATCCTCCACGCAGAAACGGGTACGCCCGCTGCTGCCGCATGGTGCGGCAAGCGGCGGGTTGCGCGCGTCCAGGCCTCGTGGCAGGCGACGGCGTGGGCCTTTTCCAGGCCAATCCGGCGCTTCGCGAGGCTTGTTCCCATGCACGCAGAATTGGGTACGCTTTGCACGCGCGCCTGTCGGGGCATGCACGCAGGGGTCGAAAACAGCCACGCAGAAACGGGTACGCTTGCGCCTTTACCAATCATTCCTGACACACCGCATGTGTCTCCCAAAAGCGAAACGCCCTCCATCCGGAGGGCGTCTCGCCAGCTGCGGGATACCGGCGCCTACCTGACCGTACCGTAGAACACCACCTTCAGCGGCGTATTGTCGGCGATCGCGGTGCAGGTCGCGGTGATGGTGAAGTCGCCGGGTCCGGTGCCGCTGGCGCGCACCTGGTTGGGCAGCATCACCATGCTCGGGCTCAGCGACACCGGACCGGTGCTGGACCATGCCCAGTCCTTGCACGCGGTGTACTGCGCATCCTCGCCCAGGTGCTTCATGCGCGCGGTCACCTCGATCGGCATCGGTGCAAGTAGCAGCAGCGTGATCGGATCCTGGTTGTCGCCCACCAGTGCCCATAGCGGGTTTTCCGTCACCGTCAGGGTGGCGCTGCGCCGCTCGCCCAGCTTGCTGCTGACCGCGGTCACGGTCAGGCTGCCCTGCACCGGACCGGTGTCGCCGGCCAGGCTGGTGCGCACCGTGGCGTCATGCGTACCCGCGGCTTCCGTCGCGGACAGCGTCGCCGAGCTTGCCGTGTAGCTCCAGTTGCCGTCGAAATCCGCGGTCACGTCCTGGCCGTCGTGGCGCAACACGCGCGCAGTGAAGGTGTCGGGACGATTGCTGAACACCTGCAGCGCGTTGACCTCGCGCCCGCCCTTGGTGGTCACCACGCGATAGGCCGCGGCGCCGTTCTTCTGCACCGTCACCGCGATGACGCCGGCGAGGGCATGTCCGTCAGGCGCGGTCACCGACACCGAGACACTGGCGGTGGCCGCGGTCGTCGGCGAGCCGTTGCTGGCCTTCAGCGTGGCGCTGTTCTGGCTGGCCGTGACCTGGACCGCGGTGCCGCTGCTGGACCAGGCCCAGTTGGAGACGCTGGCCGACACATCGCTGCCGTTGCTGTCGAGCAGCGTCACCTTGACCGGCAGTTCCTGGCCGTCGCTCATCGACAGGCTGGTGGCGGGCATCGACAGCGTGTAGCTCAGCGCAGATGCCGGCACCACGGTGATGGTGGCCGATTGCGCAGGCAGTTGCACAGTAGTGTTGTCGGTGCCCCGGACCGTGGCCACCACCTGCACGGTGGTGGTGCCCGGCGCAACGCCCCTGACCACGGCGCTGCCCGGCGTGCCGGCGCCCGGCGTCACGGTGGCTACGGCGCTGTCGGTGCTGGTCCAGTCGAAGGTGGTGCTGGCCGATACGTCGACGCCGTTGCTGTCGACGGCCAGCGCGCTGATGGTCAGCGTGCGGCCGACACCGACCTCGCCCGAGGTCACGCTCATCTTCGCGCTATAGGTCAGCGGCGTGGTGGTGCCGCCCGAAGCCGGCGCGGCGGGCGCGCTGCTGCCACCGCCACCGCCGCATGCCGCCAGCAACAAGGCTGCGGCCGAACCCGCCAGCCAGGATGTCCACGTTCTCAGTCTCATGATTGTTCCCCCCAGTCGTGTTTTTTTCCCGCGCTATCAGCCTAGGCACAAAGTGGCCCGCGCAATACCAGCCAGAGGACTGAGGTGCAGCGCACAGAACCTCGCCGCAAGTCATCCATCCAGCGCAGTACATCGCCATTCGGCCGAGGGGAAACAGGGGCCGCCAGGCCCCTGCCGCAGCCGGCCCCCAACCGTTTGGCGCAGCCCGTTTCCACGATCCCCTGATCGGGCCACGACGGTTTGCCGCGCATGACGGCACACGCGCAAGGCTTGACCGGGTCGGGATTCGTCGACTAACCTTGCCCTTCCCATGGACCTGCGCTGCATGCGCACCCACGCGGAGCGGCCGCGGCCCCTCCCACTCCAGCCACGATGAACCGTTACACCAGCACTCCCTGCCAGGCTGCCGATGCGTCCCGCATCGCTGCCCGCGCACGCGTGCTGGCTGCCCTGGCATCGGGCCGCGCCCTGCGCGCTTCCTCGCTACTGCTAAGCCTACCGATCGGTTGCCGGGCCTAGGGCCCCGTGGCAGTTCGGCAGCCTTGCGCCACCCTTTTCCCGTTTTTCGATTTTTCATCTTCCCTTGCGAGGAAGGAGACCCCGTATGCTCGTCAATCCCGCCATCAAGTACCGCCCCGCCGCCACCGTCGACATCCCTGAGCGCACCTGGCCCGGCCGCACCATCACGCGCGCGCCGCGCTGGATGAGCACCGACCTGCGCGACGGCAACCAGGCCCTGATCGAGCCGATGAACCCGGCGCGCAAGCTGCGCTTCTTCGAACAGCTGGTGAAGATCGGCCTGAAGGAAATCGAGGTGGCGTTCCCCGCCGCGTCGCAGACCGACTTCGACTTCGTGCGCATGCTGATCGAAGAACGGCGCATCCCCGACGACGTCACCATCGTCGTGCTGACGCAGTCGCGCGAAGACCTGATCCGCCGCACCGTCGAATCCGTGCGCGGCGCGGCACGCGCCATCGTGCACCTGTACAACCCGATCGCACCGGCCTGGCGGCGCATCGTCTTCAATGCCTCGCGCGACGAGATCAAGGACGTCGCGGTATCGGGCACGCGCCTGATCAAGGCGCTGACCGATGCCATGCCCGAGACCGCGTGGACCTACGAGTATTCGCCCGAGACCTTCAGCCTGGCCGAGCTCGATTTCTCGCTGGAAGTCAGCGATGCGGTATCGGCCGCGTGGCAGGCCGGCCCGGGCCGCCCGATGATCCTGAACCTGCCGACCACGGTGGAATGCAGCACGCCCAACGTGTTCGCCGACCAGATCGAATGGATGCACCGCCGCCTCGCGCGGCGCGAGCATATCGCGTTGTCCGTGCATCCGCACAACGACCGCGGCACCGCGGTGGCAGCGGCGGAGCTGGCTTTGATGGCGGGCGCCGACCGCGTCGAGGGCTGCCTGTTCGGCAATGGCGAGCGCACCGGCAACGTCGACCTGGTGACGCTGGCGCTGAACCTCTATACGCAAGGCGTGGCGCCGCACCTCGACTTCTCCGACATCGACGCGGTGCGCCAGTGCGTGGAGCACTGCAACCAACTGCCGGTGCACCCGCGCCATCCGTACGTAGGCGATCTGGTGTTCACCGCGTTTTCGGGGTCGCACCAGGATGCGATCCGCAAGGGCTTTGCGCAGCAGCAGCCGGACGCCATCTGGGAAGTGCCCTACCTGCCGATCGACCCGGCCGACCTGGGCCGCAGCTACGACGCGGTGATCCGCGTCAACAGCCAGTCGGGCAAGGGCGGCATGGCGTACCTGCTGGAACAGGTGCATGGCCTCTACCTGCCGCGCCGGCTGCAAATCGAGTTCAGCCGCGCGGTGCAGGCCATGACCGACGACAGCGGGCTGGAAGCGAGCGCGGACGACCTGTATGGCCTGTTCGAGCGCGAGTACCTGGCGCGCGAGGCGCCGCTGCGCTATGTCTCGCACCAGCTGGCAAGCGACAGTACCGTGATCACGGTGCAGATGGAGCGCGACGGCCAGCCCTGCAGCGTGCGCGGCAGCGGCAACGGCCCGATCGACGCCTTCATCGATGCGCTGGACCTGCCGGTACGCGTGATGGACTACCACGAGCATGCGATGAACGCAGGCGCCGACGCGAGCGCAGCGTGCTATGTCGAAGTCCGTGTGGGCGATTCGCCGACCGGGTTCGGCGCGGGCATCGACGCCAACCTCGTCACGGCTTCATTGCGTGCAGTGCTGTCGGGTGTGAACCGGCACCTGCAGGCGGGCTTTGCCGGCGGCGCTCACGCGGCCAGCGCCGCCGCGGCCTGATGCCTGAGGTGTAGCGTTTGGCAAGAAAACCGGTGTGCCCCGCCCCCACGGGGCACACCCGGAAAGACGCCCTTGCGGACGCCCACGACATGCCTGGTGCGGATCCGGACACGCGTTGCGCGCGCTCGGATCTTTCGCACAGCGTAAGCGGCAGCATCGGCCCGCGCTACGAATCATTTCGCATGTGGTTAGAAGCGATGTCCGAGGATGCATCGGTGATGGCCGCGTTGTCGCGCCATCACGACGCCGTGCGCTCCATTTGGTTCCGCTTGTTTTGTGTCAAGGCCACCGCCGCCCCGCTCCGCCACACTGGGCGCGCCTTGATAACAAACCAAGCAGACCCATGAAAACACTGTCTCTTCGCACCGCCACCTGTTCGGCCCTCGCCGCCTGCGCCATGCTCGGCGCCTTCGCCACGCCCGCGGCCGCCGCGGACGACGCCCAGGGCAACTGGATGGTGCGGCTGCGCGGCACCTACCTCGACATGGCCCACAGCTCCGATCCCGTCGGCGGCGTCGGCCGTTCGGACCGCATCACGGTCAACAACAAGTGGATCCCCGAACTCGACGTCACCTACTTCTTCACGCCGAACTTTGCCGCCGAACTGGTGCTGACGGTGCCGCAGAAGCAGAACGTCTACCTTGACGGCAACAAGATCGGCACCTTCAAGCACCTGCCGCCGACGCTGCTGATGCAGTACCACCTCATTCCCAACGGCACCTTCCGCCCGTATATCGGCGCGGGCCTGAACTTCACCCACATCTGGGGCGAGAACATCGCCAACAACTCGCTGCAGCTCGATAGCTGGAGCGTGGGCCCGGCGCTGCAGATCGGCATGGACTACAAGCTGACCAGGAACTGGTTCCTCAACGCCGACATCAAGAAGATCTGGCTGAAGAGCGATGTGAAGGCGGGGGACGTCAAGGTCTCCAAGGTAAGCCTGGATCCGTGGCTGTTCAGCGTCGGGGTGGGGTATCGATTCTGATCCTGCCGCGCGACAAAAAAGGCCGGCGTCGAAGGGGCGCCGGCCTTTTGCATTTCATGAGCGCGCGCAGCGGACCGCTACCTGAACGCCGGCTCATCAAAGCTGCGCAGCTTGCGCGAATGCAACTGCTCCACGCCGTTCTCGCGCAGGATGCGGATCGCTTCCAGGCCGATGGTCATGTGCTGGCTGACGCGCTGGCGATAGAACGCGTTGGCCATGCCGCGCAGCTTGAGTTCGCCATGCAGCGGCTTGTCCGATACGCACAGCAGGGTGCCATACGGCACGCGCAGGCGGAACCCGTTGGCGGCCACCGCCGCGCTTTCCATGTCGATGGCGATCGCGCGCGACTGGTTGAAGCGCGCATACAGCGACTTGGACTTAAGCTCCCAGTTGCGGTCGTCGGTCGATACCACCGTGCCGGTGCGCATGCGCGTCTTCATCTCGTTGCCGGACAGCCCGGTCACGCGCGCCACGGCTTCCTGCAGCGCCACCTGGATCTCGGCGATCGGCGGCACCGGCACCCACGGCGGCAGGTCGTGGTCGAGCACGTGGTCGTCGCGCACATAGGCGTGCGCCAGCACATAGTCGCCGAGCTGCTGCGAGCGGCGCAGGCCGCCGCAGTGGCCCACCATCAGCCAGCAATGCGGGCGCAGCACGGCGAGGTGGTCGGTCATGGTCTTGGCGTTGGACGGCCCCACGCCGATATTGACCAGCGTCACGCCCAGCTTGTCGCCGCGCACCAGGTGGTAGGCCGGCATCTGCGGCAGCACGCGCGGGCGCGTGGCGTCGTCGGGTTCGGGCGCGCCCAGGTCCTGCACCACGTCGCCAGGCTCGACAAAGCGCGTGTAGCCGCCGCCATCGCCATTGCCGTTGCCATTACCCATCAGCGCGCGCCCAAGCGCGACGAACTCGTCGACATAGCGCTGGTAGTTGGTGAACAGCACGAAGCGCTGGAAGTGCTGCGGCGCCGTGCCGGTGTAGTGGTAGAGCCGCTGCAGCGCCAGGTCCACGCGCTCGGCGGGGAACAGCGACAGCGGCCAGGCTTCGCCCGGCACCGGCTCGTAGGTGCCGTTGGCAATGCCGTCATCGATGCGGTTCAGCTCCGGCAGCACGAACGAGGCCTCCAGTTCGCGCGCCTGGGTGTAGCTGATGTCGGTGGTCGAGGCCTCGATCACGAACGGCAGCGGGATCGGGCGCCGGCTCAGGCCCACCACCACCGGCACGCGGTGATAGCGCATCAGGCGCTCGATCTGGTCGCGGTAGTAGTCGGCCAGCAGGTCGGGGCGCGTCACCGTGGTGCCGTAGACGCCGGGGTACGCCACCGTGCCCCAGGAGGGGCGGCTGTCGGTGACCATGGTCTCGATGTTGACCGAGATGCCCAGGTACGGATAGCACGCGTGCGCGGCCGAGGGCAGCGGCTTGCCGCCGGCGAAGGCATCGAAGCGCGCGCGCACGGCGCCGACCGATGCATCGTAGATCTCGCGGATGCGGGCAACCGCCGCATCCGCGTCGGTGAACTCGGCGAGCTGGTCGGCCGGATGCGCGGAGGAAAAGACGGGGGCGTTCATGGCGGCCATGATACCGCGCCGGAGCGCCGCCGTGAGCGACGCCCCGGCGCGCCAGGCGCCAAATTGACGCGCCCGCGCCCGCTCGCTACACTCCGCCAATTGCGCAGCACGGCTTGCCGTGCCGTTCTCGACTCGCGGCGCCCCTGGTGGCAAGGGGCGGCGAGGGGCCGTACATGCTTTGCTGGGAGAGCCGCCAATGGAAATCCGTAACTTGTTGCCCGAAGACCTCGAGGCAGCCAGACAACTACTGATCGCCAATGGCTGGGCCCACCGCGTGGGCGGACCCGAAAAATTCGCGCGGCTGGTGGCCAATTCGCAGCGCGTGGCCGTGGCGGTAGAGAAAGGCGAGGTGGTCGGCTTTGCCCGCGCGCTGTGCGACGACGTCTGCGACGGTTTCCTGTCGATGGTGGTAGTGGCGCCCGGCCACCGCCGGCACGGCATCGGCCGCGCCCTGGTGCGGCATATCGTCGGCAGCGACCCCGATATCAGCTGGATGCTGCGGGCGGCGCGCTCGTCCGAAGCCGCCTTCTTCGGCCAGCTCGGCTTTACCCCCTCGATGGTTGCGATGGAGCGGCGCCGGCCCTGAACCACCCGGCCAGTACCACCCCGGCGCAGCGTCAGCGTCCTCCCATCTTCTGCCGGAACTCGTCGGCCGTCCCCACCTGCCGGAACAGCGGCCCGCCCGGCGCGAAGCGATCGGCGCTGGCCAGCGGCCCCACCACCACCGGTTCGAAGCCCGCATCGCGCACTAGCTGCGCCGCCACTTGCAGCGCGGCCGGGTCGTCGCCAGCGATCGGCACCGCCACCAGCCCGCCGGGCCGGTGATGCTCGCTGGCAAACTGCGCCGCGCCCATGAAGTTGAAGGCCCGCACCACGCGCGCGCCGCGCAGGTAGCGCGCCGTGGTGAGGCCGATGCCGTCGCGCCTGGCCTCGTCGGCAATGGGGCCGTCGCGGTGTTCGTAGGCGTTGGTGGCGTCGAGCACGATCTTGCCTTGCCAGGCGCCGGCATGGTCACGAGCGAGTTGCGGCAGCGCGCCATAGGGCGTGGCAAGGAACAGCACGTCCGAGAACGCAATGGCCTCGGCCACCGTGCCGGCGCGCGCAAGCGTACCCAATTCTTCGACCAGCGGCTTGAGCGCCTCCGGGTGCCGCGACGAGAACAGCACCGAATGCCCGGCCTTGACCCACAAGCCGCCCACGGTGCCGCCAATGCGGCCCGAGCCGATCACGCCGATGCGCTGCGCCGCGGCCTCGCGGGCCGGCGCCGGGCCGGGCTGGGCGCGCACGGCGCGCGGCAGTGGCGCAGCCAGCAGTAGCGCCGCGGCGCCGGCGCGCAGCCAGCGGCGGCGGGTCACATTGGCAGGCATGGCAAGTCCTCCGGCAGGCGGGGCCGCCGCCCGGTACGCGTGGCAGCCCCCTGGGATGACTCTAGGCGAAAAGCCGCCGCGCGTGGCTAGCGGTCGTTGCGGATCGGGCCATACTCGGCCGGCACCCACGTATAGCCGGCGGTATCGCGGCGCACATGGCCCAGGCCCGGGAACGGCATGTGCGCGCCGCCTACCCACAACCGGCCCCTGGCGGCCTGCTCCAGGATGCGCTTGCGCGTGATCACGGCCTGGTTGCTGTCGACGTCGAACTCGATCGCCACCTGCGGCCGACGCAGCTGCAGCGCATGGTTGTGCACGATGTCGCCCCACAGCAGCAGGCTGTCGTTGCCCGAGGTGAACAGGTAGCCGCTGTGCCCCGGGGTATGCCCGTTGGCCGGCACCACGCGCACGCCGGGAACAAGTTCGGCAATGGATTCACTACGGGCGCTGCCGTTGAAGGTGCGCAGGCGCTGCGCCGCCTGGTACGGCGCGGCCGCGGCACGCGCCATGGCGAACAGGCCCTGCGCCTCCTTCGGCGCGGCGGCGGCGTTGGCTTCGCTCAGCCAGTAGTCGAGGTCGGCCTTGTCGACGTAGACCGTCGCGTTCGGGAACGCGGCCTTGCCGTCCGTGGCCAGGCCGCAGGCATGGTCGCCGTGCAGATGCGTCAGCAGCACGGTATCGACCTGCTCGGGTGCATAGCCGGCGGCGCGCAGGTTCTCGCCGATGCGTCCCAGGGTCGGCCCGAAGCAGCCGGCCGCGCCGGTGTCGACCAGCACCAGGCGGCTGCCGGTATGGATCAGGTAGGCGTTGACGGCGGTCTGCATGCCCGGCGTCGAGGTCAAGAACATCCGAGCCAGCAGGCTCTGCACCTCGCGCGCGCTGGTGTACTTGAACAGCTTGGGGTCCAGGTCGATGTAGCCGTCATAGAGCGCGGTGACTTCGAGCTGGCCGACCATCATGCGGTAGTAGCCCGGCACCTGGGTCTTCTGCTGCGCCGGCGGCGTGGCGGTCTGCGCGCTGGCCATGCCCGTGGCCAGCACGGCGCTGCCCATGGCGATGGCGATGACGGCGCGCGATGCGGCCCGGCGCAAGGCAAGTTGCAACTTCGGGCGCGGGCGCGGGCCAGAGGTAGCGGGGCGCACCATGGACTGCAGCTTCATATCCTGATCCTGTTCTGATTGGTGTTGTCGAGGAGCAGGCCGGCGCCAGCGGGCGCGCGGCCAGCGCATATCTTAGCCGCGCCTTGCCCGACAAGGCCGCAAGGGTCAAAGCGTACCTACTTCTGCGTAAAAAACGGTGCCACGTGGCACCGTTTTCCATGCATGGGAGCTTGCGCCGCCCGCTTTTTACTCTGGCTGGATATTCGCCGCCTTGATGATGCGGCCCCACTTGCCGGACTCCTGCGACTGGAACTTCGCCAGTTCCGCGGGCGTGCTGGTGAAGACTTCCGTACCGGTCGACTTGTAGAAGCCGGCGGCGCTCTCGCTGCGCGCGGCCTTCACCATCATTGCGTTGAGTTTGGCCACCACCGGCTGCGGCGTCCCAGCGGGCGCATAGGCGGCGAACCAGTAGCTCATCTCGTAGCCCTTGACGCCGGCTTCATCGATGGTCGGCACCTCCGGCGCCAGCGGCGAGCGGGCCTTGCCCGACACGCCCAGCGCGCGCAGCTTGCCGCTCTTGACCTGCGGCAGGCCGGTGGCGGTGTCGGTGATCATCATCTGGATCTGGTTGCCGAGCAGGTCGGTGATGGCCAGCGGGTTGCTCTTGTACGGCACGTGCAGCAGCTGCACCTGCGCCATCTGCTGGAACAGCTCGCCGGCAATGCGCGACGACGAACTGCCGCTGCCGAAGCTGAGCTTGCCCGGCTGCTGCCGCGCCAGCGCGATGAACTCGCCCACGGTCTTGGCCGGCACCTGCGGGTTGACCACCATGATCTGGCCGCCGCGTCCCAGCGCCGTGATGGGCGCGTAGTCCTTGACCGGGTCGTAGGGCAGCTTCTTGAACAGGTGCTCGTTGGCCGCATGCGTGGTGTTGGTGCTGATCAGCACGGTGTAGCCATCCGGCGCCGCCTTGGCCACGTCGGACGCGGCGATAAAGCCGTTGGCGCCGGGCTTGTTGTCGACCACCACGGTGACCTTGCTGTCCACCGTGATGGCCTGGCCGATGGCGCGCGCGAGCTGGTCGGTGGCGCTGCCGGCGGCAAACGGCACCACGAAGCGGATCGGCTTGTCGGGAAACTCGGCCCAGGCCTGGCCCGCGGGCAGGATCAGCGCGAGCGCGGCAACGGCCAGTGGCTTGAAGAGCGGATGCATGTGAGGTCTCCTGTTGAAATCGTTATCGGTGAAGGCAAGGGTTCAAGGGTGGTCCGAAACCCCCGGCACGAGCCGCGGCGGCACCGGGATCTCGAGCTGCAGCAGGCGGAACGACAGCGCCTTGCCGTGGGTGTCGAGGTTGAGCGCATCGTTGACGCCGCCATCGAGCACGCCGTCGAGCACGAAGTTCATCGCGCGCAGCGACGGCACCAGGTAGCGCGTGACCGCCGCGGGCCGGCGCTCGCGAAACAGATCGCGCACCGCGTCTTCGGTCACGTGCGCGACCAGGTGGTCGAAGTCGCGCGCGTCATAGGCGATCACGCTGATGTTGGAACGGTCGCCCTTGTCGCCGGTGCGGCCATGGGCGAACTGGTAGAGCGCGGCGGTGGCGGTCATGGCAGGCTCCTCAGTCGATGAAGGTATGGGTGGGCGTGACCGCGGCGCGCGGCACCAGGCACGACACCGCGTTCAGGCGCGCGCGCTGCGCCGTGCGCACGCCGCCGCCGCCGGCGGGGCCGCAGGTATAGAGCGCGTTGACCTCGCGCTGCAGCGCCTGCGCCACGGCCAGGTCGTCATGCGCGAGCGCGGCGCGCAGGCGCACGTCCTGCGCCTGCGCCTCGTGCGGCTGGGGCTGTGCCAGCATGGCGCCGGCATCGTCGGCGAGCACGCTGAGCACGCCGATCAGGTCGAAGCGGATCGGCGCGTCGTGGCCCAGCATGCGCATCCGCCGGCGCAGGATGTCGGCGGCCAGCCGCGCGCGCGCCGCGGCGTTGGGGCCGGCGTAGGAGATCTCGCCCTCGGCCAGCCAGCCGCCGTGGCTGAACACATTGGCCTTGAGCTGCGCGGGGCGCGGGTGGCCGCGCACATTGCGCACGGCCACGCGGTCCGGGCCGAGCTGCGCCACGGTGACGGCGCCGATGTCGGCCACCACGTCCGGCGTCAGGTAGGCGCACGGGTCGTGGACCTCGTACAGCAGCTGTTCCTTGACCGTGCGCAGGTCGACGCAGCCGCCGGTGTCGGCGGCCTTGAAGATCTCGATGCCGCCGTCGGCGTCGAGCTGCGCGATCGGGAAGCCCAGCGCGTGCACGTCCGGCACCTCCTTGCGGCCCGGATCGGCAAAGTAGCCGCCGGTGACCTGCGCCCCGCATTCGAGCAGGTGCCCGGCCATGGTGGCTGCGGCAAGCCGGTCCCAGTCGTCCCAGGCCCAGCCGAAGTGCGCCATCGCCGGCCCCAGTGCCAGCGCCGGGTCGGCCACGCGCCCGCACACCACCACGTCGGCCCCGGCGGCGAGGGCGTCGGCAATGCCTTGCGCGCCGATATAGGCGTTGGCGCAGACGAAGCGTTCGGCGTCGAAGGCGTCGCCGAGGATGCCGTGCAGGCGCGCGCGCCCGGCCTCGTCGGACAGGTCGTCGCCCTCGACCACCGCCACGCGCGGCGCGGCCAGGCCCAGTTCGCTGGCGAGTTGCAGCACGCGCCGCGCCGCGGCGCGCGGATTGGCGGCGCCGAAATTGCCGACGATGGCAATGCGGTGCTGCAGGCACAGGCCCAGCACCGGCGCCAGCAGCGCGTCGAGCAGCGGCTCGTAGCCCTGCGCGGGATCGTTGCGCCGCGCCAGCTGCGCCAGCGCCAGCGTGCGCTCGGCCAGGGTCTCGAAGATCAGCGCGGCCGGCTGCGCCGCGGCGATCAGCGTGCGCACCACCGGCAGCGCGGCGTCGGTACGGTCGCCGGAGAAGCCGGCGCCGGAGCCGATCAGCAAAGGAGCAGTCATGGTTGGGGGAGGCAGGGGGTGGAGGTCGATCTCATTCTAGGGTGCGTGGGCCCAGCCAAAAAACGGATTATTTGGATTAATCTATCGACTTCCTGGTTAAATCCGCTGGCGCCATGAACCTGTCGGTGAAACATCTGCGCGCCTTCGTCGCGCTGGCCACCTACCGCAATTTCACGCGCGCGGCGCGCGCCTGCCACCTGTCGCAGTCGGCCTTCAGCGCGCTGGTGCAGACGCTGGAAGAGCAGGCCGGCAGCCGGCTGTTCGAACGCACCACGCGGCATGTGGAACTGAGCACGGACGGCGTGCGCTTCGAGCAGACCGCGCGCCGGCTGCTGGCCGACTTCGAGACCGCGTTCGAAGACCTGCGCGCGCACGCGGAGCGGCGCAAGGGGCGGGTCTCGATCGCGGCGCTGCCCTCGCTCGCCGGGGGTGACCTGCCGCCGCTGCTGGCGCAGTTTCGCGCGCGCTATCCGGGCATCGTGCTGGAACTGTTCGACCAGCTGGCCGATGGCTGCATCGAGCTGGTGCGGCAGGGCCGCGCCGACTTTGCGCTGGCGCCCGCGCCGGCGCAGGACGACGACCTGCGCGTCGAGCCGCTGGTGCGCGACACCTTCCACCTGGTGTGCCCGGCGGACCATGCGCTGGCGCGCAAGCGGCGCATCACGCCGGAGATGCTGGCGGGGCTGCCGTTCATCCAGCTGTCGCGCACCACCAGCGTGCGCCAGCACCTGGACGCCGCGCTGCATCCGTTGCGGCTGGCCAGCGTGATGGAGGTGGAGCACCTGGCGACGGTGGCGGCGCTGGTGCAGGCGGGCCTGGGCATCAGCGCGGTGCCGTCGCTGGCGCTGTTCCAGTTCCGGCGCGAAGGGCTGGCGATCCGGCCGTTGCAACTGCCGTCGCTGGTGCGCGATATCTGCCTGGTGCGGCTCAAGGACCGCGGCGATTCGGCCGCCGCCGCCGCGATGATCGAGTCCCTGCAGGCGTTCTACCGCGGCGGCAAGGCACCCGCGCGGCGCTGAATCGCGACGCGCACCGGTACGCAGAATTGGGTACGCTTTGGGCAGAAGACGCCGTGCGGCGCCTCAGAAGTGCCCGAGATAGCCGCCGTCGACCGCCAGCACCTGGCCGGTGACATAGGACGCCGCCGGCGAGGCCAGGAACACCACCGCGCCCGCCACTTCCTGCGGCTGGCCCCAGCGGCCCAGCGCGGTGCGCTGGCGCAGCCACTCGGCCACGCCCGCGTCCTCGACCATGGGCTGGTTCGGCTCGGTGGCGAAGTAGCCGGGGGCGATCGCATTGACGGTGACGCCGTGGCGGCCCAGGTCGGCGGCCATGGCGCGCGTGAGCGCGTCCAGGCCGCCCTTGGTGGCGGGATAGAGCACGTCGCCGGCGCGCGCCACCTGGCCCGCGATCGAGCTGACATTGACGATGCGCCCGTAGCCGCCCTGGCGCATGCGCTGCGCGGCCAGGCGGCACAGCGCGTAGGGCGCCACCAGGTTGGTCTCGAGCATGGCGCGCAGGTCGCCGGCATCGAGCTGCGCCATATTGCTGCGGTTGCGCGCGCCGGCGTTGTTCACCAGGATATCGAGCCGGCCATGCTCGGCATCGATGCGGTCGAAGGCCGCCGCCACGGCGGCCTCGTCGGTGATGTCGAGCACCAGCGCCTCGGCGCTGCCGCCGCGCGCCGCCAGCGTGGCGACGGCCTCGTGCACGCGCGGCGCATTGCGGGCCACCACCAGCACATGGGCACCGGCATCGGCCAGCCCGGCGGCAATCGCCAGGCCCAGGCCCTGCGCGCCGCCGGTCACCAGCGCCACGCGGCCATGCAGCGCGAACGGGATACGGGAATCCGGGGAGGGGATAGGAGTAGCCATGCGGGCGACTATACCGCAGCGGCCGGCGGCCGGCCCGTCCCCGCGCGCTAGCGGATCAGCTTGCCGGTGGACGACACGATCGACATCTCCACGAACGACGAGCCGGTGTGGCGCGCGGCGCTGTAGCTGATCAGGATGCCACCGAGGTCATAGTCGCGCATGCCCTCCAGCGCCGCGACCAGCCGCTCGCGGGTCAGGTCGGGGCCGGCGCGGCGCAGGCCTTCGACCAGCACCTTGGCCGACATGAAGCCCTCCATGCCGGCGTTGGACAGCTCCACGCCCTGCTGCTTCGCCAGGCTGCGGTATTCGCTCGCCAGCGTCATCTGGCTGGAGTTGGTGCCCGGCACCACCTGCGTGATGATCAGGCCGCGCGCGTCGTCGCCGAGTTCGCGTATGAAGGCATCGGCAGCGTTGTTGGACAGCGTCACGAACTGCGCCTCGCTGCCGGCGCGGCGCAACTCGCGGATGACGCGCGCCGCCTCCGAGCCCGAGCCGATCACCAGCACCGCCTGCGGGTTGGCCTTGTGCATGGCCGCCACGCCCTGGCTGATGTCGCCCATGGGCCGGGCGAAGTTGACCGTCGCCGCGGGCTGCACGCCGCGCGCCTGCAGCGCGGTGCTGTAGCCTTCCAGCACGTCCCGGCCGAAGCCGTCGTTGGCGTAGAAGATGCCGATACGGCTCATGCCCGAGGTCGCCAGGTGATTGATCGCGCGCGCCACTTCGTCCTGGTACTTGGCGCGCACGTTGAAGACGTAGCGGTTCACCGGCCGGTGCAGCGTGATGGCGCCGGTCAGCGGCGCAATCAGCGGCACTTTCTGCGCGGCGATGATGGGCAGGATGCTTTCGTTCTGCGGCGTGCCGCGCACCATGAACAGCGCGAACACCTTGTCTTCGTCGAGGAGCTTGCGCACGTTGTCGGGCGTGCGCTTGGCATCGAAGCCGTCATCGTAGGTGACCAGTTCGATGCGCCGCCCGGCGACGCCGCCGTTGGCATTGACTGTGCGCAGGTACACCTGTGCGCCGGCGATCTGCTCCTTGACCGAGCCCGCCACCGGCCCGGTGATGCCCGCCGACTGGCCGATGCGGATGGTGCTGCGGGTCACGCCCGGTTCCGCCTGGGCCGTTTGCGCGGCCCACCCCAGCGTGACGGCCAGCACGCCGCACGCGATCCATTTCGCCTTCATTGTCTCGACCCCTCTGCCTGGACGGCTGCTTTCGTTATTCTGTGGCGACGCCGCGGACAGGGCCCGGACGCCGTCACGCAAGGTACCGCATGCGTCCGACGGGGGCAAACCGGGAAAACAGGGGGTGTTGCAGCGGCATCACACCGGAGCCGGGGGACGGTTCCGGTGCGCGCCGGAGCGCGCCCGCGCGGGCGCGCGCGAAGAGACATGCGGCGCCAGGTGGCGCCAGCCGGCGGCAGGCGCCGGATCAGGGGAACGCCGGCACGGCCGGATCGACGCCGGCGAAGCTGGCTTCCGGATGCGCGTTGCGCAGCAGGGTTTCGATTTCTTCCACGCGGCTGCGCGGCACGTCCAGCATCAGCAGGATCTTGCCCGCCTCGATGTCTTTCTCGAACGCGCGCAGCCGGCTGTTGGGGGCGGAACTGCCGATCATGCTTGCGGCCCAGGCCCCGAACACCGCGCCCAGCACCGCCAGCACGCCGACCAGCCCCCACTGCGGGGTGTCGCTGACGATGGGGAACATCGCCACCACCACGCCGGCCACCACGCCCACACCGCCGCCGACCATCAGGCCCATCTCGGCCGCATGGACGATGTCGGAAGTCTGGAACAGGTTGGCTTCATGCAGGCCGGTCATGTCGGCACCGTCGCGCGCCACGAAGTGGATGTGGCGGTTCTCGACGCGGGCCAGCAGCAGGTCATCCATGGTGCGTCGGGCACTCGCCAGGTCGGGCAACAACCAGAAGATGCGTTTGCGCATGTCTCTCTCCTTGTACAGGCCGCGCCACCGGTGAGGTTGAGGCTGGTCGGAAAGTACCGCTGGCGGCGCGGGGTTATTTCTTTGTACGCCGTTCATGGGGCCAGCGCAAGGCGCGTTTCGGCGCTGGCGCACGGTGCCGGCGCATGTGACGCGCACGCGTGTCCTGCCCGGGCGGGGCACGCGTCACGTCTGCATCATGGCGTTCAGAAAGTGATCGGCAGGCGCACATTGACCTGCAGGTCGGGCGTGTCGCGCGTCAGCCCCGCGCCCACCGACAGGTTGAGCGTATAGCGGTTGTTGAAGCGGTACGAATATCCCACCAGCAAGGTGCCCTGGGTCACGCGCACCGAGCCGGGCACGGTCATGCCGTTCTGCTTGGTCGGCCAGATGATGGCCTGGTCATAGCCGATACTGAACGACGCCTTCTCGTTGAGCGACAGCCCCATGCCGAAGCTGAACTCGAAGATGTCGCCCGGCGCGATCTTGCCCAGGTTCTCTTTCTCGCCGTTCAGCACGGTGCGGCTCACGTTGTTGCGCGCAAAGTTGTGCAGGTAGCTGAAGGTGCCGAAGAACACCGCCGGATCGGTCGGCAGCAGCCAGGTGATGCCGGGCTGGATCGCCTGGAAGCCGGTGCCGGTGGGCAGCCCCAGCGGCAGGCCGGTGCCGGTGGTATTGCCGACGCAGCGCGTCACGCAATCGGTCACCACTTCGAACGGGTCCTTGCCGGTGGCGGACTTGTAGCGCAGCCAGCCGACAAAGTACGGGATGCGCTCGTTGCCGTAGTTGAGCTGGTAGCGCAGCGTCGCCTCGACATCGCCCAGGCCCTTGCCGCTGGAATTGAACACGTTGTCGACGGCAGTGCCGGTGAACACCTCGCGGCTGATGGTCGAGCCCGAGGTCTGCACGTACGGGACCTTGGCCTCGATCTCGAACCGCTTGGTGACGCCGTAGCGCAGCGCGATCGATTCGATATAGGTCGAGGTCTTGACCTCGCGCACATCGATCAGCCCGATCAGGATGGCCGGAATGATCGAGTAGCCGACCAGCGCGACGCGGTTGTTCGATGAGTAGCCGTACTGGAAGCCCGGCTCCACCACGAGCTTGCCCTCGGCGGTGAGCACCCCGGGCTGGTCGATCAGCGGTGCCACCTCGGGCGGGCGCCGGTCGCTTTCGGGCGGCCGCCCCACGGGCTCTTCCACCGCCACCGTCTGCGGGCTGGCGGACTCGCCTTGCTGTGCCCCGGGCTGCGGTCCCTGGGCCATAACCTGTTGTGGACTGTTGGCCAGACCCGGCGCGCCCTGCGTGGCACTGGCGGCCGCTGCCGCGGTGGCGGCATTGGTGGCGTTGTCGGCCGGCATCACGCCGGGCCCGGAGCGCTGGCCGCCGCGCTTGGCGGCCAGCACCTCGGTGCCGATCACGCTGCGCAGTTCGCGGATCACTGCCTCCTGCTCGGCCAGCGCGCGCTTCATGGCATCGAGCTGGCTGGCCTGCTCGGCGAGTTCCCTCTGCAGTGATTCCAGTCCGGCCGCGGGTGGCCCCGCCTCCGGCGGCGTCTGGGCTTGCGCCAGTCCGCCGAGCAACAGCAACGTCGAGCATCCCGCATTGCGGATGCCCTGCATCGAGCGCTTCTTCATCGCGTCTTCCTCCCCCGGACGGCAGGCTGTTCTGCAGGAGCCCGCGACCTGTACTGCCGCTACCTCGCTAACGGCTATCTCATGCTTGCGGCCCGCAGCAGCGCATTGTTCAGCGCCGTGTTGGCCAGTTGCGACCGGAAGGCCTGCAGCGTATTGACGCTTGCGTCGATTGTCATCAGGCTCCGGATGCTCTGGTTGTTCAGCGTGTTCTGGATCACGGTCACCGGCGTTCCCGCCAGTGCCCCCACCGATGCGGCATTGCCCGGGCCGTTCTGGATCACGTTCAGCAGCCCGTTGGTGACGACCTGGCCCGTGGCGGTACTTACGACTGTGGTCGGCGGGCCCGACGCACCGGTCGCGCCTGCCGCACCTGCTGCGGCCGTGCCGCCTCCCGCCGCACCAGCGCTGGCTGCGGCGCCGCCGTTGGCCGCTGCCGAAGCCGTGCTTCCCGCCCCAGCACCACCCGCAGCCGATGCCGCCGCGCCGGCGCCATTGGCATTCATCGCCGCGGCAGCGTCGGCCGTGACCGGATTGCCTGCCAGCGCGTTGGCCACCGCGGCATTGGTGCTGGCCACAATGGCTGGCCCCAGCGTCGCGGCAAGCCGCGCGGCCTGGTCGGCAGTGATGCGGCTGATGTCCGGGATGTTAATGCTGGTAGCGACCACCAGGTCGCCGTTGATATACACCGCGCGTTCGATACCGAACGAAACCTGCAGCCCCGGCATCTCGAAGCCGCCGCGCATGTCGTCGAGCTTTTCATGTGCCACCGGTTTCCAGCCGGCCATGCTGCCGCGCGCGGCAGCCACAGGGTGGGAGTCGCCGCGCTCGCGCGCGGGCATGGCGGCCTGCGCCGGAGGCGCCGCGGCATCGGCTGCCCCGGGCTGCGGCGGCATGCCGGCCTGTGCCGTGCCGGCGTACGCCAGGCCGGCGCCCAGCACCATCGCCGCGGCCGCCGAGGCGGCGCTGCGTGGCACGGCCGGGGGCGGCAAGGAAGTCTGCAACATGATGCGTTCCTCAAAAATCTCCGGTGCCATGGCGGGGCATGACCGTGAAGAACAGGTTGTCCCGGTTGACGCCCATCCAGTAAGGACCGCTGGGCGCGACGCGCCAGTCCGCGGCGACATTGAAGCGCGCGCGGTCGGTGCGGTTGTGGATCACGAACAGCAGCTGGCTGTCCCAGATGCGCTCGAACTGCTCGCGCGACATGGCGCGCGTGCCGCGCGCCGGATCGCCGACCAGCACGCGGTCGCCCTTCACGCCCTTGACCACCACGAAATGGTGGTAGCCGTTCTCGACGATCAGCACGATCGCCGGCACCTGCGTTTCTTCCAGCTTGGACAGCGGCACCTCGAAGCCATCCGCCTCATAGCCCAGTGCGGCCAGGAAGCGCTTCATGTCCAGCAGCGAGAACCCCTCGGCGCGGATCTTCTGCTGGTCGCCGTTGAGGTACATGTTCTGGAACACCGTGGCCTCGTTGATCGGATGGCCGTACTGGTACGTCAGCAGCGTGGCCACCGCGGCCGAGCCGCAGCTGAAGTCATACTGCTGGCGGATGGTGGACTTGAAGCGCGCCTCGCGGATGCTGGTGACCCTGACGCTGTAGGGCTCGCCCACCGGACCGTACAGCGCGACGTCGGCGGCCTGCGCGCCGGGCACGTGCGCCCCGGCCAGCAGCCAGGGGACACATGCCAGCAGGATTCGCAACGGCTTCATCATTTGAACTGGACGTTGACGATGGTGGCGTTCTGAATCAGCACGTTCGATCCCGAGTTCTGGATCGCGGTGGGAATCCCGGCCGCATTCGAGAACGCGCCTTCCGTGATGTGGTTCGTGCCGGACAAGGTATTGACCGCGGCGTTGTCGGCCACGGTGCCGTGCAGGCGCATATCGTTGACGGTGACCTCCGCACCGCCGCGGACATCATCCAGCCGCGACACGGGCACGGCCTTGGCCGCGCCGGCGAACAGCGCGGCCGGCGCAGGTGCCGGTGCGGCGTCGGCTGCCGCCGCCGCGGTGGGCGCGGCAGCGTCAGCGCGCGCCGCGGCCATGGCGGCCTCCAGCCCTGGCGGCTCCGCATGGGCCGGCAATGCTGGCCAGGCGAGTAATGCCGCGGCAAAGGTGCCGACGGCGAAGCGGACCGGTTGCATGGTGTTCCCCCCTGCCGATGCGCCGACTCTCTCCACTCGGCTGCATGGCAACTTGGCTTGCGTAGGCATGACAGGGCCCGGGCGCCCGCACACAGGATGCGGGCGCCGGTCCTGCCGGCATGACTGCGAAACCGCCGGCCGGCCCCGGGGCAAGCCCGGGGTCCGGCCGCGTTGCGCGTCTTACCTGCCGCCCACGTTGAGGTTGGCCTGCACGTTCACGCTTTGCTGCACCAGCGAAGCCACGCCGCTGTTCTGGCTGGCCATCATGATGCCCGCCGCCGTCTGACCAACGCTGGTCATGGTGTTGGACATGTTGAAGGTGCCTGCGTCGACCAGGTTGTAGCCACCAGCACCGCCGGTACCGCCAGCGCCGCCGTTGCCCACGCCACCCATGCCGCCGGTACCGCCGGTGGCCGCCCCGCCGCTGCCGCCGTTGCCGCCGTTGCCGCCGTCGCCGCCGTCACCAGCGGTGGCGCTGCCGTTCGACGCCATCGCCGTGGCCGCCCCCGAGGTAGCTGCCGCGCCCGCGCCGCCGGCACCGCCGGTGCTGCTCTGCGCGCCGCCGGCACCGCCGGTCGCCGTGCCGTTGCCAGCCGTCGCGGTCGCGCCCGCGCCGCTCGAGCCGCCCGCACCGCCGGTGCCGCTGCCGGCGCCGCCGGTCGCGACCGAGCCGGAGCTGCCGGAGCCGCCCGCACCGCCGGTGGCACCCGCGCCGCCGCCCGTGCCCGTGCCCGCGCCCGCCGTGTTGGTACCGGTCGCACCGGACCCGCCACCAGCGCCACCCGCACCGCCGGCGTCCGCGCCGCGGCCGTTGGCATCGCCGCCGCTGCCGCCCGCGCCGCCGGCCGAACCGGCCAGGCCACCCAGGGCACCGCTGGCACCCAGGCCGCCGCCGCCGATCGCGCCGGCGCTGCCGCCACGGCCGCCCGCGCCAAGCGAGGCGCTCAGAGCACCGCCGCCCTTGCCGTAGGCATCACCGCCGCTGCCGCCCTTGCTGCCCGCGGCGCTGAGCGCGCTACCGCCCTTGCCATAGGCGCTGCCACCATCGCCGCCCCAGCCGATCGCGGCGCCACCATCGCCACCGTCGCCGCCCACGGCCCTGCCCGTGGTGGCATCGCCGGCGCGAGCCCCGCCGTTATAGGCATAGGCCTTGGCGCCCACCGCACCGACCGCGCCGGCAGCACCGTTGCCGCCCACGCCGCCTGCACCGGTACCGCCGTTGCCGCCGGTGCCGCCCTTGCCGCCGAAGCCGGTGCCGCCGTTGGCGTTACCGAAGTTCTTGGCCACATTGCCGATGTTGGCGACCGTATTGCCGGTGACCTGCCCACTGAGCTTGCTGACCGCGATCGCCTTGCTGGTGTTGAAGGAATTGGCGATGCTCGACGAGGCGTTGCCCGCGTTGGCGGCGGCATTGCCCAGCCCGCCCTGGTCCAGCGTCAGGCGGGTGCGGTTGTCGGAGTTGGTCTTGCTCTTGTTGTTGGAGTTGGTGCGGTTGTTGGAGTCATTGGTCGACTTGTCCACCGCTACGTCGACCGTGGTGGTGCGGGTGCTGGTGCGGGTGCTGGTGCTGTGATCGGAGTTGTCCTGGTTGGACGTCGAGTTCTCATTGGCCAGGGACCCGGCGCCGCTTTGGGTTGAATTGGCGGTGGCGGTCTGATGGTTCCAGCCATCCGTGTTGGTATTGGTCGGGTTACCCCACGCCGAACCAGCAAAGGCGAGGGCAATCGCCGACGCCAGCATTGTCTTGTTCATACGATGCTCCCAGGAGGATTTCACATTCACAGCGGCTCTGCTCCTGGCCGGCAACTCATCGATGAGCGCACGGCCGGAGGTTCCGGTCAGGCTAGCTGCCAAACCAGCCTGCCCTGCGCATAATCGGTGCCAGCTTCGTCACCTGGAGCGGCAAGTCCTTGTATTACAAGGGCCACCTGGCGTCGCGGCACGGTTCTGGCCGATGTTTTGCCGGATCAACATGGGCCCGCGCCGATGTGCGGCCGGGGACATGTCACATTGCTGTGACAGAGGGGTCCCATCGGCTTCTTGAGGCCCCTTGCGGCTCGCCAGGAAAGCCTTGGTTTTCAAAGACTTGCAGCGCCCGCTCGGGATTTGCCCTGATGCTCCGGCCGCGTATCGGCGGTGAAACATGCGGCCGGGGGTGCCGCCGCCGCCGCCCATGTGGGCCGCGCCACATTGCCGGCTTGACGCGACGCTGGCGGCATGGGCAAGTCCGCGCCGCGGCCATCGCGGCGGCATCACCGGCCGGCCGGCACGCTGTCCGCGCAACGGAGCGAATCCGGCACAATGCCCGGCTGCGCCTTGGCGCAGCGTCGCACCCGCACCCGGCCCTTGTCGCGGAAACGCCTCAGCGTTTATCCTCGCTAGGCCCTATGTCTGATTTAAAGTACATTAGAGGCATTACAGACTTGTCATCTCTCCACAAGGGAAACCATGAGTGAAGCCGTCGTTCCCCTGTATCACCAGATTTACGTGGTGCTGCGCCAGCAGATCGTCGAAGGCCGCTTCGGCCAGGGTCCCTTGCCCGGGGAGATTGACCTCGCCAAGCAGTTCCACGCGTCGCGCGTGACCATGCGGCGCGTGTTCGACCGGCTGGTGCAGGAAGGGCTGGTGCGCCGCCATCGCGGCCTCGGCACCTTCGTCAACCCGCATCCGGTGCGCCCGGCCGCGGCGGCCGGCGAGGAGCGCGGCACCAGCCTGCTCGACAACATCATCGACATGGGCCAGAAGACCTCGGTCAAGGTGATCTCGATCGATGAAGTCCATGCCACGCCCGATGTTGCCGACTCGCTGCAGATCGAGCCCGGCGACCCGGTGGTGAAGATCGTGCGCGTGCGCCACTACCGCAACCGTCCGCTGTCCCACATCACGGTCTACCTGCCGGCGGCGCTGGGGCGGCCGATCACGCGCCAGGCGCTGGAAGAGACCCCGGTGCTGCGCTTGCTGGAAGCGGGCGGCATCAAGCTCGGCCGTGCCAGCCAGGTACTGTCGGCGCGGCTGGCCGACGTGGTGGTCGCGCCGCTGCTGGACGTGCCGGTCGGCGGCGCGCTGCTGGCGGTGCGGCGCGTGGTCAAGGACCAGTCCGGGCGTCCGGTGCAATTGCTGCTGGGCCAGTATCGCCCGGACCGCTACGAGTACCGGATGGAACTGTCGCCGGCCGGCGTCGACAGCGCCAACGTCTGGGTCGAGAGCGAAACCCGCCCGGGCTTGCGCGATTGACTCGCGATTGACTCGCGATTGACCCGCGATTGACGCCACGGGAGTTGCCCCGGGCTTGCGTTGGCGGGGGTGCGCCGGACCCCGTTCCGCGCCATACTGCGCATCCCTGATCACATCGAGCGAGGACCGCCGCCATGCCTGAATTCCGTCCGTCCAGCCTGACCCGCCTGCCTTCGATTCCGCGCCGCGCCACGATGCGGCGCCTTGCCACGCTCGGCTCGCTGGCCGCGTGCGCGCTGGCCTTGCCGCTGTCGGCGGCCGCGCAGGCCCAAGGCCAGTCCCAGGCGCAGCTTGCCGGCGGCAAGCCGATCCGGATCCTGGTGGGCGCGCCGGCCGGCGGCACCACCGACACGCTGGCGCGCACCATCGCCCAGGAGATGTCGCAGGAGCTGGGCCAGCCGGTGGTGGTCGAGAACCGCCCCGGCGCCGGCGGCAATATCGCCGCCGACCTGGTCGCCAAGAGCGCGCCGGACGGCAGCACGCTGCTGATGAGCTTCACCAGCCATACCATCAACGCCACGCTGTACAAGAAGCTGCCGTTCGACCCGGTGCAGGACTTCACGCCGATCACGCTGGTCGCCACCGTGCCCAGCGTACTGGTGGCCACGCCTCGCCTGGCGGCCAACAACGTGCCCGAATTGATCCGCCTGGCGCGCTCGGAGCCTGGCAAGCTGAACTTCGCCATCGGCTCGGTCGGCTCGTCGCTGCACATGGCCGGCGACATGTTCAAGATGATGACCGGCACCTACATCGTCAACATTCCGTACAAGGGCACCTCGCCGGCGCTGACCGACGTGCTGGCGGGCCAGTGCGACCTGATGTTCGCCAGCACCATCAACGTGCTGCCGCACGTGCGCGCGGGCAAGCTCAAGGTGCTGGGCGTGACCAGTCCCGCGCCGCTGCCGCAGTTCCCGGGCGCGGCGCCGATCGGCAATACCGTCAAGGGCTTCGAGTCGAGCGCGTGGTTCGGGCTGTTCGGCCCGGCCGGCATGCCGCACGAGACCACGCAGGCGCTGTACCAGGCCGCGCGCAAGGGGCTGGAGTCCCCCGCGGTGCGCAAGCGCCTGGAGAACGACGGCGCGCAGCCGATGGGCACGCCGCCCGAGGCCTTCGCCGCGTTCGTCAAGCAGGACGTCAAGCGCTGGGCGGGCGTGGTCAAGTATTCGGGAGCGTCGCCGGAATGAGCGCCCTCCCCGCCACGCTCGCGCAGAAGCTGGTGGCCCGTGCCGCCGGGCTGGCGCATGCCGAGCCCGGCTCCGTGGTGATCTGCCAGGTCGACCTGGCGATGTCGCACGACTCCAGCGGCCCGCGCCGCGTGGCGCCGCTGCTGCAGGAGCTTGGCACCGGGGTGTGGGACCCGTCGCGCTATGTGGTGGTGACCGACCATTTCGTGCCGGGCGGCGACGCCGAATCCGAATCGATCCTGCGCTTCACGCGCGACTGGACGCGCCAGGCCGGCGCGCACTTCATCGACGCCGAGGGCATCTGCCATGTGGTGCTGCCCGAGCGCGGCCATGTGCTGCCGGGCCGCCTGATCGTCGGCGGCGACAGCCACAGCCCCACCGGCGGCGCCTTCGGCGCCTACATGTTCGGCGTGGGCGCGACCGAGATGGCCGGCGTGCTCGCCACCGGCGAGATCTGGCTGCGGGTGCCGGACACCATCCGGCTGCAATGGGACGGGCAGCTCGCGCCCGGGGTGTGCGCCAAGGACATGATGCTGTTCCTGTGCGCCACGCTGGGCATGGGCGGCGGGCGCTACCAGGCGCTCGAATACACCGGCAGCGCCGTCACCGCGCTGCCGATGCAGGAGCGCATGACGCTCACCAACATGAGCACCGAGCTCGGCGCGCAGACCGGACTGGTCGCGCCCGATGCGGTCACGCTGGAATGGCTGGCGCAGGCCGGCGTGCCGGCGCAGACGCTGGCCGCGATCGACCTGGACCACTGGCGCAGCGATGCCGGTGCGCCGGTGCTGGCCACGCACCGCTTCGACGCCGCCGCATTGGTACCGCAGGTGGCCGCGCCGCACTCGCCCGCCAACAGCGCGCCGGTCGACCGGGCCGCCGGCGAGCCGGTGCAAATCGCCTACCTGGGCGCCTGCACCGGCGCCAAGCTGGAAGACCTGCGCATGGCCGCGCGCGTGCTGCGCGGACGCCGCGTTGCCGCCGGCGTGACGCTGCAGGTGGCGCCGGCCTCGCGCCGCGACCAGCTGCAGGCCGAGCAGGAAGGCACGCTCGCCATCCTCGCCGATGCCGGCGCGATGCTGCTGCCCAATGCCTGCGGCGCCTGCGCCGGCTATGGCGCGGCGCGCTTCCCGGCCGGCAGCCGCGCGATTGCCTCGACCGCGCGCAATTTCTCGGGCCGCATGGGCGACGCCGGCAGCGCGGTGTGGCTGGGCTCGCCGATGACGGTGGCCGCCAGCGCCGTCACCGGCTGCATCACCGATCCGCGCACGCTGCTGGAGTAACGCCGCGGCCCCTGACCTCGTGCCCGCCGCCGGCGGGACAGACTTCCCGCATGACCTCTGCCTTCGCCCCCGCCCCTGCCGGCCGCCTCTGGCGCTTCGGCGACAACATCGACACCGATGCCATGGCCCCCGCCGTGCTGATGAAAGCGCCGCTGCCAGTGCTGGCCCGGCATTGCCTGGCCGCGGTGCGCCCCGAATTTCCCGGCAGCGTGCGCCCCGGCGACGTGCTGGTGGCGGGCGCCAACTTCGGCATCGGCTCCTCGCGCGAGCAGGCGCCGCAGGCGCTGCGCGAACTGGGCGTGGGGGCGGTGGTGGCGCAATCGTTCGGCGGGCTGTTCTATCGCAACGCCATCAACCTGGGCCTGCCGGTGCTGGTCTGCGCCGACACCAGCCGGCTGGCCGACGGCGCGCACGCGGTGCTGGACCTGGATAGCGCGCAGTTGCGGCTGGACGACGGCAGCGTGGCGGCGTGCGAGCCGATCCCGGCGTTCCTGCGCGCCATCCTGGCCGCGGGCGGGCTGGTGCCGCACCTGAAGGCGCGCCTGGCGCGCGAACGCGGCGCCCGAGGCTGAATCCGCGGTGCAGCGGCTCAGGCCGCAGGCGTGGAGGCGGCGCGCAGCAGCGCCAGCGCCTCTTCGTCGCTGGTCTGGCTGAAATCGAGGTAGAACGCGCCGACCGCGCCGAAGCTGGGCGGCGTGTTCAGGCAGATCACCTCGTCGGCGGCCGCGGCCAGGCTGGCCAGCCCGTCCTGCGAGCCCACCGGGGTGGCCGCGATCACGCGCGCCGCGCCGGCCATGCGCACGCCTTCGAGCGCGGCGCGCATGGTGGCGCCGGTGGCCACGCCGTCATCGACCACGATCACCACGCGTCCGGCGCGGGCCGGCACCGGCTTGCCGCCGCGGTAGCGCTGCTGGCGCCGGGCGATCTCGTCGAGCTGGCGGCCGCGCTCGGCATCGAAGCTGCCGCTGTCGACCGCGCGGCGGGCCCAGGGATCGTCATTGACCACCGTGTGCGGTCCGCCACCGCCGGCATCGCCCTCCACCACCGCGCCCAGCGCCAGTTCCGGGTAGCCCAGCGCGCCGATCTTGCGCACCAGCAGCACGTCCAGCTGCCCGTCCAGCGCGCGCGCCACCTCGAACGCCACCGGCACGCCGCCGCGCGGCAACGCCAGCACCAGCGGCGGCTGGCCCAGCTGCGCGGCGCCAAGGCCCAGTCCGGCCAGGTGGCGGCCGAGGTATTGGCCCGCCTCGCGGCGGTCGGCAAAGCAGGGCGGCAGGGACATGGCGGTTTCCATCGGAGCAGGACGGCCAGCGCAGGCGTCCCTCCGCCAAATATAGACCCTGGCGCTGGCGGCGGCGGCGGCCCGCGGGCCACTTCCAAGGCGAGCCAGCGCGCTCCGGCGCCATTAGGCGCGCTCGTGCAACAGTGTGTTGAGGCTGGGGTGGCTGACTTCGCCGCAGTGCAGCATTACGATGGCTGCTGGCGCTGACAACGCCAGACCGACATTGCCGGACAGGCCGCCGTGCCCGCCCCGGCCCATCGCATGAGCCCTGACATGACCACGCCCTCCCCCGCCCGCGCCGCTACGGCGCATTCCCAAGCCGACGCCACGGCAGACGTCTCCCCCCTCTCCGCTCCCGACATTCCGTTCGGTTCGCTCGAAGCCGCGGCAATGGCCGAGCTGCCCTACACCTTCCGCCCGGCCGGCACCTGCACCCGCTACTACAACGAATTCTT
Source organism: Cupriavidus sp. SS-3 (assembly GCF_035818815.1). Lineage (NCBI taxonomy): Bacteria > Pseudomonadati > Pseudomonadota > Betaproteobacteria > Burkholderiales > Burkholderiaceae > Cupriavidus > Cupriavidus sp. SS-3. The sequence goes on from NZ_JAYLVT010000001.1 coordinate 119,672, forward strand.
CGGCTGAAGCCCGGGCGGCGCGCCGGCCGCCATCACGGTCTCGCACAACGCGGCCAGCCGCGCCGCCATGTCGCGCGCCGCGGCCGGCAGGTCCGGCTGCGCGTGCAGGCTCAGTTCCACATCCGGCACCGCGGCGGGCCAGCCGTGCTCCAGCACGGTGTGGTGCGCCGTGGCCAGCCGCCGCGGCAGCAGCGTCACACCCAGGCCATCGGCCACCGCCGCCAGGATGCTGGCCAGGCTGGCGCTGACAAAGGCCACGCGCCAGCGCCGGCCGCCGGCGTCGAGCGCGTGCGTCATCTCGCCGCGATACAGGCCGCCCACCGGGAACGCCACCAGCGGCACCGGGTCGCGCGCCACCGCCGGCCGGCTGCGGCTGTCGATCCAGCACAGCGGCTCGGGCCAGCTGGCCAGCCCCTGTACCTGGCCGGTGCGCTGCTTGACCAGCACCAGGTCCAGCTCGCGGTCCTGGAAGCGCTGCCACAGCTCGTGGCTCATGCCGCTGGTCACCTCCAGCCGCATGCCCGGCCAGTCGTCGGCAAACCCGGCCAGCACCGGCGTCAGCGGCCGCGCGGCAAAGTCCTCGGGCACGCCCAGCCGGATCTCGCCCTGGCCGGCGCTCTGGCGCAGCTGCCCCACGGCCTCGGCCATCAGCTGCTGCAGCCGGCGCGCATACCCCAGCAGGCGCTCGCCTTCCGGCGTGGTCGTGACATAGCGCCCGCCGCGATCCAGCAGCACGCAGCCCAGCTGCTCCTCCAGCCGGCGCACCTGCTGGCTGACGGTCGACTGGGTCAGGTGCACGCGCTGCGCGGCACGGGTGAAGCTGCCGCTTTCGGCGACGGCGACAAAGCTCTGCAGCAGCACGGGGTCGAGGCGGGGGTCCTGCATGGCGGCGTATCCATTGGCTTTTCCACTGCCGACGATTTCATCATTTAATTTCCCAATTACCAAGCGCCGGCGTAGAGTTTCGGCACGATGCCCCGGCCTGCGTCCGGGCGCCATCGCGCCGACTCCATGCACCATGCCGCGTTGCACGCGAGCATGTACCCACTTTTCTGCCAACCATGACCACTCACCAGGAATTCATGCGCGAGGCGGTGCGCCTCGCGGCGGCCAACCGTGACCGCGGCGCGCGCCCGTTCGGCGCCGTGCTGGTGCTCGACGGCGAAGCCGTCGCCACCGGCGTCAACGACATCGTCCACAGCCACGACCCGACCACCCATGCCGAGATGGAGGCGGTGCGCGCCGCCGCGCGCAAGCTGGGCCGCCCCGACCTGCGCGGCAGCGTGGTCTATGCCAGCGGCCATCCGTGCCCGATGTGCCTGGCGGCGATGACCATGGCCGGGGTGCAGGCGGTCTACTACGCCTTCGACAACCAGGATGCCGCGCCCTACGGCATGTCGAGCGAGGCCGCCTACCAGGCGCTGCGCCTGCCGCTCGACCCGCCACCGCTGCCGCTCACGCGGGTGCCGGTCGACCTCTCCGCCGCGCAGCTCTACGGCATGCGCCCGCGCCGTGGCTGAAGGCGCGCGCCCGGTGCGGCCCCAGCCGCCGCGCTGGCTGGTGCTGGCGGCCGTGGCCGGCATCGGACTGAACCTGCGGCCGTTCCTGACCGCGGTCGGGCCGCTGGCGCCCGCCATCCGCGGCGGCACCGGCCTGAGCTACCAGGGCATGGCGTGGCTGACGCTGCTGCCGATGCTGCTGATGGGGGTGGGGGCGTTCTTCGGCCCTGCCATCCGCGCCCGGCTGGGCGCGCGCACCGCGGTGCTGGGCGCGCTGGCGCTGCTGGGTGCCGGCTGCGCCGTGCGGCTGGGCGTGGCCGGCGGGACCTGGCTGATCGCCTCGGCGGCGCTGTGCGGGCTGGGCGTGGCGGTGGTGCAGGCGGCGTGCCCGGGGCTGGTCAAGCAGGAGTTCCCGGCGCGCGTGGCGCCGGTGATGGGACTGTATTCGGCCGCGCTGATGGGCGGCGGCGCGCTCGGCGCGCAGCTTTCGCCCTATGTGACCGAGCTGGCCGGCAGCTGGCGCGAGGCGCTGGCGCTGTGGGCCGTGCCCGCGCTGGCGGCGCTGGCTCTGGCGTGGGTGGCACTGCCGCACGGCCCGGCGCGCCAGCAGGCATCGCTGCCGGCCGCGCCGTCTGGCCGCTCGCCCGTGGCCGCCGGCAGGACCCGCGCGCTGCTGCGGCGCCCGCGCACCTGGCTGCTGATGATCAGCTTCGGCGTGATGAACGGCGGCTATGCCTCGCTGGTGGCATGGCTGGCGCCGTTCTACCAGAGCCACGGCTGGAGCGCGCCGGCCAGCGGCTCTCTGGTGGCGCTGATGGCGGTGGCGCAGGCCGCCGCGGCGCTGCTGCTGCCGGCACTGGCGGCGCGCCGCCTGGACCGGCGCGCGTGGATGGCGCTGGCGCTGGCGCTGCAGGTTGCCGGCTTCGCCGGGCTGGCGCTGTGGCCGGACCTCGCACCGCACGCCTGGGCCGTGATCGGCGGCGCCGGCCTGGGCGGCTGCTTTGCGCTGTACCTGGTGGTGGCGCTGGACCACCTGCCCGACGCCGACAGTGCAGGAGCGCTGAGCGCGGTGATGCAGGGCGGCGGCTTCCTGCTGGCGTCGCTGGCGCCGTGGATCACCGCCATGCTGCAGGCCCGCACCGGCAGCTTCGCCGCGGGCTGGTGGTACCACCTGGCGTGCGCGGCTGTGGTGGGCGTGCTGACCATGCGGCTGGACCCGGCACGCTACGGCGCCTCCTTTGCGTTGCCGGCCTCCGCCGGCTGCGCGCGGCAGGCTGGATGAGACCAGCCCGGCCGCGCTGACGGCGCGCGGCTGATACCAGTCTGGCCGTCAGCCGGCGCGAGCTCCCGCGTCAGCGGGCCGGCGCGGCCTCCACCACGGCCGTGGCATCCGCCGGCATTGGCTCCTGCGGCAGGGCGAACAATGCCGCGGCGGGCGGCGACAGGCCCTGCAGCCATTGCAGGGCGAGCACGATAAGCATGACCGGCATGGCGCCTCCTTCCCGCATACGTGGCCACTTCTCACTGGTATAGCCCATCGCGTCCGGGCGGCGCCTCATGCCGACGCGCCGCGTTGCCACGCGTACCCGTTTCTGCGTGGCCGTCCGGCCCGGCCGGACACCATGGCAAGCGCACGCAGCCAGCCCCGCCTTGCGAGATTTATTTCCCATGTAACGTCCCATTACCTTCGCCAGGGTGTCCGCGGGCCGACCGACGGGTCCGCCGTATTGCCCGCCAAGCCTTGCCTGTCAACGGATTCCGGAGGGGCAGGCGGACGCGGCGGGCGCTGGCTCGTGCCGTGGCCCCATGTGAGACAGGCTTACAAGTGCAAGCGCGCAGCACGGCAGCCGGCCGCTACATTGACACCGTGTCCAACGCGATCCCGCCAGGAGCCAAGATGAAACGAGCCCTCACGCTGGTGGTGCTGCTGTCCACCACCGCCGCACTGCTTTCCGCCTGCATCGTGGTGCCCCCGCGCGGCGGCCCGCCGCCGCGCCACCACCATCATCACTACTGATTCCGCCACCGCCCAAAGGAGCCCTCCCATGAAACGCCAACTCCTGCTTGCTGCAGCCGTCCTTGCCACGGGCGGCGCCTTCGGCCTGACCGCCCCCGCCGAAGCCCACCAGGCGCCGGTCGCCCGCGGCTACGGCCATCCGCCGCCGCCGCCGCGCTACGAGCCGCACCCGGCCGCGCGCCGCGGCCAGGTCTGGGTGCCGGGCCACTGGGAAGCCCGCGGCGGGCGTTATGCCTGGCGCGGCGGCTACTGGCAGCCGCAGCGCGTGGGCTACCGCTATGTGCCCGAGCGCTGGGTCCGCGGCCCGCACGGCTGGGTCATGCGCCCGGGCCGCTGGGTACGCTGAGCCGGACGGCCGGCGCCATCATTCCGCCTTGAGGCCTTGCTCCCCACCGATGGGTGGTGGCAAGCCCGTCGCGGCCGGTGGCGCCGGCGCCGCCGCGCTCATCCATGGTGGTAGCCACGCCTCATCCAGAAGCACTAGACCATGTGCGCGAAGTGCCGGCAAATCTGCCGAATTGATTTCACAACCAACATTTCCGGGGCGCGTTTCATAATTGGAGCAGCACCACTGATGGTGTATTCCGGACACCCCTCATTAGGGTTATAAAACCGTCATATCCGGCAAGAGATAATAGAATCTGTTTCAGATTTGCAACCAATTTAATTCTGAATGTCACACCGATGAAACCACCGGGAACGGCGCCAGCGCGGCGTTTCCGGAACCTGGGAGGGGTAAATGCGCAATATTTGAAAGGATTATGAAGGTCCTTTCATTCCCTCCCTCATTCCAACTCGGACCCCCTCGCTTGCATTCCCCTCCCCCAGCCCATAAGATGAATTCCAACTGATTTAGGAGTAACAAGCACCCGGGGTCGGATTCGGGGTCATCCTTCCAGCCATGGGCAAGTTCCAGCCACAACAACGGAACCGCCCGGCATGGAAGCATGGGGGTCAGCCACAGAGCCAGCCACCAGTCACCAGCCATTGGGTGACGGCGGTCCTGTCACGTCTTCCATACGCAAAGTGCCCCGCAGTCCCTCCCGGGTAAAAACGGGGAGTGAAGTCCATGAATGCGTTGCTGATCGAGGAGCACCCGCTGCTCCGGCTCGGGCTGTTGCAGATGCTCGAGAACATCCAGGAATCCGCGCAGGTGGCGGCCATTGCACCGGCGGATATGGCCAGGCTGGACGCCCGGCACCAAAACGCGGACCTGCTCGTGTTCGGCATGCCCGCCGACCCCGCGCCCGGCTGGGTGCTGCTGGACCAGGCCCGGCAGACGCTCGCGCCGCAACGCATCCTGATCCTGGCCGACACCCTGCCCTTGCATGTGCCGACCGCCGACAGCGCGCGCGGCATCTGCGGCTGCCTGCCCAAGTCGGCTTCGCTGGCGGTGATCGAGGCCGCCATCCGCATGGCCGTGTCGGGCGTACAGGGGCTGCTCTTCACTGCCGAGACCGGCACCCTGCCCTCGGCATCGCGCTCGGCGATGCCGGCCACGCAGTCACTCGCCTCGGCTGCGCCGCTGCCGCTCAGCGCCGCGCATCCGGCCCAACCGCCGGGGGAGCAGTTGCCGCTGGCGTCCTGCGCCAGCACCCCGCGCGCCGCCCTGCGTACCGCCGTGGCGCTGCGCGACCTGACCGAGCTGAGGCCCGGCCAGCCGCTGTCCGCACCGGCCCCGGCGGTGGTCTCGCCCACACCCGCTGCCATGCCGCTGACCGAGGAAGAACCCGGCTACGACGAAGCTGAGATGCTGAAGATCACGCCGCGCCAGTACGAGGTGCTGGTGCTGCTGGCGCGCGGCTATCCGATCAAGACCGTCAGCCGCATGCTCAACATCTCGGTAGCGACGGTGAAGAGCCACGCCTGCACGCTGTACCAGCGGCTCAAGGTGCGCAACAAGGGCGAAGCGGTCTACGCCGCCCTGCAGCGCGGGGCCACGCTGGAATGGGTCAGCGGCGACGAACGCATCACGCGCGAAACCAATGGCGCCGGGGTGGCGCCAAGGCGCAACGAACCGCCGTGCCAGGCGGTCCGGCCGGCGGTCTGATGCCGGCCTGAAGGTTTGCCGCGCGCCGCGCCCGCACAGACGGGCCGGCGCCAACCCGGCGCTTGCCGGACGGGAGGGGTCATCATGCAAGCCAGCACGTTCTTGCCCAGCTTTTCCGTGTGCGTCAGCACGCGCGACCATCCGGACGGCCTGCGCCGTACCTTGCAGTCGATCGCGGCCTCGACCATGCCGCCGCACCAGCTGATCGTCTGCGACGACAGCAGCCACGACGCCACGCGCGCGCTGATGCGCGATGCCCACCCCGACATACCCTGCCTGGACGGTCCCCGGCGCGGCGCCGCCGCCAGCCGCAACCGCCTGCTGCGCGCGGCCACCGGCACGCACGTGCTGTTTCTCGACGACCACGTCACGCTGGGGCCGACCTTCCTGCAGCAGATGGGCGAGCGCCTCGCCGACGACTTCATCTACCGGGTCGCCGCGGGCGGCAACGCCGACGCGCTGGTGCTGACCGGCACGGCGATGTGCGCGGGCCAATGCCTGCGGCCGCAGCGCGAGGATTTCCTCGGGCAACCGTTGCGCCAGCCGCCGCGCCGCGCCGCGCGGGCGCGGCCGCTGTGCGCGGTGGTGCTGTCCAGCACGGTGTTCCCGCGCGCGCTGCTGGAGCGGCTGCCGTTCGACGAGTGCCTCGATGCCGACTACGACGTCGCCGACCTGACCGGACGCGCGGTCTACGGCTGCGGCTGCCGCATCGAGCTGATTCCGAGCGCGATCAACCAGCTGGAGGGCCAGCGGCCGCCGCGATGCGCCGGCAGCCCGAGCGCCGATGCCGCGCGCATGGTCACCATGCTGCATCGCTACGGGCGCAGCCAGCACCGCCACGACAAGGCCGCGCTGTTCCTGATGCTGGCGCTGCCGCACAACCTGGGCCAGCACCTGCACCGCAGCGGCTGGCGCGGCGTGGCACCGTTCTGGGCCACCACGCGCCTGCTGTGGCAGCACTTGCGGCTTGCGCCTGGCCATGACGACGCCGCGGAACGCGCCCGCAGCGAGGTCACGACACCGATGCCGCGCACCTGATCCGTGGCGGCGCGCCCACACGGCCGGCCGCCGTTGTGTGGGGTAGCAGACGGTGCGGCGCCGCAGCGCGGCGCTACAGTCGCCCCACTTGCTAACGGATCAGAGCCATGGGCGCAAACGAGCTGGACACACTCGGTCATATCACCGCCACCGGGCCGGAGCGGGCCGCACCGCGCGGGCGCAACGGCATCCGGCGCGCGCTGATCACCGGCATCACCGGGCAGGACGGGTCGTACCTGTGCGAACTGCTGCTGGCCAAGGGCTATGAAGTGCACGGCATCAAGCGGCGCAGCTCGCTGTTCAACACCGAGCGCATCGACCACCTGTACCAGGACCCGCAGGCGCAGGAACGCCGGCTGATCCTGCACCACGGCGACATGACCGACACCGCCAGCCTGGTGCGCGTGGTGCAGCAGGCGCAGCCGGACGAGATCTACAACCTCGCCGCGCAGAGCCACGTGCAGGTCTCGTTCGAAGAGCCCGAATACACCGCCAACACCGACGCCATCGGCACGCTGCGCCTGCTCGAGGCGATCCGCATACTGGGCATGGAAAAGCTCACGCGCTTCTACCAGGCCTCCACCTCCGAACTCTACGGGCTGGTGCAGGAGATCCCGCAGAAGGAAACCACGCCGTTCTATCCGCGCAGCCCGTATGCCGCGGCCAAGCTCTATGCCTACTGGATCACGGTGAACTACCGCGAGGCCTATGGCATGTACGCCTGCAACGGCATCCTGTTCAACCATGAAAGCCCGGTGCGCGGCGAGACCTTCGTCACCCGCAAGATCACGCGCGCGATCGCGCGCATCGCACTCGGCCTGCAGGAAACGCTGTACCTGGGCAACCTGTCGGCGCTGCGCGACTGGGGCCATGCGCGCGACTACGTCGAGATGCAGTGGCTGATGCTGCAGCAGCCCGCGGCCGAGGACTTCGTCATCGCCAGCGGCGAACAGCACAGCGTGCGCGAGTTCGTGCAGCGCGCGGCGCGCGAGCTGGGCATCACCATCACCTTCCATGGCAGCGGCGTCGACGAGGTCGGCATCGTCGAGCATGTCGATCCGCCCGCGCCCGGCGGCGCGATCGCGCCGGCGTGCAAGCCAGGCGAGGTCGTGGTGCGGGTCGATCCGCGCTACTTCCGCCCAACCGAGGTGGAAACGCTGCTGGGCGATGCCAGCCGGGCGCGCGAGCGCCTGGGCTGGACCCCGCGCATCGGCTTTGCCGAACTGGTCCGGGAAATGATCGAGGCAGATTACGCCGCGGCTCGCCGCGACGCGCTGGTCAGGCTGGCCGGTTTCCAGGCCTTCAACCATCTTGAGTAGCCGCGTGCACGGCCACCGCGAGGATCCCATGAACCAGGCCCTGGCAGCGCGCCCGCGCATCTTTGTCGCCGGCCACCGCGGCATGGTCGGCTCGGCCATCGAGCGGGCGCTGCGCGCGCAGGGCGGCGCCGACATCGTGACGCGCACGCACGCCGAGCTGGACTTGTGCGACCAGGCGCAGGTGCGGGCTTTCTTCGCCAGCCAGCGCATCGACGCGGTCTACCTGGCCGCCGCGCGGGTCGGCGGCATCCATGCCAACAATACGTATCCCGCCGAGTTCATCCACCAGAACCTCGCCATCGCCACCAACGTGATCCATGCCGCCTGGCAGGCCGGTGTGCGGCGGCTGCTGTTTCTGGGATCGAGCTGCATCTACCCGCGCCTGGCGCCGCAGCCGATCAGCGAAGCCGCGCTGCTCACCGGCGCGCTGGAGCCGACCAACGCGCCCTACGCCATCGCCAAGATCGCCGGCATCATGCTGTGCGACAGCTACAACCGCCAGTACGGCACCGACTACCGCTGCGTGATGCCGACCAACCTCTATGGACCCGGCGACAACTACCACCCCGACAACAGCCATGTGATACCCGGACTGGTGCGCCGCTTCCACGACGCCCGCGTGGCCGGCAGCGCGCGCGTGTCGGTGTGGGGCACCGGCAAGCCCTTGCGCGAATTCCTGCACGCGGACGATCTGGCGCGTGCCTGCCTGCACGTGATGGCGCTGTCCGCGCCGGCCTACCGCGAGGCCGCGCCCGCGGGCTTCCTCAACGTCGGCAGCGACGACGAGGTCTCGATCGGCGCGCTGGCGGCACTGGTGGCGCAGGTTACCGGCTATCGCGGCACCCTTGCTTTCGAAACCGACAAGCCCGACGGCACGCCGCGCAAGCGGCTCGACAGCAGCGCCATCATGCGCACCGGCTGGCGCCCGCGCATTGCGCTGCGCGACGGCCTGCGCGGCGTCTACGAAGAGGCCTGCCGCACCGGCACCTTGCCCGGCGGCATTGCCGCCGCGCTGGCCTGACCCAAGCGCGCGCGGAGCGGCCATGAAGATCCTGATCTACTGCCAGAACTACGCGCCCGAACTGACCGGCATCGGCAAGTACACCGGCGAGCAGGCGCAATGGCTGGCCGCGCGCGGGCACGAGGTGCGCGTGGTGTGCGCCCCGCCGTACTACCCCGCATGGCGCGTCAGCGACGGCTACAGCGCCTGGCGCTATGCCCGCGAGACGCACGGCGGCGTGACGGTCTACCGCGCACCGGTGTGGGTGCCGCGCAAGCCGTCCGGACTGCTGCGCATCCTGCACCTGATGAGCTTTGCGCTGAGCAGCGTGCCGTGCATGGCGGCGCAGCTGCGCTGGCGCCCCGACGTGATCTTCGCGGTCGAGCCCACGCTGATGTGCAGCCCGGCGACGCTGCTGCTGGGCAGCTGCACGCGCGCGCGCACCTGGCTGCACGTGCAGGACCTGGAAGTCGATGCCGCGTTCGCGCTGGGCGTGCTGCGCCATCCGCTGCTGCGCCGGCTGGCCACGCGCCTGGAGCGCGCGCTGACCACGCGCTACCAGCGCGTCTCGACCATCTCGCAGGCGATGGCGGACGCGCTGCGCGCCAAGGGCGTCAGCCCCGCTCGCCTGCAACTGCTGCCCAACTGGGCCGACCTGCACGAGGCCCCGGCCGACGCGGCGCTGGCGTTCCGGCACGGCCTGGGCATTCCCGCCGAGGCGGTGGTCGCGCTGTACGCCGGCAACATGGGCAACAAGCAGGGCCTGGAAGTGCTGGCCGATGCCGCGCAGGCGCTGCAGGGCCACCCGCGCATCCACATGGTGCTGTGCGGCGACGGCAGCGGCCGCGCCGCGCTGCAGGCACGCTGCGCCGGGCTGGCGCGCGTGCATTTCCTGCCGCTGCAGCCACAGGCGCAGTTCCACGCCATGATGGCGGCCGCGGACATGCACCTGCTGCCGCAGCGCGCCGATGCCGCCGACCTGGTGATGCCGTCCAAGCTCACCGGCATGCTGGCGAGCCGGCGCGCGGTCATTGCCACCGCGCAGCCCGATACCGAGCTGGGCCGCCTGGTGGCGCGCGTGGGTGTGCTGGTGCCGCCCGGCGATGGCAGCGCGCTGGCGCACGCCATTGCCACGCTCGCCTGCCAGCCGCAGCGGCGCGCCATGCACGCCGCCGCAGGCCGCGCCTGGGCCGAAGCCCATCTGGCCCGCGACGCGGTGCTGGCGCAACTGGAATCCGCACTGCAGGCACTGGTATCGCCGCCTGCCGCGCAAGACGCCTCCGCGGTGGCCTGAGCGCCGCCGCGGCCAACGCAACGCCCAAGGGGGAACCCGCCATGAGTCCTGAGACCGCGACCACGCACCCCGCGCTGGTGCAACGCCTGATGCGAACCATCAAACCCCTGGTGCCCGCCTGGCTGCGCAACTACTACCACGTGCGCCGCGAGCAGCAGCATGACGCGCGCTACGGCGCCAGGCCGCCGGGCGAAGTGTTCTCGGACGTCTACCACAGCAGCCTGTGGGGCGAGGCCGACGAGCCCGGCTTCTTCAGCGGCACCGGCTCGCACGATCCGCGCATCGTCGAGCCCTATGCCGAGGCGGTCACCGCGCTGCTGCGCGAGCTGCCGCGCAAGCCCGACGTGGTCGACCTGGGCTGCGGCGACTTCCATATCGGCAGCCGCATCCGCCCGGCCTGCGGGCGCTATGTGGCCTGCGACGTGGTGGCGCCGCTGATCGCGGCCAACCGCGCACGCTATGCCCATCTCGACGTGGATTTCCGCTGCCTCGACATTGCCGGCGACGAACTGCCCGCCGGCGACGTGGTGTTCCTGCGCCAGGTGCTGCAGCACCTGGACAACGACAGGATCGCGCGCGTGCTGGCCAAGCTGCACCGCTACCAGGTGCTGGTGCTGACCGAACACCTGCCGCTGGCGCCGGATTTTCCGCCCAACGCCAAGAAGCGGCTGGGGGCTTCGACGCGGCTGGCACGCATGGTGCCGAGCGGCGTGGTGCTGACCGCGCCGCCGTTCAACCTGAAGCCGGTGCACGGCCGCGTGCTGTGCGAGGTGCGCGAAGGCGCGGGCGTGATCCAGACCGTCGCCTACACCCTGCATTGAGACGGCGCCCGCGCGACGCTGCGTGGTGCGGGCCCGCCCCCTGCCGCTCCGGTCTCTGCTGATCCCGACTGATCCCTACTGATCCCGACTGGTCTCAGCTGGCCTCGGCCTCCGTCGTCGCAGTGGCCGAGGCCGGGGCCAGCGCAGCCAGGTAGATGGCCTCGTACTGGTCCAGCGCGCGTTCCGCCGAGAAATGCCGCACCCACGCCAGCGAGTCGGCCGAGAGCTGGTCGAGCCGCGCCTGCGGCCACGACAGCAGCTCCAGCAGCACGCCCACGTTGCGCCGGGCCCAGGCCCGCGCCTGGCCCGGCTCCATCGGCTCCATCAGCAGCGCCAGCCCGCCGCCGATCTCCTGCATCGGCGCGCGCGCCGTGGTCAGCACCGGGATGCCGCACGCCATGGCCTCGATCACGGGCCAGCCGAAGCCCTCTTCCAGGCTCGGGAACAGCAGCACCGCCGCAAGCGCATAGGCGGCGTGCACGGCCGCGGTGGACATGCCTTCCAGGAAGCGCACCTTGCCGCCCAGCCGCTCCGCGCCGTCGGCCAGCTCGCGCATGGCGGGGGTCGGCTCGGGGCCGATCATCCACAGCGGGCGCGGCGCCGCGGCGGCACCGGTGCCGCCGCCCGCATGGCTGGCCTCGCAATAGGCCAGGTATAGCGCCAGCACGCCTTCGCGGTTCTTGTACCACTGGTTGCCGCCGATATGGACCAGCATGCCGGGCTCGATCTCGTCGATGCTGGCGGCGCGCAGCCGGCGCATGGCAACATCCGGCGCAAGCGGGCGGAACGGGTAGTTGAGGCCGTTGTGCACCACCCGCACGCGCGGCGTCGGCCCCGGATGCAGGCGCAGCAGGTCGTGCGCGGTCTTCTCCGACACCGCGACAAAGTTCCGCCCCAGCCCGATGCCGCGCAGGATCAGCGCCTGGTAGAGCCGCCCGCTGGCCGACAGCTGGCGCCCGGGAAATTCGCCGGCAGCGGTGCGCTGCGCGATGAAGTCGTGGCAGTGGATTACATGCGGGCGCCGGTGCAGCAGCCACATCCACATGCCGAGCGAATGGTCGGTCAGCACCACCAGCGCGCCCGCGCCCTCGCGCCGCAGCCGCCACCACGCCCACGCGGGGAACAGCATGTACTGGTCGACATAGCCGAGCCACTTGCGCAGGCCGGGGCGCGTCGACAGCCGCACCAGCACGGCGGGCGGGGTCCATAGCTGGGCCTCGTGGCCGCGCTCGCGCATGCCCTCGACGATCATGGCCGCGAAGCGGTCCATGCTGTGGCTGCCGAAAAAGACGGGATGACCGAACAGGATGAGCCTCATATTGCTTTTCTTCGCGGATCGATGTGGATGCCCGATGCAGATGTCCGGTACGTTGGGTGGCTCGCAGCCTGCCGCTAGCGCGCGTGCCGTCGGCGCGGCCGGGCGCGCTTGTTCGCGCCCGTCAGCCGCCCCTGCCGCTCCAGCCGCGTGACCGCCATGGTGAAGCCGACAAAGAGAAAGCCCAGCACGTTGGCGGTCAGCTGGCCGATCAGCGACCACGTCAGCAGGCACAGCGTGCTCACCAGCCACAGCAGGATGGCAAAGCAGTTGCCGGTGCGGCGCGCCGCACCGATCGCAAGCCACATGCCGGCCACGCACACGGCGAACTTCAGCGCCACGTACAGGTAGCCCAGCAGGCCGGCCTCCTCGATGGTGCGCCCGGTCTCGGTCTCGGACAGCATGAAGGTAATTTCGCCGCGCTCGAGATAGCTGGCCAGGTTGCTGCCGCGCCCGAGCCCCGCGCCCAGCAGGGTCGGCTTGGCATAGGCCTCGCTCTCGCCCAGGAACATGGTGCCGACGCGGTCGCCGAAGTCTTCGTCTTCGGCGGCGTCGTGGAAGCGTTGCACCGTGCTTTCGACCGACGCGCTGAACACGACCATGCCCACCGCCCCGATCAGCACCGCCACGCCGACCCAGACCAGCACGCGGCGCCTGGTCACGGCACGCCCGAACATCAGGGTGCACAGCGCCGCCACCGCGAACAGGCCCGGCAGCAGCAGCACGGTGGCGCGCGAACCGCTGACCAGCACGCTGACCAGCAGGCTGCCCAGCACCACCAGCGCATACAGCCAGTGCCGCTTGCCGTCGCCGCCGAGCACGTATTGCAGCGCGATCGGCATGGTGATCGCCAGGAAGGTGGTGTAGCCCAGCGTGAACGAGAAGGTGCCGGTGGTGCGCACGATGTCGCCGACCATCATGAAGACCCGGTCTTCGTCACCATCGACCTGCCGGTTCAGGAAGCTGCCGGGCGGCAGGAAGTGCTGCAGCACCACCAGCGGCGCCATCAGCACCATCAGCACCAGCGTGGTCTTGCAGATCGCGGCAACGTCCTCGGGCTCGAGCAGCAGCGCCGCGGCCACGCCGAACCACACATAGAGCAGCCAGAAGCGCAGCCCGACCAGCATGATGGCGAGCGTGCCGTCGCCGGCGATGGTCTGCACCAGCCCCCACGCCAGCACCAGCGCGCTCCACAGCAGCAGCAGCCGCATCGCCCGCCGCGCCGGCGTGAAGCCGCCATAGCGCATCGCGTAGTAGACGCCATAGACCGCCAGCAGGTCGCGCAGCAGCACCAGCGGCAAGCTCAGCGAACCCGCCACCCACTTGCGCGCCGCGCCTTCCAGCACGGCCACCAGGAACACCAGCAAGAACACGGTGCCGAAGGTGGTGCGGGCCTGCCGGCGGATGCGCGAGCGCGCCGGCGGCGCCAGGGGTGCGGCGGAGTGGCTCAGCATAGCGTCGCGATGGTTGCGACCGCGGCGCGGCGATACCTGGCCCAGGTGTACTTCTCCCCGGCCAGGCTCGCGTACGGGCGCGCCTCGTCCAGGCTGGCGCGCACCGTGGCAAGCTCCAGCATGCGGTCATACAAGGATTGCGCGCTGACCTGGACGACCCAGCCCGCGCGCGGGAATTCCTGCAGGATCTCCTTGGCCCCGACCCGCTCCGACACCAGCGCCGGCGTGCCGCAGGCAAGCGCCTCGGCCACCACCATGCCGAACGAATCGAAGCGCGACGGCAGCACCAGGCAATCGGCATCGGCCAGCTCCTGGTAGAGCGCCGGCTGCGGCAACGCGCCGAGCAGCGTGACGCCCGGAGTCGACGCCAGGGCCGCGGCCAGCCCGGGCTCGGCGCCGCCGCCGGCCACCGCGAGCTCGGCCTCGGGCACGCGCGCGCGCACCATGGCGAAGGCCTGCTGCAGCAGGTCGACCGCCTTGAGCGTGGTCAGGCCGCCGGCATACAGGAAGCGCGTGCCGGCGCGCGTGCGCCGGCGCTGCACGTTGCCCGGCGGGGTGGCGCCGAGCAGGATCGACCTGAGCTTGGCGCCCGGCACGCCGGCCTGCGCGTAGGTCTGCGCGGCAAACTCGGAACAGGTGATGACCAGGTCCGCCAGCTCCACCTCGCGGTCCTTGCGTGCGTCGATGCAGGCAAGGTACGGGTCAGGCTGCAGGCCCAGCAGCGCCGCCGCCGTGGCGCGATGCACCGCCGGCGCGTCGAGCACGCAGCGCGCGCCAATACGGCGGGCCGCCTCGAAGGTCTGCATCGCCGAGTTCTCGTAGGCCACCACCACGTCGGGGCGCAGCGCCTCGACACGCCGCGCCGCCCACGCATCGAACAGGTGGAACACGCGGTGCGCATAGGCCGACTGCGACATGCCCAGATAGCGGTTGATCCCGATCCGGCGGTGCAGCCCCAGCTTGAGCATGGCCGGGAAGCACAGCGGATGGCGCCGCAAGGCCGCGGGGATGCCGACCTCGCGCACCTTGGCGCCGAGCGCCGGCGGCAGCCACCACGGTACCGGCTCGCCCGGTCCGCGCACCGGCACGCCCGACCAGTACTGGCACAGCAGGTCCTGCTCGTGGAGCGCCTGCGCCATCTGGTGCGAATGCTGCAGGCCGGGGTGGGTGACCAGGACTTTCATGGGCGGCCCCCGTCGACGCTGAGTACCGGCGGCGGCAACAGCCGCCCGGCGCGGATCGCGCCCGCCAGCTCGCACAGCACCGCGGCACCGAGCCCGGAAGCCAGGCCGGCCTCGAACCAGAGCACGCCCCGCAGCGTGGTCAGGTCCAGCAGGTGGGGCGCGACCAGGCACCAGGCGATCACCACCGGCACCTGCATGTAGTTGAAGTGGTTCAGGCCGCGGTTGGCCAGCAGTTCCCAGGCCACGCCGGCAATGCTGTAGGCGCCGGCGCCCAGGCAGGCGATCAGCAGCTCCGAGGTCAGGCCGGCGTAGTTGGCCCCCACCAGGCGCAGCAGCAGCCCGGGCCACAACCAGGCCAGCAGCACCAGCGTGCCGGCCGGCAGCGAACCCAGCAGCAGCCAGCCCAGGTACTGGCGCAGCACGTGCTCGCGCGCCTGCGCGAAGCGCGGCACGACATAGGCGCCCACCACGATGCTGACCGGCACCAGCAGCTGGCCGATGCGCGACAGCGCGCCGATCGCCGCGGTCTGGCTGACCGCGCCGTAGAACGCGACGATGGCGAAGGCGAACTGCGACTGCAGGCAGAAGAACGCGTCCATGGGAATCTGGCGGCGCGTGATGGCGCGGATCGAACGCTGGTCCTCGGCCACCGGCTCGGCCGCCCGCGCCGGCAGTTCGCGGCGCAGCCAGCGGCGCACGAACGGCACGCGCAGGCCGGCGAAGAGCGTGTTGACCAGGCTGGCGGCCAGCGCGCTCTGCAGCCCCAGCACGTAGACGCCCCATGACAGCAGCAGCCGCGCGCCCGACAGGCCGGCATCGAGCGCCTGCAGCGCAGGCGCGCGGTTGGCGAACAGCAGCACCTGGTCCACCACGCGCGACTGCATGTCGAAATACCACATCGTCAGCAGCGTCAGCAGCAAGGCGGCGATCAACGCCAGCGAGGCATGGTTGCGGTACATCAGCACGCCGGCGATGATCAGCAGCGGCGGCAGCAGGAAGGCCGAGATGCGCTTGCGCTGCGCCAGCGCGGCGCGCGTAGCCTGCGCGGCGCGCTCGCGGTCTGGCCAGGTGCGCCCGAGGATGGCATTCAGCCCGAAATGGATGCCGCCCTTGGTGACGATCGACATGGCGCCGACGATGGCGCCGGTGACGGTATAGATCGCGTAGTCGCCGACGCTGAGCCAGTGCGCCAGCAGCAGGCCGGTGATGGCGCCGAGTCCCTGCGACAGCACCGCGAAGACGAAGATGCGCAGCGCTTTCATGGCGTGCCGCGCGGCGTGGCGCTGGTGGCGGCGGCATCGGCGGCCGGCGCCGGCACCGGCCGCTCGCCCAGGATGTCGAGCAGCCGCTGCGCGCTCTGGCGCACCTCGAAGCGTCGCTGGAAGCAGGCTAGCGCCTGCACCCGCATGCGCGCCTGCGCGCCGGGATCGGCCTGCAGCCACTGGCGCAGGCACGCGCCGGTGCCCTCGGCGGTATCGGCGCCGGCCAGCCCGGCGCCGTCGGCGACTATTTCGCGCCAGATATTGACCTTGTCCGAAATCAGCACCGGCACGCCGCAGCCCAGCGCCTCGGCCACGGCCACGCCAAAGTTCTCCTGGTGCGACGGCAGGGTAAAGACTTCGGCCGCGTGATAGGCGCCCCACTTCAGGTCGCCCGACAGCATGCCGGTCCAGCTGAGCCGCTGCGCCAGCCCCAGGCGTTCGGCCTGGCGCGCCAGCCGCTCGCGCAGCGCCGCCTCCACCGGCCCTGCCAGCACCAGCTGCAGCCGCGGGTCGGCACCGGCCACGCCGGCAAAGGCTTCGACCAGCAGGTCGCAGCCCTTCTTTTCATGGATCCGGCCGAGGAACAGCACGATGCGCTTGCCGCGCAGTGCCGGAAACGCAGTGAAGAACGCCTCGCGCAACGGCACGGCCGCGGTGGGTGGCTGCGCGGTGCCGTACCCGGCCACCAGCTCGCGGCAGCGATAGGGCCAGAACGCGTTGCGCGAACGCCGCTGCTCTTCCTCGCAGGTGAACAGCACCGCGCGCGCGCCGCGCAGCACCCAGTACTCACCCAGCAGCCAGTACAGGCTCTTCTTGACGTGCTTGAGCGGATAGCGTTCGCGGAACCACGGATCGAGCATGCCGTGGGTATAGACAAAGTACGGCACCTCGCTGCCGCGCAGCGCGAGGCAAGTGGCGAGCGCATGGAACTGCCACAGCCCTTCGACCAGCACCGCATCGTAGTCGGCCGCATGGGCGCGCAGCCACGCCAGCATGCCGGGATTGAAGCCGTATTTGGAGGAGGTCGGGCCCAGTGCGACCACGTTCATCTCGCTGGCGCGCACGAACGGGGCGTCGGGGGCATCGCCGCAGCAGACGTCGATCTCGGCGCCGCGTTCGCGCAGCGGCTGGCGCAATTGGCGGATGCCTTCGATGGGCCCGCCCCCGGTGGGGTCGATGGAGGGTATGACGTGCAGCAATCTCATGGTGCAGGGCGATCTCCGGAATCCGCGCGTCGTGCCCGCTGTGTGCCTGGCACTGGTTCCCCGGCTGGCGCCATTGGCAAGCGGGGCCCTACGTCCTCGTGCCCGCAGCATGAGCCAGCGCGCCCGCGGCCTCTGTTCGCTGCCACACACCCGCGCCGGCCAGTGCCGGCGCCGCCGGGCCAATGTGGACCAGCGCACCGAGCCGGCCTCCGCAGCGCACCAGAATGGTCTGCACCGGCGCCATTTGCATGGCGCGCACCTGATCCCTGCCATGCCGATTCCGATCCTGATGTACCACCAGATCGACGCGCCGCCGCCACGCCGCTCGCCCGGGCGCGGGCTGTGGGTGCCGCCCGCGCGCTTTCGCCGCCAGATGCGCCTGATGCACCGGCTTGGCTATCGCGGCCTGAGCATGCGCGACCTGATGCCGTACCTGCACGGCGAGCGCAGCGGCAAGGTGTTCGGCATCACCTTCGACGACGGCTTCCGCAACGTGTTCGAGCACGCCATGCCCGCGCTGGACGCGCTCGGCTTCACCGCCACCAATTACTTTGTCTCGCGCCAGCTGTCGGGCAGCAACGTCTGGGACCGCGACCTGGGCATCCGCCCCGCGGCGCTGATGAGCGTGGCGCAGATGCGCGCATGGCACCAGGGCGGGCACGAGGTCGGCTCGCATACGCTGGACCATGTCGACCTGCGCCGCATGGCGCCGCATGAGGCGCGCCGGCAGATCGCCGCGTCCAAGGACGAGCTGGAACAGTGGCTCGGCGTACCGGTGACCGCCTTCTGCTATCCCTACGGCAGCCAGGATGCCGCGCACCGGGAAATGGTGCGCGCGGCCGGCTACGCCAACGCCACCATCACGGCGCGCGGGCTGGCCCGCGCCAGCGACGACCCGTTCGGCCTGCCCCGCGTCAGCGTCTATTGCGCCACCGGCATGTTCAGCTTCCTGCGCAAATGCCTGACCGCGCACGAAGACCGCTGGCGCGAAGCCTAGCGGCCAGCCTCGGAACCCTGCTGCTCGGGGTTGAACGGTACGGGCTCGCGCGGCTCGCTGGGATGCTGCGTGAAGCGCGCGATGGCCTCGGCATAGCGCTGCGCCACCGCCTTGCGTTCGTGCTCGCGCAGGAACTCGCGCGTGCCGGCTTCGTCCCGGCGCGACGCGCCGCCCAGCACCGCGGCCATGGCCTCGTGTAGCGGCTCGGGCGCCGGCTCCACGACCCAGCCGAAGTCGCCGACCGCTTCGGGCAGGCCGCCGCGCTGGCTGACGATCACTTCGCAGCCCGCCGCCAGGCCTTCCAGCGCGACGATGCCAAACGACTCGTAGCCCAGCGACGGCGCCACCAGGCATCGATGCCGGCCCAGCAGCGCCGCCACGCCGGCGGCGCACTGGCAGCCGGTAAAGTGCACCGCGGCCGCGCAACCAAGTCCGTCGGCCAGCCGTGCCAGGGCTTCGCGCTCGGGCCCGTCGCCAACAATCGTGAGGCGCGCATGCGGCTCGCGCGCGTGCAGGCGCGCGAAGCTGCGCACCAGCAGGTCCACGCCTTTTTCGGACACCAGCCGCCCGACGAAGATGAAGCTTCCCGGCGGCCGCGCGTCGGCGGGCGGCGCCGCCGCGAACAGTTCGTCGCGATAGCCGTTGTGGATCACCAGTGGCTGGCCTGGCAGCCAGCCGGCCAGGTAGTGGCTGACGCAGATGCCGTCGTAGAAGCGCGACAGCCAGCGCTTGATCGGACCGGTCCAGGTGCCGCGCTTGTGGCCATGGACCACGTAGGGGCCGTGGTGCGTCAGCACGATGCGACGGCGCAGCGCGCTGGCCAGCATCACGTCGTAAAAAGTCAGGCCGACGAACAGCACGCGCCGGTGGCGCAGCATGGCGCGCGCCAGCTGCAGCTTGCCGCGGACCCGGGTCACGGTGAACGGGAAGGTCGTGGCGTCGCCCGGCGCGGCCGGCGTGCGCGTGGCCACTTCGACCGGATAGCCCAGCTCCGTCAGCCCGCTCGCCAACTCCTCGGCAAAGCGCTCCATGCCGCCGATCAACGGATGGAAGGGGGCGCTGTAGATCAGGATGCTGGGCAGCGGCGCAGGGGTCTCGCGCAGCTGCGGGGGATGCATCATCGCGTCATGGCTCCGGTCGCACCGCGTGCAAGCAGATCTGTGCACACGGCGTCCTGCCTGCAGCATGCGCCAGCACCGGGTGCCGCTCCGTGCGCTGGCGCACCTGTGTGGAGCGTGATGGCGGCCGCGGCAAGTAGCGGAGCTTCTCGCCCGGCTTCTGTGGCGCGGCGCACCGATACACGGCACGGCTTCGCGCGAGCATCGCCGCAATGTCCGCCGCCCCGGAAACGCTCCGTATGATCATTCAGCACACCCACCGCACCTCCGGCCCTTCGTTTTCGCTGTCCAACCGAGTGCGTCGGCAGCTATGGAACTGGGTATGGCTGTGGCTGTTCCGCCCCAGCCTGCGCCCGATGCATGCCTGGCGCGCCGCACTGCTGCGGCTGTTCGGCGCCCGCCTCGGCCGCGATGCGCGGGTCTACCCCGCGGCACGGATCTGGGCGCCGTGGAACCTGGTGATGGGCGAGCACACCGCCGTCGCCGACGGCGTGACCCTCTACAACATCAGTCCGATCACGCTCGGCGACTACGCCATCGTGTCACAAGGCTCGCACCTTTGCACGGGCTCGCACGATTACAACAGCGAAACCTTCCAGCTGATTGCGTCGCCGATCACGCTGGAACGCCATGTGTGGGTGTGCGCCGAAGCGTTCATCTCGCCAGGCGTGACCTTGCCCGAAGGCGCGGTGATTGCGCCGCGCACGGTGGTCACCAAACCGCTGCACGAGGCGTGGACGGTGTATGGCGGAACGCCCGCGCGGCCCATCGGCCAGCGCCGTCCGCAGCCATGAGCCAGGCGTCGGACAACATGCCCGCGTCGCATTCGACCAGTGCGCGCCAGGCCACCCAAGGCGCCCATGGCAGTGTGCGAGAACGCACCGATTCACGCTACCCGCCGCCCTAGGCTGGGAGCATCAGGGGCCTGCCGTCCCGGCGCGGGCCCAGCCAAATACGCAGGAGCAATGTCGTGGAAACCAGTCAATGCCGCACCGCTTGCCCTACCGATCGCACCCGCCGCTCGCGCCGGCGCTCGCTGCCAGCCCTGTGCGCGCTCGGCGCCGTCCTGCTGCTGGGCGGCTGCGCCGCGTCGCCGGGGATGCACTTCAGCCCGACCGCGAACGTCGACGCCGTCGGGCCGGACGCCAAGCCGGACATCACCCCCATCACCATGGACCTGGTGCGCGACCTGCGCGCCAAGAGCAAGCCCACCAATGACCGCGTCGAAGAACTGTTCGCCACGCCCAAGCCCTATGTGATCGGCCCCGGCGACATCATCTCGGTGGTGGTGTGGGACCACCCGGAACTGGTATTCCCGACGCAGACCTACAGCATCGGCGCGGGCTTCGAGGTCCCCGCGTCCACCGGCGGCTCCAACATGCCCGGTTATGTGGTCAGCCCCAATGGCGACATCCAGTTCCCGTATGCCGGCGTGATGAAGGTCTCCGGCAAGACCGCCAACCAGGTGCGCGACGAAATGGCGCGCGTGCTCTCGCGCGTGGTGCGCAATCCGCAGATGACGGTGCGCGTGCTGGGCTTCCGCAGCCAGCGCGTCTATGTCGACGGCGAAGTGCGCACGCCCGGCATGCTCGCCATCGACGACGCCCCGATGACGCTGGTCGAGGCGCTCAACCGCGCCGGCGGCGTGCTCAACAACACCGGCGACAACAGCCGCGTGCGCGTGACCCGCGGCGAGCGCAGCTGGTACGTGAACATCCCCGCGCTGCTGGCCAGAGGCGTCGACCCGTCACGCATCCTGCTGCGCTCGGGCGACATCGTGCGCGTCGAGCAGCGCGAAGACAGCAAGGTCTTCGTCACCGGGGAAGTGGTCAGGCCGACCTCGCTGCTGATGCGCAACGGGCGCATGACGCTGAACGAGGCGCTCGGCGACGCCGGCGGCGTGAACCCCAACTCCGCCAACGCCGAGCAGATCTACGTGATCCGCAAGACCGCCAGCGATGCGCCGAAGGTGTTCCACCTCGACGGCACCTCGCCAGTGGCGCTGGCGATTGCCGAAGGCTTCGAGCTGGAGCCCAAGGACGTGGTCTACGTGGATGCCCGCGAAGTGGTGCGGTGGAGCCGCGTCATGACCCTGGTGGTGAGCCCGCTGGTGGGCGTCAACAGTCTCGCTACCCGACCTTGAGCCATGCTGCCGGCGCCGACCCTGATTTCCGATGAAGCCGCGATGATTCGCTCGATCCTGGTGGTGTGCCTGGGCAACCGCTGCCGCAGTCCGATGGCCGCCGACCTGCTGCGCCAGGCCTTGCCCGACTGCCGCATCGGTTCCGCGGGGCTGGCGCCGCCGGTCGGCGCCGGCGCCGATCCGCGCGTGATCCGGCTGCTGGCCAAGGACGGGCTGGACCTGGCCGCGCACCGCGCGCGCGAACTCGATGACGACATGGTCGACGACGCGGACCTGGTGCTGGTGATGGACAGCGAGCAGCGCGAATGGCTGGAGCAGCGCTACCCGCGCGCGCGCGGCAAGACCTTCCGCCTGTGCGAGGCCGCGCAGGCGGATATTCCCGATCCCTACGGCGGCTCGCAGGCGATGTTCCTGATCGTGCTGGGGTTGATCCGCGAGGGCGTGCAGGCATGGGCGGCACAGATTCAATCCGAAGCACAGGCAACCCGCTACGGGGAGGCAACATGAGCAACATCAAGAATTTGCGTGACTACGAGGCCCAGGCTCCCGAAGGCGACGAGCAGTCGTCGGACCTGACTTCGTATGTCGACGTGCTGATCCGTTACCGCTGGACCTTCCTCGCGGTCGCCGCGGCGGTGATGGCCGTGGGCCTGCTGTTCGCGTTGCTGTCCAAGCCGGTCTACCGCGCCGACATCCTGGTGCAGGTAGAGGACCAGAACGCCGGCAACGTCAACAATACCAACAAGCCCACCGCCACGGTGTCGCCGGTATACGACGCTAGGCCCGCCCCTTCCACCGAGATCGAGCTGCTGCGCTCGCGCATGGTGGTGGGCAAGGCGGTCGACGCGCTGCAACTGGACATATCCGCGTCGCCGTACTATTTCCCGGTGATCGGCGGGGCCGTGGCCGGCTTTAACCGCGAGCTGTCGCAGCCGGGGCTGTTCGGCCGGGGCGGCTATGCGTGGGGCAGCGAAGCGATCACGGTATCGCGCCTGGAGGTGCCGCCCGCGATGGAGCGCCGGCTGATCACGGTGACCGCGCAGGGCAATGACAAGTACCGGCTGGCCTTCGCCAGCGACGATGCCGTGGCCGAAGGCCGCGTCGGCGTGCCGTTGACGGTGGCGACCCGCAGCGGCAAGGTCACGATCGAGCTGAGCCAGCTCGAAGGCCGCCCGGGCGCGGTGTTCCATGTCTCGCGCGTGCCGCGCGCGGTGGCCATTGCCGACCTGCAGAGCCAGCTGATGATCACCGAGCGCGGCAAGCAGAGCGGCGTGATCGGCGTGGCGCTGGAGGGCACTTCGGCAGAAAAGACCGCCGCCATCCTGAACGAGATCGGCAACGAGTATGTCGAGCAGAACCTGCGCCGCAAGGCCGCCGAGGCCGAGAAGTCGCTGGCCTTCCTGGAAGCGCAGCTGCCGCAGCTCAAGCAGCAGCTGGAAAGCGCCGAGTCGCGCTACAACGCCATGCGCAACCAGCGCGGCACCATCGACCTGAACGAAGAATCCCGGCTGGTGCTGGCGCAGTCCGTGGCTGCCCAGACCAAGCTGGCGGACCTGCGCCAGCGGCGCCAGGAACTGATTGCGCGCTTCACGCCCAACCATCCGGCAATCGAGATCATGGACAAGCAGATCGCCGACGTGAACGCCGAGATCGGCACCGTCGGCGGCAAGATCCAGCGCCTGCCGGATATCGAGCAGAACGTGCTGCGGCTGATGCGCGACGTCCGGGTCAGCACCGAGATGTACCAGTCGCTGCTGAACGACGTGCAGCAGCTCAGGCTGGTCAAGGCCAGCAAGATCGGCACGGCGCGCCTGGTGGACCCGGCCGAGGTGCCGATCCGCCCGGTCAAGCCCAACCGCAAGCTGATCGCCGCGGCCTCGGTGTTGCTGGGCCTGCTGGCCGGCACGGCGGTGGTGGTGCTGCGCCGGCTGTTCGATGGCGGCGTCGCCGACGCGGACGAGATCGAGCGCGAGACCGGCATGACGGTGTACGCGACGGTGCCCTACAGCGCGGAGCAGTCGCGCCTGCGCGGCGGGCGCGATATCGACAAGCTGCTCGCCCGGCGCATGCCGGACGACCCGGCGGTGGAAAGCCTGCGCAGCTTCCGCACCTCGCTGCAGTTCGCGCTGCTCAACAGCGACAGCAACAACGTGGTGGTGATCACCGGGCCGGCGCCCGAAGTCGGCAAGTCCTTCATCTCGGCCAACTTCGCCACGGTGCTGGCCACCGCCGGCCGTCGCGTGGTGCTGGTCGACGCCGACCTGCGCCGCGGCGGGCTCAACCACCATTTCGGCAAGCCGCGCGTGCCGGGACTGACCGAGCTGCTGACCGGCACGCCGCTGGAGCAGGTGCTGCAGCGCGACGTGGTGCCGGGACTCGACTTCATCGCCACCGGCTCGGAACCGCCGCTGGCTGCCGACCTGCTGCAGACGCGCGGCATGGATACGCTGCTGGCCACGCTCAGGAACCGCTACGACGTGGTGCTGCTCGACACGCCGCCGGTGCTGGCAACGTCCGACGCCGGCGTGCTGGCGACCAAGGCGGGGGCGGTGTTCCTGGTGGCGCGGGCCGATGCCAGTACCGCATCAGAACTCAAGGCCACGCGGCGCGCGATCGTGCAGGCGGGGAGTGATATCAAGGGGGTGATATTCAATGGCCTGAAGGTGGAGGGGCGGTGGTATCGGGCGCATTATCACTTTGGGAAGTATCGGTATATGAATCAGTATGGGGGGGCTAGTTCTAAGAGGGCATGAGGTGGTTGTTGTTGTTGTTGGGGCCTGTTGGGCTGGTCGCTGTTGGTGACATGCTGTCGGCTGTTGAACCGCGTGGTTCCGCCCTGCTGGGCGGGTCACTTTTTGGCCGAGCGCCAAAAAGTAACCAAAAAGCGCGTTTACTGCCCTGCGGGCGGCATGTCTTATCGTAGTGTGCCTGGGGGTTTTCGTACGGGGCTGTGTTTCCTCGCATAGCGGGACTGCCTGCCGCGGGGGGCACCACCGTGGGTGGGGCGTTGGAATGATGGTTGAACGAGCCCAGAGCGCGGAGTGGTCCCTGCTGCTGGCCTTGTCGTAGGAACGCCTTCGGCTGCGCTGCGCGCCGGCCCTATCGCAGAGCTTGGGCACCGGCACTGGACGCGTCGCTGCGCTCGCTCGGCGCTGCAGGGACCACGCCCGTCGGATTCTGAATTCCGTCAGCCACGTGCAACCGGCGTAATCCTTCTGCAGGCGTCCCGGGTTGATGTTGGCGGCTGGCCTGCACACAGCACGGGAATCGGAATCACGTGCGCGCACCGCATGGGCCAAGCGAGCGCAGCGATGCGTCCAGTGCCAGGGCTCACGCCGCGCGATAGGGCCAGCGCGAAGCGCAGCCGTAGGCGTTCCTACGGTAAGGCCCGCAGCAGGGACCACCCACCGCTCTGGGCTCGTTCAACCAACACTTCAACGCCCCTGTCACCGTGGTGCACCCCTGCGGCAGGCAGTCCAGCTATGCGAGGAAGCCCAGCCCCGTACGAAAACCCCCGGGCACACTACGATAAGACATGCCGCCCGCAGGGCAGTAAACGCGCTTTTTGGTTACTTTTTGGCGCTCGGCCAAAAAGTGACCCGCCCAGCAGGGCGGAACCACGCGTTTCAACAGCCGACAGCATGTCACCAACAGCGCCCAACCAAAAAACCCCTCAACACACCTTAACCCCCCGCAACAACCCCTCCCCCACCGCCTCCATCGCCCCCAATCTCGCCACCACATGCTTGACCACCTGGTCACAAAAAACCTGCCTCCCCCCCGCCAGAAACAACGCATGGTCCATACACGCATGCCGATGCACGGTGATATGCGTGAACGCCGCCAGCGCTTCCAGATCCCTGCCAAAGCGCAGCTGAGCCTCATCGAGCCCCATGTCCTCGGACCCGTACAGCATGTCCGTCCGCACCCCGCGCTCATTCAGGCTCCGCATCGCGGCCCGTGCGTAAGCCGTGGCTGAGGCCAGGTCTTCGCCACCGCGCAGCCGCGTCAAGCGGAACGCCACGCGTTCGGTGGCGTGCCGGTATGCATGGCGCGCCATGGCCGCGGCGAGCGGGGCGATCCGCACCTGCCCCTGCAATACCCGCTGCCAGTTGCCGCCGCGGCGCGCGGCCGAGAGCCAGCCTTGCCACGAGCGTGCGCCCTTGCCCGCGCTCCGGTCGTCGGCGCGGTCCCAGCGGAATTTCACCAGGTTGGCGAGCACCAGGCCGTTCACGCCGGGGTTGGCCAGCGCGGCGTGCAGGCTCAGGAACGCGCCCGAGCAAACCCCCGCCAGCACGATGCAACGGAAGCCGCGCGCGCGCATCCAGTCGACCGCGGCGCTTACGTCCGCGCGCGGCCCCGGCGAGTAGATCTTGGAAATGCTCATGCTGCGTGGCGCGCGTGGGCTGTCGCCGAGCGCGGACACGTCCAGCCGCAGCGACACCACGCCCAGTCTTGCCAGCCGTCGCGACAGCGTGACGAACATGCGGCCATCGCCGACATGGTGGTTGCCGCCGGTATTCGGGAAGATCACCGCGACCGGCGCGGGCGCCTCGTCGCGCGGCATGCACAGGATGCCGAACTGGCGCCGCGCGCCGAGCCAGACCGACTCTTCGATCACGCCATCGACCGCCACGCGCAGCGACGCAGCACCGGGCAGGTGCCGGCGCGCCGCCGGCAATGCAGCCGACAGCCCGGCCACTGCGGGTATCGGCGCCAGCCACTGCACCAGCTGCCGCCACGTCTGCGCCGGCACCCCGGCAAACTCGGCCGATTGCATCATGTCGGCGTAGTCGGGAAACGGGGCCGCATCGACCTTCGCGCCGCCATCGGTGTAGTACTGCGCCAGCGCGCCGGCCGCGGAGGCGGAGCCCGGCCAGGGGTCGAGCACCAGCACGCGCGGCGCGGGGCAGTTGGCGCCGCGGTCGAGCCGCAGCGCCTCGAGGTCGCGCACGGTGTCGGCGCTGAAGCGGAAGGCCAGCACGTCGAGCGCGCCGGCCGGCGGCGGTGGCGGCGTCTCGGTCGGCCCAACGCTGTTGAGCCAGTTCAGATGCAGCGCGCGCAGCTCGCGCAGGTAGGCGCGGCCATTGACCACGGGCGCGAGCAGCACCAGCGCGGCAACGCCGCCCTGCCATGCCGGATGCGAGCGCATCGCCTCGGCGGCCTGCACCGCGAGGCTGGCACCGGCGCGCAGCCCGCACAGCACGATGTGCTCCACGCCGGCCAGCGCGCGCAGCTGCGCGGCCGCGGCGACGATGCTCGAGGCGGCGCGGCCGAGGAAATGCGCGGCCTCGCAGGCGCCGGCGGAATCGCCGGTGCAGGGATAATCAAAGCGCAGCACCGGCATGCCGGCCGCGGCGAGATCGTCGGCAAGATGCCGCCATGCCCGGTGCGACCACATCGTCTCGTGGCCCAGCGGGGCGCACAGTACCACCCCGGTCTTTCCTTGTGCCTCGTGCAGCCAGCCGGCACAGCCTTCAAACATAAGCCGCCTCATGTCGCCTCCTGGCGAGCGGATGGTCAGCCGCCGAGCCGCTGGAGCCAGACCCGCCTTTGCACGCAGAAACGGGTACGCCCAGGCGGCGCTACCCGCTTCCGCGCCCCCCTTATTCTCTTTTCTCTTCGCGGTGCAGCGCCTGCCCGATCCGGCGCGAGATCGGTGCCGTCGCCGGCATGCCAAGGTAAGGATTCACGCTGTTGAACTCGGCCCGGT
This sequence comes from Cupriavidus sp. SS-3, assembly GCF_035818815.1. Lineage (NCBI taxonomy): Bacteria > Pseudomonadati > Pseudomonadota > Betaproteobacteria > Burkholderiales > Burkholderiaceae > Cupriavidus > Cupriavidus sp. SS-3. The sequence continues at coordinate 147,101 of NZ_JAYLVT010000001.1, forward strand.
TGCTGCGCTTGGCAATCACACAGTTGAGGATGCCGCCCAGCAGGCGCGCATCGGCCCGTTGCAGACGCTTGAGCGTTTCATCGACCTGGCCGGGCAGCGTCGTATCGGCACGCAGCACCACCAGGGTCGAACCGGCCAGGTTCGCGACCAGGCTGGCGTCGGCCACCGCAAGCACCGGTGGCGTGTCGATCAGCACCAGGTCGAAGCGGGCCGCGCACTGGCGCAGCGCTTCGGCCATGCCCGGGCGCATCAGCAGTTCGGAAGGATTCGGCGGCGGCAAACCCGCCGGCAGGATCGACAGGCCGTTGACCACCGTCGGCCGCACCGCGGCGGACAGCGGCACATGCCCGGTCAGCAGTTCGGCCAGCCCGGATTCGGCGGGCTGATCGAACCAGCTCGCCACGCGGCCGCGGCGCAGGTCGGCATCGATCAGCAGCACGCGCTGGCCGGCTTCTGCGAACAGCACGGCCAGGTTGACCGATGCAAAGGTCTTGCCCGCGCCAGGGGCCGGGCTGGTAACGGCGATGACATGGTCGGGCGCGCTGCGCAGCGCGAAATGCACCGCGGCGCGGATATTGCGCAGCCCTTCCACCGCCAGCGAGTGCGGCGCGTTGCGCGCCAGCAGGAACTGGTCGTGCAGGCCCAGCCGCAGCATCCGCTCGGCGCTGTCATCCTCCAGGTCTGACACGTCGATCACCGCGCTCGACGGCCGCGGCCGCTCCAGGCGCGCCGACGGCGGCGCGGCGTAGCCCGCGGCCACGCCCAGCAAAGCCTTGGCCGACACCATGCGCTCGAGCGCGGCCTGTTCGCGGCTGAAGGCAATGTCGCCCAGCATGGTGATGCCGAGCTTGTCCTCGGCGTCATTGGCGCTGGCCACGGTGGGCCGCACGCGCTGGCGCAGCGTCAGCGCCCCGACCGCCAGCAGCATGCCCAGCACGCCGCCGCCCGCGGCCGGCGTCCATGGCCCCAGCCCGACCGGCACGGTGGGGGTGAGCGCATTGTCGACGATGCGCACCTGCCCGGTGCGGTCGAGCTGCGCCAGCGACAGCTGCTCGACCTTGTTGCGCAGCGTCATGTACATGTCCTCGGCCACCTTGACGTCGCGCGTCAGCGCCACGGATTCACGCTCGGACGCCGACAGGTTCTGCATGCGCGCGTCCATCTCCTGGCGCTCGCGCGTGAGCTGCTGGATCTGGCTGTCGACGGTGCGGACCTCGTTGGCTTCGGTGGTGAAGCGCTGCAGCAGCTTGGTGCGCTCCAGCCGCAGCAGCGCGATCTGGCGCTGGTACTCCATGCTGCCGTTCAGGTAGGACTGCACGTCCTGGCTCGGCGCCAGCGAGCCCGAGCGCGAGCGGTAGCGTGTCAGCGCGCTCTCGGCGCGCTCGAGCTCGGCCTTCACGCGCGGCAGTTCGCCCGACAGGAAGGCCAGCGTCGCCGCGGTGTCGTCCTGGCGCTGCTCGGCCTGGCCCTTGATATAGGAATCGGCAATGCCGTTGACCAGCGCGGCCGCGGTGGCCGGGTCGCGGTTCTGCCAGCTGATGCGCAGCGTGGTGGCTTCGCTCGATTCGCTGTCGACGCGCAGTTCGCGCGTGACGGCATCGACTGTCAGCGTCAGGTCGCGCCGCGTGACCAGGAAGCGCGTGCCCGGGCGCGCCTCGATCCGCCCCACCAGCATCGAGATGCCACCGGCCTCGGCCACCTGGCCGGCGCGGCCCTCGACCTGCACCTCCGGCCCGCTCAGCCGGAAGCCGTTGTCGGGCAGGATCTCCAGGGTCAGGGGCACGTTGAGCAGGCGTGCCGGCACGTTCAGGCGCTCCACCGCCACCCGCTCGCCGCCCCACGCATAGCCCAGCTCCGCCGGCCACGGCCCGCGCAGCTTGCCGGGCTCGGCGAAATGGTTGACCAGGCTGCCCAGCAGCGGCGCGCGCAGCGGCTGGATCTCGATGTCCAGGTGCAGGCGCTCGACCACCGGGCCGACCACGGCGCGGCTCTTCAGCATGCCCAGGTCGAGCTGCGGCGTGGCCGTGCGGCCGGCGGCGTCGCGGGTCTGCAGCTGCACCAGCGACTTGGCGCGATACAGGTCAGGGGTGGAGAGCCACGCCAGCCAGGCAAGGGCCGCGCCGGTCAGCCCGGCGGCAAGGATCCAGCCTGCGTGGTCCAGCAGCACGCGTGCGTTGGCGCCGCTGCGCGGCGACACCTGGTCGGGTACCGGTACGGCTCCGGCAAATGACATTCTGCTCACGACATCTCTCCCGCCACACGCTGCCTCACGCCAATCACGCAGCAACCGGTGCGTGCCCGCGCGCCTGCCGGCGCCCGGGCGCATGCACTGGCCGCCGACCCCTTACTTGCGCCCGTAGTTGTCTTCGAACCTCACGATGTCGTCCTCGCCCAGGTAGGCGCCCGACTGCACCTCGATGATCTCCAGCGGCGTCTTGCCCGGGTTCTCGAGCCGGTGCAGCGTGCCGATGGGGATATAGGTCGACTGGTTTTCCGAAAGAATGCTGATGTTGTCGCCGCAGGTCACGCGCGCGGTGCCGCGCACCACCACCCAGTGCTCGGCGCGGTGGTAGTGCATCTGCAGCGACAGGCTGGCGCCGGGCTCGACCACGATGCGCTTGACCTGGAAGCGGTCGCCGCGGTCGATCGAGTCATAGCAGCCCCACGGCCGGCGCACCTTGCGATGGTTCACCACTTCATTGCCATGCTCGGAACGGATACGCTGGACGATGTTCTTCACGTCCTGCACGTGGGCCTTGTCCACCACCAGCACCGCGTCGGCGGTTTCGACCACCACCACGTCCTGCACCCCGACGCACGCGATCAGGCGGCCTTCGGAATGCGCCAGGCAAGAGCTCGCGCCATCGAACAGCACGCGTCCGCGCCCGGCATTGCCGCTGGCGTCCTTGGGTGCGATATCCCAGATCGCCGCCCATGAGCCGACGTCGGACCAGCCGGCGTCCAGCGGCACCAGCATGCCGGCGATATCCGGCAGGGTCTCGAGCTTCTCCATCACGGCGTAGTCGATCGAGTCGGACGGGCACGCGTGGAACGCTTCCTTGCCCAGGCACAGCACCTCGCCGGCGCAGGCGGCGTGTTCGCTTGCCGCGTAGGCGGCGCGGCATTGACGCGCCATCTCGGGCTGCAGCTCGGCCACCGCGCGCAGCCACACCGAGGCGCGCACCACGAAGATGCCGCTGTTCCACCAGAACTCGCCGGACTCGACATAGTGCTTGGCCAGCTCCAGATGCGGCTTCTCGACGAAGCGGTCCAGCATGAAGGCGCCCTGGTCGGCGCCGCCGGCCGCGCGGATGTAGCCGAAGCCGGTCTCGGGCGCCACCGGCTTCACGCCGAGCGTGACGATGGCACCGTGGTCGGCATGCTGGATCGCCGTGGCGATGGCCTCGCGGAACGACGCGACGTCGGCCACGCTGTGGTCGGCCGGCGTCACTACCAGCACCGCATCGCCACCCTCGCCCGCAGCCGCCAGCGCATGCAGCGCGGCCACCGTCAGCGCCGGCGCGGTATTGCGCCCGCACGGCTCGGACAGCACGCGCGCCGGCTTGCCGGCGCGCTTCATCATGTCGGTGATCATGAAGCGGTGCTCTTCGCCGCAGACGACGATCTGCGCCGCTTCCATGCCGTCGGGACGGCCCGCGAGCGCGGCCACGCCGGCGAGGCGGTTGGCCGTGGCTTCCAGCAGCGTGTCTTCGGCGATCAGGTTCAGCAGCTGCTTGGGGAACTGCTCGCGCGACAGCGGCCACAGGCGCGTACCGGCGCCGCCGGCGAGGATCACGGGCTGCACCACCGGCAACGCGGCACAATGCGCCGCCCTGTCGCCCAGCCCTTGCAGCGCTGCATGGATTTCGCCGTTGACCGGCGGCGGCGTCTGGTTCTCTTCCCGGGTCCGAATTCGCATCATGCCTCCTGGCGTGTCGGCTGTTCCAAGTTTCCCGCGCGTTGCGCCCGGCCCTGCGCAACCACCGCGGCGGTCTCGCAGAAACGGGTACGCCCGGCAGCGGTCCTTGACCGCCATGACGGGGATGCCAGCCAGTCTAGGCAGGCGCCCTGGCGCAATCTGTTCGATTCCGCACACGCTACTTGCGCCGCCGCGGCAGGCCGCGCGCAGGCGTGCCGCACTAGCTTGCGATCGCGCGCACTCTGTTGGAGAACGCACCGATAGCCACGGCCGCCGGCGTTGCAATACAGTGGGCCGTGCAGGCGCAGCGCCTGCGATCGCGGCCCGGCGGCATGCGTGCACTGCGGAGGAACGACATGGAGCGGGCGGTGGCAACGACGGCGACGATCGCGCCAATGGCAACGAACACGGCAACCACGGCCACCGACCGCGGCGGCTACCACTACACGCGCCAGTCGCCGTGCCGCGTGGCCAGGCCGGTGCAGCGACGGCTGCACGATGAAGCCTCGGTCTGGCAGGAGAGCAATTGCTACATGGACCTGTGGATCGAGCTGCTGTACGGCTGGGGGCTCGACCCGCGCGCGGCGCTGGCGTTCACCGTGGCGCAGGACTACGAGGGCGACCATTTCACCTTCTTCAAGTACCCGCCGGCGGACATCGAGCTGCTGTACGGCACGGTGGTGCAGGAGATGGCGGTCTACGACACGCTCCAGGCCCACCTGGTCGAACAGGTCGGGCGCGGCCATGCGGTGCTGGTCGAGATGGACAGCTACTACCTGCCCGACACGCGCGCCACCGCCTACCGCCAGGCGCACGTGAAGACCACCGTTGCCATCGACCGGATCGACCCCGCGGCGCAGCGGCTGTGCTACTACCACAGCCTCGGCTACCACACCGCCGCCGGCGACGACTATCGCGGCCTGCTGCGGCTGACGCCCGAACTGCGCGACGGCAACATCCTGTTCCCGTACGCCGAATACGCCAAGCGCGTGCGCGCGCCGCTGCGGGGTGCGGCCGCGGCCGATGCCGCCGCGGCACTGATGCGCCAGCACCTGGGCCGCCGTCCCGCGCTGAACCCGGTCACGCGCTGGCGCGCCGACTTCGACCAGCATGTCGCGGTGATCCTGGCGCGCGGCGATGCCTACTTCCAGCACTACGGCTTCAACCTGCCGCGCCAGCTGGGGGCGAACTTCGAGATGCTGCATCACTGCCTCGCTTGGTTCGGCGAGCATGGTTACGATGTGCCTGCGCGCGTCGCACGGGCGGCCAACGGCATCGCCGCGGAAAGCAAGGTGCTGCAGTTCCGCCTGGCCCGGGCCACCGCGCGCGGCCGTCCGGACCGCTGCAGCGAGTGCCTGGACACCATGGAGTCCGCTTATGAAACGGTCATCGCCGGCCTGCTGTCGTCGTTCGGCGCCGCCGATCCCGCACAGCCGGCCCGTGCCTGACGCCAACGGCAAGCACCGCTGGCGCACGGCCGCTGCCGGGCCGCGCGCCCGTGGCGCTTCAGGCGTGTGCCAGCGCAGGCAGCAGGCGGTCGTACTCGCGCTTGACCAGCTTGTAGCATTCGCAGGAATGCTTCTCGAGCCCGCAATGATCGAGGATGGTGATATGGCCGCGGCTGTGGTGGATCAGCCCCAGGTTTTCCAGCTTGCCGGCCGCTTCGGTAACGCCTTCGCGGCGCACGCCCAGCATGTTGGCGATGACCTGCTGGGTGATGACCAGCTCGTTGGAGTTCATGCGGTCGCGCGCCAGCAGCAGCCAGCGGCACAGTTGCTTGTTCAGCGAATGGTGGCGGTTGCATGCCGCGGTCTGCGCGATCTGCGTCAGCACCGCCTGCACATACAGCAGCGTGACGCGCTGCAGGGTCGGCAGATAGGACAGCTCGGCGCGCAGCGCGCGTGCGGGAATGCGGTAGGCGAAGCCCGGGCTGCGCACTTCGACGCGGCTGGGCATGGTATCGCCGCCCGTCACCACCGGAATGCCGACCAGGCCTTCATTGCCCACCGCGGCGAACTCGACCGTGGCGCCGTCCTCGAGCAGCGACAGCAGCGACACCACCGAGGTGGTCGGGAAATACACATGCACGATGCGCTGGCTGGTGTCAGTCAGCAGTTCGCCGGCACGCAGCCGGACCAGTTCAAAGTGGCGCGACAGCGTTTCCCATTCCTGCCGCGGCAGGGCATTGAGCAGATGATTGACATGCAGGTCCGACCGTTGCGTGATCATGCTGATTCTCCCCGTTGACCCGGGACCGGCACTGGGCCGCCGCTCGCGCACTGGCTGCGTGGTGCAAAGCCCGGCTGTACCGCTCCACCCGTGACTGATGCTTACCGACTTGTTGACACCGCATATGACTGACTGATGACGGCCCTGATCTGCTTTCCGTCCCGACGCGCAAGCCCTGCGGTGCGCTGTGTGCCTGCCTCGTCGTTTGACTGTATTAAGTGCTATGGCGCACTGAAGCGACAGTAGGCAGACGGTTGGTACTCGTTCATCCTTTGGTTGGTTGGTAGCAGGCCGGCGTGGCGCCCGCGGCTGGCGGCGAATGCAAGTAGCCGGGCGCCGGCATGCCGGCGTCGGCCAGGCGACCACACGCTGCCAGGCTAGTCATGACAACGGAGGAACCGGTCGGCGTTGGGGGCTGGTGGGGCCTGTACGCCCTATGCGGACGGTGCGTCGTAGCTGGCGGGCCGGTCGGCGTTGATGGCGTAGATCTCGCCCGAAGGGATGGCGCCGGCCGCCGTGGCCGCGCCGCTCTCATGCATCAGGCGGATGAGCCTCGTTTCACCGGGGCCAAGGTGGAACCAGTCCTGGTCCGGCAGGTAGACCGCCTGGCTCAGCGGCGTGCCGGTGCTGTCGTCATCGGCATGCAGCGTGGCCAGCACCACGTCGTGGGCGGGCGGCCCGAATCGGTAGGCGTAGGTGAAATCGAAGAACCGTCGAGCATCGCCGCCGCCGCGATCCGGCACGATTCGCTCGGATGCAGCGTCAGCACCTGCTGGGCCTGCGCCGCCACCACCTCGCCGTCGCGCAGGCAGCGCAGCGTCAGACGCACCGTGCGCGGCTGCGCGGTTTCATTGATGACATGCACATGCAGGCCGTTCAGGCCCTCGTCGGTCAGCAGCACCTGCAGCGGCTGCCACACCGCGCGCAAGGCATGCCAGGGCGACTTGGGGCGCCGGGTCGCGCGCGCTCATGCCACGCTCGCGCCGAAATGCGAGGCCAGCGCCGGCACCGTGCCCTGGTAGGCCTGCTCGAGCTGGTCCAGGCAGTCCTGGCAGGGGTCGGACTTGCGGCTGATCACCGCGCGCATCAGCCGGAACTGCATCACCATGGCTTCGGAGGCCATGGTGTAGCAGGCCTCGCCGATGCAATCGGGCAGCGAGTGCCCGTGCAGCACCAGCCAGCGCAGGTAGCGGCCGAGCAGCTCGAAATTGACGCCCAGCTGACGCAGCACACTCGCCGCATAGACCTGGAAGTTGGGCTCGCCGCGCGCCATCAGGTGTTCGAGATGCCCCGGGAACGCCATGCGGAACACGCTGATCGGGTTGTGCTGCGGACGACGCGACAGGTGGTGACGCAGCAGTTCCAGCGAGGTCCGCATCAGCGCGGCATCGGTCAGCGCGGCAAAGCGCCGCCGCGCCACCGACGCATGCGGAAACGCCGCCACCTCGCCATAGCCCACGGTCGCCGGGCGGAAGATGGCGGCATAGTCCTCGCCGCTGGCGGTGTGGTAGCCGTCGCCATGGAAGTAGCCGACGGCGGCCGCCTCGGGCACCAGCACGTCGATGCCGATGCACGAGCGCATATGCTGGCGGCGGTAGGTGCCGGCCGGCTGCGGCAACTGGTAGCTGTCGACTTCGAGCAGCACCACGTTGCCGCGCGCGGTCTGGGTGGCCACATGCGCCTCGAGCCGGTCATACATCGACAGCTCGTGCGTGACGATGCCGTACAGGCGCTCGAGGTCGTTGGCGGGGAAGGCCGATAGTGTGAACTGGTCGCCCTCGAAATCCTGCGCCACGGTGAACGGCAGCGCGGCAATGGGTTCCAGGTCCCAGCCCTGCAGCAGCTCGACCCACAGGTCGATCTGCTGGTTCGCATGGGACCAGACCGGATTGCCGCCATGCCAGGTGGAGCGGCCTGCGCGAACCCTGGCCCTGCCGTCGCCGTACATTTACCCCCCCCACAGCGTGTCGCGGACGGTTTGGGGCCAGCGTGCCGGATCCAGCCCGTGGTGGCGCAGCAGCGCCAGCGCCATGCGCTCGACGCCGATGCCGACACAGCCCGTGTGCGCAGTGGCGCCGTCCGCGCTGCGCAGGTCCCACATATGGCCGAAGTGGTCCATGTGGTAGTTGAAGCTCATGCACGCCGAGGGCGGCGCGCCGTCGTTGATGGGGATCAGCAGCTCGAACTTGAGCCTGAGCTCGCGCTGGCTTTCGGCGACGAGCTTGCCGCCGCGCCCGAAGAACGGATCGCTGGCGACGTCGATCTCCACCGGCAGCTGCAGCGCCGTGGCCAGCTCGGGCACGCGCTCGAGCCATTGCTCGCGGAACGCGGCGATGCGCTGCGGGGTTCCCAGGCAGACATATTCGCGCTGACGGAACAGCTGCATGCGCGTCGGCTCGAGCGAGGACTCATGGCGGAAGCAGTACGACATTACGTCGACCACCTTGCCGTCCTCGGGCAGCAGGCCGCGCCGCGCGATCACCGGGTAGACCGGATAGCACGCCGCCGGGGTCAGCACCACGCCGGTCGGCTGCTGCTGGTCGGTCCAGTCGTCCTTGTCCTCCAGACGCGCCAGCAGGCGGCGGTGGCCCTTGTCGTCGCCGCAGAAGCTGTGGACAGTGCCCGCCAGCTGCGGAAAGCTCTTCATGTAGCCGCTGGTTTCGAAATCCGCCTGGCCCATGGCCGGCGGGAAGTGCAGCGTTTCCGCGCCAAGGCCTTGGCCCAGGTGCGTCATGACGTTGTTCATGCCTTCGCAGATCGATTCGAAGGTGGTGTTGCGGCCATACAGACCGGGCACGCCGGTCGGGATCATGAGGCCCTCGGCCACCAGCTGCTCGAGGAACGTGGGGCCCGATGCGTGCGGCACCGGCTTGCCGTGCCGCGTGGCGGGGCCGGGCTCGGCCGCGGCGCCACCCTGGGCGGTGCCGTCGGTCAGGGTATGGAGGTCCATGCGATCTCCCTCAGGAACGATCGGCCAGCAACAGATTGGCCGTGTTGGTCAGGATGCGATCGTTGTTGATCATCAGCGGCGCCGACCACAGATCGCGCAAGTGGCGGCCCAGGCGTGCCACCCTGGCCACGGCGATCATGCCGCCTCCTGCTGCTGCCGGATCTGCTCGACCGCGGCGGCCAGGGAATCGATGCTGCGGAACAGCTGGCGCGTCAGCATCTGGTCCGGGATCTCGATGTCGAAAGCGTTCTCGAGCGCGAGCATCACGTGCACGGTGGCCAGCGACGACAGGCCGGCGGCATACAGGTCATCGCTGTCTGCCAGGTCGGCGAGCGGCACATCGAGCCGGGCAACTTCGCCCAGGATGCTGCGGATGGTTGCTTTCATGGAACACCTCCGGTTTTTATGAGTGGGGCCTATTGCACGCTTAACCGGCTGCGGCTTCGGTACGTTTGCGCACCAATCCGTGCGCCCCCCGGGTACCGCCGCAGCTGCCCCCTCAATACGCACTGGCGCCGGTCCAGCCGTGCAGCGCGGTGCGCAGAATGATCTGCAGGTCGAGCTGGAACGACCAGTGCTGGATGTAGTAGATGTCGAACTCGATACGCCGGCGCATCTTCTCGACGGTATCGGTCTGGCCGCGCAGGCCGTTGATCTGGGCCCAGCCGGTGATGCCCGGCTTGACCCGGTGCCGCAGCATGTAGCGGTCGATCAGCTCCTTGTAGAGCTCGTTGTGCTCCATCGCATGGGGGCGCGGGCCCACCACCGACATCTCGCCGCGCAGCACATTGAAGAACTGCGGCAGCTCGTCCAGGCTGGTGCGGCGCAGGAAGGCACCGATCCGCGTCACGCGCGCATCGCCGCGTACCGCCTGCGTCACGCCCACGTCGGCGTGCTGGCGCATGGTGCGGAACTTGAAGACGTCGAACGGGCGCCCGTCCATGCCCAGCCGCCGCTGTCGGAACAGCACCGGCCCGGGCGACGACAGCTTCACCAGCGCCGCCACCACCAGCAGCAGCGGCGCCAGTCCGATCAGCGCGGCCAGCGCGAAGGCGCGGTCGAAGCTGGCCTTGAGCAGGCCGGTGATGCCCGACACCGGCGGGCTGTTGAGGTCGATCACGGGCAGGCCCAGGAACTCGCTGAAGCGATGGCCGAGCAGCTCCACCGACATCACGTCGGGGATCCAGCGGATGTCGATCAACTCGTTGCGGAACTGCCGCACCACGTCGTACAGGTCGCGGCACGCCACCATCGGCAGCGTCAGCCAGATCTCCCTGACCGCCTGGCTGCGCACGAACAGGTTGACCTCTTCCATGGTGCGCAGCGAGACCACGCCGTCGGGCACCGCGATCGGCTCTTCATGGTAGATGCCGACCACGCGATAGCCCGCGGCGCGGATCTGGTCCACGCGCAGGTACATCTCGCGCCCCAGCGGCCCGTAGCCGAAGATCACCACGCGCTTGGCGTTGATGCCCTGCTCGCGCACATTGCCCAGCATGCGGAACATGACGGCGCGCACCCCTGCCAGCGCCAGCAGGCTGGAACCGAACCAGCCCAGCGACCAGACCCGCGACACCGCGGCGATCTGGTGCATCAGGAACGCCGTCATCAGCCCGACGATAAACACCGTGGCCCACGCGGCCAGCAGGCGCAGCACCAGCGCCGCACGGCTGCGGCCGCGCCACGATTCGTAGATGCCGAAGGCGGGAAACACCGCCAGCACCCCGATCGAACACAGCGCGGCAAGAAAGCCGTGCACCGGCGCGGCGCCGCGGATGCCCTCGGGAAAGTACAGCGCACCGATCATCACCGCGCACACGCCGACCAGCACCGCGTCGGCCAGCCGGTACAACAAGTGCAGCGCCGTGTGGCGCTCTGCCGCAAAGGTCGAACTGGATGCCATGGCTGCCCACCGCGAATGCAATGCTCGATGCAGCGATGGTTGCCGAGCCGCCCGCCAGTGTCTGTTGGCGGGCGCACACAGCCTGTGGCGGGGAAATCAGCGCGCGGCCGCGCTCAGGGAGGGGCCGGCGTGCACCTTGGCGTACCCGGTCGCGCGTCCGTGCATGGCCCATTCGCCGCGCTGGAAGGGGCGGTCGCGGCCGGACAGCAGCATGGCAAGCTGCTGGATCAGCCCGTGCGAGGCGCCCACGGTGCCGGTCATCGGCATCACCAGCGCGGTAGCCAGCACCACGCTCGCCAGCACCATCGCCAGCGGACCGTGCGGGGTGGTGCGCCGCAGGATGAACGGCAGGCTCACGCACAGGCCCACGCCCAGGCCGCCCGCCACCTCAGACACCGAGTGCGCATGCAGCGCCAGACGCGACACCCCCACCAGCAACGCCAGGCCCACGCCCGCGGCCGCCGCCAGCCAGCCCAGGCGCCGCCGGGCGGCCGGCACCGCCAGGTAGAGCAGCACCGGCAGCACCGACGCCGCCATCATCGCGTGGCCGGAGAAGCCGGTGAAGTTGAGCGCCGCACTGCCGATGCCCCAGCCCATGAACGCAAGCTTGGACGCCAGCACCAGCAGCGCGGCCGCGGCGAACGCCAGCCCCCAGTGGCGCGCGCTGCCGGGCGCGCCGCGCCAGTACAGCCACAGCGCCAGGAACACGGCGCAAGGCAGCAGGTACGCGGATTCACCGAACAGGGATACGAGATGCCAGTGGCTCATGGGCAGGCGCAAGCGGTAAGCGTCAGGGTCTGGTGGGGCAGGGTACCACCGCCTCGCGCGTGGCGGCATCGACCGCTTGGTCCAGCGCCACCCGCGCGCGCGGCACGGCCCCGGCCGGCGCCGGTCGGGGTGCAGACAGGTTGAGAGTGCATGACTGCATTGGCCGTCTGGTGGATAGAGAGTCTTTGCGCAATTCGATATGTTCAATCGGGATCGCTGCCCTTGCATCATCGGGGCAGCGTTTTCAAAGCCCGCATGGTCCCCCGGTCGGCGGGCTTCTTTTTTTGCCTGCCGGGAAGGCATGATCGAGATGGCGGCAGCAGCGGCGAGATCATGCGGACGACACCCATGCGGCCCATCCGTGCGGCCCACCGATGCGGCCAACCGATGCCACCAACCCAATCCGACCCGCACAAACGCACAGCGGCACCGGGCGCTCGCGCCGGGTGCCGCTGCACAACAGCTGCGCGTGCCTGGAGGTTCAGCTCACCAGTGACGGCGGCACGCGGTGCCGATGCTGCGCGATGATCAGCGCCTTGAGGCTTTCCACACGCAGCAAGGCTTCGCGCTCGCCGGCCGCGCGCGCGGCATCGGCGGCGGCCAGCTCGCAATCGAACTGGCGCCCGTGCAGTTCTCCCCGGTACAGCAGCGGCTCATCGCTGCCGGCGGCGCCATCCGCGCCGCAACCTTGCTCATGATGGGCGGCGAGCCTGATCTCGAAGCAGCACGCCCACTTTCCCCGGCCCTCGCGCACCGCAAAGCCGCGCACCACGAGGAACTCAAGTCCGGCCTCCATACGACCCCCTTCTTCCCGGGACGGCCAGCCTGCAAATGAGGGCCAGCTTCTGCCTCCGGGCGAATCAAGCATAGGCCATCAGCAATATTGCGCCCTCATCCGGTGGTTGTAGGAGGGGTCGCACAAAGGAGGGAGGGCGCAGGCGCACGCGCCCCGCCCAGCGACAGCGCCATGCGCGGAAAACACTGGCCGCCGGCCCACACCAGCGCGGTGGCCGCGCACACCAGGTCCATCGCCGCGGGCAAGGCGAGACAGCCGCTGGCGCCGAGCAGCGCGGCATGCAGGATCAGCGCGGGATCGAGGCGGTCCGACAACACCAGCCAGCGCCGCGGCGCCAGGCGCGCGTGCAGCTGGTCCAGCCATGCGCGCGGATCCCCTTCGAGGCCGCTGCAATCGATCACGGCAATATCCGCAGGATCCGGCGGCAGCTGCGCGCCAGCCTGCGTGGACGTATGGCCGGGATCGGCCTGGAGGTCGTGCGTTGCGGTCTGCGCCGGCGCAGCCGATGACGGGGCGTGCGCCGGGGCCCGCAGCCATTGCGGCGTGCGGCAGTTGATCGGCCTGGGCAGGTCGAGCGCGTGCAGGCGTCGTGCCAGCACCCGGCACATCATTTCATTGCTGGCGATCAGGTAGGTCGGCATTGACTCGATCCGGCGGCAACCCGGGCGGCCATGGCAGCGGCCGCGCGGTCGGAGCCGGGCTGCGGTCGGCCCGGCGGGGAGGGCATCGCACCAGCGCCAACCGCCGGCGTCGGTCTGTGCGGATGTCTTCCCTCAGAAGGTAGCAAGCCGCTGCCACCCCTGCCTCATGCTTTTGGCGGAGCATCACGCTGCAGAAGGATGAGGCGCGCGGGGGCGCGCGCGGCCAGCATCGCCGGCGCGCGCCACCGGCTCAGGCCGCCTGGCCTACCGGCGGCATGCGCGCCGGCGCGGCAGCCGGGTCCGGTCCCGCCCAGTTGAGCGTGGCCCCCCTTTGCAGCGCCACGTAGACCGCTTCGCCCTTGTTGCGCACATGGAGGCGCTGATACAGGGTGCAGGCATGCGTCTTGGCGGTGGCGATCGAGATATTCAGCATGCGGCTGACGGTCTTGATCGGATAGCCGCGCGCCAGCAATGCCAGCACTTCGTACTGGCGCTCGGTGATGTTGAGCAGGTGCGCGCCGGCCGAGGGGGTTTCGTAAGCGGTGGCGTGCGCGGCGAACTGGCGTTGCGCCACCGGCGCCGCGCTGTCGTGACCGGCATCGTCCACACCGGGGCGCAGCGTCACCACCCGGGCATCGCCGGGAGCCGCCGGCGCGAGGCGTGCCACGGCAGCGTCCGTGCCGGCGTGCCGGCCCGGCAACGGCTGGCTCGACGCCGGGAAGCATTCGCCGCCGGCCAGCACCAGCCGCACCGCCGCATCCAGCGCGTCGGCGCTGCAATGCTTGGGCACGCAGCCGCGCACCGGCTCCGGCAGGCCGGCCTCGGGCAGCGCCGGCATCGCCTGCTCGCTGAGGACCAGCACCCGCTGCGGCCGCAGCCGCTGGCACAGTTCTTCCAGCATGGACCAGCCGCTGGCCTGGTCGGACGGCAGTCCGTAGACCATCAGGTCGGCATCGTTGAGCCACAGGTCGGAATCGATGGGCGCCAGCGGATCGATGTCCAGCAGGTCGCCGTCGAGGTGTGCTTGGGCCAGCAGGTGGCGCAGACCCAGGCGCAGGAGGGGGTGAGGCTCGATCAAGAGGATGGTGGCCATGGCCGCTCTCTTATTATTGCGGCAAGCGCGAACCCCGCGAAAATCCGTGCTTGCGTGTCGGACGTGCCCCGCTATCCTGCGGTTGCACCTCCCTACGATCCGCCAGTGCTCCGGGGACGCCCCACAGCCTTCCCGTCTGGCTGCAGGTCATCCTTTCCCTGGAGATACCGGATCGCCCCGGTGTGCGTGTGAAACGCTTCTGTTTCAAGAGCCTTAGATTCGGCTGAAGTCTGATCTAAGTATTTATAACTCCTGAGTTGCAGCATATGAAACGTGCCCCGCGAATGCAAGGTAATGGTGCGCTGCAGCGGGTAATCCCCAACCGGCGCTTTGCGCCACGCCCGCCGGTCTGATGCCGGCTGATTGCAGCATATGGATGAAATCGTGCTGCCGGGCCTGTGCAGCCTGCGTCATCGCGCATAGAATTATCGGCATTGCATTTTGCTATGCATTTCGGGTCGGATGATTTCTGCCTCCGCCCAGGTGCCTTATAAAATCAATAAGTTAGCGATACTGCGCAAGCTGTCGATGATTCCTGCCGCCCCCCCTGTCAGCCTGACCCGAAGCGAATTCGCCGCCGTGCGTGCCTATGTCCAGGGCATGCCGGCCGCGATGGTGGTGCCCCGCTATCTCGCCGACGACACGGATGACGATGACGCCGGCGCCGAGTCGGCACTGCGCATCCTGCTGGCCTTGCGCGATCGCATGGTCCAGCTGGCCCATTTGCACGGGCGCGCGGATCTGGCCGAATTGCTGCTGGCCGGCCCCGGGCGCTCGAACCGCGGCATGGATCGTCGGGTGGAGGCGCTCGGCGAACTGGAAAGACTGGGCACGGCGGCTCCGCAGGCCCAGCACAGTGTGGAACTGTGGTTTGCTCCGGCACTGGCGCGGCGTCTGCGCAACGCCAATATTGTGACGCTTAAATCTCTTTTGGATCTGGCCAATCAGCGCGGTACCGCCTGGTGGCGAGGCGTGCCGCGCATTGGCGCGCTCGCCGGCACCACCATCAACCGCTGGCTGGGCGAGCAGCGCACGGTTTTCAAGGGTGCGGATGGCGCGCCGCTGCTGCGCGCACACGTCGGCAACCGGGCGCCGCTGCAAGCGGCGGCGCTGAGTCCGGCGCTGCGCCAGCCGTTGCCGCTCGAGTGGCTGAGCGAGGCGCCGGCGGCTGCCGGCCCCGATGATGCCTGTCCGTACAGCCACGGCGTAACGGTGGTCAAGGCCTGGCTGCGCGATACCACCGACGGCCAGGGCAGCACCTTTGCCGCGTATCGCAAGGAGGCGGAGCGGCTGTTGCTGTGGGCGGCGCTGGAGCGCGGCAAGGGGCTGTCGCAACTGGACCTGGATGACCGCCAGGCCTACCTGGGGTTCCTGGCCAGCCCCGAACCCGCAAGCCGCTGGTGCGGGCCGCGCGCGCCTCGAAACCAGGCCGCTTGGCGGCCGCTGACGGGCCCGCTGCGCGCGGCCAGCCAGCGCCACAGTCTGCGCGTGCTGGCCGCGTTGTTCCGGTGGATGCACGATAACGGCTACCCTTGCGCGGCGCGCTGGCCGGCACAGATCGGGGCCGAAATGGCGACGGCCCCGGACGCAGAGGCGGCTACGCCGTCCGTCCGCGCTCCGCTGCCGGAAGACAGCGTCGCCGCCTTCCTGTCATGGCTGACATCGCAAGCCGAGGCCAGCGATGGCCAGCGCTACCGCGCCGCGCGCGCCGCCATCCTGCTGTTGCGCGAGCAAGGGCTCAGCCTGGATCAGTTGTCATCGGCGACGCTGCAGTCGCTGTCCTTAGCGGGACCCGCAGACGGCATGGCCATCGAATCATCAACCCTCGGCAATCACGCGCACGCGCCCTACCGGGGCAGCGGCCTTGCGCCCGCGACACGGACGGCGCTGGCGCGCCACTGGCAGGACCGCAATCTGCAATGGGAGGGACCAGGCATGGCAGACGCATGCCTGATCGGCCCGGCGACGGCACCGCCCACCGGGCGAGCCCGCCGCAAGCGCACGGCACAACCGCTGGGCGGGTATTCGGTGCGCGGCCTGCATGCCTTGCTGTCGGCCATGCTGGAGCGCTATCGCAAGCGCTGTGATCCGGCATTCGCGGCACGTTCGCCGCGGGATCTGATGGCCTGAAAACAATCGGGGGCAGTGTCGCCACTGCCCCCGCATATTGTCCGCCTGGCATGTCGGCGCCCGCGTCTCCGCGGCGGCGAACTGGCGGCCACCCGTTTCAGAGTGTCAGAGCCAGGTCTTGTCGAGTCCGAAGCGAGACTTCAGGGCTTCAACCAGCGCCTCGCGCGCACTGCGGTCGGTCAGTTGCACGTCCAGCATCACGCGTCCGGAATCCCATTCCTTGATCGTGCCGAGCAGCTGGCCACTGTCAGTGCGGATCTTGTACTGGCGGCTGATCTCCTTGACCTTGCGCGCCTTGCCTTCCTGCGCCTGCTTGCGGATCGCCTCGACCTCGCGACTGGACAGCCCGTCGTGGATGATGCGCCCCGCCAGTTCGCGGGTCCGCTCTTCGCCCGCCAGCTTGAAGTACAGCGTCAGCTCGTAGCCCGCGGCAATGCCGATCGCGCTCGGGCATTCACGCATCACGCCCAGCACCGACTCCGGCAGTCGCAGCAACGCGAGGGTCTTGTTCACGGTGCCGGCGGAAATGCCGGTCAGCTCGCAGATCTCCTCTTCCTTCTGGACTTTGCCTTCATCGAGCAGCTGGCGCCAGGCAATGGCATTGTCGAGTGCGGACTGGTCCGAGCGCTGCTCGTTCAGCATGAACGACAGGCGGTAGAAATCCAGGTCACTCAGGTCGTTCTCGACAAAACATTCCATTTCGAGCTTGCCGGCGGATGCCAGGGCTCGCTTGCGGTAATGACCGTCGATCAGGATGTAGTGGCCCGGGCGCGCCGGATCCGGCGCCGCCAGGCCCGGCGTCTTCTGGCCATGCGTGGCGATGGACGCGGCCCGCTCCTGCACAACGGCGGGATCGTAGATGCGGCGCGCATTCAGCGGGTTGTCATGCAGTTGCGCCAGCGGAATCCGGATCAGCTGCCGACCCGCGGCGACGTCGTCGAGACTTTCAGCGCTGAAACCGGGCGACGTTTCGGCAGCCCCCCTGCCCTGCAGCAGGCCGTTGGGATGCTGGGAAATGGCCGCTTCCGCCCGCGCGAAGCGATCCATCGTATCGTTCCGGCTCTTCTCGGCCGCCATGCCGGCAAGCATGCCGGCCTTCAGGCTTTTTAGTTTGGTAGCCATGCCTATTGCTCAATCAAAGACAACACTTCATCGACCATCATGTCGACCTCCTGCACCGCCTCGCGCGCACCAGCCACGCCATGGACGGTGCAGCCGATCGCCTGGCATTCGCGAAACGCCGAACGCGAGCCGATCATCGAATTCAACAGCGGGACGTCGCCATCATCGCCAAGAATTTCGATCGCCTGGCGTGCAATCGACACCCGGCGCTGGACCATATTGGCCATGACGCGGATCAGCAGCGATTCGTTCTGTACCTGCGCGTGCTGGGCCAGCGTCTTGGCGGCCACCGCCGCCCATAGGTCGGGCGGGGACGGTACGACCGGAATGATGGCGAGGTCGGAAATCAGCAACGCGCTGGATGGTGCCGCCGAATGGACTGCCGGGGGGCAATCCACAACGATGTAGTCATAATCCTGGACGAATTTGCGAACCTCGCGGTGCATGGCGCCGCCGGAAGGCGCCAGCCCGATGACCGAGGCCGGGAACGGCCGCTCGTCGCTGGCCTGGGCCGCCCATCGGGTTGCGGTGCCTTGCTCGTCCATGTCGACCAGCATCGAACGCGCACCGCGCAGACCCAGCGTGCCGGCAAGATGCATGCTGACCGTCGTCTTGCCGCAACCGCCTTTCTGGTTGAAGACCGTAATGATTTTGGCTGGCACTGCGACCTCTCTTTCAGCGCTGAAAGCGCGGTTATTTCTTAAGGCGCAACTTTAGCCAAAACCAGGTGACGCATCAACCGTTTTCCAATTTAACAAAAAATGTGTTTCATGACTGTGGGCGCGGAATTGTCCTTAAGACGGGGGAAATCACGCAAGTCGGTAAAATTGCTTGAAAATCGGACCGGAATGTGCCTAAAGTATCTGTAGTGCGCATTACGCCGCACATGACACCGTAATCCAAAGTGGTTATGATGCGCGCTACAGTCGAGTCAAGTCGTGTCACCTCGTCGGCTTCCGTTCGGTATCTACGAGAACTCAACGTGCTTGAACGGTTGTTTGCGTTGTGTACAAGAACTTGCTTCGAAAAGGAAATTCCTATGGCAACCGGTACGGTCAAGTGGTTCAACGAGACCAAGGGCTTTGGCTTCATTACCCCGGACGACGGTGGTGCAGATCTGTTCGCGCACTTCTCGGAAATCCAGGGCTCGGGCTTCAAGACCCTGAAGGACGGGCAGCGCGTGACGTTTGAAGTCAAGCAAGGCCCGAAGGGCCTGCAGGCTTCGGCCATCAAGCCGGCCTGATCCAGCCTCGGCTGACCCCTCGCCCGCTCGCGACGCGTTCGCGACGGGTAACAAAAAAGGGCAAGCGTTTCACGCTTGCCTTTTTTGCGTCCGGGCCGGTCCGCCCGTGTGCGAATCAGCCTAGCTTGCGCACGCTCGTGCGCGACGGCTGCAGGATCAGCGCCTTGGACGAATCGGCGTCCACCTTGGCGCCGGGGTAGACCACCAGCACGTCTTTGAGCGCCTTGCGGAACAGCGCCCGGAACTTGCGTTCGCTTTCGGTTTCCGTGCCGAACTGCATCTGCAGGGCTTCCCACGGGATCTCGGTGCGGCGCTGAATCGTAAAGAACCGATAAGTCAGCCACGAATAAACGTCGAGCGCGAAGGGCGACTGCTTGAGGGCCTTCAGCGCGCGCATGTCCACCGGCACCGGCCGGTTGACCAGCTCGTTGAAGAACGGCTCGGACAGCACCACGAAGCTCTCAAACATCGACCCTTGTCCGGGCTGCATCGGATCCCACCAGGTCGACAGCTGGTCGGCCAGCAGGTAGCCCACGCGATCGATCGAGAGCGGCTCGTGGTTGGGATTCTGGTTCTGGCTCGGCGTGGACTTGTTCTGCACGATGGCAATGGTCGCCGAGAACAGGCGGATCATCTGCTGGCGTACCAGCGTCATGGTGCCGCGCTTGCCTCCGGTGGCCATCGGGATGCCGAGGTTGTACATGAACTCCGACAGCGAATTGCCAAGCGAGATGCGCCGGTCTTCCACCGTGCCGGTGAATTCGCCGCGCTTTTTCTTCGCCATGATCTCCTTGCCGATCCAGGCCAGCATCAGGCGTGGATAGGAGCCATACGGGTATCCCAGCGACACCGTCTCCGACACCAGCTTCTGGCGGCCGTTGGCGGCGCGCTCTGAGCGTTGCTGCGTGAAATAGCCCGGCTGGATCATCAGCGAGATATTGCCGCTGGTGCGGGTCCAGACCGGTGGCGCGCCCTTGGGCGCGCGATATGGCAGCGTGACCTGGACGCTGGCCCGGCTGAGGAAGCCGACCTCGCCACTTTGCCAGGCGTCTTCGCGCTCCATGGCCTGCGCTTCGTCGAACAGGCGCTGGAATTTCTCGGACGGAACCAGGTTGTTCTCGTTGCCGGGAACAATGATGCGGGAGGGTTCGGCGTCCAGGTCGAGGACGCTTCGATCCCCCGTGGCGGCCGGGGAGCGTTTGATGGGCATAGTGGCTTGCTTCGGATTACCCGCCTTTGTACTCGAAGCCGCAAAGCTTGTCACGCAGAAACAGGTACACAAGCGACCGCATTGCCAGCGGGGTTCTTGCCAGCTGGGAGGATCTAATGGCTGGTCGCATGGTGGCGGACGGTGGGCAACCCGGCAGGGTTGTCCACGGTTCGCCAGCCATCAGCTACCAGTAAACGATACCGATACGGGTTAACTACTTGTAAACCGTATACGTGAAGCCAAGGCCATTGATTCGTAAGGGGAAATCACCGCCCCGCGAACCCGATTCTGCGGCGATCCGTACCCGATTCAGCGAAGGGCCGAACCCGTATCTGCGGCCACCCGAACCCGAATCTGCGGCTGGCGCGAACCGGATTCTGCGGGGATAACCGCCGTCGCCCACAGGCTTCTCCACAGGCAAGACGCTCCAAAGCGTACCCGATTCTGCGATATCCCCGGTCCGCAGGCACGCTGCAGCGCCGGTTCCCGCCCGAAAACGGTGGATAACTGCGCCGCCAGGCGGTTGTCCCCGCAGAAACAGGTTCGCGCCCCGGTGCACAACCGGCACCTCGAACCGCGCCCGCGTACCCATTTCTGCGAAAACCCCTGCCAAAACGTACCCGTTTCTGCGCCGACCTCAGATCGCCAGCATCTGGATTCGCTCGCGTACCTGTTTCTGCGGCGTACCCATTTCTGCGACCGGAGCTTCGCGCCCGGTACTCATCGCCAGCGTACCTGTTTCTGCGTGCCCGGATGTTGAAGCGACCCGGCAGGGCGTACCCGATTCTGCGTCAACTCTGCCCCGGATTCGGGCGGATCTTCCACCAAGTTTCCATTATACATGAGCGCTACAACAAAAGCTAGTACTCACACCCAACGTATACGTGATGCGAGGGGCTTGGCAGCGGCGTACCCAATTCTGCGGCTCTGGTGAAGGGCGTCCTGCCCTCCGCGACTTGCCCCACGAAAACGCTGCGTCGATGCGTACCTGATTCTGCGAAGGCGTCTGCCAGCCCATCGGCTCAAATCCGTACCCGTTTCTGCGAGCTGCCGTCAGCGGGAGGCACCAAAGGCCCGGTTCTGCGCTGCAACACGGCGCGTACCCGTTTCTGCGGCGGCTCGCCGGAGCCTGGGATGTGGATAGGTCAGGGGTTGGACGGCGTTGGGAAGCGCAGACGGGGGCACAAAAAATTTTCACCGCGTACCCGTTTCTGCGTACTCCAGGGACGCCCAGGGTGGGCCAGCCGGCGAATGCGTACCCGTTTCTGCGTGATTATTCGGCGGAAGAGGTGAGGCTCAGGGGGATAGCCCGTACCCGTTTCTGCGTGCGCTGGCCAAGGGCCTGTCGCCCTGCGCTGCAATATTGCGTACCCGTTTCTGCGAAAGGGGATACGCGGCGAAGCGCTGCGTACCCATCAGTGCGAGACGCGTGAAAGGACGAGAAAGCGGTGGGTGAAGGGGATGGGGAAGGGGAAGGGGAACCGAGGTCGGCCCGTGATGCGACAGAAAACAAAAAACCCCGCCAGGGGCGGGGTTCTTACGCTGTGTGGCGCACACCAGGTGCGCCGTGGCGTCAAGGCTTACAGCGGGGTGATGTTCGCGGCCTGCAGGCCCTTCGGGCCATTCTTGACTTCGAACTGCACGCGCTGGTTTTCCTGCAGCGACTTGAAGCCGTCGGCACGGATTTCCGAGAAGTGAGCGAAGAGGTCGTCACCACCTGCGTCCGGCTTGATGAAGCCGAAGCCCTTGGCGTCGTTGAACCACTTGACGATACCGGTTTGCATGATTTGCTTTCCAGAAAAAGGACAAAAAAGATCGCATGACGAACACGTCATCCGACACGGGGAACTCAAGGAAAGGACACCATGGACAACCGAAGTACCAGACGGTGGCTAACGAATGAACTGTTGCCTCGTCGCTTGAATCTAGGCGCGTTTATACGGGGGATTGCGGTCAGCGTCAAGATGGGGGCGGCCCCATGCCCCTGCCGGCGCGCGCGTGCCGAACTGGCCCGCCGCGTGCGCGTCGTGGGATCATCACGCCTTTTGCATGTTGCTTATTCGTGCCCGCCGTGACGGCGCCGGGCCGGGCGGTACAGAGTACGCTTGCCGCTCGGGGCAGCGCTGCCCCAGCCCAGCCCCGACCGGCGCCGGGACTGACCCGCGGGGTCCAGTTGCCGCGGACACGATAAGACACCAGGAGACCATTCATGTCGATGCCGGATCCCGCTTCCAAGCCGGGCACGTCCACCCCCGCAGCGCCCCACGCCGCACCGTCGCTGCTCGAGCGGGTATTCAGGCTGCGCGAGCACCATACCGATGTCCGTACCGAGATCCTGGCCGGCATCACCACGTTCCTGACGATGGCGTACATCATCTTCGTCAATCCCTCCATCCTCGGCGATGCGGGCATGCCCAAGGACGCGGTGTTCGTTGCCACCTGCGTGGCCGCGGCGATCGGCACGCTGATCATGGGCTTCTACGCCAACTATCCGATCGCGATGGCGCCCGGCATGGGCCTGAACGCGTATTTTGCGTACACCGTGGTCAAGGGCATGGGCTTCCCGTGGGAAGCGGCACTGGGCGCGGTCTTTATCTCGGGCTGCCTGTTCCTGCTGGTGACGCTGTTCCGCGTGCGCGAGATGATCGTCAATGGCATTCCGCATTCGATCCGTGTGGCGATCACCGCGGGCATCGGCCTGTTCCTGGCCATCGTTGCGCTGAAGAACGCCGGCATCGTCACCGCGAGCCCGGCCACGCTGGTAACCATCGGTGACCTGCACCAGCCTTCGGCGGTGCTGGCGATCGTCGGCTTCTTCGTGATCGTGGCGCTGGACCACCTGCGCGTGAAGGGGGCCATCCTGATCGGCATCCTGCTCACCACGCTGCTGAGCTTCGCCTTCGCCGGCAACACCTTCCACGGTGTTTTTTCCGCGCCGCCGTCGCTGAGCCCGACGCTGTTCAAGCTCGATATCACCGCGGCCTTGTCGATCGGCATCATCAACGTGGTGCTGGTGTTCTTCCTGGTCGAGCTGTTCGATGCGACCGGCACGCTGATGGGCGTGGCCAACCGCGCGGGACTCCTCAAGGCCGGCAAGATGGACCGGCTCAACAAGGCGCTGATGGCCGACAGCACCGCCATCATGGCGGGCTCGTTCCTCGGCACCTCGTCCACCACCGCGTATATCGAAAGCGCCTCGGGCGTGCAGGCGGGCGGACGTACCGGCCTGACCGCGGTGACGGTGGCCGTGCTGTTTCTCGCGGCACTGTTCATCGCGCCGCTGGCGGGAACGGTGCCGGCCTATGCCACCGCGCCGGCGCTGCTGTATGTGTCGTGCCTGATGTTGCGCGAACTGCTGGAGATCGACTGGAACGACGTCACCGAGGTGGTGCCCGCGGTGATGACGGCGCTGGGCATGCCCTTCACCTATTCCGTCGCCAACGGCGTGGCGTTCGGCTTTATCAGCTATGCGGCGCTCAAGCTGCTGACGGGACGCGCGCGCAGCGTGCCGGTGATGGTGTGGATCATTGCCGCCGTGTTCGTCTTCAAGTTCTATTACCTTCCGGGGCACTGACCGGCACGCGCCGGATCAACGACCAGTCTCGTGCGCAGGGCGGCCCCAGGGCCGCCTTTTTTATCGCCGTGATGACACGCAGCGCAGTTTGCACGCAGCTGCGGCGTACCCGTTTCTGCGCGCGGCCGATGCCGCGAGGCCGGCGCAGCGTACCCGATTCTGCGTGCAGGCCGAGACAGCGATTCTGGGCTCCGACATGGTCATGTCCCTGCCGCGGTGGGGTGTCGGAGCGTACCCGTTTCTGCGTAGTATGTCCGCGTCGCATCACGCGCACGCGCGTTGCTGCGTGCCGCTGCCAGCGCTCTCGCGTGTGTGCGCGAGGGCTCATACCAATGGATGAGATTGGCTGTAAGTCACCCACACAGGGCTGGACAAACCGCCGCAAATGCACTGAACTATAGGCGTGGCAAAGAGGGGCGCGGCAAGCGCCCCTTCTTGACTCCGGTGTATGCGGCAGGGTGCCGGAGCCAGACCGAAAGCGCGTCGGCGCAATGCGCCAGGGCGGCAGTGCTTTTCGGGACAGAGACCGTCAATATCAATGACGGCGCCGCCCACAATCCGGGAGCGTGCGGACAACATGCGCGCCACGCAGACAAGAAAATTCCAAGACTGAAAAGTGGTAAACGTAGACGTGCAGTGCCGGGGGATGTTGTTCAACGGGGATAATCATGACCGCAGGAGAGATCCGGCGACCCGTCATCGGGCCTGTCAGGGAGTCCAGTAACCGATCCATCCGATCTATGCATCCAGCCTGGGCTGCCGTGGGGGAAGCCGCAGGTGAAGTGCCCGCCAAACGGGCCGTGAGCGACGCGGCCACCGCCAATGTTGTCGCCCTGCTTGCCGAAGACAGCGAACTCAGCGACAGCGCCCGTGCGGCGGTGTCCAACCTGCTGCGCCGCCATCGGCTGCTCGAGGGGGAACTGGCGCGTCAGCGCACGCTGCTGCAGGAATGGATCCTGAGCCAGCTGACCTACAAGACGCTCTACTACCAATACTCCGGCCAGTCGCCGCAGGCGCCTCGCGTGGAGTTGATGCGCGAGAAGGAGGCTGTGCGGCGGCGCATCCGCGAGCAGCTCCAGCCGGGCGCGGATTACCTTGCCGCGCCTGATGAATCCACCCGCAGTCTGTCCAGCTCGTGACACCGACGTCGACCGCGGGCGCATGCCCGCAGCCAGTTCAGCCCCACCGTCCGCCACGGACGCGCGCCGCTGCGGCGGCCACGGGTGCCGGCACCAAGAACAAGCCTAACGTCCGGGAGATCGTGATGGACCGACTGTGCAAGGCGTCACGCACTGCACAGCTCGTGGTCGTGTCGCGTCATGAAGATTTTGGTTTCGACCCGTCCGTGATCGGCACGGAATGGGAAATCCGCCGTGTCGCGCAGGTCCGCGATGCCGAGCGCACGGTGCGCGCCTGTCCGCCCACGGCCGGCGTGATCGACCTGCAGTCCGACTACAGCGAGGCCGAGTTCACGCAGCTGGAACAGGCGCTGCAGTACCTGCATGTCACGTGGGTGGCGATCACCTCCGATGCGATGCTGGCCAACGAGCGCGTACGGCGGATGATCCGCGACTATTGCGTCGACTACGTGCGCCTGCCGTTCTCGATGCCGGAGTTGCTGTACACGCTGCGGCATGCGCGCGGCATGGCGTCGCTGCACGGCACGCGCCCGCAGGAAAGCGCGTCGCGCGGCACCATGATTGGCGAATGCGCGGCGATGCGGGCGATGTTCCGCTCGCTCGCCAAGGTGGCGCACAATGAAGCGCCGGTGTTTATCTCGGGCGAGTCCGGTACCGGCAAGGAACTGGCCGCGCAGGCGATCCACGATGCCTCGAGCCGGCGCAAGGGCCCGTTCATCGCCATCAACTGCGGTGCCATTCCCTCGCACCTGGTGCAGTCAGAGCTGTTCGGCTATGAAAAGGGCGCCTTTACCGGGGCCAACCAGCGCAAGATCGGCTGGATCGAACAGGCCGAGGGCGGCACGCTGTTTCTCGACGAAATCGGCGACCTGCCGCTCGAAAGCCAGGTGGCGCTGCTGCGCTTCCTGCAGCAGGGCACGATCACCCGGCTGGGCGGCCATCAGTCGATCCCGCTCAACCTGCGCATCATCTCGGCCACGCACGTGGACTTGGTGGCGGCGCAGGGCGACGGGCGCTTCCGTTCGGACCTGTTCCACCGGCTGTGCGTGCTGACGCTGTCGATCCCGGCGCTGCGCGAGCGCGGCGAGGACATCCTGCTGCTGGCCAATGCGGTGCTGGCCGAGCACGGCCACGAGGCGCACCGTCGCATCCGCGGGTTCTCCGCGTGCGCGACGCAGGCGATGATGCAGTACGCCTGGCCGGGCAATGTGCGCGAACTGATCAACCGTGTGCGCCGCGCCATCGTGATGACCGACAACCGCAAGATTACCGCCGAAGACCTGCAGCTGCACAACGGCGCCGAGCTGCCGCGCAAGACCCTCGATGCGATCCGCGAAGAGGCCGAGCGTGAAGCGATCCGCACCGTGATGGCCAGCCACGGCTTTCACGTGGTGCCGGCCGCGCGCGAACTCAACGTGTCGCGCGTGACCCTGTACCGGCTCATGCACAAGCACAACATCCGGGTGGAGAGCCACGCCTCGGCGGGGGAGTAGCGGCAGTCAACAGCTCCGGTCATGTGTGGGTTGCCGGCACGGCCGGTACCGCGGCCAGTAACACGACCAGGACAGGCGCCAGCGGGAAAGGGGAACCGGCGACGTCCGCTCGCCGGTTCCGCCTTTCCCCGTGCCGGCCGGCACGTCAGCGCACCACCCGCGGGGGCCTAGCGGCCCACTTCCCGTCCGCGAACCCGTCCGCGAACCCGCCGCCGTATGCCTGCGCGGGCGCGGGCGTGGTGGCGAGGTTCATGCTGATCTTGCCGCGCGCCCGCCGCGGCGGCTCGCAGGCATCCTGCGCTGGCCACGGCACCATGTCGCGACGGCGCTGGCCGTCGCGTGCGTGCCGCGCGGGCGGCGCCAGCGCTTCGCCGCCGGTCGTGTCCGGATCCAGCCGCAGCTCTCCCCAGGCCCAGCCGAAGCCGCGCACATAGACGTCATGACTGACCGCGGCGTGGCTGTTAGCGTCATCCGCGTCGGGGCGGTCGAACCACGCGTAGCTGGCCGCCGCCGCGCTGCCCGAGCCGATCGCCAGCGCCGTGGCGAGCATTGCAGCTTTCATGGTCGGCTTCTCCCTGTGGAAAAAAAGTGTCCGCCGGGGGACAGAACACTAATCGGCGCGGTCACGCTGGCTCGCGTCCCCGCTTGTTGTGTCAGTCCGTCACGCGCGCCGCTTGCCGGCATGACGCCGGCAGGACGGACTGGCCTGCGCCGGTCTGCGGATCGCCATGCATGCCATGCCGTGCGCGCTGCGCGCGAGTTGCACCCGCGCGCGCGGATAGGGCAGCAGCGGCGCCGACACCAGGTCCGTCTCTGACGGCGGCGGGCCGGCCAGGCGGTATGCGCGCCGGCGCGCGGTCATGCGGGAAGGCGGGTTACGCATGTGGTGATCTCCAGCGCGCAAACGACGGGTTTGACGGAACTGGCGCCAGCCTGCTGTGCGCCCTGGCCAAGCCAGAGCGACAAGTGTGCCAAGGGCCGCAAACGCTTGTGCCACGCGGCTTTGCGAGACGCTTCGCGGTACCTGGCCGTCACTGCTCGGCGGCGCTGGACCAATCGGTTTCGTCACTGCAACGCGTTGCGCTGGCGCCGTGGCGGCGCAGGCGGCGCGCTGGTGTCCGCTGGCGCGCCCTGGCCGGCGCTTTGCCGTGGGCGCGAGGCGTGGCGCTACGGCCTCGCAGCCCGTTGCACGGTTGAAACTGGCCTTACATCAGTCATGCACGCGAGTAACCGCGGTGCATCGCGCCAGCAAGACGGGGCCCGTGCGTGGCGACGCAGAAACGGGTACGCGCGGTGGCGCGGCCAGCGTGCAGTCAGCGGGGCTGGCCCGAGGTGCCAGAGGGATTGGCCGGGCTGGACGGTGTCGCGGCAGGCGCTGCCGAGGGCACGGCGCCCGATGCGGTGCCGGAGATGGGCTTGGGTCCGGGCTGGCTGCGCTCGCAGCCGGCGCAGCCGAGCACGGCGATGATTGCCAGCACGGCCGCCGGGCGTGCGCGGAGGTTGCAGGTCACGGGTGCCTCCTTGCGCCGGCGCGCGGGCAACGGATGCGCCGGCAGGTATGCCTGGTCTTACTGTAGCAGGTCGCCTGCGGCGCGCCGCGCCAGGCGCGCCTTGGGCAAGCGGCGCGATGCGCAGTATGATGAACGCAGCGCCGGCCGCGCGGGCAGGCGCAATCCATCCGCGGTCCCCGCGCCGGATCGCGCCAGCACCAGGCCGTGACTGACAAGACCGAACCTTCCTCATCGGCTGCCGCCGACGGCGTGCCGCCGCCGCGCCGGCACCGCCCCCACTGGCTGCCCGACCGCCACACCGGCGCGCGCACGCTGCGCGTGGTGGCCGCCGCGATCACCTCGTGGTTCGCGCACCGCGCCGCCAGCAAGGGCGCGGCGCTGTCCTTCTACATGTTGTTTTCGCTGGCGCCGATCCTGGTGCTGGTGATCTCGATCGCCGGCCTGTTCTTCGGCGCCGAGGCGGCGCGCGGCGAGATCTTCGCGCAGCTCGAAGGGCTGGTCGGCGAACAGGGCGCCGCCGCCATCGAGGGCATCCTGGCCGCGACGCACCGCGCCGGCGGCAGCGGCATGGCCGCGCTGATCGCGACCGGCATCCTGTTCGTCGGCGCCACCAGCGCCTTTGCCGAACTCAAAAGCAGCCTGGACGACATCTGGCACGTGCCGGTGCCCGACACCGCCGGCTGGCGCCAGTTGCTGCGCACGCGCCTGCTGTCGTTCAGCCTGGTGCTGGTGCTGGCCTTCATGCTGCTGGTGTCGCTGATCGTCAATGCGGCGCTGGCGGTGGTCGAGCGCATCTGGGGCCAGCTGTGGACGCAGTCGTGGTTCGCTCCGGTGGCCGAAGCGATCTCGTCGCTGTTCTCGTTCGCGGTGGTGACCGCGCTGTTCGCGGTGATCTTCAAGATGCTGCCCAATGCGCGCATTGCCTGGCGCGACGTCACCATGGGCGCGGTCATCACCGCGCTGCTATTCTCGATCGGCAAGCGGCTGATCGGGCTGTACCTGGGCAACAGTGCCGTGGCCTCGTCCTATGGCGCTGCCGGCTCCGTGGTGGCGCTGATGCTGTGGGTGTATTACTCAGCACAGATCTTTTTCTTCGGCGCAGAGCTGACGCGCCAGTACGCGCTGCAGTTCGGCAGCCTGCGCGGCAAGCCGGCGGACAAGCTGGCCGAGTAGCGGCAGCACGCCGGAGCGGGCATGGAGCAGACATGGATCGGGGTGTGGACCCGGCAGGCGACAACGCAAATCCCGTAGCGGCGCCCAAACCGGTAAAATAACGCCCCATTCCCTTCGCGTGCCCGCAGGGCCCGGCCCTGCGGCCGCCCGCGGCGCTGCCGGTCCTGGTTCCGGCCACCGCCGGGCCATCCCAATATTTCCCAGTCTGATTCCGCTGCCGTGAGCTCGCTCGTTCCTGAAATTGCGCGTCGTCGCACCTTCGCCATCATCTCCCACCCCGACGCGGGCAAGACCACCCTGACCGAAAAGCTGCTGTGGTTCGGCGGCGCGATCCAGGTCGCGGGCGAAGTGCGGGCGCGCAAGGCGGACCGCCATGCCACCTCGGACTGGATGGAGCTGGAAAAGCAGCGCGGCATTTCGGTGACGTCGTCGGTGATGCAGTTCCCCTACCGCCGCGACAGCGCGGACGGCAAGGCGCAGGAGAACATCGTCAACCTGCTCGACACCCCGGGCCACGAGGACTTCTCCGAAGACACGTATCGCACGCTGACCGCGGTGGACTCGGCGGTGATGGTGATCGACTCGGTCAACGGCGTGGAAGCGCAGACCATCAAGCTGCTGAACGTCTGCCGGCTGCGCGACACCCCCATCCTGACCTTCATCAACAAGCTCGACCGCGAAGGTCGCTCGCCGATCGAACTGCTCGATGAAATCGAGGACGTGCTGCAGATCCAGTGCGCGCCGATGACCTGGCCGATCGGCATGGGCAAGGCCTTCCGCGGCGTGTACCACCTGATCGACGACAAGGTGCAGCTGTTCGACCCGCACGGCGACAAGGGCACGGCCGCGATCCTGGACGGCCTGGACAATCCCGAGCTGGACCGCATCCTTGGCAGCCAGGCCGAAGAGCTGCGCATCGAGATCGAGCTGGTGCGCGGGGCCTCGCATACCTTCGACAAGGAGGCCTTCCTCAACGGCAAGCAGACGCCGGTGTACTTCGGCTCGGCCATCAACAACTTCGGCGTGCAGTCGCTGCTGGATGCGCTGTGCGAACTGTCGCCGCCGCCGCTGGCCCGCAACACGGATTCGCGCGTGGTCGAGCCGCAGGAGCCCAAGTTCACCGGCTTCGTGTTCAAGATCCAGGCCAACATGGATCCGCGCCACCGCGACCGCATTGCCTTCGTGCGAGTGTGCTCGGGCCGCTTCGAGCGCGGCATGAAGCTGCTGCACGTTTCGGCGGGCAAGACCGTGGCGATCAACAACGCCATCACCTTCATGGCGCAGGACCGCAACACCACCGAAGAGGCCTACGCCGGCGACATCATCGGCGTGCCCAACCACGGCACCATCCGCCTGGGCGATGTCTTCACCGAAGGCGAGCCGCTCAAGTTCACCGGCATCCCGTCGTTCGCGCCGGAATTCTTCCGTCGCGCGCGCCTGAACAACCCGCTCAAGGTCAAGCAGCTGCAGAAGGGGTTGCAGCAACTGGCGGAAGAGGGCGCCACGCAGATGTTCCGCCCGCTGGCGTCCAACGACCTGGTGCTGGGGGCCGTGGGTATCCTGCAGTTCGACGTGGTGGCGCACCGGCTCGAGCATGAATACGGCGTCGATGCCATCTTCGAATCGCATGAATGCGCCACCGCGCGCTGGCTCAAGGGCACGCCGGCCGAGATCGAGAAGCTGATCGCCAAGGCCGGGCATAACGTGGCGCTGGACGGTGCCGGCGACCATGTCTACCTGGCGCCAAGCATGGTCAACCTGCGGCTGACGCAGGAGCGGTTCCCGGAGCTGCAGTTCCTGGAGACGCGCGAGATCGTCTGATCATCGTCCTCGTGCAAAGCAAAACGGCTCGCCATGGCGAGCCGTTTTGCTGTTCTGAGGGTTTGCCTGGCGCTTTTGCAGCCAATCAATACGCCAGTGATGCCTGGATATAGAACGTCCGCGGCATGCCCACATACTTGCCGGCATTGTTGTCGGTCGAGCGGGTGAAATGGCGCTTGTCGAACACGTTCTTCACGCCCACCGCCAGCTTCAGGTTCTGCGCGGCCTTGCCGAAGTCATAGCCCACGCGCAGGTTCATCAGCGCATAGCCCGGGATATCGCCCAGCGCGCCATTGGCGCTTTCCGCGGTCTGGTAGGTGGTCGACGTGCTCGGGTCGCCCGGCGAGTGCTGCTTGGACTGCGCAAAGCCATCGACATTGAACGACCAGCGGTTGCGCGCGTAGCGCATGCCCACCGTGGCCACGTGGCGAGAATAGAACGGCAGGTCGCGCCCGGCAAAGTTGCCCTGGTTGTAGGTGGCTTCGGTGTAGGTGTAGGTGGCGTAGGCCGACAGGCCCATCAAAGACTTGTCGAGCGCGCCGAAGTCATAGCGCAGCGACGATTCCACGCCGCGGTGAGTGGTGGCGCCGAGGTTGGTCCATGCCTCAGGCGAGCCGCCGGTGGCGCCACGCAGTTGCAGCTCGTCGTCGAAGTCGATGTTGAACAGGGTCAGCTCGCCGCCCCAGCCATTGGCGTTAAAGTGCGTGCCAATCTCGTAGGTCTTGGCCTTTTCCGGCGTCAGCCCGTTGGTGGTCTGCGCGATCTGGAAATACTGCAGCGGGCCGAACGACACGCCGGCGTTGGCGAACAGCTTCCACTGGTCGCTGACGTGGTACATCACCGCCAGCGACGGCAGCGGCTCGTTGGAAGACACGTCGCGGCGCACACCGCTGAAGTTGTCGGTCACGTACGAGCGGATGAACTCATAGCGCAGCCCGGGGGTGATGGTCCAGTTGCCGACGTTGATGGTGTCGTCGATATAGACCGCGTTGGCGGTGGTGCCGCCGGTGCGCCACTGGTAGACCGGCGACGGCAGGGTGGTGGGATCGAGCGAGCCGGGCGGGTAGAAGGCTGTGCGCGCGGCCTGCTCGTCGCTGGCTTCGCGCAGGAAGCGGTAGCCGACGCTGACTTCATGGCTCATGCTGTCGCCGCGAAACAGCTGCGAGTAGCGCGGCTCGATCGCGAATGTATGGTAGTTGCGTGGCGCCGCGGTCAAGCGCAAGGGCCGGGGATTGGCGTTGCTCCGGACGTCTTCCTGCTCGATATTGCTGCCGCGGAAGCTGTCGGTGTAGTACGTCAGCACCTCGAACTTGCGGTCGGCGTCGTTGTGGCTGTATTTCAGGCTGAAGTCGTGGCGCCGCCCGCTGAAGTTGTCGTAGGGGCGCATCGACTGGAACGGGTCGGCCGCGTACTGCGCCGCCGTCAGGCCGCCAGGCATGCCGGCCGTGCCTTCGTAGTAGTGGAAGGCGGCGCTCAGCGAGTCGGTCTTCGAGATCCGGTACGCGCCCTTGAGCAGCAGGTCGTCGATATTGACGTGGTCGTTGCTGGCGCGGTAGCCGTTGCCGTGGATGCCCGAGTACAGCAGCGCCCCGCCCAGCCCCTGCTCGTTGGTGCCGCCGATGAATGCGGTCGGGTTGGTCTTGACGTTGCCGCCGTGGCTGTAGATGTCGGTCGAGACCGAGGCATCGGCGGCGAAGGTCGCGGGGATCGGGCGCGTCACGAAGTTGATGATGCCGCCCACGTTCTGCGGGCCGTAGCGCACCGAGCCCGCGCCGCGCACCACGTCGATGGTCTCGAGGTTGCCCAGCGACAGCGGCGCCATCGACAGCTGTGGCTGGCCGTAGGGCGCCACCGCCAGCGGGACGCCGTCCATCAGGATGGTCGAGCGCGGCGACAGCCGCGAGGCCAGCCCGCGCACGCCCACGTTCAGCGAGACATCGCTGCCGCCGGTGCCGTTGTTCTCCTGCACCTGCACGCCGGGAATGCGGCGCAGCACTTCGCGCACATTGTTGGCGCCGGCTTCGGCGAAGGTCTCGCGGTCGACGATGGTACGTGCGCCCGGATGCTCCAGCACCTTGGCCTCATTGGCGTTTTCCAGCCAGTTGCCCACCACGGTAACCGTGTTCAGCGTGGCTTCGGTATTGGCGGCGGTGGCAGTGGCGGGCGTTGCGGAAACCGGTTCGGCGGCGTGGGCCGGCATCGCGGCGAACTGGGCAAACAGCAGGGCGGCGCTGATGGCACCCCCGGTCAGGCGGAAAGCGGGCTGCAAGGTGAGGTTCCTGGGGAGAGCGGCGCGTCCCGCTGCGCCGGAAGCGATGGTCCGGACGGTCGCGCCAATGGGCGGCGATTATAAATGCGAGTGATTCTCAAAAGCGAGAAGCCCGGCGTTGCGCCGCCAGCGCGTGTCGCGTCTCTGCATCATTGTGCTGACAAAGAGGCAAGATACGCGCTTCATTCCGCACATTCCGTAACCGGTGTGCAGGCGTGGGCATTTGCATGCAGCAATTAAACGCACGCTTTAGAATCTGCCCTTTGCGCACGGCGAACCCGCTTCCCGGGCGCAAGCTCCGCTCCCTTCCTGCCCCGTCCATGTCTTCCCCTGCCACCGTTCCGGCCGCCGAGCCGGACAGCGTCTTCCGTGATTCCGTCTTTCGCCGCTACTGGTTCGCGCGGCTGTGCACCACCATCGGCTACCAGATCTTTACCGTGGCGGTGGGCTGGCAGATGTACGACCTGACGCGCGACCCGCTGATGCTGGGCATGGTCGGGCTGGTGCAGTTCCTGCCGTCGGTGGCGCTGATCCTGATGTCGGGCCACGTGGCGGACCGCTTCGACCGGCGCCGCATCGTGCGCACCTGCCAGTCGCTCGAGGCGCTGCTGGCCGCCGGCATGGCCGCCGCCAGCCTGGGCGGCTGGATCGATAGCCACCACATCTTTGTCTTCGTCGCGCTGATCGGCGCCACGCGCGCGTTCGAGAACCCCACGCTGCAGGCCTTGCTGCCCAGCGTGGTCACGCCGCGCCAGCTGCCGCGCGCGGTGGCGCTGGCCAGCTCGGCGGGGCAGGCCGCCATCATCATCGGCCCGGCCATCGGCGGCTTCGCCTATGTGGCCGGCCCGGGGGTGGTGTACACGCTGAGCGCGACGCTGTTTGCGATCGCCGCGCTGCTGGTGGGCGGCATCACGCTGCGTCAGGCGGCGCAGCGGCTGACCGCGCCGGTCAGCGTGCGCACCGTCTTTGCCGGTTTCGCCTATATCCGCAGCCGCCCGGTGCTGCTGGGCGCGATCTCGCTGGATATGGTGGCGGTGCTGCTGGGCGGCGCCGCGGCGCTGTTGCCAATCTACGCGCGCGACATCCTGCATACCGGACCGTGGGGGCTGGGGCTGCTGCGCTCGTCGCCGGCCCTCGGCGCGCTGGCGATGGCGCTGTGGCTGGCGCGCCATCCGCTGAACCGGCGCGCCGGACGCGTGATGTTCGCCGCGGTGGCGGTGTTCGGCGTCGCCACGGTGGTGTTCGGGGTCTCGACCTGGCTGCCGCTGTCGATGGCGGCACTGGTGGTGCTGGGTGCCTCGGACATGATCAGCGTGGTGGTGCGCTCCACGCTGGTCCAGCTCGATACGCCCGACGACATGCGCGGGCGCGTCGGCGCCGTCAATTCGGTGTTTATCGGCGCTTCCAACCAGCTGGGCGAGTTCGAGTCAGGCGTCACCGCCGCGCTGTTCGGCCCGGTGGGCGCGGTGGTCCTGGGCGGGGTCGGCACGCTGCTGGTGGTGGCGGTGTGGATGCGGTTGTTCCCGGCGCTGGCGGCGCGCGACAAGCTGCACGAACATCCCGCCTGAACGGCCGCATGGCGCGTGCGGGCCTGCATGGCGATGCCCGGAGCGTACCCGTTTCTGCGTGCGCGGCGGCGGGGCTGACGGCGGTATAGTGATGCCTCGCGCGCCAACTTTCGTCGCTGAAAGTCGCGCCCGACTGTTGCCGCTCGCATCACCGCCCGCATCCCGCCACGCCTTGCGCCACATGACCTTGCCGACCGATCCGCTCCAGCGCCACGCGGTGTTCGCCGCGCTCAGCGGCTCGCGCGCTTCGCTGGAGCGCGCCGCCCCGTTGGGCGATGGCCTGGGCGTGGCGCTGTGGCGCAACCGGAACGACAGCACCGGCTATGCGCGGCCCGGCCACCACACCATGTCGGTCTACCTGCAGGGCGGCCACGCTACCTACCGGCGCGACCAGCCCGGCAACAAAGGCGCCCCGGGCAGGCTGTGCCTGTTGCCGGCCGACCATGAGTCGCGCTGGCATGTCGGCGGTCCGCAGCGCTTCCTGCATCTGTATTTCCGCCCCGAAACCCTGGCCTGGCACTGCGTGCGCCTGCTCGACCGCGAACCGCGCTCGGTGGCCTTGCGCGACCTGACCTTTGCCGACGATCCGCGCCTGCATGCGCTGAGCCAGCATCTTGCCGCGCTCGACTGGCGCTTGCCCGAGGCCCGCATGGCCGGCAACGCGCTGGCGCACGAGGCGCTCAGCCACCTGGTGCTGAACCACGCCGGCCGCGCCGCCCCGACCGACTGGCGCGGTGGCTTGTCCGCGCAGGCGCGGCGGACCGTGCGCGACTGGATCGAAAGCCATCCCGACAGCAACCCGACGCTGGGCGATCTGGCGGCACTGGCGGGCCTGTCGGAATTCCACTTCGCGCGCATGTTCCGGGTGTCGTTCGGCATGCCGCCGCATGCATGGGTGCTGCAGACCCGCCTGGAGCGGGCGCAACGGCTGCTGGCCGATCCGCGCCGCCCGCTGCATGAAGTCGCCGCCCGCGCCGGGTTTGCCTCGGCCAGCCATCTCAGCCGTCGTTTCCAGGCCGCGTTCGGCATGACACCCGGTGCCTGGCGCGCGGGCGCGTAGCCTTTCTGGTTGCGGTCGGACCGGCGCCAGCCGTTGCAGCGCAAGGCCTGGCGCCCACAGCACACAAATCCGCGTCCGAGTCCTGGGAACCCGCTTCCGCTTCGCTTGTCCCCTCATATGTGTCGTGTTTCCGGCTTTGTCGGTGATCGTCTGACATCTTGCGTTCAATGCTCATCAATTTGTCAAACGTGAACCGCTGTCCAGCGTTCCGGCAAGTCCGCCCGGGCATCGCACGGCACGCAGAAACGGGTACGCATCGCCGTCCCAGGCCAGCACCGTCGACAACCTGACAACAACCGCAAACGGAGCCGCTCCCATGGATCTCAACTTCATCGATGCCGACCAGCTTGAGGCGGGCTGGTCCTACCTGGTCCGCTTCGGCATCAACCAGGGCATGAACTGCCTGGCGGCCATCCTGATCCTGATGATCGGCTGGTGGCTGTCGGGCCGCGTCGGCACTGCGGCGCGCGCTGCGCTGGCCCGCACCCATGTCGACGCCACCATGCGCCCGCTGCTGGCCAATGCGCTGCAGTGGATGGTGCGCGTGCTGACCATCGTGCTGGTGCTGTCGCAGTTCGGCGTGCAGACCGCCAGCATCATCGCCATGCTCGGTGCCGCCGGCCTGGCGATCGGGCTGGCGCTGCAGGGCACGCTGCAGAACATTGCCGCCGGCATCATGCTGGTGCTGCTGCGCCCGTTTCGCGTGGGCCAGTACATCGACGCGCAGGGCGTGGCCGGCACCGTGCGCGAGACCGGGCTCTTCATGACCGAGCTGACCACCTTCGACGGCGTCTGCCTGCGCGTGCCCAACGGCAAGCTGTGGGGCAGCGCCATCACGAATTACAGCGAGAACGCCACGCGGCGCGCC
Organism: Cupriavidus sp. SS-3; assembly: GCF_035818815.1. Classification (NCBI taxonomy): domain Bacteria; kingdom Pseudomonadati; phylum Pseudomonadota; class Betaproteobacteria; order Burkholderiales; family Burkholderiaceae; genus Cupriavidus; species Cupriavidus sp. SS-3. Next base: position 183,581 of record NZ_JAYLVT010000001.1, read on the forward strand.
GACATCGAGGCCACGGTGACCTTCGACAGCGACGTGCAGCGCAGCCTGGAAGCGCTGCGCGCGATGCTGGCGCGCGAGCCGCGGCTGCTGGCCGAGCCCGCCCCCGAAACCATGGTGGTCAACTACACCCAGCAGGGCATTACGCTGAACGTGCGCTACTGGACCTCGAACGACGATTACTGGAACGTGCGCTTCGCCTTCTACGAGCGCATCAAGCAGGTGCTGGAGCAGGCCGGCAGCAAGCTGGCGGTGCCGATCCAGGAGCTGCACGTGCCGGGCGCGTCGTCGGTGCCGGGCGTGGTGAAGGTGGCCGACAGCGCGCCGTCGGCAGCCTCGCGACCGGCCGCGCCGCAGTCGCACCAGCCGTCGCACCAGCCGACGCGCCAGCCCGCGCGCCAACCGGGCTAGCCGCGCGCGTCCTGCGCCTCGCCCTCGTCCGAAAACAGCGTGCAGGCCCCGCTTTCGGCCGTGCTGACCTGGCGGCGGAAGCTCGCGAACAGGTCACGGCCGACGCCATGGCGATTGGCGCTCAGGTCCGGGCGCGCCGGCGTGCGTGCCTGCCATTCGTCGTCGGGCACCAGCACGTCGAGCGTGCCCGTGGTCGCGTCGACGCGCATCATGTCGCCGCTGCGCACGCGCGCGATCGCGCCGCCGCGCAGCGCTTCCGGGCAGACGTGGATGGCGGCCGGGACCTTGCCCGAAGCGCCCGACATGCGTCCGTCCGTCACCAGCGCCACATGGAAACCTCGGTCCTGCAGCACCGTCAACGTGGGCGTGAGCTTGTGCAGCTCCGGCATGCCGCACGACGCCGGGCCCTGCCACGGCAGCACCGCAATGAAGTCGCGTTCCAGCTCGCCGCGCTTGAAAGCGTGCAGCACATCGTCCTGATGCTCGAACACGATCGCCGGCGCCTGCACCACCTGGTGCTCGGGCTTGACCGCCGAGGTCTTGATCACCGCGCGGCCCAGCTTGCCGTCGAGCAGCTTGATGCCGCCGTCCGGCGCAAAGGGCGCGTCGGCGGCGCGCACGATGCTGTCATCGAGCGGCGCGGCCGGGCCATCGATCCACGTCAGCTGGCCGTCGCGCAGCACCGGCTCGCGCGTGTAGTCTTGCAGGCCCTGGCCGACGATGGTGGTGACGTCGTCGTGCAGCAGACCGAGTGCGAGCAGGCCGCGGATCACCACCGGCAGCCCGCCGGCGGCCTGGAACTGGTTCACGTCGGCCTTGCCGTTCGGGTACACGCGCGCCAGCAGCGGCACCACTGCCGACAGTTCGTCGAAATCGTCCCAGCTCAGCACGATGCCGGCCACCCGCGCCATCGCGATCAGGTGCAGCGTGTGGTTGGTCGAGCCGCCGGTGGCCAGCAGCCCGACGATGCCGTTGACGAAGGCGCGCTCGTCCAGCACCTCGGCCACCGGCGTATAGCGCTCGCCGCCGTGCACCAGCTTCAGAGCCTGGCGCGCGGCCTCGCGCGTCAGCGCTTCGCGCAGCGGCGTGTTGGGATTGACGAAGGCCGTGCCAGGAAGATGCAGGCCCATCATTTCCATCAGCATCTGGTTGGAGTTGGCGGTGCCGTAGAAGGTGCAGGTGCCCGGTCCGTGGTAGGAGCGGGTCTCGGCCTCGAGCAGCTCCTTGCGGCCGATCTTGCCTTCGGCGTAGAGCTGCCGGGTATGCGCCTTCTCGTCGTTGCTGATGCCGGTGGTCATCGGCCCGCCCGGCACGAACACCGCGGGCAAATGGCCGAAGGACAGCGCCCCCATCACCAGCCCGGGCACGATCTTGTCGCACACGCCCAGGTACAGCGCGCCATCGAACATCTGGTGCGACAGCGCCACCGCCGTGGCCAGCGCGATCACGTCGCGCGAGAACAGCGACAGGTCCATGCCGTCCTGGCCCTGCGTGACGCCGTCGCACATCGCCGGCGTGCCGCCGGCAAACTGCGCGGTGCCGCCGGCGTCGAGCGCGGCTTCCTTGAGCCATTGCGGGAACGCGGCCAGCGGCTGGTGCGCGGACAGCATGTCGTTGTAGGCCGAGACGATGGCCAGGTTGGGCCGCTCGTCGGCCTTCAGCCGGATCTTGGCGGCGTCCGGCATGGCGGCCACCGCGTGGGCGAGGTTGGTACAGGAAAGCTGCGCGCGTTCGACCTTCTGCCCGGCCATGGCGCGGGTGCGGTCAAGATACGCCTGGCGCGAGGCGGTGCTGCGGGAGACGATGCGGGCGGTGACCCGCTCGAGCACTGGATGACGTGGCATGGGGTTCTCCTGCGGGGGAGCTTTCAGCCTAGCGTACTTTGCCGGGGCCTGCACGGCGGAGGGTGCTTGATGGCCCGCCCGCGGCCTACGCCAACCACGCAGAAATGGGTACGCTTGCCTCGCCAAGCCGTAGCGACTCACGTAAACTGGCCGCTACCCGGCCGGCCATCGCGCGCTGGCCGCGACAACTCGAATCCTCAAGGAGCGCAGGGTGAGCATGCCTGATTTCGACATGGTGCTGTTTGGCGGCACCGGCGACCTGGCGCGGCGCAAGCTGCTGCCGTCCCTGTTCGATGCGCACCACGCGGGGCTGCTGCATCCGGCCGCACGCATCCTCGCCACCGGCAGCCAGCCGATGTCGAGCGCGGACTACATCGCCTCGCTGGAACAGAGCGTGCGGCCCGCGCTGGCCCATGCGCCGCCCGAGTCATGGGACAGGTTCTGCGCACGCATCGTCTACGTGCAGGCCGATGCACGCGTGCCGGCGCATTTCGATGCGCTGGCCGAGCAGCTGCTGTCGCGCAAGCCCGAGGTGGTGGTGTGCTATCTCGCCACCGCGCCGCACCTGTTCGTGTCGATCTGCGAGCAACTGGCGCGCACCGGCCTGAACACGCGCCACGCGCCCAACGTGCGCATCGTGCTGGAAAAGCCGCTGGGCCATGACCTGGAATCGAACGAGGCCATCAACTCCGCGGTGGCAAAATTCTTTGCCGAAGAGCAGATCTACCGCATCGACCATTACCTGGGCAAGGAGTCGGTGCAGAACCTGATGGCGATCCGCTTCGGCAACGCGCTGTTCGAGCCGCTGTGGCGCCGCGAGTGGGTGCAGGACGTGCAGATCACCATTGCCGAAGAACTCGGCGTGGAAACGCGCGGCGACTTCTACGACCGCACCGGCGCGCTGCGCGACATGGTGCAGAACCACCTGCTGCAGCTGCTGTGCATGGTGGCGATGGAGCCCCCGGCCAGCTTGAGCGAAGACGCCATCCGCGACGAGAAGATCAAGATCCTGAAGGCGCTCAGGCCGATCACGCCGCAGGACGTGGCCGAGAAGACCGTGCGCGGCCAGTACCGCGCCGGCGCGATCGGCGGCAAGCCGGTGCCCGGCTACCTGGAGGAAGAAGGCATCGCGCCGGACAGCCGTACCGAGACCTTTGTCGCGATCAAGGCCGAGATCGCCAACTGGCGCTGGGAAGGCGTGCCGTTCTACCTGCGCACCGGCAAGCGCATGCAGTCGCGCGTGGCCGAGATCGTGATCCACTTCCGCGACGTGCCGCACGCGATCTTCCCGCGGCCGCTGACGCAGTCGCCGCAGAACCGGCTGGTGATCCAGCTGCAGCCCGAGGAAAGCATCCGCCTGTACTGCCTGGTCAAGCAGCCCGGCGATACGCTGGAACTGACGCCCACCTCGCTCGACCTCGACTTCGCCAACTCGTTCAAGGTGCGCCGCGCCGGCGCCTATGAACGGCTGCTGCTGGACGTGATCCGCGGCCGGCTCGGCCTGTTCGTGCGCCGCGACGAGCAGGTGCAGGCGTGGCGCTGGGTCGAGCCGATCATCGACACCTGGGAAGCCAGCACGGTTCCGCCCAAGCCCTATACCGCCGGCACCTGGGGGCCGGCGGCGTCGTCGGCGCTGATGTCGCGCGATGGCGGCCTGTGGCACGAGGAAGCCTGAGCCATGGGCTCGCACCCCTGTAAAGGAAGCCGCCATGCGCCTGTTTGAACATCCCACGCCGATGGACCAGGCCGAGGCCCTGGCGATCTCGATCGGCAATGCGCTGGAGCTCGCCGTGCGCGTCAAGGGCTGGGCGGTGCTGGCGGTCTCGGGCGGGCGCTCGCCGGTGGCGATGTTCGAGCGGCTGCGCCACCGGCACGTGCGCTGGGACGCGGTGACGATCACGCTGGTCGACGAACGCGTGGTGCCGCCCGACCACGCCGACAGCAACGCCGCACTGGTGCGCGCCCACCTGCTGCGCGAGGCCGCGGCCAGCGCCGCCTTCGTGCCGCTGATTGCCGACGCGCACGACGCCGCCGCGCCCGCACAGGCGGTGGCGCGCGCCAACGCCGCGTTCCGCCAGCCCGACGTGGTGGTGCTGGGCATGGGCGAGGACGGCCATACCGCCTCGCTGTTCCCCGATGCGCCCGAACTGCAGAGCGCGCTGAGCGAGCCGCAGCCGGGCTACGCCATCACCCATCCGTCGGTGGCGCCGCATGCGCGCATCACGCTGAACCTGGCCGCGCTGCTGGCCGCCGAGCGCGTGTTCCTGTCCGTCTCCGGCGCGGCCAAGGCCGCGGTGCTGGAGCGCGCGCTGCAGGGCCCCACGCCGTCGTTGCCGGTGAGCCTGGTGCTGTCGCGGCACCGGCACGGGTTTGACGTGTTCAAGACCTGACCGCCCCGCTTGCCCACCTTTGCGCAAGGAACGAGATCCGCTGCCATGGCCACTACCGCATCCTTCTCCGCTGACTTCCCGCGCCTGCTCGGCGATGTAGGCGGCACCAACGTGCGCTTTGCGCTGGAGACCGCGCCCATGCGGATCGGGCCGGTGACGGCGCTGAAGGTGGCGGATTTTCCGTCGCTGGAGGCGGCGCTGCGCCAGTACCTCGACGGCCTCGCCGGTTCCGGCCAGCCCACGCCGCGTCACGCCGCGATCGGCCTGGCCAATCCGGTGACCGGCGACCAGGTCCGGCTGACCAACCACAACTGGACCTTCTCGATCGACGGCATGCGGCGCGCGCTCGGGCTGCAGACGCTGGTGGCGATCAACGACTTCACCGCGCTGGCGCTGGCGCTGCCGCACCTGCCCGCCGACGGGCTGGCGCAGGTGCGCGCCGGCACCGCGGTGCGCACCGCGCCGCTGGCGCTGGTCGGGCCCGGCACCGGCCTGGGCGTTTCCGGACTGGTGCCGGCGCCGGGCGGGCAGGCCGTGGCGCTGGCCGGCGAAGGCGGCCATATCGAGCTGATGCCGGACACCGACGACGAATGGATCGCGTGGCGCGCGGCCCACCGCAACGTCGGCCGGGTCTCGGCCGAGCGGCTGCTGAGCGGCAGCGGCCTGTCGCATATCCATGCCGCGCTGGCCGCAGAAACGGGTACGCTTTTGCTGGCGCCGCTGCAGCCGGCGCAGGTCACCGCGGGCGCGTTCGAGCGCAACGACCCGCTGTGCCAGCGCGCCATGGCGGTGTTCTTCGGACTGCTGGGCTCGGTCGCGGCCGATATCGCGCTGGTGATCGGTGCGCGCGGCGGCGTTTATCTGGGCGGCGGCATCCTGCCGCGCTTCGTGCCGGCGCTGCGGGACTCGGTATTCGCCGAGCGCTTTGTCGCCAAGGGTCGCATGCGCGGCTGGCTCGAGGCGGTGCCGGTCCATGTCATCACCGCCAGCCATCCGGCGTTGGCGGGGCTGGCGCAGGCGCTGGCCGAACGCCTCGGCAGCGCGGGCGGGAACGGTTAGCCATGCGCGTGCTGCTGGTCGAAGACGATGCCATGATCGGCGAGAGCGTCAAGCTGGCGCTGCGCCAGGAAGGCTTTGCCGTCGATTGGGTGCGCGACGGCGATGCGGGCCTGGCTGCGGCCAGCACCGCCGCGGACGGCCAGGCGTGCTACGACCTGATCCTGCTCGACCTGGGGCTGCCGCGCCGCCCCGGCCTGGAGGTGCTGCGCGCGCTGCGGGCGCGCGGCGTGCCCACGCCGGTGCTGATCCTGACCGCGCGCGACGCCGTCGCCGACCGTGTCGCGGGGCTCAATGCCGGCGCCGATGATTACCTGGTCAAGCCCTTCGACCTGCAGGAGCTGGCCGCGCGCATGCACGCGCTGGCACGCCGCGCCGCCGGGCGTGCTGAACCGCTGGTCACCTACGGCGACATCGTGCTCAACCCCGCCACGCGCGAAGCCACCTGCCGCGGCGAACCGGTGCGGCTGTCGGCGCGCGAATTCGCGCTGCTGTCGGCGCTGATGGCGCGCCCGGGCAAAGTGTGGTCAGTGCCGCAGCTGCAGGAGCGGCTCTATGGCTGGGACGACGAGGTCGGCAGCAATACCGTCGAGGTCTACATCCACGCGCTGCGCAAGAAGTTCGGCGCGGCGCTGATCCGCAATATCCGCGGCGTGGGCTATGTGGTGCCGCGCCTCGACAGCGAAGCAGCGGCCGATGGCGAGGAGGAGGGCAGCTGATGCGCTCGATCCAGCGAACGCTGCTGGCCTGGCTGGCGGCCGGCCTGATAGCCGGGATCGCCATCGCCACCGCGCTGATCTACGGGCAGGCGCGGCAGGAGGCCAACGCGCTGTTCGACTACCAGATGAAGCAGATGGCCGCGGCGCTGCCGAGCCAGTTTCCCAACCCGGTGGCGCCGCCCTTTGTCGGCGCGCCCGGCGACCTCGCGCATGCCGACGAGGATGTGGTGATCCATATCTGGGACGGCTCCGGGCGCAGCCTTTACCTGTCGCACTCGCATCCGGCACTGCCAGCGCGCGCCGAGCTGGGGTTCGCCAACGTGACCACGCAGCAGGGCGAATGGCGCCTGTACAGCATGCAGCTGGGGCCCGCCGTGGTGCAGATCGCGCAGCCGATGAGCGCGCGCCGCACGCTGGCCGCGCGCATGGCGCTGCGCACGGTGGCGCCGCTGCTGCTGTTGCTGCCGCTGCTGGGCTGGCTGGTGTGGATGGCGGTGGGCCGCGGCCTGCGGCCGCTGCGCGAGATCGCCACCGAGGTGCGCGCGCGCGATGCCAACGCGCTGGCGCCGCTGGCGGTGCGCCCGATGCCCGACGAGATCGCGCCGCTGAGCGCGGCGCTGAACCAGCTGCTGGCGCGGCTCTCGCATGCCATCGACACCCAGCGCGCCTTCGTCGCCGATGCCGCGCACGCGCTGCGCACGCCGCTGACCGCGCTGCAGCTGCAGGCACAACTGGTCGAGCGTGCCGACGACGGCGCCGCGCGCGACGAAGCCATCGCCAAGCTGCGCCAGGGGCTGGAGCGGCTGACCCACCTGGTGACCCAGCTGCTGACGCTGGCGCGGCAGGAACCGGGCGCGGCCGTGCCCCCGCACGAACCGGTGGAACTGCATCAACTGGCCGCGGCCGTGGTCGCCGAGATGGCCCAGGCCGCGCTCGATCGCGACATCGACCTGGGCCTGGACGGCAGCGCCGACACTACCCCCGCCGTGGTACGCGGCGACGCCGATGCGTTGCGCATCCTGCTGACCAACCTGCTGGACAATGCGCTCGCATACATCCCCGCCGGCGGCCGCATCGACGTCGCGGTGCGGCGCGGTGCCGATGGCCGTAGCGTGGAACTGGTGGTCAGCGACAACGGCCCGGGCATCCCCGCCGCAGAGCGCGCGCGCGTGTTCGACCGCTTCTATCGCGTCGCCGATGCGCCGACCGGCGGCAGCGGCCTGGGCCTCGCCATCGTCGCCGAGATCGCGCAGTCGCATGGCGCGCGGGTGGTGCTGGAGGATGCCGGGCCGGGGTTGCGGGTCAGGGTGGTGTTTCCGGCTTAGCCCGCGTCAGCAAACATTGCGGCCTGCCCGCTGCGCAACTGGCTGAAGCGGGAGCGCAAATCCAGTTGGTCTTCTGCCCTGCGCAAGGCTTGCCAAAAGCGACAGCCCATCGATCGACACGCAGAAACGGGTACGCTTTGCGCCCGCAGGCCGGGAATGCGACGCGGTTGCGTGCGCTGGCTACGCAGCTAAATCATGCGTTATCGCCGGCCCGAAGGCGCCGCGGCATGGCTTTGACTGGACCCGCCGCGGCACGCAGAAACGGGTACGCTTTTACGGCGCAGGCCATTCAGCGCCATGCCGGCGCGGCGCCATTGCGTATCATGCGTGTTCCTCCCCTCACTGGTGCAACGACAGCATGCGCGCGATCGGCAACTTCCTCTGGTTCATCCTTGGCGGCGTGGTGATGGGCCTGGCCTGGTGGCTGGCAGGGCTGCTGGCCTTTATCTCGATCATCGGCATTCCCTGGGGCAAGGCCTGCTTCGTGATCGGCAGCTTCACCTTCTTTCCGTTCGGCAAGCAGGCCATCAGCCGGCGCGAACTGACCGGGCGCGACGATGTCGGCACCGGAGCGCTCGGGCTGGTGGGCAATGTGCTGTGGTTTGTCGTTGCCGGCGTGTGGCTGGCCATCGGCCATGTCATGGCGGCGCTCGCCAACTTCGTGACCATCATCGGCATCCCGTTCGCGATCCAGCACCTGAAGCTGGCCGGCATTGCGCTGGCACCGATCGGACAGACCGTGGTCAGCAACGAGATGGCGGACGCCGCGCGCCGCGACGGCGCCCGCGCGCAGGTGGACAACCTGCGCCGCTGAGCGCTCAGGCGTCCGCGTCGTCGTCGGGGCCTTCTGCGTCCTGCTGGCCGGCGTGCGCCACCAGCCGGTCGAGCAGGCTGCCCAGCAGCGCCTGCTCGGCTTCGCTCAGGCAACCGAAGATCTCCTCATTGCGCCGGGCGATCATGGCGATCGCCTGCCGGTACAGCGGCTTGCCTTGCGGGGTCAGCGACAGCACCACGCCGCGCCCGTCGGCCGCGCTGGCTTCCTTGCTGACCAGCCCGCGCGCCACCAGCGCCTGTGCCGAGCGGCTCGCCTGGCCCTTGGTCAGGTTGGCGCGCTGCGCCAGGGCGTTGACCGACAGCGGCGCGAAGGCCCCGATCGCCGCCAGGCAACGCCCCTCGCTGAGCAGCAGCCCGCATTGCTCCAGGTAGGCGGCGGCGCTGTCCTTGTCGCTGAGCTTGTTGACCTGGTGCAGGCGGTAGGTCAGGAACTGTTCGAGGCGTGGCAGTGGCTTCATGGCGTTTCCGTTTCGGGCGTCGGCATTGTAGAGCCGCCATGGCCTTGCCGGCTGCGTGCCTCGGCCTCGTCGATCAGCGCCATCACCGGCGCCAGCGCTTGCTGCCGGCTCATCAGGCCCAGGCACACCATCGCCAGCATCAGCGGCGCACGCGCTTCGCCGGTGCGGCCCATGGCTTCGCACAATCGGGTATAGGCCTGGTCGAGTTCTTCAGCTTGCATGGCGGGTTCCGGTCTGCAGCAGGGGGGCGAGGGTGGCGCGCACGGCGTCCCATGACGGTTCGCACCAGCGTGCCAGCACATAGCCATCGGGACGGATGAGATACAGGGTGCCAGGGCTGGCACCATAGCGGGCGTGGGCCTGGCCGTCGACGTCGGCCAGCGCGGCGGCGCCGGCCGGGGCGCCGGTGACCACCTGGTACGCTTGCAGGGCTTGTGGATATTCCTGCGCGAGCGCGGCCAGCGGTTCGGGCAGCGCCGGCCGAGCGGCGCCATGCCGGAACCAGAGCAGCGTGAAGCGCTGCCCGAAGCATTGCGTCAGATGCCGGATGCCGTCCGGCCCGTCCACGCGCAACTCCGGCGCGGGCACGCCTGGTGCCGCGCCCGGGCAGTCGTCGCCGAAGTCGCTGGGACCGTTCAGCGCCGAATCGACATAGGCAATCGGTGCCGACTGGCGCGGATTGATCAGCGAACGCACCGCCGGCTCGGATGGCGCCAGCCGCAGCGTGGCCTCGCGCATCAGCTTGAAGGCGAAGTCGGGCGGCGCCATGAACTCGGTGCTCTTGGCGCCGTAGGCAAGGTTCTGGCGCGTGGCGTGCAGGCGCTCGGCGGAGTAGGTGTCGAGCAGGCTGTCGCCGGCCTGGCCGCGCAGCACCCAGGCCAGCTTCCAGGCCAGGTTGCCGGCATCGTCCAGCCCCGAATTGAGCCCGCGCACGCCGAAGATCGGCACCAGGTGCGCGGCGTCGCCAGCGAACATGACGCGGCCATGGCGGTAATCCTGCAGGGTCAGGCACTTGGCGTTGTACATCGAGATCCACAGCGGCCGCCACGGCTCGGTCTCGCCGATCATGTCGAGGTGGCTCTGCACGCGCGGCAGCACGTTCTCGGGCCTGATCGCCTCGTCGGGATCTTCGTCGTCGCGGATCTGGTAGTCGATGCGCCAGACATCGTCGGGCTGCCGGTGCATCAGCAGGGTCGAGCCGGGATTGGAGGGCGGGTCGAACCAGGCCAGCCGCTCCACCTCGCGCCGGGTTTTCTGAACGATGTCGACGATCACGTAGCGGCCTTCGTACTGCGTGCCTTCCATGCGCAGGCCCAGTTGCTCGCGCACCGTGCTGCGTCCGCCGTCGCACGCCACCAGCCATTGCGCATCGATCTCCACCGCGCCGTCGCCGGTCTCGATCTCGGCGACCACGCCGCCGGGGTGCTGGCGCAGCGTCCGCAGGCGCGCGCCGAAGCGCACGTCGGCGGGCGACGCGCCGCGCAGCGCAGCATCGTGGGCGAAGGCCTCCAGGTAGTACTGCTGGATATTGACCATCGGCGCAAAGCGCTCGCCCGGCTCGCTCGGCATCTGGAAATGCAGCACTTGCGTATCGCGGTAGTAGCTGCGCCCGCCGACCCACGGCAGGCCGGTTGCTACCGTGGCCCGGTCGGCGCCGGCCCAGCCCAGGATTTCGAGCGAGCGCCGCGCCATGCAGATCGCGCGGCTGCCGGCGCAGTAGCCGTCGTCGGCTTCCACCACCAGCGTGGCAATGCCCTGGCGCGCCAGCAGTGCGGCCAGCGTCAGGCCGACCGGGCCGCCGCCGGCAATCAGCACCGGGATGCGCTGCGGCCAGGGACGGGACGAATCGGGCGGTGGTGCGGGCGGCACCGGCAGGTGAGGCGCGTGGGGATCTGGCATGACGGGCGATAGTTTGTGCGAGATGGTTGTGGGCGCAACTATATCGGCCATATAGTTGCGTGCGAAACTAGTGTAAACCCCTCCGGCCACGGCCGGCACTGCGGTAGCGCAAACCAGCCGCAGCCGCCGCGCTCCTTCCCCTGTGCTTCGCCTATGCTTCGCAACAGGCACACTGCTGAAGGGGCCGCGCCATGCCCGTCCTGCCCTCCGATGCCGCGCCGCGCGTGGCCTGGCTGCCATCGCCCGGCAGTTGGCGATACCACCTGATGCTGGGTGCGGCCGGCATGCTGGTGCTGGGGCCGCTGGGTGGCGTCGCCGCGGCGTACATGAATTTCTCGCTGGGGTTCTTTGTTGGCGGACAGGTACTGGCGGGCATCCTGGGCTCGGTGGTGACGGCCGGCTATGGCGCATCCGGCCGCCATGGCGCCAACTACATCCAGACCGCGGCGGCGTCGGTGGCGGGCATGGGCGGCATGGCGGTGGTACTGCAGGCGATGGCGTGGCTGGGCATGGCGCAGCCGCCGCTGTGGCAACTGCTGCTGTACCTGCTGTGCATCGGCATGTTCGGGGTGGGCGTGGGCATGCTGTACACGCCGTTGCTGGTGGACCGCATGCAGCTAACCTTTCCGTCGGGGCTGGCGGTGGCCAACATCCTGCGCGCGCTGACCGACCCGGTGCTGTTGCGGCGCTCGGTGGCGCGCCTCGGCGGCGGTATGGCGCTGGGCCTGGCCAGCGGGCTTGGGGCCGGGCGCGTGCCGGGGCTGGCCGTGCTGGACCTGTCCGCTGCCACCTTCGGCGCCGGCATGATCGTCGGTGCGCGCGTGGGCGTCGCCGCGCTGGTGGGCGGGCTGGCCGGATGGGCCATGACGCCATGGTTCGTCGACGCCGGCTGGCTCGCGCGGGGCGAGCCCTACCGCAAGGCCACATTCCTGGTGGCGCTCGGCATGATCATGGGCGCGGCCGTGGTCGACCTGGCGCAGTTGCTGGCGCAGTTGTCGGTGCAGGCATGCCGGCGCTGGCGGGCACGGCGCCAGCCGCAACCGCCCGCGCCGCGGCGCGGGCCGGGCATGGGCTGGGTGGCGGCGTGGGCGCTGCTGTGGGGTGCGGCCACGGTGGCGGCGGGCGTGCTGTGGTTCGGGCAGCCGCTGGCCTTCCAGCTGATTGCCGTGCTGCTGGCGCTGGTGTTCGCGCTGGTCAACGGCATCTCGGTCGGGATGGTCGACCAGAATCCGATTTCATCGGCATTCGTGCTGTCGGTGATCCTGATGGCGGCCGCCGGCCTGCGCGCGCCCGAAGTCGGCCTGATCGCCGCCACGGTGCTGCTGGTGGCCACCGCCGAAGCCAGCGACATGCAGCAGGACCGCTCCACCGGCTGGCGCCTGGGCAGCGACCGCATGGTGCAGTTCGGCTACCAGGTGGCGGGCATCGTGGTCGGCGCACTGGTCGCGGTGGCGATGGCGCGCCTGTTCCTGCAGGCCTATCCGGTGCTGGCGCTGGACCAGACCAGCCTGCCGGCCGACCAGCAGCCGGCGCGCTGGACCTCGGCCATGACCTACAAGATCGTGGGCGTGCTCCATGGCTTGTCGCAGGACCGGACCGGCCAGTATCTGGCGGTCGGAGCGGGACTGCTGATCGGGCTGGCCACGGCGCTGTTGCGCCGCGCCATCCTCGGCCACCCTGCGTGGCAGCGCTTTGCGCGTTCCGGACGAGGCGGGCAGGCGGCGGATTTCGTGCTTGATGCCGTGATCCTGCCCTCGCCTTATGCGTCGTCGTTCGGCGGTTTCGTCAACCTGACGGCGGCGGCATGGATGGCGGCAGGCGGTGTGCTGGCCAGCGTGGGCGCCGCAGTCGGCGCGCGCGGGACGCGCGGGCAAGGCTTGCCGCGCGACATGAACACCGCGTCGCTGCTTGGCGGGGGCTTGATTGCCGGCGACGCACTGGCGGCGTTGGGCATCGGCATGGCCGGCCTGCTCTCCGTCAGCTGAGAGGTCGGGGCGGCTGATTGTCAAATTTCGTTGACGCTTCTGTCCAAGATCCAGTGGATTGTCAAATCCCGCCACCGGCGTACCATAGGCGGCCAGACTGACGTACTGGCTTGACCCGGAGAATCACCATGGCCCTAGACCAAGAATCCTTTGCCCTGCTGCGCGCCTCGGTGCAGCGCTTCATCGACGAACGCCTGAAGCCCGCCGAAGACACGCTGGAGGAAACCGACGACGTGCCCGCCGAGATCGTCGCCGACATGAAGGAGATGGGGCTGTTTGGCATCTCCATCCCCGAGAACTACGGCGGCATCGGCCTGTCGATGTCGCAGGAATGCGATGTGGTCTATGACCTCGGCCATACCGCGTTCGCCTTCCGCTCGGTATTCGGCACCAACGTCGGCATCGGTTCGCAGGGCATCCTGATGGATGGCACCGAGGAACAGAAGCAGCAGTACCTGCCGCGCATCGCCAGCGGCGAGATGATCATCTCGTTCGCGCTGACCGAGCCGAACGCCGGCTCCGACGCGGCCTCGCTGCAGACCCGGGCCGAGCTGGACGGCGACCACTATGTCATCAACGGCACCAAGCGCTTCATCACCAATGCGCCGCGCGCGGGCGCGTTCACGCTGATGGCCCGCACCGGCGGCCCGGGCGCCGCGGGCATCTCGTCGTTCATCGTGCCGGCCGACACCCCGGGCATCTCGCTGGGCAAGCCCGACAAGAAGATGGGCCAGCGCGGCACCAAGACCTGCGACGTGGTGCTCGAGAACGTGCGCGTGCCGGCCGCCAACATCATCGGCGGCGTACCGGGGGTGGGCTTCAAGACCGCCATGAAGGTGCTGGACCGCGGCCGCCTGCACCTGTCGGCTTTGGCCTGCGGCATGGCGCACCGGCTCATCACCGACGCCGTGGCGTACGCCAAGGAGCGCAAGCAGTTTGGCCGCCCGATCGGCGACTTCCAGCTGATCCAGGCGATGCTGGCCGACAGCCAGGCCGAGCTCTACGCGGGCCTGTCGATGGTGCGCGATTGCGCGCAGCGCTACGATGCCAAGCCCGCCGGCAAGAGCGATCCGGAAGTCAGCATGCTGGCTTCGTGCACCAAGATGTTCTGTACCGAGATGGTGGGCCGCGTCGCGGACCGCGCGGTGCAGATCCACGGCGGCGCCGGCTATATCGCCGAGTACAAGGCCGAACGCTTCTACCGCGATGTGCGCCTGCTGCGCCTGTATGAAGGCACCACGCAGATCCAGCAGATGATCATCGCCAAGCATCTGCTGCGCGACTGACCCCCAACGGCCCGCGTGGCAGGAGTCGACATGGACACGATGCAGTATCGCGCGCGCGACGGTGCGCCGCAGGCAGGACATGATGACGGCGCGCCGCACCGGCTGCGCGCGGTGGTGGCGACCTATCGCCCCACGCTGCAGGCGTACACGCTGGCGGTATCGCCGGCCGAGCTGATGGCGCTCTCCGCGCTGCCGGCACAGATGGCGGCCAGCGTCGGCGCTGCCCCGGACCCGCGCGTGCAGGCGCACCTGGCGCGGTTGCGTACCAAGGTGCAGGACAGCGGCATCGCCTTGCCCGGTGCCATCGTGGTGGCGGTCAGCGGCGGTAGCATGCAGTGCGAGTGCGACCACCTGTTCACGCTTACGCTGCAGCCGCGCCATGGCGACCGCCTGATCGTGATCGACGGCTACGAGCGCCTGCTGGCGCTGGCGCATGGCGAGCGCCGCCAGTGCAAGACGCTGGTGTCGGCGGTGCTGTGGCGCACCGCGCTGGAGACTGCCGCGGCGACACCGGCCGACGATGCCGCCAACGACATCATCGACGCGCCGGTGGCGCAGTCATGCGCGGCGCGCTGGGCCAACGCGACCCGGCTCTGGCATTGATCCGCATGATTGGCGTGACCGGCGTGACCGGCGTGACCGGCGCAACGTAACGGAAGCCGCCTGCAGGGCGGCTTCCTTATTTTCTGGTGATCGCAGGCGCGCTTACGTAGCTTAGGCCGCTTACTGCGGCCACACGCCATCGACCTCGCGCAGCAGGTGGCCGGCGAGAATATAGTCCCCGAGCCGCGTGGCCTTGGCTTCGAGGTCGAGCAGTTCATGGTCCGCCAGCGTGCCAAGATCGAACTGGCAATAGAGATTGCGTTGACGGAATGTGCCCTTGGGTTTGGCCAGCCCTTCGATCAGGGCTTCGCGGGAACGGACGGCGATGCTTTCTTGTCCGCGATACTGCACCTTGATACCGCGCTTTTCTCCGAGCCTGCCGAGTTCGACGGCGTCCTGCCATCCGGTCTCGTAGTCCAGCTCAAGCGCCAGCACGCCTTCGGAGGCCAGAAGCCTGAGCGCTTCTGCCTTGCTGCCAGCTCGCACGATTGACATCCACACCTCTTGTATCGACTTATACTGTACGAATATACAGTCAACCCGGGGTCGGGGCAAGGCCCCTGGCGCGGCGCGCATCGGACCAGCCGCGCACCATCGCCGCAAAGACGCCGGGTCGCCCGCGCTCGCGGATGGCGCCACCGCCCGGCGAGTATGGTTGCCGATGTATTTCAGGGGCATGTCAGAGGCGCGCGGGCGGCGTGTCGCCGGCTTCGTTGCCGCCGGCGGTCGGACCGGTCGACGTGCTGGCGGGCGTGCCCGCCGCCTGGCCGGTTGCCGCGCCCTGCGCCGCTGCGCCGGCGAAGTCGCCGGCATAGGCGCGCGACAGCGTGTCAGGTTGCATATAGCGGCGGATGGCGGCGTTGACCGCTTCCGTGGTGGCGTCGCGCAGGCGTTGCTCGAGTTCAGCGGTAAAGGCCATGGTGCGGCCCAGGTAGAGCTGGCTGGCCAGCGCGCCGGCCAGCGCGGCGTCGTTGCTGCGGCTGACCATGCCCTGCTGCAGCAGGCCGCTGACGGCCTCGGCCAGTTCCTGCGCGGTAATGCCGTCGCGCACCAGCCGCTCCAGTTCCTCGCTGACGGCGCGCTGTACCCGCGCCAGGCTCTGCGGCGCATATTGCGCGCGCACGCCGAAGCGGCCGGCGCGGTCGAGCGCGCCCACCTGCACCCAGCTGCTGGCGCCATAGCTCATGCCTTCGCGCTGGCGCAGCCGGTCCGCCAGCCGGCTGCGCAGGCTGGCACCGCCCAGTACGCGGTTGGCAATCATCATCAGCGCGTAGTCAGGCGCATCATTGGTCAGGTCGATCGGGGCGGTGGCCAGGTACACGGCGTTCGCCTTGCCCGGCGTGGGCAGCGTGAACTCGGCGGCCGGGATCGGCACGAACGGCCGCTCGACGCGCGCATAGGGCTGCGGCGCGGTCCAGTCGCCAAACAACGCGGCCGCCTGCGCGGCGGCAGCCGCGCCATCGAAATCGCCCACCAGGCTCAGCTGCGCATGGCTCGTGCCGTAGAAGCGCGCATGGAAGTCGCGCACCTGCGCCAGCGTGGCCGCGCGCAGGTCGGCGATATTCTCGGCGATGGTGCGCGCGTGGCGCGGGTCGCCCGCGGGGTAGGGGTCGCCGTGCCGGCCCAGCGCATTGGCAGCCAGCACGCCGGGCTCGCGCTGCACGCTTTCGAGCTCCGCGATGCTGGTCTGGCGCAGGGTCTCGAACTCGGCTTCGGGGAAGGTCGGCGCGCGCAACAGGTCGCGCAACAGCGCCAGCAGCTCGGGCAGATGTGAGCGGCGCGTCTCGAAGCTGACCGACACCTGCTCGGAGCCGCCCGAGATGCCCACGCGCGCGCGCAGGGCCTCGATGCGGTCGGCGATCTGCTGGCGGTCCATGCCGGCGCTGCCGCGGCGGAGCATCGCGGCGGTCAGCGCGCCCACCGTGGTCAGCCCCTGCAGGCTGTGCGCGTCGCCCATGCGCAGCACCAGCACGCCGTGCACCACTTCGCCGCGCGCGGGCTTGGGCAGCAGCGCCAGCTGCATGCCGTTGGCGAGCGTCTGGCGCGTGGTATGGGCTTCGATGTTGGCGGGACTGGGATCGAATGCCGCCACCGCGGGCAACGCCGGCCGGCCCTGGTAGCCCTTGACCATGGCCGCGATGTCGGGCACCTCCGGCACTTGCGCGCGCTGCGGTTGCTCGGCCGGCAGGAACACGCCCAGGGTGCGGTTCGAGGCCTGGAAGTAGTTCAGCGCCACGCGCTGCACGTCGGCCAGGGTGGTGGTCTCGATGCGGTCGCGCGCCAGGAAGAACAGGCGCCAGTCGCCCTTGGCGATGGCCTCGGAAAGGGCAATCCCCAGCGCGCCGGGGTCGTTCATGTACTGCTCGTAGGCGTTGCGCATGCGCACGCGCGCACGCTCCAGTTCGGCCTCGGTCACGGGCGCCTCGGCAAAGCCCTCGATCTGCGTGATCAGGCCGGCACGCGCGGCCGCGAGCGGCTGGTCTTTCGACGCCTGCGCCATGAACAGCAGCGCGCCGGGATCCTTCATCGCATAGAACGCGCTGCCGATCGACGTAGCCTGGCCGCGCTCCACCAGCGCCTTGTACAACCGGCCGCCGGGGGTGTCGCCCAGGATGATGGTCAGCAGCGACAGCGCGGTGGTGTCGGGGTGCGAGCCGGGGCTGACATGGTATTGCGCGGCCACCAGGCGGGTGTCGCCCGGGCGCATCACTACCAGTTCGCGCGCGCCTTCCTGCGCGGGCTCGACGGTGGGCTCCGGCGGCAGCACGCGCTGCGGGCGCGGAATCGGCCCGAAATAGCGCTCGATGCGCGCCAGCGTGGCGGCGGGATCGAACTTGCCCGCCACCACCAGCACCGCGTTGTCGGGCTGGTAATAGCGGCGGTAGAACGCGCGCAGGTTGTCGAGGCTGACGTTCTCCACGTCGCTGCGCGCGCCGATCGGGGCCTTGCCGTAGTTGTGCCAGCGGTAGGCGGCGGCCATGGTCTGCTGCATCAGCATGCGCCCGGGGCTGTTCTCGCCCATCTCCATCTCGTTGCGCACCACCGTCATCTCGCTGTCGAGGTCGGCGCGCGCGATCACGCTGTTGACCATGCGGTCGGCCTCCATGCGCAGCGCCCAGTCCAGGTTGTCGTCGCTGGCGGTGAAGGTCTCGAAGTAGTTGGTACGGTCCTGCGCGGTGGTGCCGTTGACGCTCATGCCGCGCCGCGCGAACTCGCCCGGGATGGTCTTGCCCGGCAGCGACGGCGTGCCCTTGAACAGCAGGTGCTCGAGCAGGTGCGCCATGCCGGTCTCGCCGTAATTCTCGTGGCGGCTGCCGACCAGGTAGGTGATGTTGACCGTGGTGGTGGCCTTGGCGGCATCGGGCGCCAGCACGATGCGCAGGCCGTTGGGCAGGCGGTGTTCGGTAATGCCTTCGACCGATGCCACCTGCGTCGCCTGCACTGCCTGTACCGGCGCTGCCGAAGGCTGCGCCAACGCCGGGGGGCAGGCCAGCGTGGCAAGCAGTGACAGGTGCAGGGCGGTGCGGCGCATGGGGTCTCCGATGGGAAAGATAAGGGCAGGGCAACTGTGCCCCAACCGATCCCCGCGCGCCAGAGGGAAATGTCCGAAAGCAGCGGATGCGCGCCGGCATCTGGCGGTAGCATGCCGTCATGAACCTCGATCCCGACACCTGCTACAAGGCCGTGGCCTCGCACGACCGCCGCTTCGACGGGCGCTTCTTCGTGGGCGTCTCGTCGACCGGCGTGTATTGCCGCCCCGTGTGCGCGGTACGCACTCCCAAGCGCGAGAACTGCTCGTTCTATGAAAGCGCCGCCGCGGCCGAGAAGCATGGCTTTCGCCCGTGCCTGCGCTGCCGCCCGGAACTGGCGCCGGGGCATGGCCTGGCCGATATTTCCGGCCGGCTGGCGCAGGCCGCCGCCACGCTGATCGACGAAGGCTTCATGGCCGACGGCAGCGTGGCCGCGCTGGCGGCGCGCATCGGCGTGACCGAGCGCCACCTGCGGCGGCTGTTCGACGCGCAGTTTGGCGTGTCGGTGCTGGAGTACGCGCAGACCCAGCGCCTGCTGCTGGCCAAGCGGCTGCTGGCCGATACCGCGCTGCCGGTGACGGACGTGGCGCTGGCGGCGGGCTTCGGCAGCGTGCGCCGCTTCAATGATGTGCTGAAGACCCGCTACGGCCTGACGCCGCTGGCGCTGCGCCGGCGTGCCGCCGAGGGCGTGGCCGACCGGCTGGTGTTCGAGCTCGGCTACCGGCCGCCCTTTGCCTGGGACGCATGGCTGCGCTTCCTGTCCACGCGCGCGGTCGACGGCATCGAAGCCATCCGCGATGGCGCCTACCTCCGCACCTTGCGCGTCGAAGCCGGTGGCAGCGCCCACCTCGGCTGGGTCCGCATCGAGCATGTGCCGCGCCGACTGGTGCTGCGCGTGACCCTGTCGGCGTCGCTGGCGCGCGTGATTCCGCAAGCGCTGGGCAAGGTGCGCCGGCTGTGCGACCTGGGCTGCCGCCCCGACGTGGTGGACCGGCACCTGGGCGACCTGGCCGAGGCGATGCCGGGCGTGCGCCTGCCTGGCTGCGTCGACGGCTTCGAGATCGCGGTGCGCGCGGTGGTCGGGCAGGTGATTTCGGTGGTGCAGGCACGGCGCATCCTGGCCGCGCTGGCACAGTGCGCGGGGCAGGCGCTGGACGGCGCGCCGCCTGACGGCTTGCGCTACACCTTCCCGAGCGCGGCCGCGCTGGCGGCGTTGCCCGAGGCTGCGCTGCGCCAGGCGGGCGTGTCGCCAGGCAAGGCCCGCACGCTACAGGCGCTTTCCCGCCGCGTCGCCGACGGCACGCTGGTGCTCGACCCGCATGCGGCGCCGGAGCAGGCGGTGGCGGCGCTGCGCGGGATCGACGGCATCGGCGACTGGACCGCGCAGTATGTCGCCATGCGCGCGCTGGGCTGGCCCGATGCCTTCCCCGGCACCGACTATGCGCTGCGCAAGGTGTTGGGCGTCAGCACCGTGCGCGCGATGCACGAACGCACTGCGCAATGGGCGCCGTGGCGGGCCTACGCCGCAATCCACCTGTGGCACCGCTATGAAACGATGAAGGACACGCCGCCGGCCGCGGCGCAACCGGAGACCCTCCCATGACCAGCTATCGTCATATCGACAGCCCGCTGGGCACCGTGCTGCTGCGCGCGCGCGACGGGCACCTGACCGGCCTCTTCTTCGCGGGACAGAAGTACCATCCCGCCGGCATTGCCGACAGCCGCGACGTGCCTGCGGCCGACGCCGCGGTGCTGGACCGGGCCGCCGCCGAGCTGGCCGAGTATTTTGCCGGCCGCCGCGACACCTTTACCGTGCCGGTGCGCTTTGCCGGCAGCCCGTTCCAGCAGCGAGTGTGGCAGGCGCTGCTGGAGATCCCGTGCGGCGTCACCGCTTCGTACGGCGAACTGGCGCGCACGCTCGGGCTGCCGCCCACGCATGCACGCGCCGTGGGCGGCGCGGTCGGCCGCAACCCGCTGTCGGTGATCGTGCCCTGCCATCGCGTGCTGGGCAGCGCCGGCGCGCTGACCGGCTATGCCGGCGGCATCGAGCGCAAGCGCGCCCTGCTGCGGCGCGAGGGCATCGCTGCCGCGACGGGCTGAAGCCGGCCACGCAGCGATGGCACGCCTGTTCATCGCGGTGGAAGTGCCGCCCGCACAGGCGGTGGGGCTGTTGTCGACGCTTCCTGCCGTGCCCGGCGTGCGCGCCGCGACACCGGCCCAGGTCCACCTGACCCTGCACTTCCTCGGCGAAGGCCTGGGCGAGGCGGCACAGGCCGTCGAAAAGCTCGCTGCCGCGCTCGCGATGCTGCGTACCCCTGCGTTCACGCTGCAGGCGTACGGCACCGGGCGCTTTCGCAGCGGCCCGGGATCGGTGCTATGGGCCGGCCTCGCGCCCGGTCCCGGACTGGACGCGCTGCGCGCCATGCACGCCGAGGTAGGCGAGGCACTGGCGCAAGCCGCCGGCTTCGCGCCGGAGCGGCGGCGCTTCCATCCGCACGTGACCCTGGCCCGCTGCAAGCCGACCGTGCCCGAGAGCGCGCTGCGCGCGTGGCTCGATGCGCACCGCACCCTGGCCAGCGCGCCGTGGCGCGTCGCGCGGCTGGTGTTGTTCGAAAGCCGGCTCGGTCCGCAGGGCCCGCAACACCTGCTGCGCCAAGCCTGGCCGCTGACGGCGCAAGGCCCTACGCCAGGTTGCTGAAGCCCAGCGCCATGCCCAGCCCGCACAGGGCCGAGCCGATGGCGCGGTCCAGCAGCCGCTGGCGCCGCAGCATGGCCGCGCGCAGCGCCGGCGCGGTGAACACCCACGCCACCACGCTGAACCACGCCAGGTGCGCCACCGACATGAATCCGCCATAGGCCCATTGCACCGGTACCGGGGTGTGGACGTCCACCACCTGGGTGTAGGTGCTGACGACGAACAGCGTGGTCTTCGGGTTCAACGCATTGGTCAGCAGGCCCATGCGCAGCGCCGCCAGCGGGGCCAGCGCGCGGCCGCCGCGCAGGTCTACCGTCAGCGCGTCGCGCCTGCGCAGCGTCTGCAGGCCGATCCAGACCAGATAGACGGCGCCCAGCGCCTTCACCACCGTCAGCACGCCATGCGCGTGCGTCATCAGCAGCGATACCCCGAACATCGTATAGAGCACATGCACCTGCACGCCCAGGGCGATGCCGACTGCACTGAGCAAGCCGGCACGGCGGCCGTACAGGTAGCTGTTGCGGGTGACCATGGCGAAGTCCGGGCCGGGACTGATCACGGCCAGCACGGTCACCGTGGCGACAGCGAAGGATTCGGCGAGAGGGGGCATGTTGCGTCAGGATATGTTGTGTTTTCCGGCCGATCCCCAGTCGTGGGGGTCGAAGCGTACCCAATTCTGCGTGCCGCTAAACGCCCACACAACCGATATATACTCGCGCGATTCCGTGAGAAAAACTGACCGATGCACTGGCTGGGATGGATCCGATTCTTCGAGGCCGCGGCGCGCCATGAGAGCTTTGCCCGCGCGGCGCAGGAGCTGCACCTGACCCATGGCGCGGTCAGCCGGCAGATCCGCCAGTTGGAGGACACGCTTGGCGTGGCCTTGTTCGAGCGGCGCAACCGCGGCGTTTTCCTGACCGAGGCGGGGCGCTCGCTGTTTGCGGCGGCGACGCAGTCGATGGAGGGTCTGGCCGCCGCCGCCGCGCGCATCCGCGCACAGCCCGCGGAGCGGGCGCTGGTGCTGTCGTGCGAGCCGACCATCGCCATGCGCTGGCTGATCCCGCGGCTGCCGCGTTTTGCCGCGCGCCATCCCGACATTCCGCTGCACCTGATGGCGGCGGGCGGGCCGATCGACTTTGCGCGCAGCGGCGCCGACCTGGCGCTGCGGCGCAACGACTTTGCCTTCGACGTCCGCTGGCATGCGCGCGAGGTGGTGCAGGAGCGCGTGGGCCCGGTGTGCCGGCCACAGTCGGCCGAGGGTGCGGCGGTGGCGCCGGTGCGATTGCATACGCGCACGCGGCCGCAGGCCTGGCAGCGCTGGCAGGCGGCGTGCCCCGATGACGCGGGCCGGCTGCGCCTGGACGGCGACGCCTGGTACGAGCATTTCTATCTGAGCCTGCAGGCCGCGGCGGCGGGCCTGGGCTGGGCCATGGCTTCGCAGCTGATGGCTGCCGACGAGATCGCCGACGGCCGGCTGGCGGCGCCGTTCGGGTTTGCGGCCGACGGCTCGGCCTACCACCTGCTGTCGCCCGCGCCGTTCGAGCACGACACGCGCCGGCTGGCCCTGCTGGCATGGCTGCGCGAGTGCGCGCACGCCACGCTCGCACCACCGCTGCAGGCCTGAAAGGCACGCAAGCGCTACCCCCCGGAAGTCTGTCCTCAAGTTCTGCCACAGATTTGCCGAAGTGAGATCATCGGTCTTGCCGGCCTATGGTGCAGGCGCTTAACATGCGGCGCGCGGCCGGCAGGCCGGTGCCGCCGACGGGCTCACGGCTGGTCCGCGGCTGTGCCATGGCCGTCGCTCCCAGCCCCTCCAGATGTTGCGTGAACCTATGAACCAGCACGACGCCCCCGGGCCCGCCGATCACGATGCCGAAGCCGACCCGGCGGACGAGCGCTATCGCCTGACCCACAACTCGCAGATCGGCACGGTGCTGCGCGACCTGGCGTGGCAGAAGTGCATGCTGAGCGTGCGCACCCGCACCGCGCACCAGTTCGTCACCTCGATCCTGCATGTCGACCCGGTCAACCGCACCTTCGTGTTCGACTGGTGCAATGCCGAGCCCGAACGGATGTCGCTGATGACTTCCGAAGAGAACGCGTTCTCCGGGCTGCTGCGCGGCGTGCCGGTCAACTTCGTGGTGGGCCAGCCGGCGGCCACGCGCTATGAAGACGGCCCCGCCTTCGTGGTCGAGTTTCCGGACAAGCTCTATCACTTCCAGCGCCGCCGCCATTTCCGCGCGCGCACGCTGGTGACCAAGGGCTACCGCTGCGAGATGCCGATGCCGGACAAGACCGTGCTGGGCCTCGATATCGCCGACCTGTCGCTTTCCGGCGTGGGCCTGCGCTCCAGGACCGTCACCGCCGAGCGCCTGCCGGTTGGCACCACGGTGGCGAAGTGTCGGCTGGACTTCCGCGAGCTGGGCAAGCTGGAGGTGGACATGCAGGTGGTCGGCCACTGGCTGGTGGGGCACGACGACAGCGCCATCCACCACTTCGGCTGCGCCTTCGTCAATCCGGACGGGCGCATGGAAAACTTCCTGCAGCGGCTGGTGTTCTCGCTCGAACTGGCGCACCGCGGCTGAGGCGCCGCCTCCGACCCGGCGCAGTACGCGACCGGTTTACGCTACATTGCCTGCCAGTTCGCATGACACGGGAGGCGCAGGGCAATGGTCCACAGCGATCCGGCTCCGGCCGGCGGCAAGCAGTTTTCGGCTGACTACCTAGTCATCGGGGCCGGCATTGCCGGGGCCTCGGTGGCGTACTGGCTGGCGCGCGCGGCCAGCGTGATCGTGCTCGAGCGCGAGGCGCAGCCGGGCTACCACGCCACCGGCCGTTCGGCCGCGCTCTACCTGGAAAGCTACGGCACGCCGCAGGTGCGCGGCCTGACCATGGCCAGCCGCGCCTTCCTCGATGCCCCGCCCACGGGGTTTGCCGACCATCCCGTGCTGTCGCCGCGCGGCGCCATGATGCTGGCGCGCCCGGGCGAACAGGACCAGCTCGACGCGCACTGGCAGGTGCTGGCCGGCATGGGCGCACGGGCGCAGCGGCTGGACCAGGCCGGCGCGTGCGCGCTGGTGCCGGTGCTGCGGCCGGAACTGGTGCTGGGCGCGGTGCTGGAGCCCGATGCCGCCGACATGGACGTGCATGCCTTGCATCAGGGCTACCTGCGCGGCGTGCGCCATCACGGCGGGGTGATCGCCTGCGGCGCCGAGGCCGGCGTGATCGAGCGGCGCGACGGCTTGTGGCACGTCCATGCCGGCGCCGGCATCTACCGCGCGCCGGTGCTGGTCAACGCGGCGGGCGCGTGGTGCGACGTGGTGGCGGCGCGCGCGGGCGTGGCGCCGGTGGGGCTGCAGCCGTGCCGGCGTTCGGCCTTCGTCTTTGCCCCGCCCGATGGCATCGAGGTCTCGCGCTGGCCGATGTTCTACGGCTTCGACGAGACCTGGTACGTCAAGCCCGATGCCGGCATGCTGCTCGGCTCGCCGGCCAACGCCGACCCGGTGCCGCCGCACGACGTGCAGCCCGAGGAGCTGGACATCGCCACGGGCATCCACCAGATCGAGGCCGCCACCACGCTGACGATCCGCCGCCCCGCGCGCACCTGGGCCGGACTGCGCTCGTTCGTTGCCGACGGCGACCTGGTGGGCGGATTCGATCCCGAGGCGGAAGGTTTCTTCTGGGTGGCCGCGCAAGGCGGCTATGGCATCCAGACCTCGGCGGCGATGGGTGAGGCCTGCGCCGCGCTGGCGCAGGGCCGGCCGCTGCCGGCGCATATCGCTGAGCATGGCGTGACCGCCGCCATGCTCAGTCCCGCGCGGCTGCGCGCACAGGCGGGCTGGTAAGCCCTGGCGCCGGCCAGCGGCAGGATCAGGAGCCGATCATCCGGCCAATCGCCGCGGCGGCCTCGCGCATCGGCGCCAGCAGCCGCGTGATCATGTCCGCTTCGGAAACGCGCGCGGCGCGCACGCTCACGCTCAGCCCCGCCAGCACGATGCCCGAGGCCGAGCGCACCGGCACGGCCATGGCGCGCAGGCCGGGCTCCAGCTCTTCATCGACGATCACATAGTCCACTTCGCGGGCACGCTCGAAGCAGGCTTCCAGTTCCTGCCGCGAAACCTTGGTCTGCAGCGTGCGCGGGCGCAGCTCGGCATGCTCGAAAAAGCCGTCGAGCACGGTCGCGGGCTGGTGCGCCAGCAGCAGCCGGCCGTTCGAGGTGCAGTAGGCCGGCAGGCGGCTGCCCATGCCGAGCGAATAGTTCAGCACGCGCTGCACTTCGGAGCGCACCAGGTACAGGATGTCGGTGCCGTCCAGGATCGCCAGCGTGCAGGTCTCGTGGATGCGCGCGCTCAGGTTGTCCAGGATCGGCTGCGCCAGCGACACCAGCGAGGTCGACGAGAAATACGCGTGCCCCAGGTGCAGCACGCGCGGGCGCAGCGCGAACTGCCCGTCCTGCTGGCTGACATAGCCGAGCTGCTCCAGCGTGTACAGGCAGCGCCGCACCGACGCGCGCGAGAGCTGGGTGCGCTGTGCCACCTGCGAGATCGTCAGCGGGCGCTTGCGCTCGGAAAACGCTTCCAGCACGGTCAGCCCGCGCGCCAGCGACAGCATGAAATTGGGATCGCCGGCAAAGCTGCCGAGCAGGTCGGCCTGGGGCCGGGCAACGCGGACGGTGTCGGCCTGGGCATGGCCAAGACCGATGGGGCGGAGGACATCCATGGGAGGCTGGGAGTGGTCTACGGTCGTTCGATAATCGCGCAATGTTAAACCGCTCCGGCGCTGCGAGCCAGCATTGCTTGCATGCTGCACTGCGTCATCGGCGACGCCGGGTCACCACTTCCGCCACCTCGAACAGTGCCATGCCCGCGAGCATCGCCGCGACAAAGCCCCACGCCTTGGCGTAGCCCGCACCCAGCGCGACCAGCGCGGGGCCCGGGCAAAAGCCGGCCAGGCCCCAGCCGGTTCCGAAGGCGGCACTGCCCAGCAGCAGGCGCGGCGTGACCGCGGCCAGCGCCGGCCACTGCATCGGCAGACCAAGCCAAGAGCGCTGGCGCCGGCGTGCCAGCGCAAAAGCCACCACGCCGACCCCGATCGCGCCGGCCATGACGAAGGCAAGCGAGGGGTCCCACATTCCCGCGAGGTCGAGAAAGCCCAGCACCTTGGCCGGGTTGGCCATGCCGGAGAGGATCAGGCCAATGCCGAACACCAGTCCGGCCAGCAACGCCAGCAACGTGCCCATGGTTCAGCCTCCCATTACGTGGCGCTGCACGAGCACCGTCAGGAAGCCGGCCGCCATGAAGGTCACGGTAGCCGCCAGCGAACGCACCGAACCGCGCGACAGGCCGCACACGCCGTGGCCGCTGGTGCAGCCGCCGGCGTAGCGCGTGCCCACGCCGACCAGCAGCCCGGCCACCAGCACCTCGGTCCAGCCCGCGTCGATGCGCGCCGCGGGCATGGCATCGAACGCGAAGGCCAGCCATGGCGACAGCAGCAGCCCGATGACAAAGGCGGCGCGCCATGCGGTGTCGCCTTGCGGCAACCGCAGCACGCCGCCGACGATGCCGCTGATGCCGGCGATGCGACCCAGGCCGAGCATCATCAGCGCCGTCGCAAGGCCGATGACAAGCCCGCCGGCGAGCGAAAGCCACGGCGTGAAATGCTGGAAGTCGATCTGCATCAAGGGTGCGCGCGGAAGCTGGCGCGGAGAACGGCCGCAAGTGCAGCCCAAGGCAGGGATTATAGGCGCGCCAAGGTCGGCCAGGCGCCCATAAAAAAGTCGCCGCTGGGGAAGCGGCGACCGGGGAAGGTTGTCATTCAAGAGGGGGTCTTGGTGACAGGGAAAAGTATAGACATTTGAATTAAGACATTACATACAACTTTGGAGGGGTACGGCAGGCGCACATTGCCGCGCCGCGTCAGAACGGTTTGCCCAGATACAGGTAGAAGCTGAATACGCCGGCCGCCGCGCGGCCATAGGCCAGGTACAGCGGCCCGAGCGGGCTGTCGAGCGTCAGGAACAGCGAGCCGGACTTGAGCAGCCCGGTCGGGCTGCCCGGCACCAGCGGATCCCCCACGCGGCCAGCCTCCAGCGAGAAGCCGGCGTAGACGCCCTGCAGCAGGGTCTGCCGCGCCAGCTTGTTGTAGTACACCAGCCGCGCAAACTGCATGTTGGCGCCCATCAGCTGCCCGGTCGCGTAGCCGGACTGCTGCAGGAAGCCGCCCCACTGGAACTGGTCGTAGTTCGGCAGCGGCTTGCCGCCGGGGTTGCCGCCGACCTTGAAGCCGAACGACAGCGTATGGTCGCCGAACGAATGGGCATAGATGCCGTCGGCCTGCGCCTTGATATAGGTCTGGTCGGCTCCGAGCCCCGGTTGCGAGGCGTAGATCCGCACCCCGCCCGCATAGCCGAAGCGGGGGAAATCCACGCTGTCGAGCTGGTCGAAAAACAGCCGCCCGGTGATGGCCCCGCGCCGGATGCTGCCCGGACCCGGCGCCAGCGACGCCGGGCCGGTGCTGAGCGTGGCGTGCTCCGAGCCGGCCTGCACCCCGACGCGCAGCTCGCCGTACTTGGTGAACTGGCTGCCGACGTCGAGCGCCAGGTCGAAGCGGCGCACGTCGTAGGTGGCGATGCGCGTGCTGCCCTGGAACACATTGACCGGGCGCCGTTCCAGCTCGATGCGCGGGGCGATGAAGAAGAACTGGCGCGTATCCAGCGGCTGGTAGAACTCGCTGCTCAGCGCCGAGGTCTGCCCCGCCTGTGCGTCGGTGCGCCATTCCGCCCCCAGCGCATTGAGCCAGGTGCGCCGGTAGCTGCCGACCAGGTTGAAGTACGCATCGCCGCGGAAGTCCGAACTCAGTCCCAGCCCGAAGCGCAGGTAGTCGGGGCCCCACGATTTTTCCACGGCATTGACCGTCAGCACGC
This sequence comes from Cupriavidus sp. SS-3, assembly GCF_035818815.1. Lineage (NCBI taxonomy): Bacteria > Pseudomonadati > Pseudomonadota > Betaproteobacteria > Burkholderiales > Burkholderiaceae > Cupriavidus > Cupriavidus sp. SS-3. Next base: position 211,535 of record NZ_JAYLVT010000001.1, read on the forward strand.
GCCGGCCCGGTTCTTCCAGGATGCCGTAGTTGACGTGCTCGAAGTCGCCGGTGCCGAACAGGCGGCGCATGTCCTGGTCCAGCGCGGCCTGGTCGATCGGCTCGCCCGGGCGGGTCTGCATCACCGCCCTGGCATAGTCGGGATTGACGCGATGCAACGGCGCCAGCCGGATTTCGTCGACGGGGCGGGTGTCAGGCGGCTGCACCGCCTGCTGGGCCGCGCGCAGCTCGGCATACTGCGCCGGCGGCAGCGCCAGCGGCGCGAGGCGGTCGGCGACCTTGCGCGCGGCGGCCTCGCCGATCGGGATGGTGGTCGACAGGTGGTCGAAGTCGGTCGCGGAAAAGTCGCCCAGCGCGGGCTCGATCAGCACGTCGGTGGGCCGCAGCGAGGCCAGTGAGGCGCGCACGTTCTGCTCGGTCAGGATGTTGAGCATCTGGCCGGTCACGCCGATCACCGAGGTCAGCGCCTCGCGCTTCATCAGTGGCGTGCCCAGGTTCACGGCGATGACGATATCGGCGCCCATGCTGCGCGCCACGCCCACCGGCAGGTTGTCGGTCAGCCCGCCGTCGACCAGCAGCCGGCCCTCGTATTCCGCCGGGGCCACCGCCCCCGGCACCGACATGCTGGCGCGCATCACGTTGGCCAGCTCGCCCTCGCTGAACACCACCGCCGTGCCCGCCACCAGATCCGTCGCCACCGCCCGGTACGGGATCGGCAAGCGGTCGAAATCGCGGTAGCCCGGGGTCCTGGCCAGTTGGCGCAGCACCGTCTCCAGCTGCACGCCGGAGACCGCGCCCTTCGGCAGCAGCACGCCACTTGCCTGCAAGCCGATCTCCGGCGTGAACAGGTTGGTGAAGTCGTCCTGCTTGCGCCGCACGGACAGGTCCTGGCGCGGCGGCCGTTCCTTGAACAGCTTGTTGGTGCTCAGGCCGCTGACCAACTGTTCCATTTCAGCAGGCCCCATGCCGGTAGCGTAGGCGCCGCCGACCAGCGAGCCCATGCTGGTGCCGGCGATGCAGTCGACCGGAATACGCATCGCCTCCAGCACCTTGATCACGCCGATATGCGCGGCGCCGCGCGCGCCGCCGCCCGACAGCACCAGGCAGATACGGGGGCGGCCGGCCGCGGCGGGCGGCGCGCCTGCAGCGGCGGCAAGGTCCGCGGCAGCGCCGGCGTCGTGGCCGGGCGCCGGGGGCTCCGCGGCCGTCGCGGCGCCGGCGCCCAGCGCGATGGCGGCAAGCAGGCGCATCATGCCGGCGCGGCGCAAGCAATGGTGTGGAGCTGCCTTCATGGCTCGATCAGGGTCGCAATTCGCCACCAGGCCCGTTGCCGTGGGGGAAGTCCGGCTATCTTCCGGCAAAACGTGTTGTGCGGGCGCCGCGCCGCGCCGTGCGCAAAAACAATTCAACACGCGGCTCGGAAGCATTCAGATCGGCTCCGGGCGCTGACAGGTGGGGCGGCGGGGCCGCCGGACGCCGGCGAGCGCGCCGGAATATACTGGGGACTGGTCTGCCATGGCGCCGCGCGCGCGATCTGCAAGTGTCTCAAGTGTCTCCCGAAGTTCCCGTCGCCGGTTCCACGCTTACCCCTGACGACCCCCGCCCGGAGCCGCCGGAGCGGCCCGCCGATGGCGAGTGCTGCGGCTCCGGCTGCGATCCCTGCATCTTCGATTACTACTACCAGGAGCTGGACCGCTACCGCGAGGCGCTGCGGGCATGGGAAGCGCGCCATGCCGAGGATCCGGCCGCTTGAGCACACACCTGAGCGTCCCGGCCATGCAGCCATCGCAGCCATCGCAGCCCTCCCCGGCAGCCGGGGCGGCGCTGTTCGATTTCGTGCAGCGCCACCCGCGCCTGTTCGTGCTGACCGGCGCCGGCATCAGCACCGATTCCGGCATTCCCGGTTACCGCGACGCGCGTGGCCAGTGGCAACGCTCCCCGCCGATCACGCTGCAGGCCTTTCTCGGCTCGCACGCCGGGCGTCAGCGCTACTGGGCGCGCAGCATGCTCGGCTGGCCGCTGGCGGGGCAGGCGCGGCCCAACTATGCCCACCACGCGCTGGCGCGGCTCGGCGCGCAGGGCCGGATGACGGCGCTGGTCACGCAGAATGTCGACGGCTTGCACCAGCGCGCCGGCAGCCAGGACGTGATCGAATTGCACGGCAGCCTGGCCAGCGCCATCTGCCTGGACTGCGGCGCCAGCCACGACCGCGCCGCCCTGCAGGACTGGCTGGTGTCCCGCAACGCCGCGCTGCGCGACGTGATCGCGCCGCCCGCCGCCGACGGCGACGTGCATTTCGAATCGCCGCTGTTCGCGCAGTTCCAGGTGCCCGATTGCAGCCATTGCGGCGGCATCCTCAAGCCCGACGTGGTGTTCTTCGGCGAATCCGTGCCGCGCACGCGTGTCGACGCCGCGCGCGCGGCACTGGCCGGCGCGGATGCGATGCTGGTGGTGGGATCGTCGCTGATGGTTTATTCGGGCTACCGCTTCTGCGTCTGGGCCGGCCAGATGGGCAAGCCGGTGGCCGCGCTCAACCTGGGCACCACGCGTGCCGACGCCATGCTGGCGCTGAAGGTCGAGGCCGGTTGCGCGCCGGCGCTGCAGGCGCTGGTGTCGCGGCTGGAGCAGGACACGGCAGGATCCCGTTGACGCGAGCGCCGTCCAGGCATAGCATCGCCACACCACTTTGATCGACGCCGGTCGATCTTTCTTCAAGGCTTCCGCTTCCCACCATGACCGCAGACCGCCAACGCCCCGTCATCGTCGCGCCTCCGAGCCGCGCGTTGCCGTGCCCGCGTCGCCAGCCTGCGTTCACATCTGTCGCGCCGCCGCCGCTGTTCTCCGGCGGTGCGCACCCGCCGCCGCCGCGCGGCTGACGGGCACGCGCCCCAGCCCTTCTCGTCTCCGGTAATCCCGCCTTTGTGCGCCCGTGCGCACGGCCGCCGCACGCCCGTGCGCGCTGTCGCCGTGCCGTGGCCGCATGCCGAAGCGGGTTGCCGGGGCCCGCCAAGCTGACGACAGATGACAAGCCATGACCAACCAAGAAGATTGCGCGGAGTGCTTCGACGCCGCGCGCAACACGCTTACCACGCGTACCGCTTCCTCCGCCCTCTGGGCCACGCCGCTGTTCGTGCTGCTATGGAGCAGCGGCGCCATCGCCGCCCGGCTGGCGCTGGACCACGCCACGCCGTTCGCCCTGCTGGCCTTGCGCTTCGCGCTGGTCTGCGCCGTGCTGGGCGCGATTGGCCTGGCGCGCAAGCGCCTGCTGCCGCCGCGCGGCGAGCGGCTGCACACGGCCGGCGCGGGCCTGCTGCTGATCGGCGGCTACGCGGTCTTTTACTTTCTGGCGCTGGACCACGGCATGACGCCCGGCGTGCTGGCCACGGTGCTGGGCGCGCAGCCGATGCTGACACTGCTGCTGACCGAGCGCCGCGCCAGCGCCGCGCGCCTCGGCGGCCTGGCGCTGGCATTCGCCGGGCTGGCCATGGTCGTCGCCGACAGCCTGCTGGTGGCCCGGCTGTCACCGGCGGGCGTACTGTGCGCGCTGGCCTCGCTGGCCAGCATGACCGTCGGCGCCATCCTGCAGAAGCGCAGTCCGCGCCCGCCCGCCGAAGTGCTGCCGCTGCAGTACGGCGCAAGCCTGGCGGCCTGCCTGCTGTGCCTGCCGTTCCAGCCCTTCGCCTTCGAAGCGTCGCTGGCGTTCGCCGCACCGCTGCTGTGGCTGGCGCTGGGGATTTCGATCGGCGCGACGCTGCTGTTCTACCGCCTGATCCACGCCGGCAACCTGGTCAACGTGACCAGCCTGTTCTACCTGGTGCCGGCGGGCACCGCGGCGCTGGACTACTTGCTGCTGGGCAACCGCATGGCGCCGCTGGCGCTGGCGGGGATGGGGGCGGTGCTGACCGGGTTGGGGTTGGTGTTCCGCGGCACCAAGCGCTGATGAAGCGGTAGGTGGAGCAGGGGGAGAGGCGCGGCCCGAAGGCGCGCCTACCGCTGCTTCACCTCCACCCGCACCTCATCCTTGCCCACCGTGATCGCCCCCGGTTCCATCTCCTTGCCGCCCACGCGCAGCTCCTCCGGCTTGAAGGTGTAGATCGGGTAGTCCTTCAGCAGCTGCTGCGCGACCACGGCGCCGATGGCGTTGAGCTGTTCGCGATAGGGCCCCATGCCGGCCACTTCGACCTGCTGCACGGTGGGGTTGTCGAGCAGCACTGCGCGCCGGCTCGCGTCATAGCGGATGCCGCTGTTCAGGGCGAGCTTGCCGTCGACCGGAGGCGAAGGCAGCAGGGCATTGGTCAGGCGCGCGTCGACATGGGTGGTGATGCGGTTGCTGGCTTCATCCAGCACCAGCCGCGGGTGGCTGAGCTGGACGCTGACGACTTCGGCGTAGCGCAGCGTGGCGGGAAAGCGCTTGTCGAGTTCGGTCTGCAGTTCCTGGCGGGTCAGGGAATATTCGCCGGTCCAGATGTTGTAGCCGGCCAGGGCCGGAGCGGAGCCGGCGATGCAGGCGGCGGCAAGGAGCAGGCAAGGCGTCAGGCGCATGTGGCGGGTCGGGCGCGCCATGGGGCGCCGCGATAAGTGGGATCAGCCTGTCAGACCGCGCGGCCGGGGCTTGCGTTCCGTCACATCGGCCAGGGTGCCGGTTCAGTAGTGCGGCGGAATTTCCTGCAAGGGGTCGGCGTCGGCCGCGGTGGTGGCGGCGCTGCGCACCTGCTGGTACAGCGCGCGGAACTGCTCCTGCAGCAGGTCGATCTGCTGCTGCTGGCGCGCCACGGTGCTGTTCAGGGTATCGAGCAGGTCTTCCTGGAAGGCGAGCTTGATTTCGAGTTCGTTGATGCGATCGTCCATGGCTAAGTTTCTCCGGCGGGCGGCGCGCATTGTAAACCCATCCCCGGGCTGTGGCCCGAAGCGCGCGCCGCTGGCCGGGAACCTGCGCCCCGGCTTACTTGGGCGCGGTCAGCAGCATCCACATGATGCCGAAACGGTCGGCCACCATGCCGAACTGCTCGGCGAAGAAGGTCTTGTCCAGCGGCATCAGCACCTGGCCGCCTTCCTTCAGGCCGTTGAACGCCTTTTCGACCCCGGCTTTGTCGGGAAACGTGATCGCCAGGCCGAAACCCTGGAACGCGGGCTGGTTCGAGCACTGTCCGTCGGAGGCCAGGATGATGCTGTCGCCGACCTGGAATTCCAGGTGCATGACCTTGTCCTGCGCGCCCGCGCCGGGCTGGCAGCCTTCGCCGCCCTTGCCGGCATCGGGGTTGTCGGCAAAGGTCATGCGGGCGTTGACCTTGGCGCCGAGGGTCTGCTTGTAGAACTCGACCGCTTCGTCGCAACGGCCTTCGAAAAACAGATAGGGCTGGACTTGCATGACAACTCCTGTGAAGGGGCGGCCTGTGGGGCTGTAGGGGCCGCGGGGATCTCGGCAAAATGGCGACACGATTTGTGTACGCCGTCCACAATACCTTAGCAAAGAAAATGGACGTCGTCCACATTAAACGCGCCGGCGGCGCGGTGGGGCGGCTGCCGGAACGCCGGCGGAGGTGCACTAGAATGGCCGGCGAGAGCGCCCGCCCGGCGCCAACCGTTTCGACTGCCGCGGCCCGAATGGAGTTGCCTTGCGTTACGAACTGACCGACCTGCGCCTGTTCCAGGCCATTGCCGATGCGCAAAGCCTGTCGGGCGGCGCATCGGCCACCCACATCACCGCGTCGGCGGCGAGCTACCGGCTGAAGAACCTCGAGCACGCCATGGGCACGCCGTTGTTCGTGCGCACGGCGCGCGGCATGGAGCTGACACCGGCCGGCGAAACCCTGCTGGTCCATGTGCGCGAACTGCTGCTGGGCGTTGAGCGCATGCATGGCGAGGTCGGGCGCTTCTCCGCCGGGCTGAAGGGCAATATCCGGCTGCTGGCCAACAGCAGCTCGCTCAACGGCTTCATCATTCCCAGCGTGAGCCGCTTCCTGCTGGCCAATCCGGATGTGAACATCGACCTGGAGGAGCGCGCGAGCCAGGCGATCCTGGCCGCGGTGGCGGCGCATGAGGCCGATGTCGGCATCCTGGCGGGAGATTTCCATACCGGCGACGAAGCCGCCGGCGTGCGCTCGGTGCGCTACGCGCGCGACGAGCTGATCCTGGTGATGGCGGCCGAGCATCCGCTGGCGCGCGAGCCGGAGGTGCGCTTTGGCGCGGCGCTGGCGTTCGACTTTGTCTGCATGAGCCGCACCAGCAGCAACTTCCTGTTCCTGCGCGAGATGGCGCAGCGCGCCGGCAAGGGCCCCAATGTACGCCTGCATGCGCACAGCTTCGATGCGGTGCTGTCGCTGGCCGAGGCCGGCGTCGGCGTGGCGCTGGTGCCGCGCAGTGTCGCGGCGCAGGCGCTGCGCGAGGCGCGCGTGGCCGGGGTGCGGCTGGCCGAGCCGTGGGCCTTGCGCGAGCTGAACCTGATCGTGCGCGCCGACGGCAAGCTGCCGGCGTTTGCCGAGGCCTTTGCGCAGTTCCTGCTCAACGATCCGCGCGTGGTAGCCACGCGCGAAGGCGGCGCCGTGGCGGCCACGGCGCCGTAACTGCCTGTCCCACGCTTAGCCCGTCAGCGCTTGCGGTTCAGGAAGGTGGCCATGTGCTGCTGCGGCTCGCCGGTGTCGAAGGCGCTGCCGAACTCGGTCACGCTGTTGCCGATTGAGACCTCCAGCGGCGCGTCTTCCCACTCTCGCAGCAGGCGCTTCTGCTGGCGCACCGCGACCGGGCCAAAGCCCGCCAGCAGCGCGGCCACGCGCTCGACTTCCTGATCCAGTTCGGCCAGCGGCACCACGCGGCTGACCAGCCCCCACTGCAGCGCCTCGGCCGCGTTGGAGATCTCGCCCGTCAGCAGCATCCACGCGGTGCGCGCATTGCCGATCAGGCGCGGCATCAGCGCGGCATGGATCACCGACGGGATGCCGACCTTTACCTCGGGCATGCCCAGCTGCGCGGTGTCGGCGGCGATGCGCAGGTCGCACGCCAGCGCCAGTTCCAGCCCCCCGCCCAGGCACCAGCCCGGCATGCGCGCGATCACCGGCACCGGCAGGTGGCGCACGGCATCGCACAACCGGCGCAGGCCGCTGATAAAGGCCTCGGCGCTGGCCCGCTCGAGCGCGGCCATCTCCTTGATGTCGGCGCCGCCGATGAAACCCTTGTCGCCGGTGCCGCGCAGCACCAGCACGCGCAGCGCGTCATGGGCGGCCAGCGCTTCGATCGCGCGCGTAAGCGAGGCGATTACCGGCGTGCTCAGGATATTGAGCGAGCCGGCCTCGCGGATGGTGACGGTGGCAATGCCGCGCGCGTCGATCTCGACGCCGGCGTGCGGTTCCTGCTGAAGTGTGCTCATGTCGGTCCTCTGGGCTTACTGGAGCTTGGTGAAGTGGATGGCCTCGACCACCTGCTTCCAGTGCGCGTTCTGCCCACGGATCAGGTCGCCAAAGGCCTTGCGCGAGGTCGGTGCCGGTATCGCGCCCTGTTTCTCGATGGCGGCGACCACCTCGGGCTCGGCCAGCACCTTGCGCACCGCGTCGTTGAGCTGGTCGAGGATGGCGGCGGGCGTGCCCGCCGGCGCGCCCAGGCCGAACCACGACGGGTTGTTCATCGCCGGCAGCCCGGCCTCGGCATAGGTGGGCACATTGGGCAGCACCTTCAGGCGCTCTTTGGCGGCCACCGCCAGCGGCTTGAGGCGGCCACCCTGGATCAGCCCGGACGACGACGGGATATTGTCGAACACCACCTGGATCTGCCCGGCCACCGCATCGTTGAGCGCCGGGCCCAGCCCCTTGTACGGCACGTGCAGCATGCGCGTGCCGGTGGTATTCATGAACAGCTCGCCGTTCATGTGGCTAAGGCCGCCGTTGCCGGACGAGCCGAACGAATATTTGCCGGGATTGGCCTTGAGCTGCTTGATGAAGGATGCCAGGTCCGTCGCCGGGAAGGCGGGATTGACCACCAGCACGTTGGGCACGTCGGCCAGGTTGCTGATCGGCGCGAAGTCCTTGACCGGGTCGTAGGCGGTCTTCAGGTAGACGTTGGGGTTGACCGCGTGCGAGCTTTCCACCTCCATCACCAGCGTGTAGCCGTCGGGCGGCTGCTTGGCCGCGTAGGCGCTGCCGACCGCGCCGCCGGCGCCGGGGCGGTTCTCGATCACCACCGGCTGGCCCAGCACCGGGCCCAGGCGGGTGCCGACGATGCGGGCGATGATGTCGGTGGTGCCGCCGGCCGCGTAGGGCACGATCAGCTTGATCGGCCGCTCGGGATAGGCGGCGTGCGCGCTGCTGGCAACGCCGAGCAGGGCCATGGCGAAAAGGGTTGGCTTCATCGGGATGTCTCCGGGTCGGGGTTATAGATGTCGTGGCAGAACGGTCAGCGCTGGGGGCTGTGTTCGCCCAGCAGCGGGGGCGGTGCCGGCGGGGCCTCGTGCCCGGCCAGCATCGGGTTGCGCACCATCGGCACGCGCCCCATCACGGGGTGCTCGGCCACCTGCATCAGCTTGCGGTGCCTGACCTGCGGATGGGCGAAGACTTCGTCCATGGTGTGGATCGGGCCCCAGGGCACGCCGGCGGCGTCGAAGGCCTCGGTCCAGGCGGCGCGGGTGCGGGTGGGAAAGAGTTCGGTCAGCCGCGCGCGCAAGGCGTCCAGGTGTTCGATGCGCGCGGAATTGGTGGCGTAGCGCGGGTCCTGCGCAAGATCCGGCATGCCGGCCACGGCGCAGAAGCGCGCGAACTGGCTGTCATTGCCGATCGCCAGGATCAGGTGGCCGTCGGCGCAGCGGAACACTTCATACGGCGCGCAGTTGGGATGGGCGTTGCCGCTGCGCTGCGGGTTCTGGCCCGAGACCAGGTAGTTGGCGGCCTGGTTGGCATTCATCGCCACCGCGACGTCGAGCAGCGCGATGTCCAGGTGCGCGCCCACGCCGGTCGCCTGGCGCTGGTACAGCGCGGCCAGCACCGCGGAGGTGGCATACATGCCGGTGCTCAGGTCGACCACCGCGACGCCGGTGCGCAGCGGGCCGGCGCCGGGCGTGCCGTCGGGCTGGCCGGTGTAGCTCATGAGCCCGCCCATGCCCTGGAACACATAGTCGTAGCCGGGCTTGTCCGCCATCGGCCCGCTCTGGCCGAAGCCGGTGATCGACAAATAGACCAGGCGCGGGTTGATGGCCTTGAGCGTGTCGTAGTCCAGCCCGTAGCGGCGCAGCGTGCCGACCTTGTAGTTCTCGACCAGCACGTCGGCCGTGCGCGCCAGTTCACGCACCTGCGCCGCGCCTTCCGGCGTGCCGTAGTCGATCGCGAGCGAACGCTTGCCGCGGTTGCAGCAGATGAAGTAGCCGGACAGGCGCGGGTCGCCTTCGGTGCCGGCCGGTGCGTCGAGATAGGGCGGCCCCCAGCCGCGGGTATCGTCGCCGCGTTCGGGGTGCTCGACCTTGGTCACCTCGGCGCCCAGGTCGGCAAGGTTCTGGGTACACCAGGGACCGGCCAGGATGCGCGACAAATCCAGGACCCGGACACCTTCCAGGGCGCGATGCAGCATGACGACTCCGCTTTCCGACAACAGTGCGGCGCAGTATAGGGAGGGGTATCGGGCCGAACCAGTCGAGAGTTTTGAAAGGCGCGTTCGCCGGATTTGAACGGTGCGGCAGCGGTCGCGCGTGCGGGCCGCCAGCACGGGCACGGGTGGCGCCGGCGCCCCCGCCGGCGCCCCGCGTTTGGCGCGTGGGCGCTGCCGTGTCACAATTCGCGTTTGGCACTGACTCGGCACGTGACTCGGCCGGCCGCGTCGCCGTGCTTCCCGCCGCCCCGGCCGCTTGCGGTCGCCGCAGTGGAAGCCCGCCCAAGAGCCGACAAATTCACATTGATTTTCTGGCGATGACTACCATCCTGCAGCACATTCCTACCGGCGAGCGCGTCGGTATCGCCTTCTCCGGCGGCCTTGACACCAGCGCGGCACTCCTCTGGATGCGCCAGAAGGGCGCTGTTCCGTACGCCTACACCGCCAACCTGGGCCAGCCGGACGAGCCCGACTACGACGACATCCCGCGCCGCGCCAAGGCCTATGGCGCCGAGGAAGCCCGCCTGGTCGACTGCCGCACGCAGCTGGTGGCCGAGGGCATCGCGGCGCTGCAGTGCGGGGCCTTCCATATCTCCACCGCCGGCATCACCTACTTCAACACCACCCCGATCGGCCGCGCCGTCACCGGCACCATGCTGGTCGCCGCGATGAAGGAAGACGGCGTCAACATCTGGGGCGACGGCAGCACCTTCAAGGGCAACGACATCGAGCGCTTCTACCGCTACGGCCTGCTGACCAACCCCGGCCTGCAGATCTACAAGCCGTGGCTGGACCAGCAGTTCATCGACGAACTGGGCGGCCGCGCCGAGATGTCCGAGTTCATGCGCCAGAACGGCTTCGACTACAAGATGTCGGCCGAAAAGGCGTATTCGACCGACTCCAACATGCTGGGCGCCACCCACGAGGCCAAGGACCTGGAGCACCTGGATTCGGGCATCCGCATCGTCCAGCCGATCATGGGCGTGCAGTTCTGGCGCGACGACGTCGAAGTCAAGCGCGAGGAAGTCACGGTGCGTTTCGAGGAAGGCCAGCCGGTCGCGCTGAACGGCCAGACCTTCGCCAACGCCGTCGACCTGTTCATGGAAGCCAACCGCATCGGCGGCCGCCATGGCCTGGGCATGAGCGACCAGATCGAGAACCGCATCATCGAGGCCAAGAGCCGCGGCATCTACGAAGCCCCGGGCCTGGCGCTGCTGTTCATCGCCTACGAGCGCCTGATCACCGGCATCCACAACGAAGACACCATCGAGCAGTACCGCGACAACGGCCGCCGCCTGGGCCGCCTGCTGTACCAGGGCCGCTGGTTCGACCCGCAGGCCATCATGCTGCGCGAAACCGCCCAGCGCTGGGTCGCCGGCGCCATCACCGGCGAAGTCACCATCGAACTGCGCCGCGGCAACGACTACTCGATCCTGAACACCACTTCGCCCAACCTGACCTACAAGCCGGAACGGCTGACCATGGAAAAGGGCGAGTCGATGTTCACGCCGCTGGACCGCATCGGCCAGCTGACCATGCGCACGCTGGATATCGTCGACACGCGCGAGAAGCTGCAGACGTATGCCAAGACCGGCCTGCTGTCGACGCAGGTCAGCGCTTCGCTGCCGAAGCTGGAAGACTGAGCTTCGCGCTTCCCCGCCTGACGGCGGGGCCCGCCAGAAACCGGCACCTCAGGGTGCCGGTTTTTTTTGTCTCGGCGTTTTCCCCACCTGTCACGTAATGTCAAGCGAACGTCCCGGAATATCAAACCGCGTAGTCCCGATCGCCAGATACTGGCTGCGCTCACCCGCCACTCCGCGCGGGTACTGAACACACGGCGGCGCCAAGACCGCCGGCCGGCTTCCGGAGACGCCCATGCCCAGATCCCGCCTTGCCCTTGCCGCCGCATCCGCCGCGCCCACGCCGGCCGCGCCCGCGGCTGCCGGACCGCGCTATGCGTGGCTGGTGTTTGCGCTGACCTTTGCGCTGCTGCTGTCGGACTACATGTCGCGCCAGGTGCTCAATGCCGTGTTTCCGCTGTTGAAGGCCGAATGGCAGCTGGGGGATACGGAACTGGGCGCGCTCGGCGGGGTGGTGGCGCTGATGGTGGGGCTGCTGGCGCTTCCGCTGTCGCTGCTGGCCGACCGCTGGGGCCGCGTGCGCAGCCTGATCCTGATGGCGACGCTGTGGAGCCTGGCCACGCTGGGCTGCGCGCTGGCGGGCAGCTTTGGCCAGATGTTCCTGGCGCGGCTGTGCGTCGGCATCGGCGAGGCCGCCTACGGCAGCGTCGGCATCGCGGTGGTGGTGTCGGTGTTCCCGCGCCACCTGCGCGCCAGCCTCAGCGCCGCGTTCATCGCCGGCGGCGCGTTCGGCTCGGTGCTGGGCATGGGACTGGGCGGCATCCTGTCCGCGCATTTCGGCTGGCGCATGGCTTTTGCGGGCATGGCAGCGTTCGGACTGGCGATGGTGGCCTGCTATGCGCTGACGATCAGCGAGCAGCGGCTGCGCCGGTTGCAGCAGCGCCTAGGCGATGCCAGCGCGGACGGCAACAGCGACGCGGCCACGGCGCGCCAGCTGGCGCCGCGCCGGATCGTGCGCGAACTGCTGACGCTGCCCTCGATGCTGTGCGCCTGTGCCGGCAGCGCCTTGCAACTGCTGGTGATGGCCGCGCTGCTGGCGTGGCTGCCGAGCTTCCTGGCGCGCGCGTACGGCATGGCCACCGGCCGTGCCGGCGTGGTGGCGGCGCTGCTGGTGCTGGTGGCCGGCGCCGGCATGGTGGCCTGCGGTGCGCTGACTGACCGCGTCGCGCGGCATGCACCCCGCCGCAAATGGCACATGGCCATCGCCTACAGCCTGGCGTGTTGCGTCTTGCTGATGGCGGCGTTCCGGCTGCCCGCCGGCACGGCCCAGCTGGTGCTGATCGGCGCGGGCATGCTGGTGGTGGGCGGCTGCGCCGGCCCGGCCAGCGCGATGGTGGCCAACCTGACCCGGCCTGCCATCCACGCCACCGCGTTTGCCACGCTGACGCTCATCAACAACCTGCTGGGCCTGGCGCCAGGCCCGTTCCTGACCGGCGTGCTGGCCGACCGCATCGGACTGACCGGCGCGCTGCAATGGATTCCGCTGGCCGGTGCCGCCGCCACGCTGCTGTTCTGCATCGGCCGCCGCCACTATGCCGCGGACCTGCGGCGCCTGGATGGCCAAGCCGTGCCTCGCGCCGTTCCTGTCTGACTTTTTCCGATCCCACCATGACTGCTACCCCTTCGCCCACCATCCTGATGGTGCCGGGCTTGCGCGACCACGTTGCCGAGCACTGGCAGACCCTGCTCCAGGCCGAGCTTCAGGCACAAGGGCATGATGCCCGCTGCGTGCCGCCGCTGGAGCACGACAAGCTCAGCCGCACCGCCCGTGTCGCCGCGCTCGATGCCGCCCTGGCGGACATCGACGGGCCGGTGGTGCTGGTCGCGCACAGCGCCGGCGTGATGATCACCGTGCATTGGGCGGCGCTGCACCGCCGCCCCATCCGCGGCGCGCTGCTGGTGACGCCGCCGGACTTCACGCAGCCGCTGCCGCCGGGCTATCCGGCGCAGCAAGCGCTGGCGCAAGCCGGCTGGCTGCCGACGCCGCTGGCGCCGTTGCCGTTTCCCAGCCTGGTGGCGGCCAGCCGCAACGATCCGCTGGCGAGCCATGCGCGCGTCACTGAAATGGCCGCCGCGTGGGGCAGTGGGCTGGTGGACCTGGGCAACGTCGGCCACCTCAACCCGGCCGCCGGCTACGGTCCCTGGCCGCGCGCCCATGCCCTGCTGGCAGAACTGGACACGCTGGTCGTGCAGCAGGCCTGAGCGCGCCGCAGCGCGCGTCACGACAAGAACATCCGGCCACCAAGGCCGGGCCAACAAGGAGGAGAGAGATGAAAACCAGAAACACCGTCATGGCCCTGATACTGGGGTGCCCGCTGGCGGCCGTCGCGCAATCGTCGGTCACGCTGTATGGCGTGGCCGACATCAACGTCGAATATGTGAACCGCGTCGGCGCCGTACCGGTCGCCGCGAATGGCTTCAACCGCGGGCCGGGCGACAAGGTGTTCCGCATGGACTCGGGCGGCCTGTCCGGCTCGCGCTGGGGCCTGCGCGGCATGGAGGACCTGGGTTCCGGATGGCAGGCATCGTTCGTACTGGAAAGCGGCTTCGGCGTGGACAACGGCGCGTTGCAGCAAGCCGGGCGCCTGTTCGGCCGCCAGGCCTTTGTCGCCGTGCGCCACGCCGGCATGGGCCAGCTCAGCCTGGGCCGCCAGTACACCTCGATTTTCGAAGCCCTGGCGAATTTCTCGCCCACGGCCTACGCCACGCAATACGAACCGGTGGTGCTGCAGGCGGGCCCCAACTTCCGCGAGGACAACACCGTCAAGTACACCGGCCAGTTCGGCCCGCTGACGGCGCGTGCGCACTGGTCGTTCGGTGTCGGGCTGGCGCTGCCGCAGACGGTCGGCGTCGCCACGCCGATCGGGGGCAACGGCGAAGTGCCGGGACAGTTCCGCCGCGATACCGCCTATGGCGCCTCGCTGGCGTATGCCGCCGGACCCTTCGGCGCCACCGTCGGCTACGACCAGTGGAATCCGACCATCGGCACCAGCAACGGCACGCTGCGCAAGGCTGTGGTGGGCGCCAGCTACACCTTGGGCCCGGCCAAGATCATGGGCGGCTATCGCTGGGGGCAGAACAAGAACGCCGCCGACGTGGTGATCCAGCGCGACGACTTTTACTGGATCGGTGCCAACTACCAGGTCACTCCGGCCGTGGGGCTGACGCTCGAATACAACTACGACAACGTCAGGAGCCTGTTCGGCGACACGCAGGTGGCCAATCCGTGGCAGGTGGCCTTTATCGCCAACTATGCATTCTCGAAACGCACCGACGTGTACGTGTCCACCGCCTATGCGCGCAATGCCGGGCTGATGCTGGAATCGCTGGCCACGGTCTATGCCAACAGCCTGTCGCTGGGCAACAGCTATGCCGCGGCCAACGGGCAACGCAGCATGGTGGGCGTGGCGCTGGGGATCCGGCACAAGTTCTGATCCGGGCCTTGCTGCCAGACGGGGCTCGTTATGGCCGCCGCGCGTGGTTGCGCAGGCGGCTTTTTTTACTGTCCGGACTGCGCCCGCCAAGCCGACACGCTGCGCCCGAAGCGTGCGCTGAACCAGCGCGAGAACGCGCTCAGCGACGAAAACCCCAGCAGCGCCGCCACTTCCGACAGCGGCCGCTCGCGGTTCTCCAGGTAGCGGATCACCAGGTCGGCGCGGGCTTCGGCCAGGATGTCGGAGTAGCTGGTATGCGCCTGCTCCAGGCGCCGGTGCACGGTGCGGCGGTCGACGCTGAGATGCTGGGCCACGCGCTCCACCGAGCACAGCCCGGTCGGCAGCAGCGCGTACACCAGCTTGCGCACCATGTCCGGCATGGTGGCCGCGGTCGACTGCGCCAGCAGCGTGCCGAGATATTGCTTCACCTGCTGCGCCATCACCGGGTCGTACGACGGCAAGGGCGCTTCCAGGTCCGCCGCCTGGCAGACAATGCCGTCGAAATCCTGGTTGAACGAGCCGGCCATGCCGAACACGCGCGCATACGTCGCCGTGCTGGGCGGGACCGGATGCGTGAAGCAGATGCTGCGCGGCCGCCACGATGGCCCCAGGAACAGCTTCAGCATGCGGAACATCACGCCCACCGCCAGGTCGGTCGCCTGCCGCAACGTGCCCGGCGCTTCGCTGAGGACCTGCAGCCGGATCATTACCAGGTCGTCGCTGTCTTCGACGCGCATCGCCAGCGCTTCATTCTGCAGCCCCATGTAGCGGACCATCGACTCCAGCGCGCGGCGCAGCGTCGGTTCCTCGCGCACCACGAAGGCCAGCGGGCCCAGGTTGGAGAACTCGCGCAGCTCGGCCATGCGCAGGCCGAAATCCTCGGCCCCGGCGGCGCGCGCCGACGCATCCAGCAAGCGACCCACCGAGGACGCCGGGATGCGGATATCGGGGTCGAGCAGCACCGAGCGGTTGATCTTCGCGGCCCTGAGCTGCTGGTACGGGTCCAGCCCCAGCGCACGCGCGACTTCGACGTAGTTGGTCAGGCTGGCACTGCGCAGGTAGTAGGACATGACAGCGGCTTCCGGGCTTTCCCTGAGTGTCCCGAAATGTAAATCGGTTGTCCCGGATCGTCAAATCGCGGCGGTCCGTTGACCGATACTCCAGTCACCAACCAACCGGAGCGATCTATGCAATTCCTCGACGATTCCCTGCACCCCGAGAACATGGACAAGGTGGTGATCACCGTGGCCCCGTATGGCCCCGAGTGGATGCCACAGGACTTCCCCGAGGACATCCCGGTGACCATGGAGGAACAGGTGCAGAAGGCGGTCGATTGCTACAACGCCGGCGCCACGGTGCTGCACCTGCATGTGCGCGAACTCGACGGCAAGGGCTCCAAGCGCCTGTCCAAGTTCAACGAGCTGATCGCCGGCGTGCGCGCCGCGGTGCCGGACATGATCATCCAGGTCGGCGGCTCGATCTCGTTCGCGCCGGAGGATGACGGCCAGGAGGCCAAGTGGCTGTCCGACGACACCCGGCACATGCTGGCGGAGCTGCAGCCCAAGCCCGACCAGGTCACCGTGGCCATCAACACCACGCAGATGAACATCATGGAGCTGCTCTATCCGGAGTACCTGAAGGGGACTTCGCTGGAGCACCCGGCCTACCAGGCCGCCTACCGCGAGATGACGGTGCCGGCGGGCCCGGGCTGGGTGGAAGAGCACCTGCGCCGGCTGCAGGCGTCGGGCATCCAGCCGCATTTCCAGCTGACCGGCATGCACGCGCTGGAAACGCTCGAGCGGCTGGTGCGCGCGGGCGTCTACACCGGTCCGCTGAACCTGACCTGGATCGGCATCGGCGGCGGCTTTGACGGCCCCAACCCGTTCAACTTCTTCAACTTCGTGCACCGCGCCCCGGACGGCTGCACGCTGACCGCCGAGTCGCTGCTGAAGAACGTGCTGCCGTTCAACATGATGGCCATGGCGATGGGCCTGCATCCGCGCTGCGGCATCGAGGACACCATCATCGACCAGCACGGCAAGCGCATGACCTCGGTGCAGCAGATCGAGCAGTGCGTGCGCGTGGCGCGCGAGCTGGGCCGCGAGATTGCCTCGGGCCAGGAAGCGCGCGAGATCTACCGCATCGGCACCTGGTACGACAGCGCCGAGGCCACGCTGCAGGCCAACGGCATGGCCCCCAACCGCAAGTCGGGGCAGAAGAACCTGCCGCTGCGCGCGGCCGCCTGACGGCCGTGGGCGGGGCCGGCCACGCGGCCGGCCCGCGCCAGCCACCCGGAGCCGCCGATGCATCACCACGACGCCCTCGCCAATCCCTGCATCAACATCTGCCGGATGGACCTGGCCAACCGCTATTGCCAGGGCTGCGGCCGGACCCGGCTGGAAATCGGCCGCTGGCTGCGCATGAGCGAGGCCGAACGCGCGCAAGTGCTGGCCGCGCTGCCGGCACGCCGCGCAAGCAGCAGCCATACTAGATAACGGAGACAACATGACCACCCGACCCGCCTTCCTGCTGCGCATCGCCGCCGCGGCGGCCACCCTCGCGCTGGCCGCGCCCTCTGCCATGGCCTGGACCAGCAAGCCGGTCCGCATGCTGGTGCCGGCTCCAGCCGGCGGCACCATGGACGTGCTCGCGCGGCTGCTGGCGGACCAGCTGTCCGCGGACCTTGGCCACCCCGTGGTGGTCGACAACAAGCCCGGCGCCGGCGGTGGCATTGCCATCACCACCATGCTGGCCGCGCCCGCTGATGGCCAGACCATCATGGTCACCGCCAGCAATGTGCTGACCGAGATCCCGCATGTGCTCAAGCAGCCGTTCGACCCGCTGAAAGACGTCAGGCCCGTCGCCGCCGTGGCGCGTTCGCGCATGGTGATGATTGGCGCGCCTGGCCTGCCGGCCAAGGACCTGAAGGGCCTGGTCAGCTACGCCCGGGCCAATCCGGGCAAGCTCAGCTTTGCCTCGTACAGTGCCGGCACCGCTTCGCACTACGCCGGCATGATCATGAACCAGAAGGCCGGGCTGGACTTGCAGCATGTGCCCTTTGCCGGTTCCGCGCCGGCGCTGACGCAGGTGATGGGCAATCAGATCGCGGTAATGTACGACGGCATGGTGACCTCGCTGCCGATGATCCGCGCCGGCAAGGTGCAGGTCTATGCCGTGGCGTCGAAGAGCCGCTCGGCGCTGCTGCCGCAGGTGCCCACCTTCGCGGAAATGGGTTACCCCGACATGGAGTTCAGCAACTGGGTGGGCGTGATTGCGTCGTCGAAGCTGTCGCCCGAACTGGCCGAGAAGATTCACGCGGCTGCCTACAAGGCTGCGGCTTCTGCCAAGGTGCGTGACCGGATGGAGGCGCTCGGCTATGAGCCGCTGCCGGCGCAGCCCCTGCCGCAACTGAACGAATCGGTGCGCATGGAGTTCGAGCGCAATGCCGGCATCGTCAAGGCGTTCAATATCCAGCAGTAAAGCCCTGCCTGGCAATGCAAAAGGGCAGCCTCGGAAGAGGCTGCCCTTTTGCTTTCCTGCCGCCCGTTCAGGCGCCGGTGGCGCGCAAGCGCTTCTTGTCGATCTTGCCGACGCTGGTCTTCGGGATCTCGTCGACAAACAGGATGCGCTCGGATTCCGGCACCGCATACTTGCTGAGCCGGTTGGCCTCGACGCGCGCCAGCAGCGACGCGCGAATCGCTTCCGCGGTGACGGTGGCGCCAGGCTTGCGCACCACGTATGCCACCGGCCGCTCGCCCCAGCGGGCGTCCGGCACGCCGATGACCGCGCACTCCTGCACGCCCGGCACCTGCGTGACCAGGCCCTCGACCTCGATCGACGAGACCCACTCGCCGCCGGTCTTGATCACGTCCTTGATCCGGTCGACGATCTGCACGAAGCCGTCGGCGCCCATCACCGCGATGTCCTGCGTATGCAGGTAGCCGCCGGCCCACAGCTCGGCCGATGCCTCGGGTTTGCCGTGATAGGCCCGGGTCAGGAACGGCGCGCGCAGCACGATCTCGCCGCGCGCCGTGCCGTCGCGTGGCACGTCGTGCATGGACTCGTCCACCAGGCGGAAGTCCACCATCGCCACCGGACGGCCCGTCGAGCAGCGCATGCGCACCTCGGTCTCGCGATCGGCATTGGCGTGCCCCGGGGGCAACTGCGCCAGCGCGACGATGGGGCCGGTCTCCGACATCCCATAGCCGGCAAACACATCCATGCCGCGCTCGAGCGCGGCCTCGCACAACGCCGGCGGCAGCGCCGAGCCGCCGATGATGAGCTTCCAGCCCGACAAGTCCTGGCCGCTTGCCTGCGCTGCCTGCAGCAGCATCTGCAGCAAGGTCGGCACGCAGTGCGAGAACGTGACCCCCTCGGTCTCGCGCAACTGCAGCAGGACATCCGGTGCGTAGCGTCCCGGCAGCACGATGCGCAGCCCGAGCATGACCGCGACATAGGGGATGCCCCAGGCCAGCACGTGGAACATCGGCGTGATCGGCATGTAGACGTCTTCCCGGTGCAGGCGCTGCCCTTCGCGCGGCGCGCACAGGCTGGTGGCCGAGGCCAGCGCATGCAGCACGATGTCGCGATGGCTGTAGCACACGCCCTTGGGGTCGCCGGTGGTGCCGGTGGTGTAGAAGGTGGCGGCGCGGGTGTTCTCGTCGAACTCGGGGAAGTCGAAGTCGGGCGAGGCCGCTTGCAGCAGCGTCTCGTACTCGCCGCAGAAGGGCAATGATGTCGGCGGCACGTGCTGGCCGTCGGCCAGCAGGACAAAGCTGCGCACGCTGGTCAGCTGGTCGCGGATCTCTTCCATTACGGGCAGGAAGTCCGGATGCAGCAGCACCACCTCGGCGCCGGAATCGTTCAGCGTGTACAGGATCTGCTGCGCCGACAGCCGCACGTTGACCGTGAACAGCGTCGCGCCCATCATCGGCACGCCGAAATAGCACTCCAGGTAGCGATGGCTGTCCCAGTCCATCACCGCCACGGTGGTGCCGTGCGCCACGCCCTGCGCAGCCAGCGCGGAAGCCAGCCGGCCAACGCGCTGGCGGAATTCGCGATAGCTGTGGCGCAGCTGTCCGCGGTACGTGATCTGCTGCTCGCCGTACAGCGACAGCGAATTGAGCAGCAGCTGCCGGACCAGCAGGGGATAGGCATAGGCCTGCGGTGCCGCAGGCACAAGGTGTGAATGCATGTGTGTCTTCCTCCGTCAGAACGGCACGTCGCCGATGATGCCGGCACGCTCCATCTTGCGTACCGTGGGCGCATAGTCCTGCACCGCGTAGTGCTGCGTGCAGCGGTTGTCCCAGATCGCCACGCTGTGCTTCTTCCAGCGCCAGCGCACCTGGTACTCCGGGATCTCGGCCTGCGCGCACAGGTAGTGCAGCAGGTCTCCCGCGCCGGGCATGAAGTCCTTGCCGAAGCGGATCACGTCGCCGCGGTGGTAGTTGGCGAAGTGCGAGGTGAAGGCGTTGACGAACAGGATCTTCTCGCCCGTTTCCGGATGGGTGCGCACCACCGGGTGCTCGACCATCGGGAATTGCGCCGCCAGCGCCGCGCGCTTCTCCGGCGCCATGTTGGCGCCGAAGGTGTGTTCGATGCTGTGCTTGGCGCGCAGCCCTTCGACGCGCGCCTTGATGTCCTGCGGCAGGCGCCGGTAGGCTTCGCCCATGTTGACCCAGATGGTGTCGCCGCCGACCGCCGGCGTTTCCACGCAGCGCAGCACGCAAC
Organism: Cupriavidus sp. SS-3; assembly: GCF_035818815.1. NCBI lineage: Bacteria > Pseudomonadati > Pseudomonadota > Betaproteobacteria > Burkholderiales > Burkholderiaceae > Cupriavidus > Cupriavidus sp. SS-3. Next base: position 231,902 of record NZ_JAYLVT010000001.1, read on the forward strand.
CCATCGGCGGCGCTTCGCGCCAGGTGGCGTCGCAATGGAAAGAATTCTCGTAGTGCTCGACCTTGCTGTCAGGCGACTTGTAGATCTGCACCAGCCCCGGATGCTCCGGGTCGCTGCCCACCACCGGGTGGTCTTCCAGTTCGCCGAAGCGGCGGGCAAAGGCAACGTGTTCGGCGCGGGTGATGTCCTGGTCGCGCAGGAACAAGACCTTGTACTGCAGCAGCAGTGCCTTGATTTCAGCGAACAGGCCGGCGTCGCGCGCGGCATCGGCCAGGCTGACGCCGCTCAGTTCGGCGCCGATGGTGCAGGTCAGTGGTTCTGCATGCATGGGGTGTCTCCTCTTGGTTGGTGTTCAGATGACGAAGATCGATGATCCGGTGGTGCGGCGCGCTTCCAGGTCCTGGTGCGCCTGGACCGCGTCTTCCAGCGCATAGCGCTGGTTGATGCCGATGTGGATGCGGCCCGCGGCGACGTGGCCGAAGACTTCGTCGGCCAGCGCCTGCTTTTCCGCGGGATCGGCGATGTAGTCGGCCAGCGCGGGGCGGGTCAGGAACAGCGAGCCCTTCCTCGCCAGCAGCGCCGGGTCGAACGGCGGCACCGGGCCCGAGGCGGTGCCCACGCACACCATGGTGCCGCGGCGGCGCAGCGAATCCAGCGAGCCCATGAAGGTGGTCTTGCCGACGCTGTCGAACACCACCGCCACGCCCACGCCATCGGTCAGCTCGCGCACGCGTTTGGCCACGTCCTCGCGGGTGTAGTAGATGATGTGGTCGCAGCCGTGCGCGCGCGCCACCTCGGCCTTGGCCTCGGTCGACACCGTGCCGATCACGGTCAGGCCCAGCAGCCTGGCCCACTGCGACACGATCAGCCCGACCCCGCCCGCCGCCGCGTGCAGCAGGATGGTGTCGCCCGCCTGGAACGGATGGATGCGGCGCATCAGGTAGGCCGAGGTCAGCCCGCGCATGGTCATCGCCGCCGCGGTCTCGAAGGCGATGCTGTCGGGCAGGCGGATCAGCGGCGCGGCGGGTACCAGGCGCTCGGTGCTGTACGCGCCCAGCGTGTTGACGAAGCCGGTGTAGGTGACGCGGTCGCCCGGCGCCACGTTGGTCACGCCGGGGCCGACGGACACCACCACGCCGGCGGCTTCCACGCCCATGCCGCTGGGCAGCGGCACGGGATAGGTGCCGTTGCGGAAATAGGTATCGGCGTAGTTCAGGCCCACCGCGACGTGGCGGATGCGGACCTGTCCCGGCCCGGGCTCGCCGACTTCCATCGGCTCGTAGCGCAGCACTTCGGGGCCGCCGGTCTCATACATGCGGACGACATTTGCCATGATTCTGTTCTCCTTGGAATGTGCGTTGGTGCAGAGTGCGCTGCACATGCCTGCCACTGTAGGCAGCGCGGCCCGGACCGGCTTTGCATTGGCTACCGACGACTTTGCATTTCATGCCAGGAGGCCTATGATCCTGCTGCGGCGGGCCGTCGGTTACCCGCCACGGCGCAGGACATGACCAACGCATCGCAACGCAAGACCGGTTTGGAAACGCTCATACGTGCCGCCGCACTGACCAACTTCCTGGAGGTATCGCGCGACCTCGGCCTGGACCCGCTGCCACTGCTGCGCCAGGCGCGCTTGCGCCGCGCCTGGCTGGGCGATCCCGACCAGCGGGTGCCGCTGGGCGCCTGCGTGGCGCTGCTGGAAGCCGCCGCGCAAGCCTCGGACTGCGAGACGTTCGGGCTGCGCATGGCGGAGTCGCGCCAGCTGTCGGATTTTGGCGTGATGAGCCTGCTGATCAGCCAGCAGCCCACGCTGCGCGCCGCGCTGGCCACCACCATCCGCTATCGCCACCTGGTCAATGATTCGGTGGCGCTGCTGCTCGAAGATGCCGGCAGCGCGGTGCTGATCCGCCAGGAGGTGCTGAGCGACGCGCCCTCGCGGCAGGCCACCGAGCTGGCCATCGGTGTCGTGTTCCGCATGTGCGCGCTGCTGCTGGGCCCGCGCTGGCAGCCGATCGGGGTGAGCTTCACGCATGCGGCGCCGGCCGACCTGCGCGTCCATCGCCGGCTGTTCGGCTGCCCGCTGGAGTTCAATGCGGACTGCAATGGCATCGTCTGCCGCGCCGCCGACCTCGACGCGCCCAACCCGGGCGCGGATCCCGTCATGGCGCGTTATGCGCAGCAGTTCATCGATACCCTGCCGCGCGCCAACCCCCAATCCATCGGCCACGAAGTGCGCGCCGCCATCTACCTGATGCTGCCGATGGGCCGCGCCACCTCCGATGCCGTGGCCGAGGGCCTGGGCCTGAGCCTGCGCACCATGCAGCGCCAGCTCGACGACGCGGGCGAGACCTTCACGGGCATCCTCAACGACGTGCGGCGCGAGCTGGCGCGACGCTATGTCGAGAACCCGCGCTACTCACTGCTGCGCGTGTCGCAGCTGCTCGGCTATGGCTCGGCCAGTGCCTTCACGCGCTGGTTCTCGGCGCAGTTCGGCACCGCGCCGGCCAACTGGCGCCGGGACCACGCGGGGCGGTAGGGCGGTCAGGCGTCAGCCCGCCAACGCTGCCGGTGCTTCGCGCAGCGCCAGTTCCGCGTCCTTGATGCCGGCCAGCGGCGCCAGTACCGCGGCGTCGAACGGCCGCACCGGTTCTCCCGCACGCACCCGCGCCGGCCAGTCCGGATTCGCCAGCGCCCCGCGTCCGAGCGCGACCAGCGTCGCGCCTTGTTCGAGCATGCCGGCCGCGCGCACCGGATCCGTCAGGCTGCCGTTGGCGACGATGGCCAGCCCCGGCGCCGCGCGCCGGGCGTGCTGCACCAACGACGCATCACCGTCGGCGAAGGCAGGCTGCCAGGCTTCATGCTCGGTCACATGAAGGTAGTCGACGCCACTTGCCGCAATGCCGGCAAACACCGCGGCCGCACCCTCTGTGCTTTCGGGCCACTGGTAGGTGAAGTCATTGACCTTGGCCTGCGAGATGCGCACGCCGACGACGACATCGCTCCCCACCGCCGCGCGCACCGCGCGGATCGTTTCCAGCAGCAGGCGCATGCGCTGCGCGATGCCGCCGCCCCAGGCGTCCTGGCGCTGGTTGGTATGGCCGTTGAGGAACTGGTCGAGCAGGTAGCCGTTGGCGCCGTGGATCTCGACGCCGTCGAAGCCGGCCTCGCGCGCCCGCCGCGCCGCTTGCGCAACGCCGTCGATGGCCTGCAGGATCTCTGACTCTTCCATCGCGCGCGGCACGCGGAAGGCGCCCGTGCCGCCATACGCTGTCAGCTGCCGGCCCCTGGGCTGCACGGCCGAGGGCCCCACCGTATCGTCGCGAAAACGGTTGGCCTGCGACAGCGCCCCCGCATGCATCAGTTGCGCGACCATGCGCCCGCCGGCCTGGTGGACCGCGTCCACGATCCCGTGCCAGCCCTGCGCCTGCTGCGCGTCGGTCAGCCCCGGCTGGCCGGCATAGCCCTGCGCATAGGCGCGGTCGGTATAGATGCCCTCGCTGACGATCAGGCCAAAGCCGCCGCGGGCAAAGCCCTCGTAATAGCGGCGCATGGCATTGGTGGGGACGCCGGTGTCGGTGGCGCTGATGCGCGTCATCGGCGCCACCACCAGGCGGTTGCGCAGCGGCACGCCGTTCAGCGCCGGCGTATCGAACAGCGAAGGCGCGGCGGGCGTCGTCATTGCGCGCCCTCCGCAGTCAGCGCGATGGCTTCGATCTCGATCATCGCGTCCGGCGAATACAGGGCCGAGACCTCGACGATGGTATCGGCCGGATAGGGCGCGGAAAACCACTTGCGCCGCAGCGCGACGATCTTCGGGAAGTATTCCATCGACGTCAGGAAGATCGTGACCTTGGCCACGCGGTCCAGCCCCGAGCCGCCCGCCTGCAGGGCACGCCTGAGGTTGCTGAACGCCTGCTCGGCCTGCGCGTCGAAGTCGCGGCGGCCGACGATGGCGCCGTCGTCGCCAACCCCGGCCTGGCCGGATACGAACAGCAGGTTGCCGGCCCGGATGGCTTGCGACAGCAGGTAGGGGGCATAGGGATCGGGTTGGGTGTGGACTTGTTGCAGGTGCATCGCGGACTCCGGTAATGATTTAGTAAAATTCACCTTGTTTTCGGCTGATCGTCTTTCGGGTCAGCCGGCATGCCAAGTATCGGAGCCGGCATCGACCGCGACAAATGGTCGCTTTTCAGTCGATGCATGAGATCGATTCATCTATGGAGTACCCTTGCGCAAACTGCCTCCCCTCGGCGCCCTGCGCGCCTTCGAAGCCGCCGCCCGCCGCGCCAGCTTCAAGCACGCCGCCGACGAACTGCACGTCACGCCGACGGCCATCAGCCATCAGATGCGCGCGCTGGAAGAGAGCCTGGGCGTGCGTCTGTTCGAACGCCAGACCCGCAAGGTGCGGCTGACGGCGGCCGGGCATCAGCTGTTCCCCGCGGTGCGGGACGGCCTCGATGGCATGGAGCGCGCCGTGCAGGCGGTGCAGCGCAGCGGCCGCCCGCATGTGGCGACGCTGACGTCGACGGTGGCGTTCATGGCCAGGCGACTCGCGCCGCTTGCCGGGCAGTTCCGTGCCGCGCATCCCGACTGGACCTTGCGGCTCGATGCCTCGGACCAGATCGTCGACCTGGACCACGATGCGGACGCGGCGATCCGCTACGGCAGCGGCAGCTATCCCGGCCTGGTGGTCGAGCCGCTGTTCCGCGACCGCTTTGCGCCGGTTTGCAGCCCCGCCCTGAAACTGGCATCCATGCAGGACCTGGAGCACGCCTCGCTGATCCACTTCGAATGGGGCGCCGCCGCGCGCGATGACGCGCGCGCGCCGGTATGGCACCGGTGGCTGGCGCAGGCCGGCGTCGACGTGGCCGATCCGCAGGCCGGCCTGCGCTTTACCGACGAGATCCACGCCGTGCAGGCCACCATCGCCGGACAGGGCGTGGGCCTGCTCAGCCTGACGCTGGTGGCTGAGGAACTGGCGTCCGGCGCGCTGGTGCGGCCTTTTGAACTGTCGCTGGAGAGCTTTCGCTATGACCTGGTCTACAGCGAGCGGGCGGCGCAGCGTCCGGCTACGCGGTTGCTGCGGGATTGGGTGATGGGGGTGTTTGCGCGCTAGCCTTGGCACCGACCAGGGTGACCACCGCCGGCGTACACTGTGCCTCCCGAATCCGGAGCCTCGCCCATGCCCGCCTTGCGCACCCTCTACCCCGAAATCGAGCCCTATGAAACCGGCACGCTGGATGTCGGCGACGGGCATGTCGTCTACTACGAGCGCGTGGGCACGCCGGGCGCCAAGCCCGCGGTGTTCCTGCATGGCGGGCCCGGCGGCGGCATTGCGCCGGACCACCGGCGGCTGTTCGATCCGGCGCGCTACGACGTGCTGCTGTTCGACCAGCGTGGCTGCGGGCGCTCTACGCCGCATGCGGGGCTGGAGGCCAACACGACCTGGCACCTGGTCGACGATATCGAGCGGCTGCGCGTGCTGGCGGGCGTGGAGCGCTGGCTGGTGTTCGGCGGCTCGTGGGGCTCGACGCTGGCGCTGGCCTATGCGCAGAAGCACCCGCGGCGCGTGAGCGAGCTGGTGCTGCGCGGCATCTACACGGTGTCGCAGGCGGAACTGGACTGGTACTACCAGTACGGCGTGTCCGAGATGTTCCCCGACAAGTGGGCGCGCTTCCAGGCGCCGGTGCCCGAGGCCGAGCGCGGCAACATGATGGCGGCCTACCGCAAGCTGCTGACCGGCCCCGACCCCGACAAGCAGGTGGAGGCGGCCCGCGCCTGGAGCGTGTGGGAAGGCGAGACCATTACCTTGCTGCCGGATGCAGGGAACAGCGCCAGGCATGACGACGGGCACTTCGCGCTGGCCTTCGCCCGGCTGGAGAACCACTACTTCACGCACCGTTGCTGGCTGGAGGAGGGGCAGCTGCTGCGCGACGCGCACAAGCTGGCCGAAATTCCGGGCGTGATCGTGCATGGCCGCTATGACATGCCGTGCCCGGCGCGCTATGCCTACGCGCTGCACCAGGCGTGGCCGCAGGCGGAGTTCCACCTGATCGAAGGCGCCGGCCATGCATGGACCGAGCCGGGCATCATGGACCAGCTGCTTGCCGCAACCGATCGCTTCGCCGCGCAGCGCTAGCCCCGCTCGCCGGGGCTCCAGCCTTACCGCACATGTTCACCACCGGAGATCACGATGGAGCTGTACGCGCACCCGTTTTCGTCCTATTGCCAGAAGGTTCTCGTGGCGTTGTACGAGAACGCGATTCCTTTCGAATTTCGCATGCTGTCGCCCGACCACGCGCAGCACATGGACGAGTTCGGCAGGCACTGGCCGCTGCGGCGCATGCCGATGCTGGTCGATGACGGCCGCGCGGTGTTCGAGTCCAGCATCATCATCGAATACCTGGACCAGCATCACCGCGGCCCGGTGCGCTGGCTGCCTGAGTCGCCCGATGCCGCGCTGAAGGTGCGCCTGCTCGACCGCTTCTTCGATCAGTACGTGATGACGCCGATGCAGCGGATCGTGGCCGATTACTTGCGTCCCGAAGCGAACCGCGATCCCTATGGCGTGGCCGGGTACCGCAAGCTGCTGGACTCGGCCTATGCGTGGCTGGAGACCGAACTGGCGGCGCGGCAATGGGCCGCGGGCGATGCCTTCACGCTGGCGGACTGCGCCGCTGCGCCATCGCTGTTCTATGCGGACTGGGTGCAGCCGATTCCGCCGTCATGCGGCAGCGTGCGCGCCTATCGCCAACGGCTGCTGGCGCGGCCGTCGTTCGCGCGCGCGGTGGACGAGGCGCGGCCCTATCGCCCGCTGTTCCCGCCGGGCGCGCCGGAGCGCGACTGACCGGCAAGCGCGGGCAGGCTCAGGTCGAACTGCGCCGTCATGGCGCGATAGCCGGCGTCGCCGGGATGCAGGTGGTCGCCGCTGTCGAAGGCCGGCAGCAGCGCCTGCGGGCGGGCAGGGTCGCGCACGGCCGCGTCGAAATCCACCACCGCGTCGAACGCGCCGCCATGGCGGATCCAGTGGTTGACCGCCAGCCGCACGGCTTCCTTGCCCGCGCTGTCATAGCCGCGGATCGGCGTGTCGCGTAACGCGCCGGCAAACGGCGTGATGGTGGCGCCGATCACGCGCACGCCGCGCGCATGCGCACGGGCGATCAGGCGCCGGTAGCCCTCGATCAGTTCGGCGGCCTGCGGCACGGCGTCGTGCGGCGCGAAGGTCGAGCCCGGCCAGGCGATATCGTTGATGCCGATGGCCGCGATCACGGTGCGGACATGCGGCTGGCTCAGCACGTCGCGGTCCAGCCGCGCCAGCGCGGACACGCCCATGCCGTCGCGCAGCAGCCGGCCGCCGGAGATGCCGGCGTTGAGCACGGCCACACCGTCGCCGGCCAGCCGCTGCGCCAGCAAGTCCGGCCAGCGCCGGTTGGTGTCGGGCGTGGAGCCGTTGCCTTCGGTGATCGAATCGCCGATCGCGACTACGGCACCGGCCCCCGTCGCGGCTTCGACCTGCACTTCGCTCAGCAGGACCCGAGCGCTGAACGCCTGCGGCGCAGCCAGCATGGCCTGCGCGGTCGCGTTGCCCGCAGCCAGCCACGCGGTCTGGCGGCCATCCCAATGGAACGATTCGATCGCGCTACGCTGCGGCAGGTAGAGGCTGAGCGCGAGTTCACCGAGTGCCGGCGCATCGAGGACGACCGCATCGCTGGCCACGGACTGGCCAGCCGGAATGGTCACCGTTGCGCTGCCCCCGAAGGTCACGGCGCGGCTGCCGGCGAGGTCGATGCGGCCGCCGCCGGCATGGGGTGCCAGTTGCGCCGCGCCGACCACGAGTGGTTGCCGGCCATAGGCGTTCGACAGCACCACGCGCAGCCGTTGACCGCCCACGCTCAGCCGCACCACCTGGCGCACCGTCTGGTCCGCCAGCACCGGGGGCACGCCGGTCGGCAGCGGCAGCGCATCCGGTTGCCACACCGGCTGCTGGCTGGCCATCCAGCTGGTCAGCCAGGCCCGGTCCTGCACCGGGCTGGCGAGCGCTGCGCTGCCGGCGATGGCGCCGGCAAGGGTCAATGCCGCGACGCGGCGCAGGAAACGAAGATCGGAAAACATGGATGGGTCCTGGTAGGTGGACCGGCAACGTTGCCGGCATGGGGCCAAAGTTAGGCCATTCCACTCATGCCAGGTAGCAGGCAAAATGGCATATTGCTCATTCCAATCCGGAATGACTGGAATGACGTAATGCAAGGAGCGGCATGGACACCATACGGGCAATGCAGGTTTTCGTGCGCGCGGTGGAGCTGGGCAGCCTGTCGGCGGTGGCGCGCGAGCAGCAGTCGACGCAGCCGACCGTCAGCAAGATCGTGGCCGCGCTGGAGCGCGACCTGGGCGTGCGGCTGCTGGCGCGCAGCACCACCAGCCTGTTGCCGACCGAGGCCGGGCGGCGCTTCTACGAGCGCGCGCGGCGGGTGCTGGACGAATACGGCGAGGCCGTCAGCGATGCGCGCGGCAAGACCGGCCAGCCGGCGGGCCGCGTGCGCGTGAGCGCACCCGCCAGCTTCGGCGTGCTGCGGCTCAACGCGCTGGTGCTGGCGTTCCAGCAGCGCTATCCGGAGGTCGAGGTGGAATTGCTGTTCGACGACCGCTTCGTCGATCTGGTCGAAGCGGGGGTCGACGTGGCGGTGCGCCTGGGTGCCACGCTGCCGCCGCATGTGGTGGCACGCCGTATCGCGGTGTCGCCGCGACTGCTGGTGGCCGCGCCGGACTACCTGGCGCGGCATCCGAGGATCCGGCAACCGGCGGACCTGGCGCGCCATCAGATCCTGCGCTTTACCTGGCTCGCCAGCGGCGACGACATCGTGCTCGACGGGCCGGGCGGGCAGGCGCTGGTGAGTGCGCCGTGCCGCTACCGCGTCAACAACTCGCTGGCGATGCGCGAGAGCTTCCTGGCCGGCGCCGGCTTCGGCATGACGCCGGCGTGGCTGGTGCAGGACCTGCTCGACAGCGGCGCGCTGCGGCGGGTGCTGCCGCGCTGGCAGGGCCCGGCGCAGGAAGCGTTCCTGGTCTGTCCGACGCGGCGCTACCAGCCGGCGCCGGTGCGGGTGCTGCTGGAGTTCCTGGCGCAGGCGATTGCGGAGCTGCCGGGATTTGCGCGGGCCTGATGGACCAGCGGCCCAGGGCCCAGCGGCCCGGCGGTCAGGGCAGCCGGTCCCGTGCCACCAGCATCGTCAACGGCCGCGCCAGCAGGGTACTGGCCAGCGCCATCAGCAGCAGGCCGGAAAACGCCGCGGTGCTGATGATGCGCGCGTCCAGCAGGACGGTGAGGACCACCACCTCGACCAGGCCCTTGGTCTGCAGCAGCGTGCCCAGTGCCAGCGCATCGCGCCAGTCCAGGCCGGCGCGGCGTGCCGGCAGCACGACGCCGGCCATCTTGCCGGCGATGGCGACCGCTAACGACAGCGCGGCGATCCAGAGCGTCATGGGGTGATTCAGCGAGATTTCGGTGCGAAGTCCGGCGGCCAGGAAGAAGAAGGGCAGCAGTGCTACCACCGTGACCGGTTCGAGCTGCCCGCGCACGCGCTGCGCTTCGCGCGCGGGCCATACCAGTCCGGCCACAAAGCCACCCATCACATGGTGCAGGCCGGCCAGCTCGCCCAGGAATGCCGATACCAGCACCAGGCACAAGGCGATCGCCAGCAGCAGCTCGATCTCCGGCGCAAGCCGGCGCAGCAGCCACGCCAGGGCAGGGCGCACCGCCAGGAACATGAGCCCCAGGTAGGCGGCGGCACGGGCCGCCACCGTGACCGCGCCGGCGCCGTCGTGGCCGCCATGCTGCAGCAGCACCAGCGTCAGGAACAGCCAGACCCAGGCATCGTTGACGGCCGCGCAGCGCAGCGCCAGCTGGCCCAGGGGCGTGCCGGTCAGGCGCATCTCGCGCAGCAGGGCACCCAGCACCGGCAGCGCCGTGACGGCGGTACAGATGCCCAGGGCGCAGGCGAACCAGCCCGGACTGGCCAGCTCGCCGGCAACCGGCCAGCCGACCGTGACCATCCACCAGCCCGCCGCGGCGCCGAGCGCGAACGGCGCCGCAATGCTGCCCAGCGAGATCTGCATGGTGGCGCGCCACTGCGCGGGCATGCCGCCTTCGCGCAGGTGCAGCCCGGTCAGGAAGCAGAACAGCGTCACGGCCAGCCACTGCAGGCCGGACAGCATCGGCAGGCGCTCGGGCCCGAACAGCGCGGTCCAGCCCTGCGGCGCCAGCGTACCGAATACCGACGGTCCCAGCACGATGCCGGCGAGCACCTGCACCCCGACCAGCGGAAACACCGAGCGCAGGCCGGCCCCGCGCCACAGCAGATAGGGCAGCGCCACCACCAGCATCGCCTGCAGGAAGAAAATGCTGACCCCGTTCATGGGCCCACCGGCGCGCCGATGGCGCCGGACCCGCTCATGACGGCGTGTGTCACCCGAACATGCCCCCGTTGACCGAGATCACCTGGCGCGTGATATAGCCCGCGTCCGGCGACAGCAGGAAGGCCACCGTGGCGGCGACTTCCTCGGGCGTGCCCATGCGGCGCGCCGGGATCATGCGCAGCGCTTCGTCGCGCACGTGCGGCTCGACCATGTCGGTGTCGATCAGGCCCGGCGCGACGCAGTTGACGGTGATGGCGCGCTTGGCCAGTTCGATCGCCAGCGCCTTGGTGGCGCCGATGATGCCGGCCTTGGCCGCGCTGTAGTTGGCCTGGCCGCGGTTGCCCACCAGCCCCGACACCGACGACAGCGTGACGATGCGGCCCGGCTGGCGGCGCTGCACCATCGGCATCACCACCGGGTTGAGCACGTTGTAGAAGGCATCGAGGTTGGTGTGCACCACCTCGTCCCACTCGGCGCCGGTCATGGCGGGGAAGGCGGCATCGCGTGCCAGGCCGGCGTTGCAGACCACGCCGTAGTAGCAGCCATGCGCGGCGATATCGGTCAGCAGCGCGCCGGCAGCGTCTTCGCGCCGGGACACATCGAAGCACAGCACGCGTGACTTGCGTCCGCACGCGCGCACGGCGTCGGCGACCGAGTCGGCCTCGTCACGGCGCGAGCGGCAGTGCACGACGACGTCATAACCGTCGCGGGCCAGCCGCAGGGCAATGGCGCGGCCGATGCCGCGCGACGAACCCGTGACCAGCACGGTCGGATGGCTCATGGTGGTTGTCCTTGCAGAACCGCCTGCGCCAAGGCAGGCTGGCATACGGTGAGGCGCATCAGACCTTGCAGAACTCTTCCAGCACCGCCAGCCGGCGGCGCGGCTCGGTGACGAAGGGGTTGTCGCGGTCCCACGCATAGCCGGCCAGGATCGCCGCGATCATGTCGCGGATTTCCGAGGTGGCGTTGGGATGGAAGATCAGCTTCTGGAAGCGGCCTTCATACCAGGCTTCGACGAATACGCGGAAGCAGTCGACGCCGGCCTTGAGCGGCCGCGCGAACTCGTGTTCCCAGTCCACCGGCTCGCCGCGCAGCTGGCGCACCAGGCACTGCGCCGCCAGGCTGGCCGACTTGAATGCGATGGTCACGCCGGACGAGAACACCGGGTCGAGGAACTCGCCGGCATTGCCGAGCAGCGCATAGCCGTTGCCCCACAGCGATTTCACGTTGGCCGAATAGCCGGCGATCTGGCGCGCCGGGGTGTCCCATTGCGCGTCGGCCAGCAACGTGGCCAGGCCCGGCTCTTCCGCGACCAGCGCCTGCAGCCGCTCGGTCTCGGTGCCGGTGTAGCGGTCCAGGAACGCCTTCTCGGCCACCACGCCCTGCGAGCAGCGCCCGTCGGAGAACGGGATGGTCCAGTACCAGACGTCCTGGTGCTGCGGATGCACGCTGATCAGGATCTTGTTGCGGTCGAAGGTGCCGGTCGGAATGCGGTCTTCCACATGCGTGAAGATCGCGCTGCGCACCGGAAAGCCCGACGGCGTTTCCAGCTGCAGCAGGCGCGGCAGGATGCGGCCGAAGCCGGAGGCATCGAGCAGGAACTTCGCACGTACCGTGTACTGGCTGCCGTCGGGCGCGCGCACGGTGACTTCCGGCTGCGCGCCGCTGACATCGACGTTCTCGACCACATGCGAGAAACGCACCTCGGCGCCCTGGCGCTCGGCCTCGCGGATCAGCACGTGGTCGAACTGCGCGCGCTGCACCTGGTAGGTGGTGCCCCAGCCGGGCGAGTACTTCTGGCGGAAGTCGAAGGCGGTGCGCTGCGTGCCGCGCGCGAAGGCGGCGCCGTTCTTGTACTGGAAGCCGGCTTCCACCACCGCGCGCAGCATGCCGGCTTCCTCGAGATAGGCCATGCTTTGCGGCAGCAGGCTTTCGCCGATGGAGAAGCGCGGGAAGGTTTCTTTCTCGATCACCAGCACCGGAATGCCGTGCTTGCGCAGCAGGCCGGCAGCGACCGAGCCCGCAGGCCCTGCGCCGATGATGACGACGTCCGTGGTTTCCGTTTTCATAAGCTTCGGCTCCGGAATCACATCCGGAACGACGGGAATTTGGCGGGCGTCAATTGTACTCAGAACACTGCCTGGCACCGGCAAAACCGGCCCCGGCACTGTTCGGGACTCACGGCGATCGTTGCGCGGGCGCGGCGCGCCCGTCAGACATGTGTGCCCAGCGCCCGGTTGATCCGCAGCGCCAGCAGCGTGCAGGCGACGCCGGAAAGCAGGTAGCCGCTCACCGCGATCAGGCCGAATTCCGCCGATAGCCCCAGCGCCACCAGCGGCGCGAAACCCGCGCCGAACAGCCACGCCATGTCGGTGGTCAGCGCCGCGCCGGTGTAGCGGAAGCGCCGCTCGAAGTTGGAGGTGACGGCACCGGCGGCCTGGCCGTAGGACAGGCCCAGCAGGCCGAAGCCGAGCAGGATGAACAGGTCCTGCGCCAGCGGGCCGCCGCCCATCAGCCAGGGCGCGAACAGGCTGAAGATGCCGATCAGGATGGCCATCAGTGCCAGCGTGGTGCGCCGCCCGATCCGGTCCGCGATCACGCCCGAGGCAATGGTGCCGAGGATGCCGATGAAGGCGCCGGCAATCTGCACGGCCAGCACGTCCGTGACCGGTTGCGAGCCGTTGAGCGCGACCCACGACAGCGGAAACACCGTCACCAGGTGAAACAGCGCAAAGCTCGCCAGCGCGGCGAACGCGCCCAGCAGCAGGTTGTAGCCCTGCTTCCTGACGATCTCGGCGGTGCTGATGGGTTCGAGCTCGTCCTCGTCGAGCAGCTGCGTGTATTCGTGCGTCACCACCAGGCGCAGCCGCGCGAACAGCGCCACCACGTTGATGGCGAACGCGACATAGAAGGGATAGCGCCAGCCCCACGCCAGGAACTCGCGCGGCTCGAGGCTGAGGTTGAGGAACAGGAACAGCGAACCGGCGACGATAAAGCCGGTGGGCGCGCCCAGCTGCCCCAGCATCGCGTACCAGCCGCGCCGCTGCGCGGGCGCGTTCAGCGCCAGCAGCGAGGGCAGCCCGTCCCACGAACCGCCGAAGGCCACGCCCTGCAGCGTGCGGAACACCGCCAGCAGGATGATGGACGCCGGGCCGAGCGTGGCATAGCCGGGCAGGAAGGCGATGCCGACGGTGGCCGTGCCGAGCAGGAACAGCGACGCGGTCAGCTTGACGCCGCGGCCCCAGCGGCGCTGGATGCGCATGAACAGCGTCGTGCCGAAGGGCCGGCCGATAAAGGCCAGCGCGAAGATGGCGAAGGCATAGAGCAGCGCGTCGAGCCGGTCGGCGAACGGAAAATAGACCGCCGGGAACACCAGCACCGAGGCGATGCCGTAGACGAAGAAATCGAAGTACTCCGAGGCGCGGCCGATGACCACGCCGGTGGCGATTTCCGCGGGCGCGACATGCGCGGCGCCGGGTGCGGGAGGTGCTGTAGGAGACGCCCGGTGCTGGTGGGTCGCGGTGGTCATCGGCATACCTCCCTGTCTGTGAGCGAGGGCGCTGCAAATTGCACCATGAAGAATGGCACTTGAGCGCCTACACTGCCATAGTTGCTCAGACCAGTCTAAGTCACTTGCGCCGCGGCGTACAAATGGCGCGACCCGAAAGCTATGCGATCTTCCGGTCAGACAATGTCAATGCACCGCCCGATGCGCTGGTTATTGCTGCCAGTCGTGCTGCCAGTCCTGCTGTCGCTGGCCGGCTGCAACGCCGTGCTGCTGTCGCCTGCCGGCGATCTTGCGGTCCGGCAACGTGACCTGATCATCATTTCCACCGGCCTGATGCTGCTGATCATCGTGCCGGTGATCGTGCTGACGCTGGTGTTCGCGTGGCGCTACCGCGCCGCCAACGCCGATGCGCACTACAACCCCGACTGGGACCACTCCACGGTGCTGGAGCTGCTGATCTGGTCGGCGCCGCTGCTGATCATCATCGCGCTCGGGGCCATCACCTGGGTCAGCACCCACAAGCTCGATCCCTACCAGCCGCTGACCCGGCTCGACGAAAGCCGCCCGCTGCCGCCGGGCGCGCAACCGCTGACGGTGGAGGTGGTGGCGATGGACTGGAAGTGGTTGTTCGTCTACCCCGAGCAGGGCATCGCCACCGTCAACGAGCTGGCCGCCCCGGTCGACCGGCCGATCCGCTTCAAGATCACGTCCACCACCATGATGAATTCGTTCTTCATCCCCGCGCTGGCCGGCCAGGTCTACGCCATGCCCGGCATGGAAACGCGCCTGCATGCGGTGGTCAACCGGGCGGGCGTCTACGAGGGCTTTTCCGCCAACTACAGCGGCGCGGGCTTTTCGCACATGCGCTTCCGCTTCCATGGCCTGAGCGACGATGAATTCGGCCGCTGGGTGCAGACCGTGCGGGCCGCCGGCGCGCCGCTGAGCCGGGCCACCTATACGCAGCTGGCGCAGCCCAGCGAACGCGAGCCGGTGCGGCGCTACGGCAGTGTCGACGCGAACCTGTTCGATGCCATCGTGAACCGCTGCGTGCAGGCCGGGCAGGTCTGCCAGAAGGACCTGATGGTCCGCGATGCGCAGCGCGCCGCGGGCCTGGGCGCGGCCGTCTGCACGGCCAGCAACACGCTGGGCGAACCCCTGTTCGGGACCGGCGCGTCCGGTCCCGGCGAGGTGCTGCGCTAGCGCCTCGCGTCGGTGGCAGGCGCTGCGCAGGAGCGTGACCTAGAACGCCGTTGTTGTCCTGGAGATCCACATGCCGGAGCGATCCGAACTCGCCACGCAACTCTTCGGCCGCCTGAGCTGGGAGGCCATCCCGCTGCATGAGCCCATCCTGATCGCCACCTTCGCGGTGGTGGTGCTCGGCGGGCTGGCGCTGGCCGGCGGTGTCACGTATTACGGCAAGTGGGGCTACCTGTGGCGCGAGTGGTTCACCAGCATCGACCACAAGCGCATCGGCATCATGTACATGATCCTCGGCATCGTGATGCTGCTGCGCGGCTTTGCCGATGCCATCATGATGCGCATCCAGCAGGCCATTGCCTTTGGCGACAACCTGGGCTACCTGCCGCCGCACCACTATGACCAGATCTTCACCGCGCACGGCGTGATCATGATCTTCTTCGTCGCCATGCCGCTGGTCACCGGCCTGATGAACTTTGTCGTGCCGCTGCAGATCGGCGCGCGCGACGTGGCGTTTCCGTTCCTGAACAACTTCAGCTTCTGGATGACGGTGGGCGGCGCCGTGCTGGTGATGATGTCGCTGTTCGTCGGCGAATTCGCGCGTACCGGCTGGCTGGCCTATCCGCCGTTGTCCGGCATCCTGCAGAGCCCGGACGTGGGCGTGGATTACTACCTGTGGTCGTTGCAGGTGGCGGGGGTGGGCACGCTGTTGTCCGGCATCAACCTGCTGGTCACCATCGTCAAGATGCGCGCGCCCGGCATGACACTGATGCGCATGCCGATCTTCACCTGGACCGCGCTGTGCACCAACGTGCTGATCATCGCCGCGTTCCCGGTGCTGACCGCGGCGCTGGCAATGCTGGCGGTCGATCGCTACCTGGGCATGAACTTCTTCACCAGCGACCTCGGCGGCAGCGCCATGATGTACGTGAACCTGATCTGGATCTGGGGCCACCCCGAGGTCTACATCCTGATCCTGCCGGTGTTCGGCGTGTTCTCCGAGGTGGTGGCCACCTTCTGCCGCAAGCGCCTGTTCGGCTATGCCTCGATGGTGTACGCCACGGTGGTGATCACGGTGCTGTCGTACCTGGTGTGGCTGCATCACTTCTTCACGATGGGCTCGGGCGCCAGCGTGAATTCGTTCTTCGGCATCACCACCATGATCATCTCGATCCCCACGGGTGCCAAGCTGTTCAACTGGCTCTTCACCATGTACCACGGGCGCATCCGCTTCGAGGTGCCGATGCTGTGGACCGTGGGCTTCATGGTGACGTTCGTGATCGGCGGCATGACCGGCGTGCTGCTGGCGGTGCCGCCGGCGGATTTCTCGCTGCACAACAGCCTGTTCCTGGTCGCGCATTTCCATAACGTGATCATCGGCGGCGTGCTGTTCGGGCTGATGGCCGGCATCACCTACTGGTTCCCCAAGGCCTTCGGCTACCAGCTGGAGCCGTTCTGGGGCAAATGCTCGTTCTGGTTCTGGCTGGTCGGCTTCTACGTGGCGTTCATGCCGCTCTACGTGCTGGGGCTGATGGGGGTGACCCGGCGCGTCAGCCATTTCGAGGACCACTCGCTGCAGATCTGGTTCCAGCTGGCGGGCGTGGGCGCGCTGCTGATCGCGCTGGGCATCGGCTGCTTCCTGGTGCAGCTGGTGGTGAGCTTCCTGCGCCGCGAGTCGCTGCGCGATGTCACCGGCGACCCCTGGGACGGCCGCACGCTGGAGTGGTCAACCTCGTCGCCGCCGCCGCCGTACAACTTTGCCTTCACGCCGCTGGTACATGACACCGACGCCTGGTGGCAGATGAAGGCGCACGGCTACCAGCGCCCGGCGCAGGGCTTCATCCCAATCCATATGCCAAAGAATACGGGCGCCGGCATCATCCTGGCCGGGCTTAGCACGCTGTGCGGCTTCGCGCTGATCTGGCATATCTGGTGGCTGGCGGCGCTGGCCTTCGCCGCCACGCTGATCACGGCGATCGGCCATACCTTCAATTACCAGCGGGATTTCTACATCCCGGCCGACACGGTCCACCGCACCGAGGCAGAGCGCAACGCGCTGCTGGCGAGCCATGGCTGATACCGTCGCTCCCTTTACCGCCGAGGGCGCGCGCCCGCACGAGGCCCCGCCGCAACGCGCGCCCGTGCCCGCGCAGCCGGCCGAGCTGCGTTTTTACCTGACCGAGGAATACCACGTGCCCAACGGCACGCTGCTCGGCTTCTGGCTCTACCTGATGAGCGACTGCCTGATCTTTGCGTGCCTGTTCGCCGCCTACGGCGTGCTGGGCCGCAACTATGCGGGCGGGCCGTCCGGTGCCGAGCTGTTCGACCTGCCGCTGGTGGCGCTGAACACCTCGTTCCTGCTGCTGTCGTCGATCACCTATGGCTTTGCCATGCTGGAGACGCAGCGCGGCCGGCTGGGGCCGACGCAGGGCTGGCTCGCCGTGACCGGCCTGCTGGGCGCCGCTTTCCTCGCGGTCGAGATCTACGAGTTCGCGCACCTGGTGGGCGAGGGCGCGGGGCCGCAGCGCAGCGGCTTCCTCACCTCGTTCTTCGCGCTGGTTGGCACCCATGGCCTGCATGTGACCTTCGGCATCGTGTGGCTGGTGACGCTGGTGGCGCAGCTGCGCCGCCACGGGCTGATCCCGGAGAACAAGCGCCGCCTGATGTGCCTGTCGATGTTCTGGCACTTCCTGGATGTGGTCTGGATCGGTGTCTTTACCTTTGTCTACCTGATGGGAGTGCTGCCATGAGCGCGCACGACGACACGCTGGCCCACGGTCATGGAGACGGACATGGCCACGGCCATGGCCATGGCGAAAGCGAGATCCATATCTCGCTCGGCGGCTACGTGACCGGCTTCGCGCTGTCGGTGATCCTGACCGCGATCCCGTTCTGGCTGGTGATGGGCCGGGTGTTCGAGCAGTCCTCCACCACTGCGATGGTGCTGCTGGCGCTGGGCGCGGTGCAGATCGTGGTGCACATGGTCTACTTCCTGCACCTGAACGCCAGGTCCGAGGGCGGCTGGAACATGCTGGCGCTGATCTTCACGCTGGTGCTGGTGGTGATCACGCTGACCGGCACGCTGTGGGTGATGTTCCACCTGAATTCCAATATGATGCCGGGCATGCATACCACCAAGACCCTGCCTTGACCGGTTCCACGGACGACCGCGCGCCGGTCGAAAAATTGCGCACCGCCCACGCCAACCAAGGCGCCCCTGAATCCCCGCGCCCGCTGTCGACAGTCTGGCTGACCGCACTGGCGCTGTTTGCCGCCGCGGCCATCGCCGGCCTGGTGGCGCTGGGCAACTGGCAGGTCGAGCGCCGCGCCTGGAAGCTCGGCCTGATCGCCCAGGTGGCCGAGCGCGTCCATGCGGCGCCGGTGGCGGCGCCCGCGCCCGCGCAATGGGCGGGGCTGACCAGGGCCAATGCCGAGTACCGGCGCGTGCGCGCCAGCGGCACCTTCCTCGACGAGCGCCAGACCCTGGTGCAGGCCGTGACCGAGCAGGGCGGCGGCTACTGGGTGATGACGCCGCTGCGGCTAGCCGACGGCAGCACCGTGCTGGTCAACCGCGGTTTCGTCGCCGAGCCGTTCCGCGCGCGCGTGGCCCCCGCCGGCAGCGGCCCCAGCGAAGTGGTCGGCCTGCTGCGCATGAGCGAGCCGGGCACCGGCCTGCTGCGCCACAACGACGCGGCGCGCGACCAGTGGTTCTCGCGCGACGTCGCGGCGATCGCCGCGCACCGCGGCCTGGGGCAGGTCGCGCCGTATTTCATCGACGCCGCGGCGGTGCCGCCGCCGGCCGGGGCGGATCCCAAGGCCTGGCCCGCGGGCGGGCTGACGGTGACGGCCTTTACCAACAACCACCTCGGCTACGCGCTGACCTGGTACGGGCTGGCGCTGATGGTGGCTGCCGCCGCCGCGTACGTGGGGCGCGAGGAATACCGCAAGCGCCGCGGCGCCCGCGCCGCCGCAGCCCATTCCGGTCCGCGCGCCTGAGGCGGCGCCGGCAAGCCTGGCCGGGTGGCGGCACAATGTGGGCTGTCCCAACCAAGGAGCCGCCATGCCAGACCTCTCCATGCCGTACCGCCGCCTCGGCGCCAGCAACCTGCGCGTCTCGGCGCTGTGCCTGGGCACCATGATGTTCGCCGACCAGACCGACGAGGCCGAGGCCGGGCGCATCGTCGCCAGCGCGCGCGACCACGGCGTGAACTTCATCGATACCGCCGACGTGTACAGCAAGGGCGCGTCCGAGCAGATGGTCGGGCGCCTGCTCACCGCCAACCGCCACGACTGGGTGCTGGCCACCAAGCTTGGCAACGCCATGCAGGCGGCGCCCAACCACGGCCACTACTCGCGCACGTGGATCACGCGCGCGGTCGAGGACAGCCTGCACCGGCTGGCGACCGACTACATCGACATCCTCTACCTGCATCGCGACTATCCCGGCGCCAACCTGGAAGAGGCGGTGCGCGCCATGGGCGACCTGGTGCGCAGCGGCAAGATCCGCTACTGGGCGGTGTCGAACTTCCGCGGCTGGCGCATCGCCGAGATCGCGCGGCTGTGCGGCGAGCTGGGCGTGCCGCGTCCGGTGGCGTGCCAGCCGTACTACAACCTGCTGAACCGGCTGCCCGAGGTAGAGATCCTGCCCGCGTGCGAGCACTACGGCCTGGGTGTGGTGCCCTACAGCCCGGTCGCGCGCGGCGTGCTGACCGGCAAGTACGCGCCCGGCCAGGCGCCGGCCGAAGGCACGCGCGCGGGCCGCGCCGACCGCCGCATGATGGAGACCGAGTTCCGCGAGGAATCGCTGGTCATCGCCCAGCAGCTCAAGACCCATGCCGAGGCGCGCGGGCTGACTCCCGGCCAGTTCGCCACGGCCTGGGTGCTGGCCAACCCGATCGTGTCGTCGGTGATCGCCGGCCCGCGCACGCTGGCTCAGTTCGAGGATTATTTCGGCGCGCTCGCTGCCGCGATCACGCCCGAGGAAGAGGCGATGATCGATGCGCTGGTGTCGCCGGGCCATGCCTCTACGCCGGGCTACAACGATCCGGGCTATCCGCTGATCGGGCGGCCCGTGAGGCGCGCGGAGGCTGGCCGATAATTCGGCCCCGCCTTTCGGACGCACTGCAAGTGGCGCTCGCGCTGCCTGGAGTGACGTCCGTTCACAACGGCACGCGGCCGGCGCGCGAGCATGATGCACCCGGGCGCGACTCCTACTAATATCAATACAGGCAGGCGCGCGTGCGGCGCGCCCTGCGAAAACATCGCGCTTCGAGCCGGCGCATGAACCATTCTGCGCGCTGCGCCGGCCCACCAAGGAAGCCAAACGTGTCGCGTCGTGCCTGGATTTTCGCTGGCTTGGCGGTCGCCCTCACGGGCGGCGCCTATGTCGTGTATAGCGTTGTCGCAAGCGAGGTGCGCAACTCGCACTGGCAGGCGCGGCTGATCGGCAGCCTGGGCCAGCGGCTGACGTTCGAGATCCAGCCGGGCGCCAGCGACAGCATCCGCTTCCCGCATTCCGGACCCTATGACGCCCGCATGGGCTACGGCAGGCTGCCGCTGTTCGCGCAGCGGCTGGAGCAGCGCGGCTATGTGCCGGCCGAGCAGGCGCGCATGTCGCCCGACATGGTGCGGCTGATCGACGAAGGCCTGTTCACGCCCTATCGCGAAAAGAACCAGGCGGGCCTGCTGCTGCGCGATTGCAACGGGCTGACGCTGGCGTTCGAGCGCTACCCGCAGCGCCAGTACGCCGAATTCGGCGCGGTGCCGCCGGTGCTGGTGAGCGCGTTGCTGTACGTCGAGAACCAGGGCCTGCTCAATCCGGAATACCCCAACATGAACCCGGCGCTGGACTGGCGCCGGCTGTCGCGCGCGGTGCTGGACCAGATGATCCGGCTGGCCGACAAGTCGCACGACGCGCCCGGGGGCAGCACGCTGGCGACGCAGATCGAGAAATACCGGCACTCGCCCGAGGGCCGTACCGCCTCGATCCCGGAAAAATTCCGGCAGATGGCGTCGGCATCGCTGCGCGCCTACCTGGACGGCCCCGACACCCAGCGCGCGCGCGAGCGCATCGTGGTCGACTACCTGAACACGGTGCCGCTGTCGGCGCGCGCCGGCTTCGGCGAGATCAACGGCATCGGCGATGCGCTGTGGGTCTGGTACGGCGAGGATTTCGGCGAGGTCAACCGCCTGCTCAAGGAGATGGACCAGCGCGCGCCCGACCCGCGCCAGGCCCAGGCCTTCAAGCGGGCGCTGTCGCTGATCATCTCGCAGCGCCGCCCGTCGTACCACCTGCGCCGCGACGACACCAACCTGGACGCGCTGACCGGCAGCTACCTGCGCCTGATGGCGGCCAACAACATCATCACCGCCGAGCTGCGCGACGCGGCGCTGGCGCAGCCGCTGGACAAGGCGTCGGCGCCGCAGCGCCCGCCGCAGGAGCCCTTTGTCACGCGCAAGGCCGTCAACCGCGTGCGCGCCGACATCACCCGGCTGACCGGAGTCGAGAGCCGCTACGACATGGACCGGCTCGACCTGACCGTGGACAGCACCATCAACCGCGAGGCCCAGCGCATCGTCGTCGACACGCTGCAGCGCGTGAACAACAAGGCCGACGCGCGCGCCATGGGCCTGTATGGCCACAACCTGCTGCGCGATAACGACGATCCGTCCAGGCTGATGGCCAGCTTCACGCTGTACGAGCGCGTCGGCAATGCCAGCGTGGTGCGGATCCAGGCCGACAACATCGACCAGCCGTTCGACATCAACAGCGGCGCGCGCCTGAACCTGGGCTCCACCGCCAAGCTGCGCACGCTGGTGACCTACCTCGAGATCATCAGCGAACTGCACGCGCGCTATGCCGGCATGACCAACGCCGAACTGGCCGCCGTGCCGCTGGCGCGCCAGGACGCGCTCAGCCGCTGGGCGGTCGACTACCTGGCCAAGGCGCGCAAGCCGGCCGAGCGCGAGCTGATGGCGATGCTCGAGGCGGCGATGGAGCGCAAGTATGCCGGCGGTGCCGGCGAAGCCTTCTACACCGGCGGCGGCCTGCAGAGCTTCACCAACTTCGAGCGCGACTCGGGCCTGCGCAACCTGACCGTGCGCACCGCGTTCCAGCACTCGGTCAACCTGGTGTTCATCCGCATGATGCGCGACATCGTGCGCTACGAGACCTTCCACGCCAGCCCGGATATCGGCAACCTGTTCGAAGACCGCGACGCGCCCGGCCGGCGCGCCTACCTGGAGCGCTTTGCCGACCAGGAAGGCAGTGCCTACATGACCAACTTCTACCAGCGCTACCGCGGCAAGACTTCCGAGCAGCGCCTGGCCACGCTGCTGGGGCGGGTGCGCATGACCACGCCGCACCTGAACGCGGTGCGCATGTCGGTAACGCTGCTGAGCGCGCGGCCCGCGCTGGACGAAGACAGTTACATCCGCATCATGCGCGCGCGCCTGGGCGACAAGCAGCTGGCCAAGGAGGACCTGCCGGCGCTGTACCGCAAGTACGGCAAGGACAAGTTCAACCTGAACGACCGCGGCTACCTGTCGCGGGTGCATCCGCTGGAACTGTGGATGGTGGAATACCTGGACCAGCACCCCGACGCGACGCTGGCCGAGATCCTGCGCGCCAGCACCGCCGAGCGCCAGGAGGTGTACAAGTGGCTGTTCAAGACGCGCAGCAAGGCCGGCCAGGACAACCGCATCCGCACCCTGCTGGAGCAGGACGCCTTCGTGCGCATCGCGCGGCGCTGGCAGCGGCTGGGCTATCCGTTCGACTCGCTGACGCCGTCGTATGCCAGCGCCATCGGCGCCGCCGGCGATCGCCCCGCGGCGCTGGCCGAGCTGGCCGGCATCCTGCTGTCGGGCGGCGTGGTCACGCAGAACGCGGCGGTGCGCAGCCTGGCGTTCGCCGACGGCACCCCGTACGCTACCCGCTACGTGCTGCAGCCCGGCCCGGGCAAGCGCGTGCTGCCGGCCGAGGTGGCCGAGCTGGCGCGCCGGTCGATGCTGGATGTGGTGGAGCGCGGTACCGCCAAGTCGATCCGCGGCGCGTTCACGGTGCCGGGGCGCGATGGCGCCACCCTGACCGTGGCCGGCAAGACCGGCACCGGCGACCAGCGCTTCCAGGTCTACGGGCCGGGCGGGCGGCTGATCTCGTCGCGCTCGGTGAACCGCTCGGCCACCTTCGTGTTCACGCTGGGCGAGCGCTTCTTCGGCACCGTGGTGGTCAATGTGCGCGAACCCTACGCGGCGCGCTACAGCTTTACCAGCGCGCTGGCGGTGCGGGTGCTGCGCGCGATCGCGCCGCAGGTGTCGGCGATGGCGCCGGGCGGCGACCGCGCGCTGCTGCGCTGCCGCGACGCGGCCCCGGGCCTGCGCACGCCGCGCGCGCCGACCATGGCGTCACCCGCCGACGGCCTGCCCGGCACGGTCCTGGCTGATGGGTTGGGCGCGGGACTGGAAGCCGCGCTGCAGCCGCCGGCGCGGCAGGAGGTGGCGGCGATGCCGCCGCCGCCAGCGCCCCAGGGGCCGGGCCTGGCCGACAACGACGCGGCTGGCGTGCGCCGCGCCAGTCAGGCCTTGCGGCGCACCATGCCGTAGATCACCAGCAGCACGATCGCGCCGAGCACCGAGGCGACCCAGCCCGCGGGTTCGCCCGGCTGGTACCAGCCCAGCGCGCGGCCGACGTAGCCCGCGACCACCGAGCCCAGGATGCCCAGGATGATGGTCATGATCCAGCCCAGCTTGTCGTCGCCGGGCTTTACCGCCCTGGCGATCAGGCCGACGATAAGGCCAACGAACACGGTGCCAATGAATGCCATCATGGTGCGCTCCTGTCAGTGGTCTGCGGTAACGGTCTGATGCACTGAGCCGGCCGCCTGTGCGGCCGGCTTCGCTTCATCATACACGCAGGCACGCCGGGCGGAAGGCGCGCGCAGGGGGAGTGGGGCGCTACTCAGGCCGCCAGGCGGAACTGGCCCACGGCGCGGTGCAGCGCCTCGGCCTGGTCTTCCAGCGACGCGGCGGCGGCGGCGGCCTGTTCCACCAGCGCGGCGTTCTGCTGCGCCATCTGGTCCATCTGCGACACCGCCTGGTTGACCTGCTCGATGCCGCCGGTCTGTTCCTCGGTGGCGGCGCGCATTTCGCCCATCAGGTCGGTCACCCGCTTGACCGCGTCGACGATCTCGTCCATCGCCTTGCCGGCGTTCTCCACCAGCACCGCGCCGTCTTCCACGCGCTGCGCCGAGTTGCCGATCAGCGCCTTGATCTCCTTGGCCGCGGTGGCGCTGCGCTGGGCCAGCGTGCGCACCTCGCCGGCCACCACCGCGAAGCCGCGGCCCTGGTCGCCGGCGCGGGCCGCCTCGACCGCCGCGTTGAGCGCCAGGATATTGGTCTGGAAGGCAATGCCCTCGATCACGCCGATGATGTCGACCACCTTGCCCGAGGCGCTCTTGATCTCGCCCATGGTGTCCACCACCTGGCTGACGATGGCGCCGCCGCGCACGGCGATGTCCGACGCACCCTCGGCCAGGTGGCTGGCCTGGCGCGCGTTCTCGGCGCTCTGGCGCACGGTGCTGGTGAGCTGCTCCATGCTGGCGGCGGTTTCCTGCAGCGACGCGGCCTGTTCCTCGCTGCGGCGCGACAGGTCGGCGTTGCCCGCGGCAATCTGCTTGGCCGCGCCGGCAATCGAATCGGCCGAGCCGCGGATGCTGCCGATCGCGCCGGTCAGGCGCGACTGCATGCGGTGCATGGCATGGAGCACGCTGTGCTCGTCGCCGGCGCGTACCTCGACCTGTCCGGCGAGGTCGCCTTCGGCAATGCGCCCGGCGATCTGCGCGGTGGTGGCCGGCTCGCCGCCCAGCTGGCGCTGCAGGCTGGCCGCGACCCGCACCATCACCAGCGACATCAGCGCGCCCACCGCCAGCAGCAGCCCCAGCGCCTTCCACAGCTCCTGGCGGAACGCCGCCTCGATGTCATCGAGGTACAGCCCGGCGATGAAGTTCCAGTCCCAGGGGCGGAAGTTGGCCACGTAGCTCAGCTTCGGCTGCGGCGCCTCGGCGCCCGGCTTGGGCCACAGGTATTCGACGAAGCCCTTGCCCGGGCCCTTGCCGATCGCGGCGATGTCGCGGAACAGGTAGACGCCGTTCGGGTCCTTCATACCCTCCATCGCCTTGCCGTTCATCTCCGGCTTGAACGGGTGCATCAGCACCACGGTGTCGGAACGCATCAGCGTGAAATACCCGTCGGCGCCGAAGCGCATCGCGCGCACGCGCTCGATCGCCTGCTGCTTCGCTTCCTCGGCGGGCAGCTTGCCGGCCTTGGCCAGGGCCTCGTACTCGGCCACCACTGAAACGGCGGTGTCGGTCACGTGGGCCAGGTCGAGCCGGCGCTCGTCCATGCGCAGCGTGCGGATGTGCCACGCGTTCCACAGCGTGATGCCGAGCAGGCAGACCCAGCTCAGCACCAGCGGCAACAGCAGTTTTTTCTTCAGGCTCAGGTTGTGCAGCATCGCTTCCACTCCTCCATCTTCTTCGCGCTTTACGCTTCTCGTCGGTGATGCGCATCGCCGTGCCACGCCGGTGGGCGCGCGTGACCGTCTGCCGGGAGACAAGGGTCGACGGCGCATGCGTCTGCGGCATAACGGCGCAAAACGGGCGTAACTTGATTGAGGTAGGTCCGCCACAACGGCAGTGGGGTTGTTTGGTTTCAAGAGCCTGGGTCGGCGTTGTGCGCTATACAACGCTTCTTCACCTCGTACGTCACGTGCGCGTGCTGCCGCCGTCGCTTTGTCACCCCGGGCCGGCAAAATCGGTCAGAATCTGCGCTGTCTTCCGCCCGCCTCCACACGCTTCCGTTTGCTTGCGAACCGCCCCAATGGCTTCCTTGCCCAGCCCCTCCGATGACACCCGCGGCCACGACGGCCCGCTTGCCGTGTTCCTGATCTTCCTGCGGCTCGGCCTGACCTCGTTCGGCGGCCCGGTGGCCCACCTGGCGTTTTTCCGCGAGGAACTGGTGCGCCGGCGCGGCTGGCTCAGCGAGGCCGCCTATGCCGATGTGGTTGCGCTGTGCCAGTGCCTGCCCGGACCGGCCAGCAGCCAGACCGGCATCGCGCTGGGGCTGGCGCGCGCCGGCTATGGCGGCGCGCTGGCGGCATGGGTGGGCTTTACGCTGCCGTCGGCGCTGGCCATGATCGTGTTCGCGCTGGGGGTGACCCATTACGGCATGGCGGCGGCGCCGGGCGTGCTGCACGGGCTCAAGCTGGTGGCGGTGGCGGTGGTGGCGCAGGCGGTGTGGGGCATGGCGCGGACGCTGTGCGTCGGTCCGGTGCGCATCGCCATCATGCTGGTAGCCGCCGGCACCGTGCTGGCATGGCCGGGGCCGTGGGCGCAGGTGGCCCTGATGGCCGCCGCCGCGGTCGCCGGCATGGCCCTGTTGCGACCGGCGCTGGGCGGCACGCATGAACCGCTGCGCCTGCCGGTGACGCATCGCGGCGGCGTGCTGGCGCTGGCGCTGTTTGCCGCGCTGCTGGCCGGCCTGCCGCTGCTGGCGCAGTGGGCCGCCGATCCGGCCGTGCGGGTGTTCGATGCCTTTTACCGCGCCGGCGCCCTGGTGTTCGGCGGCGGGCATGTGGTGCTGCCACTGCTGGATGCGGCCGTGGTGACCCCTGGCTGGGTCGGCAAGGAAGCCTTCCTGGCCGGCTACGGCGCGGCGCAGGCGATGCCGGGGCCGCTGTTTTCCTTCTCCGCGTTCCTCGGAGCGGCCATGCAGAACCCGCCCACCGGCCTGGCCGGCGGACTGCTGTGCACGCTTGCCATCTTCCTGCCCGGCGCGCTGCTGGTGCTGGGCGCGCTGCCTTTCTGGGAAAGCCTGCGCCGCAACCAGCGCGCCCAGGCGGCGCTGGCCGGCATCAACGCCGGCGTGGTCGGGCTGCTGCTGGCGGCGCTATGGCATCCGGTGTGGACCAGCGCGGTGCAGGGCCCGCTGGACATCGTGCTGGTGGCGCTGGCGCTGGTGGCGCTGATGCGGTGGAAGCTGCCGCCGTGGCTGGTGGTGGTGGCTAGCGGCGTGGCCGGCTGGGCGGTGGCGGCAGTGGCTTGAGGCGGACCAGGCGCACGGCTTGACGTTGTAATGCGCTGTAATCCGATCCGCCCGCCGACCGTTTGCACTTTCAAATGCGAACGATTATCCTTCTCTCTTCCGCGCCTTCTTGTGACTGTCAGGGCACATCTTGACGCCCTGTGAGCGTTTCAAGGGGCGATTTAGCTACCTGTATCAGGCCAGATCGGGCGTGCACAGTCCAGATCGCCCCCTGCCGACCCACCGCAATGACCGACACCCAGCCGGCCGCCGGCCAGCAGCGCCGCGCCTTCTGGCTCAAGCATCTCCACCAGTGGCACTGGATCAGTTCCGCGATCTGCCTGGTCGGGATGCTGCTGTTCGCGGTCACCGGCTTCACGCTGAACCACGCCGGCCAGATCGAGGCCAGGCCCGCCGTTCAGACCCGGCACGCGACGCTGCCCATGCGCGTGCTCGAACAGGTCCGGAGCGCGGCCCCGGCTGAGACCGCCCAGGCAAGCGAGACCAGGGCGCCGGTGCCGGCGGTGCTGGCTGACTGGCTGGCGCGGGCGCTGGGTATCGACGCCAGCGGGCGCGAGGCGGAATGGTCCGCCGATGAAATCTACGTGGCGCTGCCGCGCCCGGGCGGCGACGCCTGGGTCAGCATCGCCCTCGACAGCGGTGAGGCGCAGTACGAGAACACCTCGCGCGGGGCCATCTCGTACCTGAACGACCTGCACAAGGGCCGCAACACCGGCGCGGCGTGGAGCCTGTTCCTGGACGCGTTCGCGCTGGCCTGCCTGGTGTTCTGCGTGACCGGCCTGTTCCTGCTCAAGCTGCATGCGGGCGGGCGCGTGGCGACCTGGCCGCTGGTGGGACTGGGGCTGGTGGTGCCGGTGCTGCTGGCGATCCTGTTTATCCACTGATCGGTCGCGCGCGATCCGATCTTCTTTCTGCATCTCACTGACGAGGTTTCTCCGATATGCGCCGACTGCTCTCCGCCTCCCTGACCGGCATGGCCGCCGTGCCGCTGGCCGGCCCCGCGCTGGCCGCGGACCTGAACGTCAAGGTCGATATCCCGCGCCTGAGCGTGGCCGAATACCACCGGCCCTATGTGGCGCTGTGGGTCGAGCGCGCCGACCAGAGCCCGGTGCAGACGCTGGCGGTCTGGTACGACGGCAAGCTCAAGGACGGCGAGGGCACCAAGTGGCTCAAGGACATGCGCCAGTGGTGGCGCAAGGCCGGCCGTGACCTGCACATGCCGGCCGACGGCATCTCCGGCGCCACGCGCGCGCCGGGCGAGCACAGCGTCAGCTTCAGCGACGGCAAGGCCCCGCTGGGCAAGCTGCCCGCGGGCAACTACCAGCTGGTGGTGGAGGCCGCGCGTGAAGTTGGCGGGCGCGAACTGCTGCGCGTGCCGTTCACGTGGCCGCCGCAATCGGCACAGACCGCCCGCGCCAAGGGCGAACACGAACTCGGCGGCGTCACCGTCGACCTGAAGCCTTGACCTTCCCGGAGCCCTGACCATGAAACCTTCCCTGATGTCCGCCGCATCTTCCCGCCTGGCAGTGCGCGCCGCTGTCCTGGCGCTGGCCGCGCTTGCGCCGCTGGCCGCGCACGCGCACCGCCAGTGGCTGCTGCCGTCGGCCACCGTGCTGTCCGGCAGCGATCCGTGGGTGACCGTCGACGCAGCAGTCTCCAATGACCTGTTCTACTTCGAGCACGTGCCGATGCGGCTCGACAACCTGCAGGTGACCGCCCCCGACGGCAGCGCGGTCAAGGCGCAGAACGCGGCCACCGGCAAGTACCGCAGCACCTTCGACCTGCACCTGACCCAGCCCGGCACGTACCGCGTGGCGGTGGTCAACAACGGCCTGTTCGCCAGCTACAAGATCGACGGCCAGGCCAAGCGCTGGCGCGGCAGCGCCGAGAACTTCGCCAGGGAAGTCCCGGCCAACGCGCAGGACCTGCAGGTCACGCAGGCCGAGGGCCGCATCGAATCCTTCGTCACCGCCGGCAAGCCCAGCGACAAGGGCCTGCGTACTGTCGGCCGCGGCCTGGAGCTGGCGCCGATCACGCACCCGAACGACCTGGTTGCCGGCGACACTGCCAGCTTCCGCCTGCTGCTCGACGGCAAGCCCGCGAGCAACCTGAAGGTGGCGGTGGTGCCGGGCGGCATCCGCTACCGTGACCAGCTGCAGGAATTCAGCGCCACCACCGACGCCGACGGCAAGTTCAGCGTCAAGTGGCCGGCCGCGGGCATGTACTGGATGGAAGCCGAGGTCAAGGACGACAAGACCACCTTCAAGCAGGCCAGGTCGCGCCGCGCCGTCTATGCGGTGACGGTGGAAGTGCTGCCGCAATAAGCCGGTTGCACGGGGTGAATCGCGTCCTGGTACCCGTTGCGCTGAGCGCGCCGCCCAGTCCGCCCGCCGCCGGGGCGCGCCTGCAGCGCTGGGGCGGGCCCACCATGGGCACCAGCTGGTCAGTGGCGGCGCTGCTGCCGCCGGAAGCGGAAGACGGCGCCATCGGTGCCATCGGCGCCGGCATCCGGGCCGTGCTCGAGCGCGTGATCGCGCAGATGAGCAACTGGGACGCGGATTCCGACCTGAGCCGGTTCAACCGCGCGCCGCCGGGCAGCTGGCACGCCTTGCCGGCGGATTGCTTCGCGGTGCTGCAGACCGCGCTGCAGGTCGCACGCGACAGCGGCGGCGCCTATGACCCAAGCGCGGGTCCGCTGGTCGATCTGTGGGGCTTCGGTCCGGCCTCGGGGCTGGCACGCCGCGCACCGCCGTCGCCAGACCAAGTCCAGGCCGCGCGCGGCCGTTGCGGCTGGGCCCGCCTCGAAGTCGATGCCGCCGGCGGGCGCGCCCGCCAGCCGGGCGGCGTGGCGCTGGACTTCTGCGCCATCGCCAAGGGCTTCGCCGTCGACGCGGTGGCGCGCTACCTGTGCGAACAGGGCCTGGAGCACCACCTGACCGAGATCGGCGGCGAACTGCGCGGCCATGGCGTCAAGCCCGACGGCATGCCGTGGTGGGTCGCGCTGGAAGCGCCGCCAGGGCCTGGCAGCGATGCCGCGCAGCAAACGCTGGTGGCGCTGCACGGGCTGTCGGTGGCAACCTCTGGCGACTACCGGCGCTACTTCGACAGCGATGGCCGCCGCTTTGCCCATACCATCGATCCGCGCACCGGCTATCCGGCCAGCCACGCGCTGGCCTCGGTCACGGTGATCCACCCGCAGTGCATGCTGGCCGATGCGCTGTCCACCGCGCTGACCGTGCTGGGCCCAGACGCCGGCATGGCGCACGCGCGCCGCCACGGCATAGCCGCGCGCTTCCTGGTGCGCACCGCAAACGGTTTTCTCGAACATCTTTCACCGGCGTTTACCGCGATGCTGGCATGAGCGGCCGCACCAAGTCGTGGGCCATCGCCGGCGCTGGCTGGCTTGCCGCGGCCGGGGGCGCGGCGTTGTCCGTGCTCGGGCCGTCGCGCATGGCCATGGCCGCCGGCGTGGTCGCCGCGTACGCGGGGTTTTGCGGCGCAGTGGTGGCGCATCACCGCCAGCGGCGCGCGCGGGTGGCGGCGCTGGCCGGCTCGGAAGACGGCGCGACGCTGGTGGTCTATGCCAGCCAGACCGGGTTTGCCGAACAGCTGGCGCTGCAGACCGCCACCGCGCTGCAGGGCGCGGGCCTGCCGGTGCAGCTGCTGTCGCTGGCCGAGGCCGATGGCCGCCGCCTGCGGGCATGCCGCCAGGCCCTGTTCGTGGTCAGCACCACCGGCGAGGGCGACGCACCCGACAGCGCGTCGGGCTTCGCCCGCCGCCTGCTGGCGGGCGCCGATGGCCTGCACCGGTTGCGCTACGGCATCCTGGCACTTGGCGACAGCAGCTACGCGCGCTTCTGCGCCTTCGGCCATGCGCTGGAGGGGTGGCTGCAGCGCCAGCGCGCGCAGCCGCTATTCGACCTGATCGAAGTCGACAATGGCGACGCCGGCGCGCTGCGACACTGGCAGAACCACCTGTCGGCGCTGAGCGGCGGCGCCGAGATCGCCGACTGGGAACGTCCGCGCTATCAGCACTGGCGGCTGGCGCAGCGCCATCACCTGAATCCCGGCAGCCAGGGCGCGCCGGCCTTCCATCTGGTGCTGGCGCCGCCGGACGGCACGGCGCCGGACTGGCAGGCCGGCGATATTGCCGAGATCGGCCCGTGCCACGCGCCGGCCGAAGTCGACCGGCTGCTGGCGCAGCTTGGCCTGGATGGCGCTGCCCCGGTGCGCTGCGATGGCGCCGACACCACCCTGGCCGCGGCCATGGCCACGCGCCTGCCGCTGCCCGCAGCGCACTTTGCCGCGATGCAGGGACTGGCGCCACAGCAGCTGGTGGATGCGCTGGCGCCGCTGCCGCATCGCGAATATTCGATCGCCTCGCTGCCGCGCGACGGCCAGCTGGAGTTGCTGGTGCGCCAGACCCGCCACGACGATGGCCGCCTCGGCCTGGCCTCGGGCTGGCTGACCGCGCACGCCGCGCCGGGCAGCCGCATCGCGCTGCGCATCCGCGCCAATCGCGGTTTCCATCCGCCGGCCGACGACCGGCCGCTGATCCTGGTCGGCAACGGCACCGGGCTGGCCGGGCTGCGGGCCCAGCTCAAGGCCCGCGCCGCGGCCGGGCGGCAACGCAACTGGCTGCTGTTCGGCGAGCGCTCGGCGCAGCATGACGCCTTCTTCGCCGGGGAACTGGCGCGCTGGCGCGCGGACGGCACGCTGGCCCGCGTGGACCACGCCTGGTCGCGCGACGTTGGCGCGCCGCGCTACGTGCAGGACGCGCTGCGCCTGCAGGCGGATGGCGTGCGGCAATGGGTGGCCGACGGCGCGGCCATTTATGTCTGCGGCAGCCTGCAGGGCATGGCCGGCGGCGTCCAGGACGCGCTGGCCGAGATCCTGGGCGAGGGCGCATTGCGCCGCCTGGCCGACGACGGCCGCTACCGGCGCGACGTCTACTGAGCCCGCGGCGCGCCACGCGGCGTGCGGAGATCGGCCGCCGCGCTCGCGCCCCGGCCGGCCATGCACTATCTTCGGTGTGAACTGCAAGACATCTGCAGCCATCACAACACGAGGAGACCTGATGTTACGCACCCCCCGCCGCCTGGCCGCTGCGCTGGCCCTGCTCGCCACCGCCAGCCCCGTCGCCATCCCGGCCGCCATGGCCGAAGCGCCTGCCCGCCAGAACCTCTTTGCGGTACCCGGCCTGGAAAAGCCCGCCAGCGTGCTGGTCGACCGCTGGGGCGTGCCGCATATCTATGCCGGCACGCTCTACGACGCCTTTTATGCGCAGGGCTTCATGGCCGCGCGCGACCGCTTGTGGCAGATTGACCTGTGGCGCAAGCGCGGGCTCGGCGAGATGGCCAGGGACTTCGGCCCGGCCTATGCCGAGGGCGACCGCATGGCGCGCGCGGTGCTGTTCCGCGGCGACATGTACCGCGAATGGCTGGCCTACGGCAGCGACGCCAAGCGCGTGGCCGAGGCCTTTGTCGCCGGGGTGAACGCCTACGTGGCGCTGACCGAGCAAAAGCCCGAGCTGCTGCCGCCTGAATTCCGCAAGCTCGACTACAAGCCGTCGCGCTGGCAGGCCGAAGACATCGTGCGCATCCGCCACCACGGCCTGACGCTGAACTTCACCGGCGAGATCGATCGCGCCCGCCTCTACTGCGAGGCCAAGACCCACGCCGCGCGCGCCGACTGGCTGCGGCGCGAGCTCGACCCGCAGGTCGAACCCAGGCTCAACCCCGGCATCGATCCGTGCACCGTGCCCGCGGCCGAACTGCGCCGCGCCTACGACCTGGCCACCGCCCCCGCGCGCTTCCCCAAGGAAGCCTGGGGCGACGTCCGGGCCGCCGGCATCCCGCTGGACCAGCTCTACGCCGTGGTCGATGCCAACAGCGATACCGGCCGCAGCCTGGGCTCGAACAACTGGGTCATCGGTGGCAAGCGCACCACCACCGGCCGCCCGATCCTGGCCAACGACCCGCACCGCTCGCATGGCGCGCCCAGCCTGCGCTACATCAGCCATCTCAACGCGCCCGGGATGTCGGTGATCGGCGCCGGCGAGCCGTTCCTGCCGGGCATCTCGATCGGGCATAACGGCACCATTGCCTTTGGCCTGACGCGCTTCTACATGGACCAGGAAGACCTGTACGGCTACGAGCTGAACCCGGCCAACCCGCGCGAGTACAAGTACAAGGGCCGCTGGGAGCCGATGGAGACCATCACCGAAGAGATCGCGGTCAAGGGCGAGTCCGCGCCGCGCAAGGTCACGCTCGACTTCACCCGCCACGGCCCGGTGCTGGTGTCCGGCGCCGGGCACGCCTGGGCGCTGCGCGCGGCGTGGCTGGACCACGGCATGGCGCCGTACTTCGGTTCGATGGACTACATGCGCGCGCGCAACTGGGACCAGTTCCGCGCCGCCATGAACCGCTGGGGCGCGCCGGGCGAGAACCAGGTCTATGCCGACACCGGCGGCAATATCGGCTGGATCCCGGGCGGGCTGACCGTCAAGCGTCCCAACTGGGACGGCCTGACGCCGGTGGCCGGTGACGGTCGCTATGAATGGGCCGGCTACCGCAACATGGACGAGCTGCCGTGGGCCTACAACCCCGCGCCCGGCTATATCGTCACCGCCAATGAAAACAACATCCCGCCCGAGCACCCGGCCGCCAAGCTGGGCGTGGGTTACGAATGGAGCGACAGCTCGCGCGCGCGCCGGCTGAAGGCGGTGGTCGGGGCCAATCCGCGCAGCTCGGTGCAGGATTCGATGGCGTGGCAGAACGACACCGTGTCGCTGCCGGCGCAGCGCGTGGTCGCGCTGCTGCAGGACCTGCGCAGCGACGACCCGCAGCTGGCCCGCGGCCTGGCGCTGCTGCGCGGCTGGAACGGCAACGAGCGCGCCGACAGCGCCGCCGCGGCGCTGTTCGAAGTCTGGTTCAGCAAGCACCTGCGCCAGGCCGTGGTGCGTGCCGCGCTGCCGTCCGAAGCCGCGCGCCTGGTCGGCGCCGGCGATGCCGCACGCGTGGTCGCGGTGCTGGAGCAGCCCGGGCCATGGATGCCGCCGGAGCGCCGCAATGCCGTCATGCTGGAATCGCTGAAGGCCGCGATGGCCGAGGTCGAAGCCAAGCTCGGCTCCGACCCGCGCGCCTGGCAATGGGGCAAGCTCCACACCGCCGTGTTCACGCATCCGATGGACCCGATCCTGAGCGATGCCGAACGCCAGCAGTTCAACGTCAACGCGGGCCCGATCGGCGGCTCGGCCTTCACGCCGATGAACACCAGCTACCGCAATACGGATTTCCGGCTGACTGCGGGCGCGTCGTTCCGCATGGTGCTGGACGTCGGCAACTGGGATGCCTCGCGCGTGATCAACACGCCGGGGCAGTCGGGCAATCCGGCCAGCCCGCATTACCGCGACCTGGCGCCGTTGTGGGCCAAGGGGGAGTATTTCCCGCTGGTTTATACGCGCAAGGCGGTGGAGAAGGCGAGCAGGGAGAGGTTGGAGCTGGTGCCGCAGTGATTCTCTAGCTTCGTAACTCCCGCTGGTGTACTCCCTCTCCCGCGCGCGGGAGAGGGAGCAAACCGGCAGCGGATCGAACGCCTCGATTCGCCGTAGGCCTTACTTCAACAACCCCAACACCGCCTCGGCCCCCGCCTCCGACGACGCCGGGTTCTGCCCCGTCACCAGCCGTCCCGCCACCGCAACGTGGCTGGCCCAGTCATCCCCGCGCGTAAACCGCCCGCCGCTGGCCTTCAGCACATCCTCCACCAGGAACGGCACCACCTCGGTCAGCTGCACCGCCTCTTCCTCGCTGTTGGTAAAGCCGGTGACTTCCTTGCCCTTGACCAGCGGCTGCCCGTCCGCGCCCTTGACGTGCCGCAGCACCCCCGGCGCATGGCACACGGCGCCCACCGGCTTGCCGAGCCGGTCGAACTGCTCGATCAGCGCGATCGACCGCTTGTCTTCAGCCAGGTCCCACAGCGGGCCATGGCCGCCGGGATAGAACACGGCGTCGAAGTCGTCGGCCTTCACCTGGTCCAGCGTCAGCGTGCTGGCCAGTGCCTGCTGCGCGGCGGTGTCGGCGCGGAAGCGGCGGGTCGCATCGGTCTGCGCATCCGGGTCGTCGCTCTTGGGATCGAGCGGCGGGTGGCCGCCCTTGGGCGAGGCCAGCGTCAGGTCAACGCCTGCGTCCTTGAAGACGTAGTAGGGCGCGGCGAATTCCTCCAGCCAGAAGCCGGTCTTCTTGCCCGTATTGCCAAGCTGGTCGTGCGAGGTCAGCACCATCAGGATTTTCATGTTGGTTCTCCGGTTTGCGTCCACGGTCGGCCGGGGCAGCCCCGGCATTGGCAACATCCTACGCAGCTGGCTATGATTCGAAAACTTCGAATCTTCGATGCCTGCCATCCAAAAAATGAATATCGCCGGCAAGGACCTGAACCTGCTCTACGTCTTCCATGTGCTGTACCAGGAAGGCAACGCCTCGCGCGCGGCGGCGCGCATGGCGCTGAGCCAGCCGGCACTGAGCCACAAGCTCAACCGGCTGCGCGACGAACTGGGCGACCCGCTGTTCGTGCGCGCGCCACGCGGCCTGACCCCGACGCCGCGCGCGCATGCGCTGGCGCCGCAGGTGCAGCGGCTGGTGGCGGACCTGGATGCGTTCTACGACGCCTGCGACGGCCGCGATTTCCTGGCACGCAGCGAGGCCGTCCACATCTACACCACCGACTACATGGAGCAGCTGCTGCTGCCGGCGCTGTTGCCGCGGCTGCGCCGCGACGCGCCGGGGGTGGTGCTGGTCACGCACAACACGCGCGGCGAGCTGCCGCGCGAGGAACTGGAGAAGGGCACCTGCGACCTGGCGATCGCCGGCTTCTATGAGAACCTGCCCGACACCTTCCACCAGCAACGGCTGGGCAGCGAGGATTTCGTGGTGCTGGCCTCGCGCACCAATCGACGCATTGCGGATGGCCTGGACCTGGACGCGTTCCTGGCGTGCGAACACCTGCTGACCACGCTGACCGGCGATCTCAACGGCGTGGTCGATCGGGCGCTGGCACGGCTGGGGCACCGGCGCACGGTGGTGGCGGGTTTGTCGAGCTTCCTGGCGCCGAGCCGGCTGGTGCGCGGTTCGGCGCTGTTGCTGACCTGCCTGCGCTCGGTCGCGCAGGAAGCGGTGGCGCGCGATCCGGACCTGGTGATGCTGCCGGTGCCGTTCGCGCTGCCGCGGGTCGACATGATGCAGATCTGGCACGCGCGCACCGATGCCGACCGGCTGCGGCGCTGGCTGCGCCAGCAGATCCAGGAAGCGGCCAGCGCCATCGGCGCGGCCGCACCCGCGGCGCGCCGGCCGCGCGTCAGGCGCGGTTGACCACCGGCACCAGCGCGCCGTGCACCGCGCGCGCGGCGTCGGAGGCGAGGAACAGGATCACGTCGGCCAGCGCATCGAGGGCGACCCAGCGCGAGGTGTCGGCATCCGGCATGGCCTGGCGGTTCTCGGGCGTGTCGAGGATGCTGGGCAGCACCGCGTTGACGCGGATGCCCTGGTCGCGCAGCTCGGCCGACATCGATTCGGTCACGCGCGCCAGCGCGTCCTTCGATGCGCAGTAGGCGCCCATCTGCGCCAGGCCGCGCGCCGCCGAATTGGCGCCGACGTTGACGATGGCGCCGCCGCCCGCGGACAGCATGTGCGGCACCACCGCGCGCGCCATGTTCAGCACCGTGCCCACGTTCATGTCGAACAGGCGGTTCCAGTCGGCCGCGCTGGTCTCGTGGATGCCCGTGCCCATGGCAAAGCCGCCGGCCAGGTTGCACACCACGTCGATGCGTCCGCATGCCTGCACGGCCTGGTCGATGGCCTTGCCGAGACTGTCCGCGTCGAGCAGGTCGGCCTGCAGCGCCAGGTGGCCGCTGCCGGTTTCCGGCAATGGTGCGTCGTGACGGTCCAGCAGTACCACGCGCGCGCCTGCCTGCGCGAAGGCGTGCGCGACCGCGCGGCCCAGGTTGCCGCGTGCGCCGGTGACCAGTACGTTCTTGCCGTGGAAGTTCATTTGCGTGCTCCTGCGCCGTGCCGGCGCGCATTGTCGTGATCAGGCTTCGCCCGGCTTTCAACCATCGTGGCCGGCAGCGAAAAACGCAAGCCAGTCTACGCAACGGCACGCAACATAAGCTTGCGAAAACGCCTCGGGGTAACCCTCGAAACGCACAGGAAGTTGCGCGGGCACTTACCGACCGGGCCGTGCGGGGGCCAGGACCGGCACGGCGCCCGCCGCTTCCTGCGCCGCGGCGTGCTCCAGGAATTGCACCAGCAACTGCGCAGCCGGCGACAGCAGCGAGAAGTCGCGGCAGCAGATGGCAAAGCGCCGCCGCGCCCAGTCGTCGCGCAGCGGGATCACGCGCAGGCCGAAGGCCGTGGCAATCAGCGTGGCGATCTCGGCCGGGATGATGACGATGCCGAGTTGCGCGCGCACGCAGCGCAGCGCGGCGTCGAAGGTCGACACCACGGCGCGGTGCGCGATGCGCCGCCCCTGGATGGCGGCGTAGCGTGCCAGCATGATCTGCACCGCGGTCTGCGCCGGCATGGCGATCTGGTCGTAGTCCAGCGTGTCTTCGAACAGGCAGCTATCCGACTGCGCCAGCGGATGCCCCGCGTAGACCACGGCGGCGAGGTGGTCGCTGCGGTAGGGGCGGGTCTGGAAGCCTTCCAGGTCGGCCGCGTCCCAGCAGATGCCCAGCGGCGCGGTGCCGTCGCGCAGCGCGCTGACCACTTCGCTGCTCAGGCTCTCCTCGATGGTCACGCGCACGTCGCGGTGCGCCGGCAACTGCATGAAGGCGGCGATGTCGTCCGGCAGCGATTCCGCCATGGTCGACACCGTGGCGAGCAGGCGCACCTGCCCGCGCACGCCGGAGCCGTAATCGGCCATGTCGCGCGTCACGCGGTCGGCCGCAGCCAGCATGGCGCGCGCATGCCCCAGCACGATCTCGCCGGCGGGCGTGGGGATGACGCCGTGGCGGCGGCGTTCCAGCAGCGTGGCGCCGACGGTTTCCTCCAGTTGCGCCAGGCGCTTGCTGATGGCCGAAGCGACGATGTGTTCCTGTTCGCCCGCGCGCGCCATGTTGCGGGTTTCGCAGACGGCGACGAACAGGCGCAGCGTGGTGAGGTCGAGGTCTCGCATGGCGGGGGCGGCTGACTTTCCTGCCCGGAATGTTACCTGCGGGCAGCCGGCCGGTGACATCGCATCCGGGAAATCCCGCAGCATGAAAGAAGGGCGCGGGTGACTTTCCGTTTCGGCATGCCTGGATGCGCAAATCATCGCTTCAGCTTGCCCGCAGAAACTCATAGAGTTGGACGGTCGCCCCCTAGCCTCATCAATCCGCCATGACCCACTCCTTTCCCAGCCAGGCCGTGATCCGCGAAGTCGGTCTGCGCGATGGCCTGCAAAGCCTCCGCACCATCCTGCCCACCGCCAGCAAGCTTGCATGGATCCGCGGCGCCCACGCTGCCGGGCTGCGCGAACTGGAGGTCGGTTCGTTCGTCCCCGCGCGCCTGTTGCCGCAACTGGCCGATACCGCCGAACTGGTCGCGTTCGCGCGCACGCTGCCGGGCCTGTTCACGTCGGTGCTGGTGCCCAACCTGCGCGGCGCGCAGGACGCGCTGGAATGCGGCGCCGACCTGATGATCGTGCCGCTGTCGGCCAGCCACGCGCACAGCCTCGCCAACCTGCGCAAGACGCCGGATGAAGTGGTTGCGGAAGTGGCGCGCATCCGCGCCGCGCGCGATGCCAGCGGCGCGAAGACGCTGATCGAAGGCGGCGTCGGCACGGCCTTCGGCTGCACGCTGCAGGGCCATGTCGATGCGGAAGAAGTGCTGCGGCTGATGCAGGCGCTGCTCGATGCCGGCGCCGACCGCGTCAGCCTGGCCGACACCGTCGGCTATGCCGATCCGGCCATGGTGCGCGAACTGTTTGCGCGCGCCATCGCCATCGCCGGCGAGCGCTTCTGGTGCGGCCATTTCCACGACACGCGCGGGCTCGGGCTGGCCAATGTCTGTGCCGCGCTCGAAGCCGGCGTGACCCGCTTCGACGCCTGCCTGGCCGGCATCGGCGGCTGCCCGCATGCGCCCGGCGCCAGCGGCAACGTGGCCACCGAAGACCTGGCCTACCTGCTCGGCAGCATGCGCATCGAGACCGGTATCGATATCGGGCGCCTGCTGGCGCTGCGCGAAGACGTGGCCGGCTGGCTGCGCGACGAAACCCTGCACGGCACGCTGTGGCGCGCCGGCCTGCCCAAGACCTACGCGGCGCGCCCCGCGGCCATCGCTGCCTGAGACAAGAGATGACCCAAGACAACAGCAACTCCCTGCCGCTCGCCGGCGTGCGCGTGGTCGAATTCACGCACATGGTGATGGGCCCCACCTGCGGCATGATCCTGGCCGACCTGGGCGCCGAGGTGATCAAGATCGAACCGCCCGGCGGCGACAAGACGCGCAACCTGCCGGGCCTGGGCATCGGCTTCTTCCGCGCCTTCAACCGCAACAAGAAGAGCGTGGTGCTCGACATCACCACCGACGAAGGTCGCGCAGCCGCTGCCGAACTGGCGGGCCAGAGCGACATCCTGCTGGAGAACTTCCGCCCAGGCCTGATGCAGAAGCTGGGGCTGGACTACGCCACGCTGTCGCGCGACTACCCGCACCTGATCTACGTGTCGCACAAGGGCTTCCTGCCCGGTCCCTACGAGCACCGGCTGGCGCTCGATGAAGTGGTGCAGATGATGGGCGGCCTGTCGTACATGACCGGTCCGAGCGGCCGGCCGCTGCGCGCCGGCACCTCGGTCAACGACATCATGGGCGGCATGTTCGGCGCGATCGGCGTGCTGGCCGCGCTGCGCGAACGCGACCGCACGGGCAAGGGACAGGAGATCCAGAGCGCGCTGTTCGAGAACTGCGTGTTCCTGGCCTCGCAGCACATGCAGCAATACGCGATGACCGGCGAGCCGCCGCCGCCGATGCCGTCGCGCGTGTCGGCGTGGAGCGTTTATGACGTGTTCACGCTGGCACAGGACGAGCAGCTTTTTATCGGCGCGGTCAGCGACAAGCAGTTCGTCACGCTGTGCCACGTGCTGCAGCATCCGGAACTGGTCGACAAGCCCGAGTACGCCAGCAACGCGGCGCGCGTCGCGGTGCGCCCGCAACTGCTGGAAGAGCTGGGCGCGATCCTGCGCCACCATCGTTCCGCGGAACTGGCGCCGAAGCTCGAAGCGGCCGGCATTCCCTATGCGCCGATCGTGCGCCCGGACCAGCTGCTCGACGATCCGCACCTGCTCGCCAGTGGCGGACTGGTGCCGATGCAGGCGGACGACGGCTCGACCACGCCCACGGTGCTGCTGCCGCTGCTGATGGGCGGCCGCCGCCCGGGGGTGCGCAGCCCGCTGCCCCGCGCCGGCGAGCACAACGAAGAAATCCTGGCGCGGCTCGGCACGGAACGCCGCGCAAGCGCCTGAGGGGTATGCCGCGGCACAGCGGCAACCGCCACGCCCTACGATAACGATTACGGAGACAAAGCATGCAACGTCGCACCCTGCTCAAGTCAGCGCTGGCACTTTCCGCCACGCTCGCGGTGACCCTCGCCGTCCCTGGCTTCGAAGCGCTGGCCCAGGGCGGATCGGGCAAGCCCGTGCGCCTGATCCTGCCAATCAGCGCGGGTTCCGGTGTCGACAACATCGCGCGCGCGGCC
Source organism: Cupriavidus sp. SS-3 (assembly GCF_035818815.1). Taxonomy (NCBI): domain Bacteria; kingdom Pseudomonadati; phylum Pseudomonadota; class Betaproteobacteria; order Burkholderiales; family Burkholderiaceae; genus Cupriavidus; species Cupriavidus sp. SS-3. The sequence goes on from NZ_JAYLVT010000001.1 coordinate 272,844, forward strand.
GGCCCGGCGCTGGGCAAGGCCTTCGGCCAGCCGGTGGTGATCGAGAACCTGCCCGGCGCCGGCGGCATCACCGGCGCCGCCGCGGTGGTCAAGGCGCAGCCTGACGGCAGCACGCTCGGGCTGGTATCGAACAACCACGTGATCAACCCCAGCGTGTTCCGCGCGATGCCGTTCGACGCGATCAAGGACATTACGCCGATCAGCGTGATCGGCACCACGCCGCTGGTGCTGGTGGTCAACCCCAAGGTGCCGGCGAAGAACGTGAAGGAACTGGTGGCGCTGCTCAAGGCCAGGCCCGACAGCTACAACTACGCCTCGTCGGGCAACGGCACCATCATCCACCTGGCGGGCGAGATGTTCCTGGACGAGGCCGGCGTGACGGCACGTCACGTGCCGTACAAGGGCACCGGTCCGATGGTCAACGACCTGCTGGCCGGACAGGTGGAAATGGGCGTGGTCGCGCTCAACGCAGTGGCGCCGCACCTGAAGGCAGGCACGCTGCGCGCCATCGGCCTGTGCGGCGACAAGCGCAGCGCCGCCGCGCCGGACATTGCCACCATCGCCGAACAGGGCCTGCCGCGCTACAACGTCGCCGGCTGGTTCGCGGTCATCGGCCCTGCCGGCATGCCGGCGGCCGAAGTCAAACGCACGCACGATGCCTTTGCCAAAGCCTTCACGTCTCCCGAAGTGCTGGAAGCGATGAAGAAGCAGGGCACGGTGATCGAGCCCGGCACGCCCGAGGCCGCCGCCGCCTTCTTCCGCAGCGAAGCCGCACGCTACGCCGCGCTGGTGAAGAAGGCCAACGTCAAGGTCGAATAGGCCGGCGACCACACCCGCGGCACATTGACCGGCAAGCGCCTAGAATGTCCTGCATCCCGCCATGCAGGAGCACGATGATGCCAGGCAAGCCCGTCAGGATCCCCGGCCCCGACCATCCCATCACCATCACGCCGACCGCCGGCAGGGTGGTGGTCAAGGTGGCCGGCATCACGATTGCCGACAGCGATGCGGCGCTGACCCTGCAGGAGGCAAACTATGCGCCGGTGCAGTACATCCCGCGCGCGCACGTCGACATGGCGCGGCTCGAGCGCAGCGCGCATGCCACCTACTGCCCGTACAAGGGCGACTGCAGCTACTTCTCCATTCCGGCCGGCGGCGAGCGCGGGCGCAATGCGGTGTGGAGCTATGAGGCGCCGTATGCCGCCGTTGCCGCCATCGGCGCGTACCTGGCGTTCTATCCGGACCGTGTCGACGGCATCGAAATCATCGGACCCTAGGTTTCGAGCGCCGCATCGATCATCGCCGCGGCCAGGCCGATCACCAGCGCAATGGCCGAGGCGATAAAGCAGCGCACCGTCTTGCGATACTCCGGCACCGCATCGTCCTCGACGCGCAGCGCGCGGAACAGCGCGACGATCTGCAGCACCACCGCGGCCAGCAGCGCCACCGCCGCCAGCAGCGAGCGCCAGTCCCATTCGCCCGGGCTTTCGAAGCCCCAGAAGCGCCAGAACCCCAGCGAGAAGCCCAGCAGCACGGTGATCGCGGTGATGATGCCCTGGCGGTAGCCGGTGGGCACCACTTGCGGGGCTGGCTTGGAGGGTGCCGCTGGCTCGGGCGCGGTCATGGGCTTCAGGCCGGCGGCACCGGCATCTGCACCACGGCCAGCGTGGCGTCGGCGGGGCCGACCACCTTGCTGGCGTGGCCCTTGCCGGTGGTGTCTTCGAGCATCAGTGCGCTGCCTGTCGGCAGCGCGCGGCGTTCGCCATCGCTCGCCTCGAATTCCATCGCGCCACCCAGCACGAAGACCCACATGCGCAGTGGCGACGGGTGTGGTTCGCCGACCCAGCCAGCGGGCACGACCAGGAAGCCTTGCCGGGCGGCTTCCTCCAGCGGCGATACCCAGAACGCGTGCGCAGGCGGCGCGAACAGGCGCTCGGTGACGGCAACGGCAAGCGGCGCGAAGTGCGATTCGCCGGCCGCATCCGCATACAGCCGCGCGAACGCCAGCGGCGCCCGCCCGGTGGTGGCGGGCGGCTCGATGGTGGCCATGATGGACCTCCCTGCGGCGCATTGGCGCGCCGCCTTGTCATGCAGCCAGTCTAGGCTGCCGGACGCGGAGTGCAATGCCGGCCCGGGCCGGCGTGGTCCGCTTCAGCCCTTGCTGAAGATGCTGTAGAAGTCCGGCGCGCCGCTGTCCGGCATGCTCAGGTCGAGCGAGCCTTCGATATGCTCCAGGTGTTCCGCCATCAGCGCGCTGGCGCGCGCGGCATCGCGCTGTTCGATGGCGTCGATCAGCTGCCGGTGCTCATGCTCGGCGCAGGCGGGGGCGCCGGGGCGGTCGTACAGCGTGATGATCAGGCAGGTCAGCGACACCATCTCGCGGATCAGCTTTTCCAGGATGGCGTTGCCGGCCATCTCGGCCAGCAGGATATGGAACTCGCCCGACAGGCGGATCATCGCCGCGCGGTCGCCGCGGGCGCGCGCGTTGTCTTCTTCCATGGCATGGCGGCGCAGGCTGCGCACCTTGGCCGGCGTGGCGCGTTGTGCGAGTTCGGCGGCCAGCGCGGGCTCGACCACGCGGCGCGCCTGGAACACCTCGCGCGCTTGGTCCACGCTGGGGCTGGAGACAAAGGCGCCGCGGTTGGGCACCAGCGTGACCAGCTTCTCGTGCGCCAGGCGCGCGAACACCTGGCGGATGCGCGCCCGGCTGGCGCCGGTCACTTCGCACAGCCGTTCCTCGACCAGCTTGGTGCCCGCCAGCAGGCGGTGTTCCATGATGGCGTAGAGCAGGCTCAGGTAGATCGCCTCGGTGGCAGAGGCCTCGCTGGCGGCGCCTTCCTGGCCGGTCTCGTCGTCCGGGGCGGTATTGGCTGAGGCCTTTTGCATGGTCTTCTGCGAGGCTCTGGGGGCAGCCTTGGCGGCGGCGCGGCGCGGGGTTTTGGCGGCGGCGCCGGGCGCCGCCTTTTTCGATGTGGTTGCCATATCAGGGTACGGACATTCAGCCCGTCGCCGGAACTGGCGACGAAACACGGCTATATCGTACACAACTATGGCGACAGCGAGGCCGCGGGGGTCAGGCCGGGGCGGTTTCCTGGCAGGCGGTGCGCGGCCGGGCATCCGCGTCCCGCGCCGGGAACGGATGCTCCTGCGCCCAGTGCCGGGCGATATCGACACGGCGGCAGATCCACACCTTGTCGTGTCCCTGCACGTAATCGAGGAAGCGCTGCAGCGCGCGGAAGCGGCCCGGGCGGCCGAGCAGCCGGCAGTGCATGCCGATCGACAGCATCTTGGGGCTGTCCTGTCCCGCGGGATCGCCTTCTTCATACAGCACGTCGAACGCATCCTTCAGGTACTGGAAGAACTGCTCGCCGGTGTTGAAGCCCTGCGGCGTGGCGAAGCGCATGTCGTTCGAATCCAGCGTGTACGGCACCACCAGATGCGGCTTCTTCTCGCCGCCGCTGACTTCGACCTCGGTCCAGAACGGCAGGTCGTCGCCGTAGTAGTCCGAGTCGTACAGGAAGCCGCCATGCTCGACCACCAGCCGGCGCGTGTTGGGGCTGTCGCGGCCCGTGTACCAGCCCAGCGGCAGCGCGCCGGTCAGGTCCTTGATGATCTGCATGCCGATGCGCATGTGCTCGCGCTCGGTGGCTTCGTCGATGTTCTGGTAGTGGATCCAGCGCCAGCCGTGGCAGGCGATCTCGTGGCCCAGCTCGACGAAGGCGCGGGTCAGTTCGGGATGGCGCTGCAGCGCCATCGACACGCCGAAGATGGTCAGCGGCAGCCTGCGCTTTTCGAACTCGCGCAGGATGCGCCAGACGCCGGCGCGCGAGCCGTATTCGTAGATGCCCTCCATGCTCATGTGGCGGTCCGGGTAGGCCGCGGCGCCGACGATCTCGGAGAGGAACTGCTCGGAAGCGGCGTCGCCGTGCAGCACGCAGTTTTCGCCGCCTTCTTCGTAGTTGAGGACGAACTGCACGGCGATGCGCGCGCCGCCAGGCCAGCGTGCGTGGGGCGGCTGGGCACCGTAGCCGGTCAGGTCGCGGGGATAACGGGTGTGGAGCATGTTGCGCGATAAGGTAAGTGGGTCTGGAAACATCAGTTCAGTGCTCAGTTCAGTGCATAGGGCGCCAGCATGCCGGCATACGCCTTGGGCAGCGGCCGCGCCCAGTCGCCGCGCTTGCTGGTGCCCAGGCGCACCGAGACCATCGCCTCGGCCAGCTTGACCGCGCAGGTCACGCCGTCGATCACCGGCGCGCCGATGGCGTCGGCGATCTCGTCGCACAGGTCGGTCATGCCGGCGCAGCCGAGCACGATGCATTCGCTGCGGTCTTCCACCAGCGCGCGGCGGCAGGCCTCGGCAATGATGCGGCGCGCGTCCGAGCCGGGGCGTTCCAGCTCCAGCACGGGCAGGTCGCAGGCGCGCACGTTATTGCAGAAGCGCTTCATGCCGTAGCGCTCGGCCAGGTGCCAGGCGATATTGCAGGTGCGCGCCAGCGTGGTGACCACGCTGAAGCTGCTGCCGACCACGCTGGCCATGTGCATGGCGGCCTCGGCGACGCCGATCACCGGCCCGCGCGCCACTTCGCGCGCGGCGTACAGGCCCGGGTCGCCGAAGCAGGCGATGACGTAGCCATCGACGCCTTCCTGCTCGCCGGCCAGGATCTCGTCGAGGATGCCCGGCACCGACAGGGCCTCGTCGTAGTGGCTTTCGATCGAAGCCGGGCCCATGCGCGGGCTGACCGCACTGATGCGCGTGCCGGGCGCCGCGACGGCCGCGGCGCACTGCCCGATCTTGTCGGTCATGCTCTGGGTGGTATTGGGGTTGATGATCTTCAGCTTCATGGACACGGCTCTGGGGTGGATGCGGTCGAAGGGGGGATGTCGTTCAAGCCTGGCTGGAGGCCGGCGCGGCCGGGGCGGCAAGATGATCCGGCATCATGCGCGGCGCCAGCTGGCGGTACAGCACCAGCGCGATGCCCATGCCGATGAACCAGCTGTAGTTGGCCGCCGCCTGCCAGGCCGGCACCACCACGCACAGGATCGGGATGATGGCCGCGGGAATCATGGTGGCCACCGCCGCCGGGTTGAAGCCATTGCGGTACCAGTAGCGGCCGCGCGGGTTCAGCGTGTACAGGTCGTCGACTTCCACGTGCTGGCGCCGCACCAGGTAATAGTCGGCGATCAGGATGCCGAACAACGGGCCGATGAAGGCGCCCAGCACATCCAGCGTGTAGTGGATCACGGCGGGGTTGTTGTACAGGTTCCAGGGCGTGATGAAGATCGAGGCCACCGCGGCGATCATGCCGCCGGTGCGCCAGCTGATGTGCCTGGGCGACACGTTGGAGAAGTCGAATGCCGGCGACACGAAGTTGGCGACGATGTTGATGCCAATGGTCGCGGTCATGAAGGTGAAGGCGCCCAGCAGCATGGCGAAGGTGCTGTCGATATGGCTCACCGTCTCCACCGGATCGGTGATCAGCTTGCCGAACACCGGCAGCGTGGCCGAGGTGGTGATCACGGTCAGCAGCGAGAAGCCCAGGAAGTTGACCGGCAGGCCCCAGAAGTTGCCGCGCTTGACCGACTTGAAGTCCTTGGCATAGCGCGAGAAATCGCCGAAATTCAGCATCGGGCCGGAGAAGTACGACACCACCAGCGCGATCGCGCTCAGCATCACCGGCACCGCTTCCCAGCCGGTGTACTTGACGAAGCTCAGCGTGAAGTTGACGTTCTCCCAGCCGGCCTTGTTCACCAGCCAGATCGCCAGCGCGATCATCACCACGTACACCGCCGGGCCGGCCCAGTCGATGAACTTGCGGATGGTCTCCATGCCGGTCCAGAACACCAGCGCCTGCAGCACCCACAGCACCATGAAGGCAGCCCAGCCCAGCGTCGACAGCCCGGCGAAGCCATGCAGCTTGACGTCGGCGTATGGCGCCAGCGCCGGGAAGAAGTGCAGCGCCAGCACCAGGAAGGCGCTCGACGCGAGATAGGTCTGGATGCCGTACCACGCCACCGCGATCAGCCCGCGGATGATGGCCGGGATATTGGCGCCGAGCACGCCGAAGGAGGCGCGGCAGATCACTGGATAAGGCGTGCCGGTCACCTGGCTGGGCTTGGCCACCAGGTTGCAGAAATACTGCACGATCACGATGCCCACCAGCAGCGACACCAGCACCTGCCAGCTGGTCAGCCCCAGCGCGAACAGGCTGCCCGCGGTGATATAGCCACCGACGCTGTGCACATCGGACATCCAGAACGCAAAGATGTTGTAGGTGCCCCAGGTCTGCTTGCGCAGCGGCGCCAGGTCCTCGTTGGTCAGGCGTTCGTCATAGCTGGGCTTGATCAGGGCATTGCCGTGTGCGGCATGCCCGCCCTGCGCCTGCGCTGCGTCGGCGGGTGTTGCGGTGGTTTGCATCATCTGAGTCTCCTGGCAGATGTGTGTCTTGACGATAGGCGACGCGCGGCCCTTCGGGGCTCTGTGCGGTGCGCCAGGGGAGGGTGTTTATGTGTCTACTAAATTGTCTACAAAATCGATGAAGGGTGTAGACGATGTTGTAGATCACGGATTTGTGATTGTCAACATTCGTTTTCCCTGAAGGTGGGAGGCGGGGGATGTGAGCGGGTGGGGGTGGATGCGGGTAACTTCGTGGATGCTCCGGCCCTCTCCCACGCCCCTCTCCCCAAGCGGAAGAAGGAAGCAAACAGGCGGAAGGGAGAAGTCCTTTGGGCTCGCCCGCGACAGCGCCGTGCGAGCGCAGCGACGCACTCCGTGCCCGAGCAGCACACCTGAGATAGGGAGCGCGCGCAGCGCAGCCGAAGGCGTCCCACCGATAGCGCCAGCAGCAGGCTGCCTACACCCTGTTGGGATCGTTCAAAAGTGGGTGATCGAAGGCACCGCCCCTGACTCACATAGCGTTAGCAGGTTCGAACGGGCACCCACGCCCAAACGGAAATCACCACCCCCCGAACCACCAACGCCGCGGAATTGATTGCCAGCCGCATAGGCGACGCGTTTCTTGCCTACTTCTTGGCGCTCGGCCAAGAAGTAGGTCGCCGGCTGCGCCGGCGAAACAGCCACGCCGACAACCCAACCAACTTCCACACCCCAAGCGCAGCAAGAACCAACAAAAAACCCGCTCCAGAGAGCGGGTGTCATCGCGCGTGCGGCAAAACTTCAATACGCAATCTTAGCCGTCAAACTGATACTCCGCGGATCCGCCGGCTGGATATAGTTTTCATACTGGAAGCCCCAGTACCGCTTGTTGGTCACGTTGTTCAGAGCCGCCCGCAACGTCAGGTCCTTGCCCGCGACCCGCGTGCTGTAGCTGGCCCCGAGATTGAACACCGTATAGCCGCCGGCCTCGAGCGTATTCCCCGCATTGAGCTTGGTATTGCCGGTGTATTTCCCATCGACGCCAACACGCAATCCCGGCACAAACGGCACGCGGTAGCTGACGCGGCCGGCCATGATGAAGCCGGGCGCGCCGGCCACGCGGTTGCCGCTGTTGGCGACGCCCTTGTCGTAGTACGAATCGAGATACATCGCGCTGGCGCCGAACTCCCATTGCGAGCCCAGGCGGTACACGCCCGCCAGCTCCAGGCCCTGGTAGATCGAGGTGCCGTCCTGCTGGCGCGTCGGCACGCCGCCGCTGATGCTGTCGTACTCGGCGCCGCGCTCGATGCGGAAGGCCGCGGCGGTCGCGCTCCACGCGGCCTGGTCGGCCTTGACGCCGATTTCATACTGCTTGCTGCGGATCGGGCTGAGCAGCTGGCGCGCGTTGGTGTAGCCGTCCGGCACGATCGAGCCGGGCTCCAGCGCTTCGACATAGCTGGCATAGACCGTGGCCGTGGGCACCGGCTTGAACATCAGCGCCAGCGTCGGCGTGACCACGCCGTTCTTGCTGTAGCTGGAGGTGACCGGCACATAGCCGTTCTGCTCAAAGTTGGTCACGCGCAGGCCGGCCAGCACCGACCAGCGCTCGGCCAGCTGCACGGTGTCGCTGGCAAACACCGACTTCTGCGTGATGTCGCTGTTGCGCACCTTGTTGAAGGCGGTCGAGCTGTAATACGTGTTGGTGTTCGGCGCAAAGATGTTGCCGGTGCCGATGACCGCGCCGAAGCCGTTGTTGTCATAGCGGTCGATCTGCTTCTGCCACGAAAGGCCCGCCACCAGCTGGTGGCCGAACGGGCCGGTGCGGAACTTGCCCTCCAGCATCGCCTGCCATTGCCCCACCTGCTGGTTCTGCGCGGTGTCGTAGCGCTGGTCGATGTAGTCGCCGGCCTGGTTCAGCAGGTTGTAGGTGCTTTCGTTGCGGCTGCGGTTGACCTTGGTAAAGCTGTAGCTGGTGCTGACCGCCCAGTCCGGATTGATCTGGTAGCGCAGGCCGGTGCTGTACAGCTGCAGGTTGGTGTTCAGGTGCTGGTCGGCGCCGGCGAAGTTGCGGATGCGCCCGGACACCGCGCCCGGCAGCGCCGTATCGCCATAGCTCCACAGGCTGAACGACGGCATCTGGCCAGTGGCGCGGCGGTCCTGGTAGATCGAGTCGAAGGTCCAGGTCAGGTCCCTGGTCAGGCGCGCGTCCAGCCCCAGCGACACGCTGTCGCGCCGGATATTGCGCGCGTTGTACGGGGTGCCTTCTTCGTGCGTCGCGTTCAGGCGGTAGCCGAACATATTGTCCGGGCCGGCGCGGCCGCCCAGGTCGATGTGCTCGCTCCAGACATTGGCGGCACGGTAGCCAAGCTCGAACGATGCCGTGAAGGTGTCGGTCGGCTTCTTGGTGACATAGTTGACGATGCCGCCCGGCGTGGCGAAGCCATACATGAAGCCCGGCAGGCCCTTGAGCAACTCCACCTGTTCCATGTGCTCGTACGGCAGCGTGATGCCGTAGGCCACGAACGGCAGGCCGTTGATCTTGAAGCCGTTCTGCCAGTCGATCTGCAGGCCGCGCACGCTCAGGTAGCTGGACCAGCTGTTGTAGCCGTTGCCGTTGTCGCTGACCGATGCGTCCATGGTGAATACATCGCCCAGCTTGGCCACCTGGCGCTCGGCCAGGTCCTCGCCGGTGACGATGGTGGTGGAGTAGGGCGTGTCCAGTTGCGTGCGCGAGCCCAGCGCGCCGGCGCTGGCCTTTTTCTCGAGCTGCAGGCCGGAATCGTCCGCCGCCGAGGCGCTCACGGTCACCGCCGGCAGCGACGCCGCATCGGCCGGCGCCGCGGCCTGCTGCGCCAGCGCGGCCGTCGCCGGAAACCCGGCGAGCACGGCAAGTTGCGCCAGCACGGCGAGATGGCGGGGTTGGGGTGCGCGCGCTCGCGCGGCGCGAAAGACTTGGCGGCTCATGATGGAACAGCAGGAAGACAGGCAGGCCTGTATGTGAATGTCAATACAAATGCGAATAATTCGCATTTCGGAAAAGACCGAATGATGCCCACGCGTGGGCCATGGCGTCAAGGCGGCAGGACCGGGTTTGTGGTGAAAGCAACGACGGACGGCGCGGGTCCGTGGGGCGGTCACTGCGTGCGTAATGCAGCTTGGGTGGGCTGGGTCGCGGCCCGCGCGGACGGTCGCTCGGCGCAAAACCCGATACCGGATTGTTATCGCGGCCTGCGAAAAATGGTGTTGGACGGCCCTGTTGGCGCTTCTTAAAGTTGCATGAACAGAGGCGATCGCCCTCTCGTTCTCTCAACTTCATGACATCGAGGAAGCTACATGGATCCGACCCCGCAGGAAATGGAAGCCACCCGCATCGCGCGCTGGGGCAAGGTCAAGCCTTACGGCGAGACCTTCATCGAAAGCCGCCTGCCCGGGATGAAGAAGAATATCTACAAGATCATGAACCGCGGCGTGCTCGAGAATAAAGGCGTCGAGCCCGCGATCCCCGGCAACCACCGCTTCGGCGTGACCTTCATCGAAATCCCGGTCGGACAAGGCGCCAGCCTGCACGCGCACAAGACCGAGGAAGTGTTCTGCCCGCTCAACGGCCAGATGGAAGTGATCTGGGGCGAAAAGGGCCAGTATTCGCTGATGCTGAACCAGTGGGACGTGATCTCCTGCCCGATCGGCGTGATGCGCGGCTTCCGCAACCCCAACGACCACGCGCTGGTGGTCTACTCCGTGGTGGGCGGCACCGACGAAGAATGCGGCCGCATCGCCTGGCACCCGGACGTGGTCAAGGCGGCCGAGTCCACCGGCCTGGTCTACGGCGACGACGGCTACATCAAGGAAGGCGGAGCGGACCCGGCGCAGCCGCGCACCGAAGGCTGACCACGTTCGCGGCGCGCGGACGCGTGGCCGGCGAGCAGGCGCCTGCGGCATCGAGCGGGGCGTCACAGCGACGCCCCGCTCCGCGCCATATCCATTCCCACTTTCCACAGGAGCTGACCACACCATGACTTCTGCTTCCGCAGGCGGCGCCAGCGCCGTTTCCACGGCGGCCCCGCAATCGATTCCCGCCACCCCCGAGGCGCTGCTGGAAGCCGTGCTCAAGGCCAATGCCGGCACCGCCGACGCGCGTACCCGCACCATACTCGATGCCCTGATCCGGCATGCGCACGCGTTCGCGTCAGAGGTGCAGCTGACTTATGAAGAACTCCACGCCGGCCTGGACTTCATGGTCCGCATCGGCCAGGCCACCGGCCCGAAGAAGCACGAGGGCATCCTGCTCGCGGATATCCTCGGGCTTGCCACGCTGGTGCTGCTGATGGACGCCAAGGCCGTGCTGGCCGCCGGCGGCACCGAGCCCGCGCTGATCGGCCCGTTCTGGCGCGCCAACCAGCCGGTGCGCCCCAACGGCGCGCATATCGCCACGCCTGACACCACTGGCGACCCGCTGACGGTGCGGGGCCGCGTGGTGTCGATCGACGGCACGCCCATCGCCGGCGCGCGTATCGAGACCTGGCAGGCGGCGCCGAGCGGCCTCTACGAAAACCAGGACGAACACCAGGAAGACATGAACCTGCGTGCCGTGTTCGAGACCGATGCCGAAGGGCGTTTCTGGTTCGACAGCGTGCGGCCGTCGGGCTATGGCGTGCCGATCGACGGCCCCTGCGGCGAACTGCTGAAGCTGCAGAACCGTGACCACATGCGTCCCGCGCACCTGCACTTCATTGCCATCGCGCCGGGGCACAAGGTGCTGACCACGCAGATCTTCGATGCGCTGGACCCCTATGCCTTCAGCGACGCCGCCTTTGGCGCGGTCGGTTCGCTGCTGCGCGATTTCGAACCGGATGGAAATGGTGGCTTCCGCCTCGATGTCGAGCTGAAGCTGGAGCCGGGCGAGACGCGCCTGCCCAAGCCGCCGTTGCCGTGAGGGCGGTACTTTCGGACGGGGCAGGACCGCTGACAAGGCGGTGATGGGGAGGGTCATCGAAGTCGCCGGCTTGCCGCATGTGCCGTGCGACAATGCCGCAGGCGCCCCTGCACCGCACCCGATGATCCGTGCCGCAGCTCGGACCCGCAAGCGACCCTCGCCCTACACCATGAACCGACCAGCCTCCCTCTCATGCCCCGACTGGGTGCGGCACGCCAGGCCGACAGAGGGCGTCGAGCGTATCGAAGCGTGGTTCCACGGCAAGGCGTATGCGATGCACCGCCACGACACCTACGCGATTGGCCGCACGCTTGCCGGCGTGCAGCGTTTCAGCTATCGGCGCAGCCAGCGAGACAGCCTGCCCGGCAACACCATGGTGCTGCATCCCGACGAGCCGCACGATGGCCAGGCAGGTACCGACGAAGGATTCCGCTACCGGATGATCTACGTAGAGCCGGTGCTGTTCCAGAACATCCTGGGCGGGCGCGCGCTGCCGTTCCTCGAAGGCGGCGTCACGACGGATCCGCGCCTCGCGGCGGCCACCGAGGCGCTGCTGCAGCATGTCGGCTGCACGCTCGAGCCGCTCGAGCAGAGCGATGCACTGGCCGACCTGGCGCATGCGCTGGCCGCCGTCGCCGGTACGCCCGCGCGGCGGTCCCGGGGCGACTATCTGGCCGCGTGCCGTGCACGCGAGTATCTGCATGCCAACTGCACGCGCGTGGTCACGCTGGACGAGCTCGAGGCGGCGACGGGGCGCGACCGCTGGAGCCTGTCGCATGACTTCCGCACGTTCTACGGCACCAGCCCGTATCGCTATCTGACCATGCGTCGCCTCGATGCGGTGCGCCACCTGCTGCTCGCTGGCAGGTCGCTGGCTGACGCAGCCGCGGCGGCGGGTTTCGCCGACCAGAGCCACATGACGCGGCACTTCGCCAGGACCTTCGGGCTGACGCCGGGGCGCTGGCTGCAAGTTGCGGGGAGTATCCGGGGCGGCTGAGAATCTCCCACGATCGTTCAATACGCCCGCACGGCGCATGCGTATCCTCAACCCGTCAACTTGTGAACGGAGAGAACCATGTCCCCATCCGCTAGCCATCCCCGCGCACCAGCCGGCCGCGGCCAGTGCCAGAGCATTGACCTGGTCGGCAAGATCGCGCAAATCGACGGACACTGGCAACCGCGCGTCGTCGCGGAAATGAACGACTACCAGTTCAAGGTGGTGAAGGTCGAAGGCGAATTCGAGTGGCACCGGCATGCCGACACCGACGAGACCTTCATCGTCCTCGAAGGCGAGTTGCGCATCGATTTCCGGCAGGGGCCCGCGGGCGACGGTTCGATCGTGCTGCGGCCCGGCCAGATGGCGGTGGTGCCGAAGGGCGTCGAGCACAAGCCCAGTGCCAATGCGGAAGTGAAGCTGCTGCTGATCGAGCCGCGCGGCGTGGTGAACACGGGCGACGGTCCGGCGGGAGAGCGTACGGTCGACAACGACCAGTGGATCTGAGACGCGCTTCCAAAAAAAAGCGGCACCCTTGCGGCGCCGCGCTTGTCACCCCCGGCCTGCCCGTACGGGCAGGCCACTGGTGCACTACCGCGTGCTTACCGCTTGCCGTCCTTCGCGTACACGCGCTCGCCGGCGACCCACGTCTGCAGCACCTGCGTCTTCCAGATATCGGCAGGCTTGACCTTGAACAGGTCCTGGTCGACCAGGATAAAGTCCGCCCACTTGCCCGGCTCGAGCGAGCCCAGCGTCTTCTCCTGGTGCTGGGCGTAGGCCGCGTCCAGCGTGAAGGCGCGGAAGGCCTGCGGCAGGGTCATGGCTTCTTCGGCATGCCAGCCCTTGATCGGGCGGCCTTCATGGTCGGTGCGGGTCACCGCCGCGTGCAGGCCGTAGAACGGGTTGGCCGATTCCACCGGGAAGTCCGAGCCGCCCGCGATCACGGTGCCTTGCCTGAGCAGCGTCTGCCAGGCGTAGGCGCCCTTGATGCGGTCCTTGCCGACGCGGTCTTCGGCCATGTTCATGTCGCTGGTGGCGTGGGTGGGCTGCATCGACGCGATCAGGTCCAGCGACTTGAAGCGCGGGATGTCCGGCAGCGCGATCACCTGTGCGTGCTCGACGCGGTTGCGCAGTTCGCGCCCGCCCACGTCCTTGTACGCCGCTTCCATGGCGTCCAGCACCTGGTGGTTGGTGGCGTCGCCGATAGCGTGGATGTTGACCTGGTAGCCGGCCTTGATCGCGGTCTTGACCGCGGCCTGCATCGCGGCATCGCTCATGAACAGCAGGCCGCTGTGCACGTGGTCGTCCGAGTACGGTGCCATCAGCGCGGCGCCGCGGCTGCCGAGCGCGCCGTCGCCGTACAGCTTGACCGCGCGCAGGTAGTAGCGGTCGTTGCCGTAGCCCGACAGCGGCCCCTTGGCCGACAGCGCCTTGAAGTCGTCGCCGGTGTCGCGGATCATGCCGTAGATGCGGGTGGTCAGCTTGCCCTGGTCGGCGAACTCGCGGTAGATGCGGTCTTCGGCGACGGTCACGCCGGCGTCGCCCGCGGCGGTCAGGCCGAGCGCGTTCATGTGCGCCAGCGCGGCGGCCAGCGCGGTGCGGCGGTCGTCGTCGCTGTACGGCGGGATCACGTTGTTGACCAGCGCCATGGCCTTGTCGACCAGCACGCCGGTGGGGTTGCCGCTGGCATCGCGCTCGATGCGCCCGCCGGCAGGGTCCTTGGTATCGCGCGTGATGCCGGCGGCCTGCAGCGCCTTGGTGTTCAGCCACGCGGCGTGGCCGTCGACGCGCACCAGCCGCACCGGGCGGTCCGACACCGCGGCGTCAAGCTCGGCTGCCGTCGGGAAGCGGCCCAGCTTCCAGTTCACCTGGTTCCAGCCATAGCCCAGCAGCCATTTGCGCTGCGGGTTCTTGTCGCCATAGGCGCGGATCATGCCCTGCGCCTCGGCCAGCGTGCGCGTGCCCGACAGCGAGATCTCGGTGGTCTTGAAGCCCAGGCGGAACACGTGGCCGTGGGCATCGATCAGGCCCGGCAGCAGGGTCTTGCCCTGGCCGTCGATGCGCTGCGCGCCCGGATACTGGGCGCGCAGGGCGGCGGCGTCGCCGGTGGCCAGCACCTTGCCCTGGTCGAACACCAGCCCGGTGAAGCGGGTGACCTTGTCCTGCTGCAGGGTATAGCCCTGCACCGATTCCACCAGCGTGGGCGCGCCGTGCGCGGGCAGGCCCAGGGCCATGCCGGCGCCAAGCGCCAGCAGGCTGATACGGATTGCTTTCTTCAAAGCGATGCTCCTTGTTGTTGTGCTTTTTTTGCTTGATGCTGCGGATTGCCAGGCGCCCGGGAACGGCGCCTATTCACCGGCCGCGGGCACGACGGTGCGCGTTACGGCGGCATCGCGGGCCGGCAGCGCGGGGAATTCCATTTCGGCATAGGGCACGAAGCGCGTCTTGCGCGCGATGCGGTAGCCCAGCCAGATCAGCAGGAAGATCGGAATGCCGATATAGGTCGCGGCCACGCTGACCCAGTCGATCTTGCCGCTGGTAAAGGCCTGGTAGTTCTGGCCCAGCGTCACGACCAGGCACAGCCCGAAGGCAAAGATCGGCCCGTAGGGAAAGAACGGCGAGCGATAGGGCAACCGGTCCAGGTCATGCCCCTGGGCGACAAAGCCCTTGCGGAAGCGGTAATGGCTGATGGCGATGCCGAGCCAGGCAATGAACCCGGTCATGCCCGACAGGTTCAGCAGCCACAGGTACACCGACTTGCTTTCGAACAGCGAGGTCAAAAAGCACAGCGCGCCGACCGCGGTGGTGGCCAGCAGCGCCACCAGCGGCACGCCGTTGCGCGTCAGCCGGGCAAACACGCGCGGCGCGCGGCCCTCGGTGGCCAGGTTGTAGAGCATGCGGGTCGAGGCATACATGCCGGAGTTGCCCGCCGACAGCACCGCGGTCAGGATCACCGCGTTCATCACGCCGGCGGCAAAGGCCAGGCCCGCATGGCGGAACACCAGCGTGAACGGGCTTACGCCCACGGTCTGCACGTCGCTCTTGAGCAGGCTGGGGTCGGTGTAGGGAATCAGGATGCCGATGATCAGGATCGCCAGCACATAGAACAGCAGGATGCGCCAGAACACCTGGCGCACGGCGCGCGGGATGTTCCTGGCCGGATCGGCCGATTCGCCGGCGGCAACGCCGATCAGCTCGGTGCCCTGGAACGAGAAGCCGGCGATCATGGCCACGCCGATCAGCGCGGGCAGCCCGCCGACGAAGGGGGCATCGCCGGTGGTCAGGTTGGCCAGGCCGTGGCTGGCCGCCATGTCGCCGCGCAGGATGCCGAAGATCATCAGCGTGCCGATGCCGATAAAGGCCACCACCGTCACCACCTTGACCAGCGCGCACCAGTATTCGGCCTCGCCGAAGCCGCGCACCGAGATCGCATTGAGCGCGAACATCAGGCCCAGGAACAGCGCGCTCCACAGTACGCCGGGCGTGTCCGGGAACCAGTACTGCATCACCAGCTGCGCCGCGGCCAGTTCCACCGCGATGGTCACGGCCCAGTTGTACCAGTAGTTCCAGCCCAGCGCGAAGCCGAAGCCCTCGTCGACATAGCGCGCGCCATAGGTGGCGAACGAGCCCGACACCGGCATGTACGCCGCCAGCTCGCCCAGGCTGGTCATCAGGAAATAGACCATCGCGCCGATCAGGATATAGGCGGCCAGCGCGCCGCCGGGCCCGGCCTGCGCGATGGTGGCGCCCGAGGCCACGAATAGTCCGGTGCCGATCGAGCCGCCGATGGCGATCATGGTGAGATGGCGGGCGCGCAGGGTGCGGCGCAGCGTGGGCGCGGGGGCGCCGGCGGAGGAAGGCTGGGAGGGTTGTGTCGACATCGGAATCCGGTCTGGGCGCGCCGTGCGGTACAAGCCACGAAGGGACGCAAAGGGGCGCGAAGGCGCGCAACTATGCCGGCATCGCCGGGCGGCCGCAAGCTGCGCCAGGCCGCCAGCCGCGCGGGCGGCGACACATGCCGCAGGGCCTCCTCCCGGTGCTACCGGCCGGTATATTGGGCGGCATCATAAGAGAAATCGCTGTGCAGGGAAAGCCGCAGCCGCCTGCCCGGCAAGGGTGCCCGTGGTCAAGTGCCGCACTCGCCGCCGGATGCCGGCCTGCCTGCCGGTCCGCCCTTCGGCCATGTTGCGCTGTAGGACAAACTCCCGGCGCGGACAGGAATGGCACCGCTGCCGGGGCTGGCGCGCGGGGTATATCTTGCGAGGTAGCAGGCGCTGCACGCCGGCCGGTGCTAGGACCCGGCCACCGGCCCATCCCCGTTCCTTCATTCACCGGCGCAGGGAGACTGACGGATGTTCCAGACGCACAGCCATGTTCCGCTCGACGCCCGGCGGCCGATCGCCGCGGCACGTGCCGGCGCCGGCTGGTGCCGGCGCGCGACCCGCCTGGCCGCCTTCGCGCTGGCCGGCCTGATCGGCACCGCGGTGCTGGGCGGCTGCGCCAGCCTGCCGGCACAGGCGGAGCGCACCCCGTCGACCGCCCCGGCCAATACCAGCGACACGCCACTGGGCAAGGTGCTGGCGCCGCGCCTGGCCAAGCGCCCGGGCGAGTCGCTGTTCTACCCGCTGCAGTCCGGACCCGACGCCCTGGCCGCGCGGCTGGCGATGGCGCGCGCGGCGCAGCGCAGCCTGGACCTGCAGACCTATATCTTCGAGCCCACCGGCACCGGCGCGGCCGTGCTGGGCGACATCCTGGACGCGGCCGACCGCGGTGTGCGTGTGCGCATGCTGCTCGACGACCTGCATACCGGCGGGCTGGACAAGGTCCTGTCGGCGATCGATTCGCATCCCAATGTGGAAGTGCGGCTGTTCAACCCGTTTGCCAACCGCAGCGTGCGCTGGCTGGAAATGCTCGTGGGCTTCAACCGCCTCGACCGGCGCATGCACAACAAGTCGATGACGGTGGACAACCAGATCACGCTGCTGGGCGGGCGCAATGTCGGCGATGCGTATTTCTCGGCGCGCACCGACATGGATTTCAGCGACCTCGACGTGCTGGTGGCCGGGCCGGCGGTGCCGCAGGTGTCCGCGGTGTTCGACGAATACTGGAACGACGCGTCTTCCTATCCCGTGGTGGCGCTGATCCCCGCCGGCAAGGAAGCGCCGGTGGAAATGCGCAGCCTGCGCAAGCGCCTTGAGGCGCGCGGCGACCAGGCCGTGGCCAGCCCCTACGTGCAGGAGTTGCTGGATTCGGGCCTGGCCAAGGGGATCGAGAGCGGCCACATGCCCGGCTACTACGGCAAGGCCGTGGTGGTGTCCGACAAGGCCGCCAAGATTACCCACCAGACCCACGACGACCCCGGCCACGCCACCGCCCGGCTGGAGAAGATGATCAGCGGGGCGCAGAAGGAGGTGCTGCTGATCTCGCCTTATTTCGTGCCCGACGATGACGGCGAAGCCTGGCTGATCGCGCTGGCGCGGCGCGGCATCCGCGTGCGCATCCTGACCAACTCGTTCGAAGCCACCGATGTCAGCCCGGTGCACGCCGGCTACGCACCGCACCGCCAGGCGCTGGTTGCCGCCGGCATCGAGCTGTACGAGCTCAAGCCCAGCGCCTATGCCGAACTGGCCAATCGCGGCAAGGCCGCGCGCGGTTCGCGCTCGCGCGCCTGGCTGTCGTCAAGCCGCGCCAGCCTGCACGCCAAGAACTACATCGTCGACCGGCGCCAGGTCTTTATCGGCTCGCTCAACATGGACCCGCGCTCGGCCAAGCTGAATACCGAGATGGGCGTGGTGCTGGACAGTCCGGCGCTTGCCGAGCGCATGATCCGCTCGACCGAAGACGGCCTGCTCGACATGGCTTACCGCATCGGGCTGCAGACCGATGGCGACGGCGGCAATCCGCGCCTGACCTGGACCACGCGCGAGAAGGGCCAGCTGGTGGTCTACGACAGCGAGCCCGGCATGGGCCCGCTGCAACATCTGGGAATCGGCGTGCTGCGCGTGCTCCCGATCAAGGAAGAGCTTTAAAGCGGCTCCGGCGGGCGACCCGCGGCTTTCCTGAACCCAGGTTTGGGGGTATTTTTTCCGGCACCGTAGCTCCCCTCCGGAGGAATTCCATGAAAGCTGCAGTGCTGCATCAACCCAGGACGCCGCTGGCGATCGAAGACGTGGCCATCGGCAAGCCCGGACCGCGCGAAGTGCTGGTGCGTACCGCCGCCGTCGGCGTGTGCCACTCCGACCTGCATTTCGTGGACGGCGCCTACCCGCACCCTGTTCCCACCATCCCTGGCCACGAGGCCGCGGGCGTGGTCGAGCAGGTCGGCGCGCAAGTCCGCACGGTCAAGCCCGGCGACCACGTCATCACCTGCCTGTCGGCCTACTGCGGCCATTGCGAGCATTGCCTGACCGGCCATCTGTCGCTATGCACCGAGCCTGATACCCGACGCCGCGAAGAGGAGGAACCGCGGCTGCGGGCCGCCCATGGCAACGCCATGCACCAGTTCCTGAACCTGTCGGCCTTCGCCGAGCAGATGCTGATCCATGAGCACGCGCTGGTGGCGATCCGGCGCGACATGCCGCTGGACCGCGCCGCGCTGATCGGCTGCGCGGTGACCACCGGCATGGGCGCCGTGATCCATACCGCGAAGGTGCAGCCGGGCGAGACCGTCGCCGTGATCGGCTGCGGCGGCATCGGGCTGGCCACGGTCAACAGCGCCGCCATCGCCGGCGCCGGCCGCATCATCGCCATCGACCGGATGCCCGGCAAGCTGGAACTGGCCCGCAAGTTCGGCGCCACCGACGTGATCGACGCCAGCGAGGGCAATGTGCCGGACGCGGTGCGCACGCTTACCGGCGGCGGCGTGCACCATGCCTTCGAGGCCATCGGCCTGAAGGAGACCACCGAGCAGGCCTTTGCCATGCTGCGCCGCGGCGGCACCGCCACGGTCATCGGCATGATCGCGCCGGGCGTCAAGATCGAGCTGAAGGGCAGCGATTTCCTGGGCGAGAAGCGCATCCAGGGCTCGCTGATGGGCTCCAACCGCTTCCCGGTGGACATGCCGCGCATGGTCGATTTCTACATGGCGGGCCGCCTGCACCTGGACGAGCTGATCGCGCAGCGGCTGCCGCTGGACCGCATCAACGACGCCTTCGACGAACTGCGCCGCGGCGAACTGGCGCGCTCTGTGATCCTGTTCGACTAGGCGCGCAGCGCGGCCGGTGCGGGGCCGGCAAGCGCGCCGGCCGGTGTTCAATAAGGCTGGTCCGCCGGCCGCACCTCGAAGCGCAGGATCTCGGCCAGGTCCAGCATCTCTTCGTCATCCTCGCTGCGCGTGATCCAGCCGGCGTAGGCATCGCCGCCGGTATCCCAGTTCCACAGCGTATAGCCGGCCACGCGCAGCTGGTTGTGCGCCAGCTCCATCAGTTCCGGCACGCTGGTGCTCTCCAGGAAGGCCTCGTCCTCGGGGTCGTCGGTGCCCCAGTCGAGCTCCAGGTCCATGCGCTCGCACAGCTGGGTCAGGCAGCCGATAAAGGACTGCGCGTCCTTCCAGTCGACAAAGAAGCCGGACTGCCAGTCGATGACCTCGCGGATTACCCACAGCAGTTCTGGCCCGTCGGTGTCGTCGTCCTCGGCATCGAGCAGGGCATCCTCGAATATCGCCATCTGGGCCGAGGTCTGGGCGCTGTCGCCAAGGTTGATCAGGGCGAAGAAACGCGCGATCGCGTCCTGCGTGTCGTCGTCCAGCGGTGTGGCCATCTTTTTTCTCCTGTTGCCGCGGCGCGCTAGGCCGCGATGCGGATGATCTCGCGTTGGCCCGCCGGTGTCACGCGCAGCGCGCGCGAGGTGCGCGTGGGCTCGACCCAGCCGCGCGCCAGCAGGCTGCCCAGCAGCGCCGCGCCCAGCGCGCCGCCCAGGTGCGGCTTGCGCTCGCTCCAGTCCGGACAGGTGCAGGCAAACTGCCGCCGCTTGCGGCGCGCCGCATCCACATCCACGCCCAGCCGTGCCAGCGCCTGCGCGCCATCGCCGCTGAGCTCGACGCGCGCCCCCTCCAGCATCAGCCAGCGCGACTGCGTCATGCGCTCGAACAGCCCCACCGCCAGCTCGCCCGCCAGGTGGTCATAGCAGGTGCGCGCCTGGCGCAGCGCCGGCGGCGCCGTGCGCGACACCGGCACCGCGCGCAGCCGCGGCGGCTGGCTCGCCAGCGACGCCGACGCCAGCGCCTCGATCGCCACGCCGATCTCCGGCGCCGCCAGCCGGTAATAGCGATTGCGCCCGCGCGTCTCCGCCACCAGCAGGCCGCCTTCGGACAAGCGCGCCAGGTGCCCGCTGGTGGAAGACGCCGACAGGCCGGCGATCAACGCCAGCTCGCCGGCGGGCCGGGCGCTGCCGTCCATCAGCGCCCATAGCATGGCGGCACGGCCCGGGTCGGCGAGCAGGCTGGCGAGGTGGCTGATGCCGGGGCTGTAATCCATGGTTTGGGTTTGGGTGAAGGGTGTGATGCGGAGTATAGGACGAAGGCGGGGGATGAATGCCCGGTGCAAATTTAGTCCTTACTAGCAAACCATGTTCTTACCAGTAAATTTAAGTTCTGACGTGTTTCTATGCCGCCAGCGTCAAAGGGCCCCCGAAGGCCCTCAGCCGAACCTTCGTTAGCGCCAGTTTGCAGTACGCTTTTCCACGAACGCGGCGATACCTTCGCGCGCATCGTCGGTGCCGGCGACGCGACAGAACGTATCGACCGCGTAGGAAACACCACGACGGTAGTCGCTGTCGATGGCCCGGTGGAATGCGGCTCTGCCCATGCTCATCGCGGATGCTGACTTGGCGGCCAGGCTGGCGGCGAGTGACCGTGCCTCCCCGAGCACCTTGTCCGCCGGGACGACGCGATTCACCAGGTGCAACGCCTGCGCCTCGATCGCGCCGAAGGAGCGCCCGGTGAAGAGCAAATCGAAAGCGACATGACGGCCGACGATGCGCGGCAAGTGAGTAAAGTGGATAGCCGGTAGCATGCCGACGTCAATTTCGGGGTATCCGAAGCTGGCATCCTCGGAAGCCACAATCAGATCACAGGAGATCGCCAGGGTCATGCCGCCCCCCCGCGCCGCACCGCCTACCGCGGCGATCGATGGCTTGCCGAGACGATACTGCGCTTCTGATAGCTGGACGTAGAGTTTGTCCAGGAGCGTGTAAACGGTAGCCGCCGATGCGCCCTGCAAGGCTGCAATATCAAGTCCGGCGCAATATCGCTTGGGTACGGCGCTGGCAACGATGACGGCCCGAACCGCGTCATCAGCGGCCGCGCGCTCCAAGGCGCGAATCAGTGCGTCGACCATCGGAACCGTGAGGGCATTGACAGGAGCGTTATCCAGGCGGATTTCGGCGATGTGCTCGCGGACGGTGTAGGTAACCAGGGACATAGTCTGCTCAGTATGGGGTTGGTCTAGCCGGCCGCCGTCGCAGTAGCCACGGTGCCGGCGCGGTGCATACCTTCAATCTGTTCTCGTGTGAACCCGGCCTCCAGCAAGATTTCGTCGGTGTGTTCACCGAGCAGCGGGGCGGGACGACTTGCCTGGCGTGCTTCTCGGCCGAAGCGCACCGGTAAGCCGACGTTGGAGACAGTGCCCAGCACGGGATGTTCAGTCTCGACGATCAATTGTCGGGCCTGCACCTGTGGGTGTGCCAGCGCTTGGTCCAGCGTCTGAATAGGCGAGCAGGGCACACCGATCTTTTGTAGGGTTTCGAGCCAGTAAGCGAGCGGCTGGATCGAGAGGCGGGATTGCACCAATTCAACCGTTCGGGAGAAGTTCCGTACCCGAGCGGCGTTGGTGGCAAAGTCTGGATGATCGACCCAGTCTTCGAGGCCGGCGACTGAGCAGAAGCGCTTCCATTGGGCGTCATTGCCGACGCCGAGCATCAGCGGCCCATCGGCGGCGTCGAACGCCTGATAGGGCGACATTGACGGATGGGCTGTGCCCATTCGCTGTGGTGCCTTTCCGCTGCGCCAATAGTTCTGCGCCATGTACCCCATGAAGCCAAGGGCAGTCTCCATGAGCGCCACTTCCAGATACGTTCCTTTGCCAGTCGTATGGCGTTCGAGCAGGGCAGCCAGGATGCCACTGAGCGCATGCATGCCGGTGCCGATGTCGACGGGTGAAAAGCTTGCCCGCGCAAACTTCCCGCCGGGGTCTCCCATAGTGCTGATCATGCCGCTGAACGCTTGCAGCATTACGTCATAGCCGGGCTCATTGCCCAAGGGGCCATCGCGCCCGTAGCCGGAGATCTCGCAGTAGATCAAGCGGGGATTCCCGGCGCTCAACGTGGCGTAGTCCACGCCGAGCTTCTTGGCGGTACCGCCACCGAAGCCCTGCAGTACAACGTCAGCGCTGGCTGCCAGTTGCTGCGCGACACGTTGGCCGGCTTGGGTCTTGAGATCCAGCGCGATGCTGCGCTTGTTGTGATTGACGGCCAGGAATACGGCGGACTGGCCCTCATCCTGAGGGAGCCACCCTCGTGTGTCGTCGCCAGAACCCGGGGGTTCGACCTTGATGACATCGGCGCCCAGTTCGCCCAAATATTGGCCGCATAAGGGACCAGCCAAGACCTTGCTCAGGTCCAGAACCCGAATGCCTTTCAATGGTTGCATTTCTAGAACTCCCTATTCATTCGGGCTGAATGCCAAGCCCACGCGCAATGCTCGTCCAGCGCTCGGAGTCCATTCTGACGAAGCTGACGAGCTGGTCGGGACGTGTCGGCATCGGCTCGGCGCCACGATTGCGTAGCGCTGCTACGTATTCCGGGTCGTTGACTGCCTTTGCCGAAGCCGCCCGCAAACGCTCGACAATCGCCTTGGGCGTCTGTGCGGAGGCTTGCAGGGAGAACCAGAATTTCAGGTCCGCTCCTGGATATCCGGCTTCCTTGAGTGTCGGGACGTCCGGCAGCATCGGAGAGCGCTGCGAGGAGGTAATGGCAAGCGGCTTCAGTTTGCCGCCCTGAATCTGGCCAATGCACGTCGTGAACGAGTCGAATACAAAATCGACTTGGCCTGCCATCACGTCCGTGAGAGCCGGAGAGCTACCTTTGTACGGCACCGCTACCGCCTTGAAGTTGGCCTTCTTCTGCAGTAGAGAGCCATAAATGTGCGGCGAGGAGCCAGCGCCAAAGGTCGCGTAGGTCAGGGCGTCAGGCTTTGCCTTTCCTAATTGAACCAGCTCAGCAAGCGTCTTAATCTTGAGTTTGTCGGGATGGACGACCAGGACGTTCGGCATCGAGCCGGTGGTCGCGATGGGCACGAAGTCTCGTTCCGGCAGGAAGCGAGCGTGGGGGTACATCAGCGGGTTCACAGCCTGCATGGCTACGGTGTTGTGCAAGAGTGTGTAGCCATCGTTGCCGCTATCGAGCACATGCTGGGCGCCAATATTGCCGCTCGCGCCGGGCCGGTTATCGATCACCACTGGCTGTCCCAGTTCTTTCGACAGGGCCGTCGCCAGCAGGCGGGCAATGAAGTCGGTGGGCCCGCCGGCAGCAAACGGCACAACAATTCGGACGGGCTTGGTCGGCCAGTCAGCGGCAAGGAGAGGGCCTGCCAATAGGGAGGCGGCAGCCCCCAGCAGCAGTGTTCGTCGTGTCGGATTCATCATCGTCTCCAATGGTTCTGGCCGTAGCATGGCGACCTCCGACATATAAGTCCAAGACAGGTTTGAGATATCCGATATAGGATTCCGCTATAGCCACTTCTGCGGGGCGATTCATGGCGCTCGAACTTCGTACCCTGCGGGGATTTGTCACGGTATGCGCGGCAGGTTCGATTTCTCGCGCTGCGGAGCGCTTGCACATCGCGCAACCGGCGCTAAGCCTGCAGATGAAAAACCTGGAGGAGGAGTTCGGCGCAGCCTTGCTTGAGCGAACACCACGCGGGGTTGTAGCCACAGCCGCAGGCGAGATGTTGCTCGCGCATGCGACCGATATTCTTCGGCGCGTGGAGGTGGCATACGAGGACATTCGGACAGCCATCAAGCAACCGCAAGGCAGGGTGGCCGTCGGGTTGCCGCAGTCCTTGGCAAAGCTATTGACCGTGCCGCTCGTGAAAGAAGTCTGCGCAGAGTGGCCAGGGATTGACCTGCAAATCATCGAACAGAGCACGGGATACATCCCCCAAGGGCTGCTGACCGGGCATCTGGATATCGGCATGACCTTTGGCGGCACGCCAGAGCCGGGATTGCGCGCCGATCGCGTGCTCGAAGAACGGCTATTGCTTGTCGGCCCGCCGGGTAAGTTGTCGGCGCACGGCCGAGACGGTATCGACGCTGCCGTCAGCGTACCGTTCTCCCGCTTGGATAGCTATCCATTGATTCTCCCGGCAGGACTGCATGGCCTGCGCAGCCTCATAGACCGGTTCAGCGCGTCCCAAGAAACTCAGCTTCAGGTCATCGCGGAGGTCAACGCGATCCCGGAACTGATTGCGCTCGCCGCTGCAGGTGCCGGATTCACGATCCTGTCTCACGCGTCAGTGCAGGAAGAATGGCGAGGCGGCATTGTGTCCTGTGCCCGTATTGCCGAAGAAGGATTCACGCGGCAGGTCTACCTTTGCCGTGCCGCGACCCTACCCGCTTCGTTGGCCGTGACGTCGGTATGGCAACGTCTTCTCTCGATTACCGGACGACTGGTAGAGGGCGGTCAGTGGCCGGTTCACCGCTTCAATGCCGGAGGCGAGGGCGCCGGGCCCTAGCGATAGCGGCCGCGCTAGTGCATGCCACTAAAGGCGTTTAAAGTTCGCCACCTCGGTTTTGCGGCAGCAAACGGCTGGGAAGCGTGCCTCAACGAGGAGCCGGGCCGCGAAGGGCCTTCAACCAGGGATCGATGGTAAAGCGCCGGACTCCGTGTCCTGCTTTGCAGCAGCGATGGCGGACCACCCACACGACGCTGCGCAAGGCGCGCTGCTCGGCAGCGTCGACGACTGCGGCGCATTGGTCAAACGTTGGCGCATCCGGAAACATCATCAGTTCGGCGCCGCTCCCCAGAACGATCGCTATATCGAACGGCGATCGAGTCACCATGGCCCGTGCAAGCAGCCAGCCCAGCCGACGCTCGATCTCAAGTGTGGTGTCATGGTGGGAGTTTCCAGTCTCGCGCTGTATTTGCCGAACAGACGCCCGAATGCAATGCAGCAGGTCCGTCGCAGTTGGATAGCGGGATAACCCGATCCGAAGCCGAGCCGGCGGCTTGTCCTGTGAAGGAAGTCGTCGCGACTTCGCGGGCGGGTTGGTGTGCATGATGCCGCTCATAGGGCTTCTGGTGATTCATTGCATGCAAGTTTTGCCGATAGCCGTAGGTGGCGTCTGTTTCTGTGGCCCACGCGATGGTCGCCACATGGCTGCGCGCTCGGTCGTAGCCTCCTGACATCATTCGGCAGGGAAGCTCTCGGTCACGTCCCGATATGGCCGATCCAGTTGGGGGCGACGGTCGGCAATGCGCATGATGCCGAGTTCAGGCAGCGAGTCGCCAATAGTTTTCCGGTATACCCGAATCGCCAAACCGTATTAGCCGGACACTGGCGTCTTCCATAGACTGAACCTGTTTCAAATCAACAGGAGTCGAAATGGACAAGAAGCGAGTTGACCTGTACTGGGATGTCGGCAGCACGAACACCTATTTCGCCATCAAGCTGATCAAGCCGATCCTTGAGCGCCACAATGCAGAACTCGTGCTGCATCCCTACAACCTGGGCTACGTCTTCCGGAACAACGAGTACGAACTGATGAAGGAGCCCAAGTCGAAGCTCCGCTACCGCAAGCGAGACCTGATGCGTTGGGCCGAGAAATACAATCTACCGTTCCAAATTCCCAGGCAGTTTCCGATCAAATCGAGCAGGGTGCTGCGCGGATCGCTGGCGATGCGACGCAAGGGACTGGAGCTGGAATTCGTAGAGCGGGTCATGGAAGCATACTGGGAGCGGGGCGATGCCGGCATCGTCGAGTATGCAGGCGTGCGATCCATCGTGGAGTCCCTCGGGGTGGACTTCGCCTGGTTTGAGGAGATCGCTTCCAGCGACGAAATCGGCGCCGAGCTTGCGCAAAGCACCGACGCGGCCGTCGAGCGCGGCGTGTTTGGCGTGCCCATGATGTATGTGGGAGACGAGATGTTCTGGGGCAAAGATCGTCTCGACTTCATGGAAGAAGAACTGGCGCGCGCCGCGTAGTACAGGCTGCGCGGGGGACTGCCCGGCGCTACGGCTCCGATAGTTGGGCAGCCCGCAATTGAAGTCGACGACTCGCGCGAACGCTGCCGCCGC
Organism: Cupriavidus sp. SS-3; assembly: GCF_035818815.1. NCBI lineage: Bacteria > Pseudomonadati > Pseudomonadota > Betaproteobacteria > Burkholderiales > Burkholderiaceae > Cupriavidus > Cupriavidus sp. SS-3. Next base: position 299,434 of record NZ_JAYLVT010000001.1, read on the forward strand.
GCAGCACCCAACGAGCGCCACAGGTCGTCTTCGTGTTGTGCCGACCCCCACTACGGCGCGCGCCTGGCGCGAGCGCCGCCTGTTTCCTGGTTGCGGTTCTCGCATTGCGTTAGCGGGCGGCAACTGCGGCCGATCTTCTTTCCTGCCCAATACTCGGATGGCTCCACCGTTTGGCCAGGCAATCGGCAGGGGCGCTCGCCGCCCCTCTGAAGCTCAAATGATCCGGTGTTCCCGCAGACGTCGGAACTCGACGGCGTCTACGCCGGCCATCTCGCGCAGCACCTCTTCAGTATGTGCGCCGGGCACGGGTGCGGGCGTGTCATAACCAACGTCGGCATGGCCGAAGCGCAATGGGAAAGCGGCGCCTTTGACGTTCATCGCGGCCTTCGCCAAGGGGTTCCAGAGCGAGACCGCCATGTTTCTCGCGACGGTTTGTTCCCACGCGAGAACGTCATCGATGGTGCGTACCGGACTGCAGGGGATCTTCGCGGACCGCATCTGTTGTTCGATTTCCGCGGTGGGAAGCGTTGCCGTCCACGTCGAGACGATCTCGTCGACCACCGCATTGTTCGACAGTCGCCAGGCAACGGACATGACGTCCGGATCGTCCTTGAGGTCCGAGCGTCCCATCAAATCCAGGAGCGTCCCCCAGTCGTCGTTATTGGCGGTTCCGAGGGTAACCCAGCCATCCGCACTTTTGTAGGCATTAAATGGGGAAAAGCGCATGATGCGATTTCCCTGCTGGAAGGAGAGTCCGAGTTCGCGATAGCAGTCCAGCGGCTCGTCGAGGATCAAGGACAGCAGGCAATCCGCCATGGAAACGTCGACCGATTGCCCGTGGCCGGTCCGCTGTCGGTAGTTCAACGCCGCCACGATCCCGAAGGCCGCAAACAGCCCGGCGATGGCATCCGACAGCGGGGTACCCGCCTTAGTCGGCCCCGCGTCAGGGTGGCCGGTGATGCTCATCAAGCCGACGGCCGCCTGCACCATCAGATCATAGGCCTTCAGGTTCCGCGCCGGCCCTGTGGAGCCGTAGCCGGTCAGGGAGCAATAGACGAGGGCCGGATTGATCTCGCGCAACACGTCGTAGCCCACGCCGAGACGATCGGCTACGCCGGCGCTGAAGTTTTCCACGACGACGTCGGCATTTTTCACCATGCGCATGAAGAGTTCCTTGCCCTCGGCGCTCTTCAGGTTCAGGGTGGCGGACTTCTTGGAACGGGCGCGCTTCAGATAGGCGATACCCATGTCATGGGGGGAGCGCTTTTCAAAGGAGACGCCTTGGGGGCCGGCAAAAGGCGGCGAGAACGCAGTGGGGTCACCGACCCACGGGTCATCGACCTTGATGACCTCTGCTCCAAGTCCTGCCAGGAACAAGGTGCATTGAGGGCCGGAAAAGAACCGGGTGAGGTCGAGAACCTTGATGCCTTCGAGAATCCGTTTTGTCATGGGGTGCCGTTTGCCTGTTTAGACGCATGAGCAGTCTAGACAGGCAAACGGCGTACCGGCCAATAGGACTTTGCGGTGGCGGTATTGCGATTCCGTATGGCTACTCAATCCGCGAGGCGCCTGGCCAAGCGCCTTCTGCGATCAACGCCAGCGCAGTTTCGCGGATCAACTCCATGATCCGCCTCGCCGCGGAACTTAGCGGCATGATGTCGAATGTGCACAGCGACAGCCGTCGTTGCAGTGCTGCACCCGCGATGCGCTGGACGGTGAGGCCGGTCGTTCCTCCCGGGATGGAGGGCGAGAGGATGGTCGAGCCGACGCCGCTGGCAACGACTGCTCGGATGGTTGCGAGAGAGTCGAGTTCCGCCCGCACGAGCGGTCGCTCGCCCGCGGCTTCGAATGCTTCGTCGATAATCTGCCGCGTGATGTTGGACTTGCCGGGAAGGATCAGCGGGCGCTTCGCCGCCTCCGCGATGCTGACTTCTTCAGGCAAGGCATCGCCTGGCTGTTCGCATGACAGCAGAATCAAGCTCTCGGTCAGTAGCGGCATCACCTCGAGATGCGTGCCGAGCCTCGTCTCGCGGACCACGCCGGACCCGTCCACGCGCTCAAACAGCAGGCTCATCTCGATGCGGCCGTTTACGACCAGTTCCTGAAGGTGACCGCTGAGGCTCTCGGTAATCTGGAGTTGAATATCCGGATACTGCCTGGCTGCCTCTGCGAACAGCCGCGGTGCAAGAATCGTGGCAGCACTGGTCGGCAGGCCAACGGAAACGACTCCCTGGGGATGCTCTCCGGCATCCTGGACCTCGCTTTTCATGAGCTCTGCTTGCCGCAGCATGGCACGCGCATGTCGATAGAAGACCTCGCCCGCCTCCGTCGCCACGACGCCCCGGGCGCTTCTGGCCAGCAACTTCACCTTCAGTTCGTCTTCCAGCTTGGCGATTTGCTGGCTGAGCGCTGGCTGCGCGGTGTAGAGATCGGCGGCCGCCCGCGAGACGCTCCCTAGCTCAACGATGCGTACGAAGTACTTCAGTTGTCGGAATTCCATGGCGAGTTGTAGCGAGCGAACGATGGCGAGATAGCCATAAGTTTTTGACATGCCCCAAGCGGGACACAGTATTGGCGCAACGATCTTGACATTTCTAAGATGGCTTCACCAGTAACCAGCCACCTTATCGAGATGATCGATCTCTATTTCTGGAGCACCCCGAACGGCTACAAGGTCTCCATCCTCCTTGAAGAACTGGCGATCCCCTACAACGTCATCCCTGTGCATATCGGCAAGGGCCAGCAGTTTGCCCCGGAATTCCTGGCTGTCAGTCCGAACAACAAGATCCCCGCGATTATCGACCACGACGGGCCTGACGGGCAGGCGATCTCGATGTTCGAGTCGGGCGCCATCATGATGTACCTGGCCGAGAAGAGCGGCTACCGATTCATGCCTCAGGATACGCGCCGACGCTATGAGGTCGTGCAGTGGCTGATGTTCCAGATGGGCGGCGTTGGCCCGATGCTCGGGCAGGCCCACCATTTCCGCAAGTACGCGCCAGAGCAGATCGCCTACGCGATTGATCGCTATACGAACGAAGCGCGTCGCCTCTACACCGTGATCGACCGTCGTCTCGCGGACGCGGAATATCTGGCCGGGGAATACTCGATCGCCGATATGGCTACCTATCCCTGGCTGCGTGCCCACAAATGGCAGGGCCAGAACCTTGCGGACTATCCCAACCTTCAGCGCTGGTACTCCGCCGTGCGCGAACGCCCCGCGGTGCAACGTGGCATTGCTGTGCTGGAGGAGAAGGTCGACAAGACCGGCGCGAAGCCCAGCGGTGAACGGTGGGACAACCTGTTTGGCAAGAGCCAGTTCGCCCCGCGATAGGAGAGACAACATGCCGCAAACAAAATCCCCGATGCTGACCGGCTATCGCGTGCTGGACATTACCCAGATCGTGGCCGGACCGACCTGCACCCGCATCCTTGCCGAAATGGGGGCCGATGTCATCAAGCTCGAGCTGGCGCCGTTCGGCGACCGCACCCGAATCGGCGGGCTGCGCAGTCAGAAGCCGGAGTACAAACGCTGCTCCCAGAGCACCTACTTCGTTCAGCACAACCATTCGAAGAAGAGTCTTGCACTCAATCTCAAGCACGACAAGGCCCGCGCGCTGATTCTCAAGATGATTCCGCAGTTCGACGTGCTGGTCGAGAACTTCTCGCCGGGAGTCATGGACCGCTTCGGCCTTGGCTACGACGTGCTGAAGAAGCTCAATCCGCGGCTTGTGATGTGTTCCATTTCCCTGGCTGGACAAAAGGGGGCGCTGGCCAACAAGCCTGGCTACGACTACGTGGCGCAGGCTTACGCCGGGGTGACAGATCTCATCGGCGAGCCGGACGGCAACCCGGCGCTGATCACGATGGCGATTGGCGATGCGTCAACCGGTGTGGCAGCCGCTATGGCTGTAGGCTTCGCGCTGCTGCATCGCGAGCGAACAGGAGAGGGGCAGTACATCGAGACATCGCTGCTGGATACCTACTTCAACATGCATGAGGTGTCTATTCCACGCGTCGGTCTGCGCAAAGGCTATGAGCCTAAGCGCACCGGTTCGCAGCATCCTGATGGTGGGCCTACCGGCATCTTTCGCTGCGGTGACGGGACGTATCTCACGCTGGCCACGCTGCCGCACCAATGGGAGCAATTCGCCACGGCTCTGGGGCGAGCGGACCTGTTGACCGATCCGCGCTTTGCCACCGCCGCGCTGCGCCGCGACAACAACGAGCAGCTCAAGGAAATCCTGGAGGCGTGGCTCTCCGGCTTTCCATCCCGCGACGCCGCGATTGCAGCCCTGGAGCAACAGCGAATTCCATGTGCGCCGGTGCTCAGTCTGCGTGAAGCGATAAACCATCCGCACCTGCAGGAGCGCGGCGTCGTCCGCACTGTCTCCGATCCTTACGTGGGCGAGTTCCAGATCCCTGGGCCGCCGGCCAGGTTTTCGGCCTGGCAGTACGGGTCCGCTCTGAAGGCGGACCTGCTGGGTGAACACAACGAGCAGGTTCTGAAAGACATCGCCGGGCTGAGCGAAGCGGAGATCGACGCCTTGTACGCCGAAGGCGTACTGGTGCGCGACCGGTTGCTGGAACCGGCTGGCGAGGCGGCTGAAGAGGCAGCGATTGCACGGTGATCGGGTGGGAAGACAGATGAAGAACTTCGACTTGTTTGTCGTAGGCGCCGGATCCGGGGGCGTACGCGCCGCCCGCGCCGCCGCCATCCTCGGTGCACGCGTAGCGATTGCAGAGCAGTCGCGGGTTGGTGGTACCTGCGTGATTCGAGGCTGTGTGCCGAAGAAGCTTCTCGTCACGGCAAGCCGCTTTCGTTCGGAAGCAACCGATGCCATTGGCTTTGGATGGGGCGTCGGAAGCATCGACCACAACTGGAGTGCGCTGCGCGACCGGATCAGTGAGGAAGTCGGTCGACTGGAAAGTCTGTACCGCAAGGGTCTGGACGGAAACCGGGTCACCATTTTTGACGAACGGGCCGCCGTGGAAGGCGCAGGGCGCGTTCGTCTTGCCTCCGGCCAGGCGATATCGGCCGCGCACATCATCGTGGCAACTGGCGCGATGCCCACACCGCTGGATATTCCCGGCGCCGGGCATTGCATCACGTCGGACGATGTCTTTGCGTTACCGCATCTGCCGGCCCGCGTCGTGATCATTGGTGGTGGGTATATCGCGCTCGAGTTTGCCGGGATATTCAAGGGGCTTGGCGCGGACGTGACCGTACTGCACCGGGGCGCCTCCGTTCTCAGGGGATTCGATCCGGATATCCAGAGCGGCATTACCGGTGCCTACCTCGCTCAGGGCATTGATATGCGTCTGAACACCAACGTCCACCGCATTGAAGCGTTGCCTGTTGGCTATCGGGTAACAGATCAAGCCGGTACCGCTTATGAAGGAGACGTCGTCCTGAACGCGACCGGCCGTCGGCCCAACACGCAGGCCGCAGCGGGCGCGCTGGCACTCACGCCAAGTGGAGCCATCGACGTGGATGAGCGCTATGCAACGTCCCTGGAAGGGGTCTATGCCATCGGCGACGCGATCGGCCAGTTGAACCTCACCCCCGTTGCAATACGCCAGGGGCAGTGGCTTGCCGAGTCGCTGTTCGGGAGGGCCGAGTGTCGGGCACCGGACTTCGGGTTCACGCCGACGGCCGTGTTTTCCACGCCCGAGATTGCCAGTGTCGGGATGACAGAGCGGGAGGCACGGACGGCGCTTCCCGATATTGCGGTCTATCGGACCAACTTCCGTCCGCTGCGAGCAGCAGTCGCTGACAGCGCGGAGCGCGTCATGATGAAACTCGTCGTCGATAAGCGCAGTGATCGCGTCCTGGGTATGCACATGGTGGGTCGCGATGCTGCTGAAATCATTCAGATGGGTGCCATTTCATTGCAGCGAGGCATCACCAAGCGAGAGTTCGACCGAACCGTTGCGCTGCACCCCAGTGTCGCGGAGGAGTTCGTCACCATGCGAAGCCACGCTTGAGGGTCGTGGGACAAGGAGCATCGGTTACTCATTCGCGCAAAACGACGATGTAAGGAGACAGGCTATGAAGTACGTTGCGGCACTTGCTATCGGCTGGCTGGCATGCAGCCCCTCGTTTGGGCAGTCATTCCCCACGCGCCCGTTGACGCTGGTGGTCCCGTTTTCCCCGGGCGGTCCCACCGACGTTGTCGCGCGCCATCTGGGTGCGGCGATGGGACGTGCCCTGGCACAGACTGTCGTCGTGGAGAATCGCGCGAGCACGGGCGGTATCGTGGGGTCGGAGGCGGTGGTGCGTGCCGAACCGAATGGCTACACCCTCCTGATCCATAACATTGGCATGGCCACTCTGCCGGCATTGAGCAAAACGCTGCGCTTCGATCCAACCAAGGATTTCGAGTATATCGGGCTCGTAGCAGACGTTCCCATGACGCTTGTCGCGCGCCCGAACCTCGCGCCCAATGGCTTTAACGAGTTGCGCGCCTACATCTCGGCAAACCAGAAGAAGATCAACCTCGCGAACGCAGGAATCGGTACGGCGTCGCATCTCTGCGGGCTGATGCTGATGAGTCAGCTTCAATCCGCGATGACAAGCGTTCCTTACAAGGGCGCCGCGCCGGCGATGGTAGATGTTCAGGGTGGTCAGGTCGATCTGCTCTGTGACCAGGTGACGACGACGCTCCAGCCGATCAACACGGGCCGGGTCAAAGCGTATGGGAGCACGACGCCTTCACGGCTCGCGGCATTGCCCAGGCTGCCGACGCTGCGCGAGCAAGGACTGGGAGAGTTCGAGGTAACCGTATGGCATGGCATCTACGCGCCGAAGGGGACACCGCAACCGGTGGTCGCCAGGTTGGTCAAGGCGTTGCAGGACGCAGTGACCGATTCCGCGTTCAGGGAAGGGATGCAGAAGTTGGGGGCCATTCCGGTTTCGAAAGACCGAGCGACGCCGGAAGCGTTGTCCGCCCATCTGCGTAGCGAGATGGCGCGGTGGAGCCCCGTCATCAAGCAAGCAGACGCGTTTATCGACTAGGCCGCCAGAGGAGGGAGATGATGGACACCAGGCCGGCACATGCGGATACGGATGTGCAGTCCGAAGACGCCAGGTGCGTCGCGAAGGAAGCCGCTGCGCTGATGTTGTTCAGAGGTGAGCCGGCCTGCAGGGCCATTGCAGCCGCGGTGGCACGGCATGTTACCGACGCTTGCGCGGGACGTGAGTGCAGAGGCACCTTCGTCGAAGTCGAATCGACGTGGATACCGCCGGGCAGGGAACGCGAGGTTAGCGCTGCTGCCGAGGGGCTTCTTGCGGAGGTGACAGAGCGCCTCCGTGAGTCGATGCGGGACGCTGATTGAATTGGGTTCCGGTTCCTGGCCGATCGCAACAGTGAAGCTGCCGCTGTCCAGGGCAGACAGGAACCCTGGCTTACGGCTGCAAGTCAGTATGTGATCTGGCTCGCTAATACCTCATCTGAAGGCCCGCGCAAAAACAATTACGACGGAGCGTCACAGTTTCCTTCGGGCGCAGTTTCGGCCGCCTGTAATGTGAACTCGAATACGGCGCCCCGTGGCCGGTTCGGCCACGCGTGCAGGCGCCCGCCATGCGCTTCGAGAATGGCGCGACAGATCGACAGGCCCATGCCCAGGCCTTCGGCCTTGGTCGTGTAGAAAGGCTGGAACACCTGCTCCGTATCGGCAGGCAGGCCGACACCGACGTCGTGCACCGTGACCACAACTTCACGCGCTGGGCTGACTGCGGTGCGTACAGTGAGTTCGCGTGAATGCTCGAGGATCTCGCGCATTGCCTCGACGGCATTGATCACCAGATTCAGCAACACTTGCTGGAGCTGGATCTTGTCAGCCCACACCAGGGGTAGCGCGGGCAGCAGTTCCGTTTTCAGGATGACCTGGGTGCGATCCAGTTCGCCGGCAAAGAGCGGCAGCGTGTCGGCGATCATCTGGTTGAGATTGATGCGCTGCGCCTGCGGCCCGGCCTTGCGCAGCATCGCGCGCATGCCCGCGATAACGCTGCCAGCGCGTTCTCCTTGCTCGACAATGGCGTCCAGGGCTGCGACCGCCTGCTCGACGTCCGGTTGCTGGCGCTTGAGCCACCGTAGCGCGGCGCGTGCCTCGATGGTCAATGCCGCGATTGGCTGGCTCACTTCATGGGCGATTGACGCTGTCAGCGCGTTGAGTGTGGTGACGCGGCTTGCGTGCGCCAACTCTGCATGGGCCTGGCGCAGGGATTCATCTGCGCGCCGGCGGTGCTCGGAAAGCCGGCTGTTCTCAATGGCACTGGCCGCCTGGAATGCCAGCAGCTTGATCACCTCGATCCGTGCGGGAACGAACACACCTGGCGCAAGTGCGTTTTCAAGATAAAGCACTCCGGTCAGCCTGCCTTGATTCAGCAGCGGCAGGCACAGCATCGAACGTGCCCGGCGTTGGCGAACAAAGGGGTCGGCGGAAAAGGCCCCGCTGGCGGATCCATCGTTCATGACCACGTGCTCGCGAGAATCCAGCACGTGCTCGACCATCGCCAACGGCATATCGGCTGCATCGAGCGGTCGCACGGACAATGTCACCACGACCGATTCTTCGCGCACGGCAGCTTCGGCTGCAACGTGATGTTCGGCGCCTTCGGGCAAGATGAGCAGCCCCCGCGTCGCGCCGGCCTGCTCGATGGCGGTCCGGATCAGCGTCGCCAGCAGCCGTTCCAGCCCGGTCTCGCCCGAAATCGCCTCTGAGATCGCAATAACCGTGGCCAGGTCCAGATGCTGGAGCGGCGCGCCAATCGTGCCCATCGACGGCGTTGAGGCAAGGGCGGCTCCTGCATCGACCGCCAGCGCGGGATATTGCATATCGAGCTGCCAGACCTTGGCGTCTGCACCCCAGCGCATGTAACCGTGACGCGCCTGGCGCAAGTACACCAGCGCGACGTTATCGAGCCGGCGATCCAGATAAAAGCGCGCCGCCAGTTCGTTTGCCAGCGCCTGAATGTGGATCAGGTCGCTTTCGCGTGCCGAGGCGATAGCCGACTCGTACCCGCGCATCGCGTCGATGTCGCGTCCTTCGAGCCGGGCAATCTCTGCCTGGACCAGCGTGGCCCGGTGCGCAAACGTCGCCGGACAGCGCCGTGCCCATTGCGCCAACTGCCAATGGTGCCCGGCCAGGTCGGGAAGATGCGCTGCGAGTTCGCCCTCGACGGCCGGATTGCAGCACGCCGCGCGTGCCAGCGCCGCGTAAAAATGGTACTCGGCCTGCTCGAAGTAGGCCGGCGAGGTCCACAGAAGCGGGCGTGCCTGCTCGGCCGCATCCAGTGCCTCGGCCGCGGCGCCAGCCAGATAGCGAGCCTGAAGCTTGCGGATCCAGTACCAGCATGACACAAGCAGCAGGCCCACGTCACCGCGCAAGCGGGCTTCGAACGAGGCTTCGCTGAAATCCTTGGCGTCGAAGCGCCCGAACACCGGCGTGACCCCGCGCAGCGTACGTACGAGCTGGCGCTGAGGCGCAAGGCGGTCCGCCACCAACGTGAAGCGCGGCCCCCAGGCAAACACGCTGCCCGAGTCGGCATCGCGTTGCACGCTGGCGAGCGGATCACCGATCGCCAGCGCATGCGTCATCAGGTTGCTGCGGATGTAGGCGGCATAGGTGAGGTCGCCGATCTGCTGCGTCAATGTCAGCGCCTGGCGCAGCAGGCCGCGCGCGACGCGCAGCGGCTTGGACCAGTGCAGCAGATTCCCGCCGACGACTTGATATGCGCGTGCGCGTATCCGATCGATGCCCCGCCGTTCCGCAACCTCTATCGACAGCCGCTCGAATGCGACGCCGGCCGGTTCATCGGTGGAGGCGGCCACGTGCAGCATGGCCATCCATGCATAGGCCAGGGCCGATTCGTCGCTGTTGCCATGCGACAGGCTCAGGTTGACCATGCGTAGCAGCACAAGCCTGCGCAGCTGATCGTCGGTGTACCAGGCCGGCTGCACCAGCGCAATCAGCACGCGCATCGTCGCGAGCGCACCGGGGTCCGTCATCGGGGGCAGCGCAGCCAGTTCGGCGATCTCGCGCTCGCCGAGGTGGCGGGCGAACAGCGCCTCTTCGTGCGCCAATGCCGTTGCAGTCGGATGCGAGGCCCATTCGACTCCGGCACGCTGCAGGTAGGCAAGCCCAACCGTGACCGCTTCGGCCCGGCGCCCGCCGGTCATCAGCAGGCCCAGCTGGAGTTGCGTGAGGACTGCCAGCGCGGTGAGCGACGAGGTGCGCGCGGCCAGTGACTCCAGCCGATGCTCGGCGCGCGCCGAATCTCCCGTGAGAAACTCGCATTCGGCCATGTGCAGCGTCAAGTCGAAGGCGAGGGCCTGGTGCCGCGCGAAGCCGTGATCGCCCAGCAGCGCGAGCCCGATCGACAGATAGTGCAGCGCCGCGGTGTTGGCGCATGCGGACTTGGCGCGCAGCGCGGCAGCCAGGTTGAGTTCCGCGAGCCTGTCGCGCTCTTCCTGTACCTCGATGTTCTCGGTCGCGCGGTTCAGCTGTCCGACGATGGTAAAGACGCTCGCCTCGATCTCGTCGGACGGCGTGCGCTCGAGCAGCAGCCGGCCGACTCGCAAATGGAACGCCTGCCGCGTTGGCTCGGCGATGCGCGAATAGGCCGCTTCGAGGACTCGGTCGTGGGAGAAGCGCAGCACGTTCTCCCTGCACGAGACCAGCCCCGCGTGCACGGCTTCCCGGATCGCGGGCTCCAGTTCGCGGGCGTCGCCGGTCCAGCCGCGCGCCAGCGTGTCGACCGTGGTGTCGTTGCCAAGGCAGGCAAGCAGGGCCAGTGCCGATCGCGTACTGGCCGCCAGCCGGTCGATCCGTCCCACCATCAGCGCTACCACGTTGTCAGTCAGCGCCTTGGCTGCGAGCTGGTCGAGGTCCCAGGTCCAGCGTGCCGCACCGTGATCGAAGTGCAGCAGCCCCTCGTGGAACAGCTCGCTGATGAACTGCGTGGCGAAGAACGCATTGCCTGCCGTCTTCTCCATCACCAGTCGCGCAAGCGGCGCACTCGTGTCGGTATTGCAATGGAGCGCGTCGGCGACGAGCTGCCGCAGGTCGGATTCGCCGAGACAACCCAGCTCGACATGGACCACGGCGGCGCCGTCCGCGCGTAACGCATCGACACCGTGGATCGCGCTCTGGTCGTCTGTGACTTCGTGGCTGCGACAGGTGCAGACCACCAGCAGGTCTGCCGTGCCCGGATCAGTCAGCATCTGGTGCAGCAGCGTGACACTTTCGTCGTCGAGCCACTGGAAGTCGTCGAGGCACAGCGTCAGCGGCCGCGCGCTTCGCGCGAGAGCGGCCACGAGGTTGCGCAGCGCAAGCCGCACTTGCGGCCCGGTTTCGCGCGACGGCGTTTCCCGCATCCACGGTACCGGACCGAGCAGCGTCTTCAGTTCGGGCAGCAAGGGCACAAGCGCACCGGCGTTCGGCCCCAGCGCCTGCGCGATGACGGTGCGCCACGGAGCCATGTCGGCCGCGTGATCTGCCAGTCCATTGCGCAACAGGCCGCTGAGCGCTCGCGCGAGCGTTGCATAGGGCAGCCGTACGCCCGTATCGATGGGCGCCTCGGCCGCCAAGTCAGCCGGCGCGTCGGCCTTGCCGGCGGCATGGATCCCGCCGCGCCCGGCAACCGCGCGCGCAAACGACCGCATGAGCGACGTCTTGCCTACGCCAGAATGGCCGGAAACCATCACGATTTCGCTGCGCCCGGTGGAGGCCACGCGCTCGTACGCTTCCACCAGCGTCGCCATGGCCTGGTCGCGACCATAGAGGTGGTCGGGGATGGCCCAGGCCTCCGAAAGGTCGCGCTGCCCCAGTTCGAACGCTGCAATCTGCCCCTGCGCCGACAACGCCCGCCGGCAGTGCTGCAGGTCGCGCACCAGGCCTGCGGCCGTCTGGTAGCGCTCCTCGGGAGCCTTCGCCAGGAGCTTCATGACAAGCGCCGAAAGCATTGCAGGCACGGCTGGGTTGCGCTCGGCCGGCGGCCACGGCGAGCGCGCCAGGTGTGCATGGACCCAGTCCAGGGGTTCACTGGCGACGAAGGGCAGCACACCGGTGAGCATCTGGTAGAAGGTAACACCTAAGGCATACAGGTCGCTGCGTGCGTCGATCGCGCGATTCATCCGGCCCGTCTGTTCTGGCGACATATAGGGCAACGTACCGGAGATGTCACTGATGTCCGCACGTGCCTGGGCGCCGCGCGGTCCTCGCGACGCGATGCCGAAGCCCGTCAACCAGACCTGGCGCCGGTCCGGCGCCACCAAAACATGGGCGGGCTTCAAATCCTTGTGGATCAGGCCGCGCTGATGGAGATGGCTGACAGCCATGGTTACCGCCACGGCAATGTCGAGAAACATCGCCGGGTCCATCGGCCCACCCACCAGGTGGGCGAGTGGCTCGCCGCCCGGATCGTCGAGCAGCAGCATTGCCGTATCGCGCTCGCGCAGCAGCCTTAGCGGGCGGGCGGCCCAGGTCGCATCGATGGCGTCACGAAGCGCATATTCGTGACCGAGCCGGTCAAGCGCGGCCGGGGCGGAGGGATCATTGGCAGGCCAGACACCGAGCACGGACACCTTGCAACCATCGTCCTGCATCAGCCAGCCGCGGCCGAACAGCCGGTCGCCTGCCTCCCATGTGGAATCAAAGCGTAAGCGTACTCCCGCCTGCGGGAAAAACATGGAAAGCACCGTTATCGGGACCAATGTGCAAAAAAAACGGCTAGCTTGCAGGCGCAGCCGGGAGGCCGCATCTTACCAAATCGCCCATGTCGACACATAATCAACAGCCGCTGATGCGCCTGCGGTGTTGGACTGATCGCGTGTCAGCGTGCCGTGATCAGCTCAGTAAATCCTTAAATACTTGCCGGCCCCGCTAGCCTTGCGACAATGGCTTGATTTTTCACCTTTTTCGATTGTGCAAAGACTCGCAGCAATAATGCGATCCGGCGGATGGTTGGTGGTGGGAGGAGCGATCGCCTCGGTTCAGCCGGCGTGGGCCGGCTACCCGGATCAACCCATCACCATGGTCGTGCCTTATCCTCCGGGAGGGCCCGCGGATCTTATGGCGCGCCCGCTCGGCGAGGGACTGCAGACCGCGCTGGGAGTGCCTGTGGTGCTTCAATACAAGCCAGGCGCGGGCGGACAGATCGCCTTGCGCCACGTTCAACGCGCCAGCAACGATGGCTATACCCTCGTGCTCGCCCTGGCGGCCTACGCGATCGGGCCACTCGTGAGTCGGTCGGCCGGCTACGACCCAGTCAGTGATTTCCAGCCGGTCTCTCTGCTGGCAAAGCAACCATTGGTGCTCTATGTGGGCGCCACTTCGAAAATCACTTCTGTATCCGAACTGATCGTGCGCGCAAGGTCCCATCCGGTGACCGTGGCATCGTCCGGATACGGCAATACCAGCCATCTCGCCATCGAGTTGCTCTCGCAATCCGCCTCGATTCGAGTGACCCATGTGCCGTACCACGGCGGCGTCCAGGCGGTCACGGCCGCGATCAGTGGTGACGTGGACGCGGTGTTCGCGGGGGCCGATAGTCTCAGGTACGTCAAATCCGGGAAGTTGCGTGCTCTGGCGATTGCGAACGACACTCGCCTGCCGATCGCGCCTGAGACGCCCACCTTTGCGGAGGCCGGCTTGCAGAACATGTATGTCACCGGGTGGTATGGCGTTCTGGCCCCCAAGGGGACTGCGCGGGAACGAATCGAGAAACTCGATCGGGCGGTGAAGCATGTCCTGTCTGATTTGTCGAAGAACGAGGTGCTTTCAGGTTACGGTTTCAAGGTCGTGCACGCGGGCCCTGCGGACTTCCAGGCATTTATTCGACAGGAGCTGGCACGTTGGAGCAGGCTGGTCGCTGACCGCAACGTGGTTGCGGATGAGACCGAGAGTGGAAAAGCGGGAGTCGCCGGCAAGGATCGACGGTAAAAATCGGATTGCCGCCGACTTAGGCGCCATGGGGATCGGCTAGCGTCGAGTGGCGTTTGTATGTAATATACAAAATATCACCATATCGGTGCGGCCACGAGCCGCCCGCCGGAGACGCCATGCTCGACCCGTCCTTGTTCGGCCGCATGTCCTTTGCCGCCGCGGCCCCGGATGCAAGTCCGCTGCCCGCGGGTCGGCACCGGCTCGGCGTAGCCGAGGAACGCGATGCCGTGCTGTTCGTCCCGGAAGGGCTTGCACCCCATGAGCCGGTGCCGCTGATGGTCATGTTCCACGGCGCCGGCGGCTTCCCCGAAAAAGTCCTGCCGCATCTCGAAGCCCAGGCGCAGCGGCATCGCTTCCTGGTGCTGGCGCCGCATTCGCTCTATCCCACCTGGGACATCGTCATCGGCGGCAACGGGCCGGACCTGCAGCGGCTGCACCAGGCGCTGGCCGCGGTGACGTCGCGCTACCGGATCGATCCGCAGCGGCTGGCCTTTGCCGGGTTCTCTGACGGCGCCAGCTATGCGCTGTCGCTGGGCATTACCAACGGCGATATCGCCAGCCATGTGATCGCGTTCTCCGGCGGCTTCATGTCGGTGTTCATGCAGACCGGCATTCCCAAGGTGTTCGTCGCACACGGGCTGGCCGATGAGCAATTGCCGATTGCCAGCGCGCGCGCGCATGCGGCCAGGCTGCGCGCCGCGGGCTATGACGTGGAATACGTCGAGTTCGACGGGCCCCATGTCATCCATGCGCCGGTGGTCGAGCGCGCAATCGACTTCTTCCTGCAGTAAAACCCTGGCCGCTGGCCGGGCGCGGCCACACCATTGAACGGGAGCGCGGTACATGGATTTCGAGATTCCGGAGGCGCTGATCCATCCCCTGCTGGCGATGATCGAAACCGGTTCGCCGCTGGCCCGGCAGTTGCAGCAGCATGGTGTGTGCCACGGCAATATGCTGGTGTCGAGCAAGCTGTTCGACGCGCATGCGCTCAGTTCGCTCTATACGCTCAGCAAGACCCAGAACGAGCGCGCGCTGATGTTCCAGATGCTGGCGCTGGACAACATCTACAACGCGCCGCAGGCGCGCGTGATTCCGGGGCTGGACCAGCTGGTGGCGGGGCTGGCCGCGTACCTGTCGCGCGATGCCATCGACGGCTGGCTGTACCAGCGCAACCGCGACGGCGTGCTGCTGCCCTGGCTGGTACGCCGAATGCGTTATGTCTTGCCCGAGCAAGGCATGGCGTACGTAGTGGTGGACCTGCTCGCCAATACCATGCAGTCGGCCAACTCCGCGCTGACCGACCACCACCTGCGGCGCTCGGGCATGACTACGTCGATGGTGATCACGCGCGACGATATTGCCAACCGCACCATCCCGGAGTTGCTGGCCGAATTCGGCTTCTACAAGGAGTGCGCGGAATTCCGCCAGGAGTATGAACAGCACGCGCAGCGCTTCGTGCGCTGCCAGCGCGGCTTCGGCGCGCAGTTCGTGGCGACGCGCGCGGCGTTCGCGGTCGATGGCAAGGGCGCGGCCGAGCTGATCCCGATCGCCGATGCCGCGGGCGCGCGCTGCGTGAACGACGAGGAGCGGCTGGAGCGCCGATTCGAGATGACCTGCGACCCGTCGTTCTGGCGCGAGGCGGGCATCATGGAAGGCTTCGAGCGGGTGCCGCTGCATGGCTACGTGCACCTGTTCCACCTGGAGTGGCACCGCAATATCTGGGTCCACGTGCAGCACCTGGCCGACTACCGCTACCAGCCCGCGCTGCGCGACAAGCTGGTGCTCCCCGCGCACCACCGCGACCTGATCGACATCCTGACCTCGCACATGGACATGCTGGCGCCGGACTTCGTGCCCGGCAAGTCCGGCGGCACCACCATCCTGTGCCAGGGTGCGCCCGGCCTGGGCAAGACGCTGACCGCAGAGGTCTATGCCGAGGTGGTGGGCAAGCCGCTGTACCGCGTGCACTCCGGGCAGCTGGGCACCACCGCGGCGTCGGTGGGGGCCACGCTGATGACCATCCTGCGCCGCGCCATGCGCTGGAACGCAATCCTGCTGCTGGACGAGGCCGACGTCTATATCCGCCGCCGCGACAACGACCTCGAACACAATGCCATCGTCGCCGAGTTCCTGCGCACGCTGGAGTACTTCAGCGGCCTGCTGTTCATGACCACCAACCGCATCGGCGACGTCGACGATGCCATCCTGTCGCGCTGCATCGCCACCATCCACTACACCACGCCGTGCCGCGAGGATGCCGTGCGGCTGTGGCGGTTGCAGGCGGCGCAGTTCGGCGCGGAACTGGACGATGCGCTGATCGATGCGCTGGCCGACGCCTACCCCGCGGCGAGCGGGCGCGACATCAAGGAACTGCTGAAGCTGGCAACGCGCTACGGCAAGGCCAAGGAGATTCCGCTGTCGATGGACGTGTTCCGCCTGTGCGGGCAGTTCCGCGGGATCGGCTGACCACTGCGGCATACCGGCAAGGTCGAGGGCGCGGGTATGATGGCGCATCTGTCCAGGCAACCGCCCCAACCCCCGATGAGCCTCGACCCCGCCGAACTCCAGGCGCTACGCCCCTACCTGTTGCGCTTCGCGCGCCTGCAGCTGCGCGACGAGGCGGTGGCCGAGGATGCCGTCTCGGAAACGCTGCTGGCCGCGCTCGAGCATCCGGAGCGCTTTGCCGGCCAGTCGGCGCTGCGCACCTACCTGGTCGGCATCCTCAAACACAAGATCATCGACGCGCTGCGCAGCGGCAGGCGCGAGGTCAGGCTGGCGCTGGCTACCGACGGCGATGGACAGCCGCAGTCCGACGATGACGCCTTCGACGCCCTGTTCACGCGCAACGGCCACTACCAGGATCCACCCTCCGACTGGGGCGATCCGGAGCGCGCGTTCGAGCGCCGCGAGTTTTTCGAGATCCTGCAGCTATGTGTGGACCGCCTGCCGGCGCGCACCGGCCGTATCTTCATGATGCGGGAATGGCTGGAGCTGGACACCGAAGAAATCTGTCAGCATTTGCAGATCAGCGCGACCAATGCCTGGGCGATGCTCTACCGCGCCCGCATGCGCCTGCGCGAATGCCTCGAACTGCACTGGTTCGGGCAGCGTGGCCGGCCCGGCAAGGCCGGCTGAGCCTGCCTCCGCCCACGCCAGCGAACCGTCACGGACAAAGATGCCGGAAACCCCACCCTCCCGCCCGCCGCGCCGGCTGCTGCCGGATTGCGAAGAGGTCCACCACCTGACCATGAAGAGCCTGGACCTGCCGCTGTCGTGGGCGGAGCGGCTGCGCGTGCGCTCGCACCTGGCCATCTGCGATGCCTGCACCCGCTTCAGCGCGCAGATGCGCACGCTGCGCGAAGCCATGCACCGGCTGGGGCGCGACGAATGACAAAAGGCCAGCGCTGGCGCTGGCCTCTCTGCAGGATTTGTCGCCGGCGTGCGGCGTGGCCCGCTCAGGCGCGGGCGCCTTCGCCGTAGGGGTCGAACTTGCCGGTGCGGCTGCCTTCGGTAAAGGTGTCGAAGCCGCGGGCAGGCGATGCCGACACGCCGCTGCGGTCCAGGCCGGCCACGGTGCGGGCCCCGTCGGTGAAGGGGTCGGCCTTGCCGGTGCGGGCTCCGTCGGTAAAGGGGTCGGCCTTGCCGGCGCGGGCGCCGTCGGTGAAGGCGTCATGGCTGCGGAATTCATAACCATACTTGTCACCCGGCACGGTGCTGCGGAAGCTGTAGCCGTACTTGTCGCCGGGCAGCACGTCGGCGGCGGTGGCGGCTTGGGCGGCGCCCAGCGCGGCCAGGGTCAGGAGCAGGGCGGAAGCGAGGCGGGTGGTCTTGGTCATGATGGTTTCTCCATTAGCTTGTTGAATTTGTCAGAAGGCGTTGCTTTGTGTGCGTGCCGTTCATGTACGGAACTATAGGAGTCCAAGAGCAGCGTAAGCGGGCGCTTTGCCGGATGAGTTATTCAAAAATATTGAATTGTTGCGAACGGCCGCTCGCGCCGCCGCCATGACGCAAATGTAATGACCCCGTTGCCTGAATGACCGCGGTGCCTCGGTTAAACTTGCCGCTCGCTGGCCGGCCACCATCGGTGTCCGCAGCGCCGCCCTCACCATTCATGCAACGCCTGATCCTCGTTCTCCTCGCGCTCGTCCTGCCGCTCCAGTTCGCCTGGGCGGGAGCCGCCGCGTATTGCGGGCACGAGGTCGCCGCGGCCGCCAAGGCCCATTTCGGGCACCATGAGCACCGGCACCAGGCCGGCAGCGGCATGCCGGAGCAGCCCGCCGATCCCGCGCAGGACAAGGCCAAGCTGAACCTGGCTGATCCGGACTGCGGCGTCTGCCATATCGCCTCGCTGCCCTTCGCGCCGGCCGATGCGCAGGACGTACCCGCGCTGCGCCGGGTGGAGCTGGCGCCGCCAGTGCCCCAACCCCGCTTCTCCTCGCACAGCGCGCGGGCGCCCGACCGCCCGCAGTGGCTGCGTCTCGCTTAGCCGGCGAGACGACGCTTCCCCGCTATCCCGATCCATTCCGATCGCCTCCTGGCGTCATGACCGCATGACGCCGGGCGTCTCGCCGAATTCCCCCGGTTTTCTTCTGGTGCAATTCGATGCGAAGACTTTTGCTGCCGCTCGGGCTGGCGGCCGTGTTATCCAGCCCATTCCCCGGCGTCGCGCAGACGCCGCCCGCCGCCGTGGCGCTGCCACCGGCTGCCGCGCCGGCCGGCGCACTGGCCCCTATCCTGACCCTCGATGCCGCACTGGCGCTGGCTGAAGCCGGCAGCTTCACGCTGTCCGCCGCCGGCAAGGAGCTCGACGCCACCGAAGGCGACCTGATCCAGTCGCGCGTAATCCCCAATCCGGAACTGGCGGTGTCGATGGAAGACACGCGCAAGGCCTCGCGCTCGACCACCGGGCAGGTCAACCTGCCGATCGAACTTGGCGGCAAGCGCGCCGCGCGCATCGGCCTGGCCGAGCGCGGGCGCGAGCTGGCGCAGGCCGAGCTGGGCAGCACCCGCGCCGGGCTGCGCGCCACGGTGATCGCGGGCTTCTTCGGCGTGCTGGTGGCGCAGGAGCGCGTCCGCCTGGCCGAAGGTTCGGTCGGCATCGCCAGCCAGGCCGCCGACGCCGCGGGCCGGCGCGTGGCCGCGGGCAAGGTGGCACCGCTGGAAGCCACGCGCGCCCGGGTGGAGCAGGCCAATGCCGAGCTGGAGCTGGCCGAGGCCACCGGCGCGCTGCAGTCAGCGCGGCAGTCGCTGGCGGCGCTGTGGGGTGACAGCGTGCCGCGCTTCGACAAGGCACAGGGCGATCTCGATGCGCTGCCGTCGCGGCCAGCGCCGGCCGCGTTGCAGGCGGCGCTGGAAGATTCGCCGCTGCTCGAAGCCAGCCGCCTGGCGGCGGAGCGCAGCCGTGCCGAAGTGGCGGTGCAGCGCAGCCGCCAGTATCCCGACGTGACCGTGAGCCTGGGCGCCAAGCGCGACAACGAGGCCAACCGCAACATGGCGGTGCTGGGCGTGGCGATTCCGCTGCCGCTGTTCGACCGCAACCAGGGCAACCTGTACGCGGCGCTGCGCCGTGCCGACGGCGCGCAGGATGCGCACGCCGCCACGCGCGTGCGCCTGCAGGGCGAACTGCAGCAGGCCTCGACGCAGCTGTCGGTGTCGCGCGCCGCGGCGCAGACGCTGCAGGCCTCGGTGCTGCCGGCGGCCGAACAGGCCTACGCTGCCGCCTCGCGCGGGTTCGAGGCCGGCAAGTTCAATTTCCTCGACGTGCTGGATGCCCAGCGCACGCTGTTCCAGGCGCGCATCCGCTACCTGGACGTGCTGGCCCGCACCTATGACGCGGCCGCCAGCATCGATCGCATCCTCGGACACTGATACGGAAGCTGCAGACATGGCAATGAGCAAGCAACAACGGGCCGCGGTGGTGGCCATCCTGGTCGCGGGGCTTTTGGGCGGCGCGGCGATCCTGTTCACCGGCAAGGGCGGCCACACCAGCGGCGAGGCCGCGCACGGGCATGCCGAGCATGGCGACGAGCACGGGCACGAGCACGGCAAGGAGGGCGACAAGGCGGGCGACAAGGCGGAGGCCAAGGCAGGGGACAAGTCCGATTCACATGCCGGCGCGAGCGCGGCCCCGGCGCAGCCGCAGGCGGAAGGCAAGCCGCACGAGATCGCGCTGACGCCCGCGCAGATCGAGCGGGCCGGCATCGGCATGGCTACCGCCGCGGCCGCGGCGCTGCGCAGCAGCGTCGATTTCCCCGGCGAGATCCGCTTCAACGATGACCGCACCGCGCACGTGGTGCCGCGCGTCGCGGGCGTGGCGCAGGCGGTGCCGGCCAACCTGGGCCAGGCGGTGCGCAAGGGCGAGGTGCTGGCGCTGATCGCCAGCACCACGGTGGCGGAGCAGCGCAGCGAACTGCTGGCCGCGCAGAAGCGCGAGGCGCTGGCGCGGGCCACTTATGCGCGCGAGAAGACGCTGTGGCAGGAAAAGATCTCCGCCGAGCAGGACTACCAGCAGGCGCGCACGGCGCTGGAAGAGGCGCAGATCGCGGTGCAGAACGCGCGCCAGAAGCTCACCGCGATCGGCGCCGCCGAGCGCGGCGGGGCCGGCGGCGCGCTGAACCAGTTCGCGCTGCGCGCGCCGTTCGACGGCATCGTGGTCGAGAAGCACCTGTCGCTGGGTGAAGCGGTCAAGGAAGACGCCAGCGTCTTCACGATCTCGGACCTGAGTTCGGTCTGGGCCGAGTTCGTGGTGTCCGCGCGCGACCTGGACCGGGTGCGCGTGGGCGAGGCGGTCACGGTGCGCTCCAGCGCCTCCGCCACGCAGGCCGAAGGCAAGGTGTCCTACGTCGGCGCCTTGCTGGGCGAGCAGACCCGCACCGCCAAGGCGCGCGTGACCCTGGCCAATCCGGGCACGGCATGGCGCCCGGGGCTGTTCGTCACGGTCAGCGTGCTGGGCGCGCCGGTGCAGGTGCCGGTGACGGTCGCGGCGGATGCAGTGCAGCAGGTTGATGGCCAGAGCGTGGTGTTCGTCGCGGTGCCGGACGGGTTTGCGGTGCAGCCGGTCAGGACCGGGCGCACCGACGGCAAGCTGGTCGAGGTGACCCAGGGCCTGCAGGCCGGCGCGCGCTACGCCGCGGCCAACAGCTTCATCCTCAAGTCCGAGCTGGGCAAAGCCAGCGCCGGGCATGAGCACTGAGCGGGAGGCGCGCATGTTCGAACGCCTGATCCGCTTTGCCATTGCGCAACGCTGGCTGGTGCTGCTGGCGGTGCTGGGCATGGCCGCGCTGGGCCTGTACAGCTACACCCGGCTGCCGATCGACGCGGTGCCTGACATCACCAACGTGCAGGTGCAGATCAACACCGCCGCGCCGGGCTATTCGCCGCTGGAGACCGAGCAGCGCATCACCTACCCCGTCGAGACCGTGATGGCGGGGCTGCCCGGCCTGGAGCAGACCCGCTCGCTGTCGCGCTACGGGCTGTCGCAGGTAACGGTGATCTTCCGCGACGGCACCGACATCCACTTTGCGCGCCAGCTGGTCAACCAGCGCATCCAGGAGGCGCGCGACCAGCTGCCGCCCGGCATCACGCCCGCGATGGGGCCGATCTCGACCGGGCTGGGCGAGATCTACCTGTGGACGGTCGAAGCCGACCCCGGCGCGCGCAAGCCCGATGGCACCGCCTACACGCTGTCGGACCTGCGCGAAATCCAGGACTGGGTGATCCGGCCGCAGCTGCGCAACGTGCCGGGCGTGACCGAGGTCAACGCCATCGGCGGCCATGCGCGCGCCTACGTGGTGGCGCCCGAGCTGGCACGCATGGCCTCGTACGGGCTGTCGCTGGCCGATGTGGTGGGCGCGCTGGAGAAGAACAACGACAACGTTGGCGCCGGCTATATCGAGCGCCGCGGCGAGCAGTACCTGGTGCGCGTGCCGGGCCAGGTGCGCTCGCTCGACGAGATCGGCGACGTCATCGTCGGCAGCGCGCAGGGCCAGCCGATCCGCGTGCGCGACGTGGCCACGGTGCAGACCGGCGGCGAGCTGCGCACCGGCGCGGCCACCGAGAACGGCCGCGAGGTGGTGCTGGGCACGGTGTTCATGCTGATCGGCGAGAACAGCCGCGCGGTGTCGCAGGCGGTCGACCGCAAGATGGCCGAGATCAACCGCACGCTGCCGGCGGGGGTGAAGGCCGTCACCGTGTACGACCGCACCACGCTGGTCGACAAGGCCATCGCCACGGTCAAGAAGAACCTGCTGGAAGGCGCGGTGCTGGTGATCGCCATCCTGTTCCTGTTCCTCGGCAACCTGCGCGCGGCGCTGATCACCGCGCTGGTGATCCCGCTGTCGATGCTGTTCACCTTCACCGGCATGGTCCACTACCGCATCAGCGCCAACCTGATGAGCCTGGGCGCGCTGGACTTCGGCATCATCGTCGACGGCGCGGTGGTGATCGTCGAGAACTGCGTGCGCCGGCTGGCGCATGCGCAGGCCGCCCAGGGACGCGTGCTGACGCGCGACGAACGCCTGCAGGAAGTCTTTGCCGCCGCGCGCGAGGCGCGCCGGCCGCTGCTGTACGGCCAGCTGATCATCATGGTGGTGTACCTGCCGATCTTCGCGCTCACCGGGGTCGAGGGCAAGATGTTCCATCCGATGGCCTTTACCGTGGTGCTGGCGCTGCTGGGAGCGATGGTGCTGTCGGTGACCTTCGTGCCCGCGGCGGTGGCGCTGTTTATCGGCAACCGCGTGGCCGAGCGCGACAACCGGCTGATGGCGTGGGCGCGCCGCCGCTACGCGGTGCTGCTGGAGCGCGTGCTGGCGTCGACGCCGGTGGTGCTGGCCGGCGCCGGCGTGGCCGTGGTGTTGTGCCTGGCCATTGCCACGCGCCTGGGCAGCGAATTCGTGCCCAGCCTCAACGAAGGCGACCTCGCGGTGCAGGCGCTGCGCATTCCCGGCACCAGCCTGACGCAATCGGTGGCGATGCAGCAGCAGGTGGAGACCGCGCTCAAGGCCAAGTTCCCGGAGATCGAGCGCATCTTTGCCCGCACCGGCACCGCGGAGATTGCCTCGGACCCGATGCCACCGAATATCTCCGACGGCTACATCATGCTCAAGCCCGAATCGCAGTGGCCCGAGCCGCGCCGCACGCGCGACGCGCTGATCGCCGCGATCCGCGCCGAGGTGGGCAAGCTGCCGGGCAACAACTATGAGTTCTCGCAGCCGATCCAGCTGCGCTTCAACGAGCTGATCTCGGGCGTGCGCTCGGACGTGGCGGTCAAGGTGTTCGGCGACGACAACGCCGTGCTGGAGCAAACCGCCAACCGCATCGCCGCGGTGCTGCAGGACATTCCCGGCGCGGCCGAGGTCAAGGTCGAGCAGACCACCGGGCTGCCGATGCTGACGGTGCAGATCGACCGCAACCAGGCCGCGCGCTACGGGCTGAACCTGAGCGATATCCAGGACGCGGTGTCGATCGGCATCGGCGGCAAGGTGTCCGGCACTTTCTTCAGCGGCGACCGGCGCTTCGATATCGTGGTGCGCCTGCCCGAGGCCGTGCGCGCGGACATCGACGCGCTGCGGCGACTGCCGGTGGCGCTTCCGAAGGATGCCGGTGCGCGCACCAGCTACATCCCGCTGAGCGAAGTCGCCAGCGTGGAGATGGCGCCGGGCCCCAATCAGGTCTCGCGCGAGAACGGCAAGCGCCGCATCGTCGTCAGCGCCAATGTGCGCGGGCGCGATATCGGCAGCTTCGTGCCCGAGGCCGAGGCCGCCATCCGCGCGCGCGTGGCGATTCCCGCCGGCTACTGGACCAGCTGGGGCGGCACCTTCGAGCAGTTGCAATCCGCCACCGCGCGGCTGCGCGTGGTGGTGCCGCTGGCGCTGGGGCTGGTGTTCGTGCTGCTGTTCGCCATGTTCGGCAACGTCAAGGACGGGCTGCTGGTCTTCACCGGCATTCCGTTCGCGCTGACCGGCGGCATCCTGGCGCTGTGGCTGCGCGGTATCCCGTTGTCGATCTCGGCGGCGGTGGGCTTTATCGCGCTGTGCGGCGTGGCGGTGCTCAACGGACTGGTGATGCTGTCGTTCATCCGCTCGCTGCGCGAGGCCGGCCACGGTCTGGACCACGCCATCCGCGCAGGCGCGCTGACGCGCCTGCGCCCGGTGCTGATGACGGCGCTGGTGGCCTCGCTCGGCTTCGTGCCGATGGCGCTGGCCACCGGCACCGGTGCCGAGGTGCAGCGGCCGCTGGCGACGGTGGTGATCGGCGGCATCCTGTCGTCGACGGCGCTGACGCTGCTGGTGCTGCCGGTGCTGTACCGGCTGGCGCATCGCAACGATGCGCCGGCGGCGGTGCGCGCCGATGGGCAGGTGGCGCCGATGGAGAGGTGACAAGCGCGCCCGGCGGCCTATTGCGGCGTGCCGGGCGGCGTGCCGGGCAGCGCCCCGGGCGTCAGCACGCTCATTCCCGAGACCCCGCTCGAGGTGGTGCGGCGCTGGCTCATCAGGACACCGTTCTGGTCGAATTCGAACAGCACCGTCGAAGTGCGGATCGCGCCGCCGGCAAACAATGGCCCGATGAAGGGGATGAAGCTCTCGGGGTGGGGCTGCGAGGCAGCGAACGAGTAGACCAGGATGGTCGAGCCGTCGCGCAGTGTCGCTTTCGAGGAGGGCGGGCCGAGCTGCGCAGTGACCTCGTCGAGCGTGGAAAAACCGGGCAGGAAGTTCGACAAGTGCTCGGGCTTCACGTCGACGCCGGTGGAAACGCATGCCGCCAACATGAGGCTGGCCACAACCAGTGCGTGAACATGCTTCATGTCGTCACCGCCGTACTTGGTATGGCGTGGCCGCGCGAGGCGCCCGGCACGCCGTGCTCAAAGCATACAACCAATCGACGGGCCGCAGCGCCACTGCATTCGACGCTTCACGACACCGTGAAGCTTCCGGCCCGGCCGCGGCGGCATGATGCCGAGGTGCGCCCGAGCTTGCGGCGCAATCAGCCAATACATGCGATTCGCGCCGCCATGCCAGAGACCATCACAGCCACCGTTACCGGGATCGATCCGCTCAGCGCCGTCATGCATCCCGACCCCTATCCCTACTACCGTGAACTGGCCGCCACCCGGCCCTTCTTCCGCGAGCAACGCCTGGGGCTGTGGATTGCCGCCGGGCCGAGCGAAGTGGCAGCCGTGCTGGCCCATCCCGACTGCCGCGTGCGCCCCGCCACGCAGCCGGTGCCGCCCGCGCTGGCCGGCACCGCGGCCGGCGACCTGTTCGGCCGGCTGGTCCGCATGAACGATGGCGCCGCGCATGCGCCGCTGAAGGCGCTGCTGATGCCGATGCTGGCGGCCGTGGATCCGGGCGTCGCGGCGCAACACGCCGCCGCGATGGCGCAAATGATGGATCCGGGCGAGCACGCGCACGCTGCCATGACGGCCGCGTCGGTCAACCGCTGGCTCTTCGCCCTGCCGGTCGTCACGGTGGCAGCCGTGCTCGGCCTGCCGGTGACGCGCGACCGCGGCACGGCGGTTGAGGTCGCGCAGCAAGTTGCCGCGTTCGCCGCGGCCCAGTCGCCGCTGGCGGACGCGGACACCGTGCGCGGCGGCGTCGAGGCGGCGCGGTGGCTGGGCACGTGGCTGGACGCCTCGCTCGCCATCAGCGTAGCAGCTGACGGCCCGCTGCCGGTGCTGCAACGCGCGGCACTGGCTGCCGGCATCGAGGCGCAGGCGGTCGCCGCCAATATCATCGGCCTGCTGGTCCAGGCCTGCGAAGCGACTGCCGGGCTCGCCGGCAATACGCTGCTGCGGCTGGGCCGCAATCCATCGGCCGGCGGTATGCCGTTGCAGGGCGTGGTGGCGCGCGTCGCGCAGGACGACCCGCCGGTGCAGAATACGCGCCGATTTCTTGCTGCGGACACCGGGCTTTGCGGCCACGCCGTCAAGGCCGGCGACACGGTGCTGGTGCTGCTGGCCGCGGCGTCGACCAGCGGCCTTGCCGACGATGCGCGCGCGTGGACCTTTGGCCATGGCCGCCATGCTTGCCCCGGGGACCGGCTGGCGCAAGCGCTGGCTGTGGCGACGGTGTCGGCGCTGTGCGCGCGCGGCGCCGAGCCGGCTGCGCTGGCGCGCGCATTCCGCTATCGTCCGTCGCTGAACGCGCGCATTCCGCATTTCCTTTGATCTCATGGAGACCAACATGATCGCCGTCATCTTCGAAGTCGAGCCCGCGCCGGGCCGGCAGGACGCCTACCTCGACATCGCCGCGCACCTGCGCCCGCAGCTCGAGGCCATCGACGGCTTTATCTCGGTGGAGCGCTTCCAGAGCCTGACCAACCCCGGCAAGCTGCTGTCGCTGTCGTTCTTCCGCGACGAGGCCGCGGTGATCGCGTGGCGCAATACGCTGGCGCATCGCCAGGCGCAGGCCGCCGGACGCGGCGGCGTGTTTGCCGGCTACCGGCTGCGCGTGGCGCAGGTGCTGCGCGACTACGGGCTCGATGCGCGCGAGCAGGCGCCGGCGGACAGCCGCGCGGTGCACGACCGCGATGCGGGCTGAAGGTGTGGCGATGACGATGGAATCGATCGGCGCGCAGGCCGCCTTTATCGGCCTGACATTCCTGCTGGCGGGCTTCGTCAAGGGCGTGGTGGGGCTGGGCCTGCCCACGGTCGCGGTGGGCATGCTGGGGCTGGTGATGCCGCCGGCGCAGGCCGCGGCGCTGCTGGTGGCGCCGTCGATGGTGACCAACGTGGTGCAGCTGTTCAGCGGCCCGCGCTTCGGCCTGCTGGTGCGGCGCCTGTGGCCGATGCTGGCGGCGATCTGCGCCGGCACCTGGCTGTGCGCGGCACTGGTGCCGGCCGGCATGATGACGCACGCGACGTCCGCGCTGGGCGTGGCGCTGGTGCTGTACGCGGTGGTGGGGCTGGCGGCGGTAAAGCTGACGGTGCCGGCCGGCGCGGAACGCTGGCTCGGGCCGCTGGTCGGGCTGGTCACCGGCGGCATCACCGCGGTCACGGGCGTGTTCGTGATTCCGGCCGTGCCCTACCTGCAAGGGCTGGGGCTGGACAAGGAGAGCCTGGTGCAGGCGCTGGGCCTGTCGTTCACGGTGTCGACCGTGGCGCTGGCGGTCAGCCTGGCGCTGGGCGGAGCGCTGCTGCATATGCCGGTGCTTGGGGCGTCAGCGCTGGCGCTGGTGCCTGCGCTGGGCGGGATGTTCCTGGGGCAGTGGCTGCGCCACCGGATCAGTGCGGAGCGCTTTCGCAAGCTGTTTTTCTGCGGGTTGCTGGTGTTGGGTGGGGAACTGGCGATGCGGGGGTTGGGGTGAGGGGCGTTGAGCTCTTTCGCTTGCGGTCGGTTGCTCCCCTCTCCCGCAAGCGGGAGAGGGAGTACCCAACCGGTGTTGGTCGTTTCCCTGCCTTGGAAATATCTCAGCGGCTCGCCTGCACCGTCCTGCCATTCAGCGGCTGCACCGGCCGCGCGTTCATCGGATAGAGCTTCCGGAACGCTGCCAATTGCGCCGGCGACACTTCCACCGGAGTCTTCAGCACCTGCCAGCGCACGTCCTCGCTGCATGGCGGCGTCGTCAGCGAACCGGTGAAGGACCAATAGGCCTGTTGAGTCGGCAGCAGCGCCGCAACGTCCAGCGGCGCAGCCAGTTCACGTGATTCGCCGCCCTTGGCCGGCAGGCTGGCGAACACCGGCTTGAGCGCTGCGTTCTCGCGGCCCGACTTGAACAGCACGGCCACCACCGCCAGCTTGCCTTCGGCGTTCTGATGCACCAGGTGCGCCACCAGCGGATAGGTCTTGCCGTTGACCTTCTCTTCGCTCGGCGTGTGGAAGTGGAACTGCAACAGCTTGTACGGCACGCCGTCCAGTTCGATCTGTCCCGCCGCCGGCAGGTTGACCTGCACGGTGTGGCCGTTGTTGACCACGGTGCCGGGCGCCGCGGCGTAGCCGAAGCTGATCGGCTTCAGGTTGGCGGGCCTGGCCTTGCCGGTGCGGATGTCGATGGGTGACTGGTGCTTGCCCAGCGCGCAGGTCTGGTAGGCCTGGTCCAGCTCGGCCCAGTGGCTGGTGCCGGTGGGGCCGGTGTAGCTCCAGTGCGGTTCGTTGCCGGCCCATGCGGCCGGTGCGAGCAAGGCGGCGCAGAGGGTGAAAAGCGGCAGCTTGGTGTTCATGTGTCGATGCGTCCTCGTGTTGGTAAACCCCTTGTTTTCCGACGTGGTGTTATCGATCTGTCCCAGTCTTGAGTGCCGGGTCCGGGCCCGGGCCGGAAATCATGCAGCAAAACTGCCGGCAGGCGAATAAGGCATTGCTGAATTCCGGTCTGCACTGCGCTTAACGCGGGTAAGGGCTGCATGTCTCTGCGCGATTGATGCGTGTCGCTCATGCTGTCACGCAAGCGACATCAAGCCGACATATCGGCCCACCACCATGGCGCATTGCCCAACTCCAGGAACCCTGCAATGCGCCTGAGCGTCTTCCCTTCGCGCCGGACCCGAGCGGCACTGGCTACTGCCGCGGTGGCGGCATCGCTGCTGGCGGCATGCGGCGGCGACGATAACGACAGCGGCAACGGCACGCCCGCGGTCACCGCCCCTACGCTGGTGGGCCGCGCCGTGCTGCCCGCCGCCACCTTTGCCAGCGGGCCGCAGTCGGGGCGCTATGTCACCGGCGACCTCAACGGGCAGAGCGCGCCGTTTGCTTCACAGCCGGTGCAGGGTTTCTCGGCGGTGCTGCGCAACCCGGACGGCAGCTTCATGGTGATGGCCGACAACGGCTACGGTTCGCTGGAAAACTCGGCCGACTTCAACCTGCGCGTCTACACGGTGGCGCCCACGTTCAAGACTGCGGCTGGCGGCGCGGGCAGCGTGGCGGTGCGCAGCTTTATCGAGCTGAAGGACCCGAACCGGCATGTCAAGTTCGCCATCGCGAACCAGTTCACCACCGAGCGCGTGCTGACCGGCGCCGACTTCGATATCGAGAGCATGCAGCGCGCCAGCGACGGCACGCTGTGGTTCGGCGATGAGTTTGGCCCGTTCCTGCTGCATACCGACGCCAACGGCGTGCTGCTGGAAGCCCCGATCCCGCTGCCGGATTTCGAGAACGCCGGCAAGGAGATCCGCTCGCCGCAGAACCCGTTCAACGAAGAGGCCACGCCGGTGCGCATCATGAACGCGGTGCGTGCGCATGCCTTCGCGCATGGCGGCACGCGCGCGCCGGTGTTTGCGCCGTATTACGTGCAGCTCAAGTACGACGTCAACGGCGTCAAGTCGAGCCCCGACGCGCACTACGCGCGCGGCGGCAACCCGCAGCCGGGGCTGGTGCCGGCAGTGTCCGACACGCTCGACGTGGCCTCGCTCAAGGCCGCCGGCTACAGCGTGGTGACCTGGACCGTCAACGACAGCGCCAAGATGACCGAGCTGCTGAAGGCTGGCGTCAACGGCATCATCTCGGACCGGCCTGACCTGCTGTACGCGGCCGTCGCCGCCTACGATGCCAACGGCGACGGCAAGGCCGGCGACTACCTGAGCGCCGACGGCCTGATCGACGCCGCCAGGTTCGATGCGCAGGGCCACCGTGGCGCGCGCGACCTGCGCCCGGAGAACACCCTGCCGGCGATGGAGGCCGCGCTGGACAACCTGATGACCACGCTGGAGACCGATGTCGGCATCACCGCCGATGGCGTCGCGGTGCTCAAGCACGATCCCTATATCGAATCGGTCAAGTGCCGTCGCGCCGATGGCGCGCCCTACGGCACCGCCGACGAAGTGCTGATCAGGAACCTGACCGCGGCGCAGATACAGTCCACCTATATCTGCGACAAGCTGTTCCGAGGCCCGAGCCAGCGCAACGATGTGGCGCTGTCACCGGTGTCGGCGGCGGTGGCGGCCGGCAAGGGCTACGCCAGCCCGTACGTGGTACCGCGCGCGCAGGACGTATTCGACCTGGTCAGCGCCTATGTCGCGTACTACGGCACCGGCGCCGGCCAGGGTCATCCGCAGGCGGCGCAGCGGGTGAAGAACGCGCAGGCGGTGCGCTTCAATCTCGAGACCAAGCTCAACCCGCGCAGCGACAAGGACGGCAAGGGCAATGTCTACAAGGACCGCACCGTCGGCGCCGAGCAGATGGCCGACACGCTGGCGGGCGTGATCAATGCCGCCGGCATGGCCCAGCGCGCCGATATCCAGAGCTTCGACTTCCGCACGCTGCTGCGCGTGCAGGAGAAGTTCCCGGCGATCCGCACGGTGTATCTGTTCGGCGACTTCCCGATCTATGGCGACGCGGCCAACAGCGACGACGGCACCAACATGCAGGACGAGGCCGGCGCCAACACGCCATGGATGGCGGGCCTGTACTGGCCGTACCGCGCCACCGTGACGTCGAACCCCATGCGCGCCAAGCGCTCGGGCGGCTTCGAGGGCATGGCGATCAGCCCGGACGGCAGCAAGCTCTATCCGCTGCTGGAACTGCCGCTGGCCGGCCACGACGGCAAGACGCTGCTGATCTCGGAGTTCGATATCGCCACGCGCCGGTACACCGGGGTGCAATACAAGTACCGGCTCGACGACAAGGGCACCAATATCGGCGATTTCATCCTGTTCAACGCCAGCGAGGGCATTGTCATCGAGCGCGACGGCTCGCAGGGCGACCTGAACGGCTTCAAGAAGCTGTTCCAGGTGACGCTGGGCAAGCCGGGCGACTATGTCGTCAAGTCCGAACTGGCCAACCTGATGGCGCTGCGCGACCCGTCCGGCATCAGCACCGGCGGTGCCCCGGGCGACGTGGCGCTGGGCGATCCGTTCGGCATGCCGTTCAACACCATCGAAGACGTGCTGGTGCTGGACCCGACCACGCTGCTGGTGATCGACGACAACAACTTCCCGTTCAGCGTGGGGCGGCATGTCGGCAGCAAGATGCCGGATGACAGCGAGTTCATCCAGATCCGGCTGCCCAAGGCGCTCAACGTGGGGGGCTAGGACGCCAGCTGGGCGCGACGCGGCGCGCTGGCATCCCGCCAGGGTGGGGGATGTCAGCCGGAGCGCGCGCCCGCGTGCTGCTGTTCCAGCTGCGCGCGCACCGCCGAGATATGATCGCCGGCGTGGTCGACGGCGTTTTCCAGGTCACTGGTGCTGCAGCCGAGCTCCCTGCACCAGTACTGCACTTCGAGCGGATCCATCAGGTTGATGCGGCCCGGATCCAGGGGCCTGAACTCGCTTACATCGCTCATGCTTGCCTCCGGTTCGTGTCTGGGGGCGACACGGTCCTTGCATTGTAGGCAGACATCAGGCGCGCGTTGCATGCAAGTTGCGCCGGCCGCAGCGCATATCATGTGGCGGTGATCCCTTGCACAGGAAGCCGCATGCCCCGCTCACCCGGCGCGAAACTCTGGTCCACGCTGAACAAGGCCGCGTCCCGCCATGCGCGCCAGATGCAGCGCGCCGTCAACAAGAACCTCACCAAGCCGATGACCGAGGCCATCGTGCGCAACGCGGTGAAGCAATCCGCTGCAGTCACGGCGGCCACGCAGCGCGCCTTGTCGGGCGTGGTGTCGCCGGTGGCGGCGCCGCAGAGCCGTGGCAGCGGGCGCTGGGAAGAGGGCGCATGGGGCGCGCCGCTGGCGCCGCGTCGCTACCGCATTTTCGTCCCGGCCGGCGCCACCGCGTCGCGCCGTGCGCCGATGCTGGTGCTGCTGCACGGCTGCGGCCAGGACGCCGCCAGCTTTGCCGCGGTCACACGCGCCGCCGCGGTGGCGCGCGAATCCGGCTGGGTGGTGCTGCTGCCCGAGCAGAGTTCGCAGGCCAATGGGCAGCGTTGCTGGAACTGGTTCCGGCCCGCCGCGCAGGGCGCCGCGGAAGCCGGGCTGCTGATGACGCTGATCGACCAGGCCTGCCGCCGCCATCCGGTGGCGGCGGACCGCGTCAGCGTGCTGGGCCTGTCCGCCGGCGGGGCGATGGCACTGATGCTGGGGCTGCGCTATCCGTCACGCTTTGCCGCGGTGGGCTCGCACTCGGGCGCGGTGCCGTGGAGCGCGACCAATGCCGCACAGGCCACGCGCGCCATGCGCGGGCAGCGCGGGCCCGATGCCAAGACCATGCAGGCGCTGCGCTTCGGCCTGGCGGGACGCCGCCCGCCGCCGCTGCTGCTGCTGCATGGCGATGCCGACCACATGGTCGACTTCAGCAACGCCACCGCCGCCGCCGGCATGTGGATGCACCTGCAGCCCGAAGGCACGCCGCCGCTGGCCGGCGTGCCGGCCCGGCGCATCCAGCGCGGCATGCGCCGCGCCGTCGATGTGTTCGACTGGTACGAGGGCAGCTCGCCCTACCTGCGCCTGGTGCGCGTGGAAGGCCTGGGCCACGCGTGGAGCGGCGGCGCCGGCGGGCACGCGTTCTCGGACCCGGCCGGGCCGGACGGGTTGAAGCTGGCGTTGCGGTTTTTTCTGGCGGTTGGGGCTTAGAGGAACGGCGATTGCCGCAGGAGATGAATGGACTAAACTAAGTGGACTTAGTTTAGTGAGGCGCGTCATGCAAACCATCAACATCCACGAGGCCAAGACCCATCTCTCGCGGCTGGTCGATCAGGCGGCCAACGGCGAGCCTTTTGTGATCGCCAAGGCAGGCAAGCCCCTTGTGAAAGTCGTG
This sequence comes from Cupriavidus sp. SS-3, assembly GCF_035818815.1. Taxonomy (NCBI): domain Bacteria; kingdom Pseudomonadati; phylum Pseudomonadota; class Betaproteobacteria; order Burkholderiales; family Burkholderiaceae; genus Cupriavidus; species Cupriavidus sp. SS-3. The sequence goes on from NZ_JAYLVT010000001.1 coordinate 332,006, forward strand.
GCGCTGCATGTGCCGGAGAAAGCGCAGGTCAAGCGGTTGGGATTCATGGCCGGACAGGGGCAGGTGCCCGATGATTTCGATCGCATGGGCCAGCGCGAGATTGAAGCCATGTTTGGCGGCGAGTCATGAAACTCCTGCTGGATACGCACCTGCTGCTGTGGATGGCTCTGACGCCTGAGCGCATCTCGCCAGACGCGCATGCGCTATTGAATGCCGACGACACGGTGCTGGTTTTCAGCGCCGCCAGCCTGTGGGAGATCGGCATCAAGCAAGGGCTTAGCCGTGCGGACTTCCAGATCAACGCCCGGGTCTTTCGCAGAGGCTTGCTTGATAACGGCTACAGTGAGCTGCCGATCCGCAGTGATCATGCGGTGGCGATTGATTGCCTTCCGCCGATTCACAAGGACCCCTTTGACCGGCTTCTCGTCGCCCAGGCAACCGTGGAAGGCCTGACGCTGCTGACCTCGGACCCGCTTGTTGGCCAATACCCTGGGCCCATTCGGCTGGTCTGATCGCAGCTAGCCGAGACTGACCGGCTCAAACACCACATCACTCTCCGGACAAGCCACGCAGGGCAATATCAGGCCCTCGTCCTTCTCGTCCGGACTCAGCCCCGGCCACTCGATCCGGTAGCGGATCGTCCCCGCGTGCAGCCGGCTGGCGCAGGCGCGGCAGGTGCCGTTGCGGCACGAGTTGGGCAGCGCCACGCCTTCGAGCAAGGCCGCCTCAAGCAGGCTGAGCGCCGCCGGCGCGGGGAAGCGCGCAGGGCCCGGCAGCACCTGAGCGGTGAATTCAGCGCTGTCGTCCGAAGGCTCGATCTCAGCCATGGCTGTCGTCCTCTGTCTGCGGAAACTGCGCGCGGCCGTGGGTGGCATCCCGCAACGCTTCGCGCGCGGCGTCGAGCTGGGTCGCGGGCATGCGCAGCACCAGCGTGGCGAGTGCGCCATAGCTGGTCTCGGCAAGCGTGCAGCCCGCGGGCGCCTCGTAGTCCAGCCAGCGGCGCACGCGCGGCTCGTCGGCATAGTCGACCGCGATCGCCAGCGTGCCGTAGGCGATGCGCTCGACCCGTTCGGCGGATTTCAGGGCTGCGGCGATCGCATCGGTGTAAGCGCGCACCAACCCGCCTGCCCCCAGCTTGACGCCACCGTAGTAGCGCACCACCGCCGCCAGCACGCCGTCGAGATCGTGGTGGCGCAGCACTTCCAGGATCGGCCGGCCGGCGGTGCCGGAGGGCTCGCCATCGTCGGACATGCCCGAGGCCCCGCCGGCCAGCAGCGCCCAGCACACGTGGGTGGCGGTGGGATGCTCCGCGCGCAGCGCCTGCAGCACGGCCATGGCGGCGTCGCGGTCGGCAACCGGCAGCGCCAGCGCCAGGAAGCGGCTCTTGCGGATCTCGATCTCGGCGTGGACGGGGTTGGCTAGCGTGTAGGTGGGCACGGGCAACGGAACTGGTACGGAAATCCGCGCCGGCCGGGCCGCGGAAGCAAGGCGGCAGTGTACCGCAGCGGACCCGGCCGGCCCGAAGCCCGCCGCGCTTTGTGTTGCATCGTCAACTTGGTGTCACAAACGGCGCCTACGATCCGCCCCGGACGTGCGCGATGACGCCCGCCGCCGCCTGTGCAACAGGTGCCTGGTCCCGCCCCCGGGACTGGCGCAAACATGCAGTGAACCATCCCTTTCCTTTCCCCGGATCGAAAACATGCTTGAACAACCCAATGCTGGCCGTCGCAAGGCCCTGAAGCTATTGGCCGGCGCGCCCATGCTGCCGCTCGGCTTCGCCTCCACCAGCCTGCTGGCAGGCTGCGGTGGCGGCGATGACGCCGCCGCCGTGCCGGCCCCGGCTCCCGCGCCCGGCCCGGCCGCCACCTTCACCACCGCCGAATTCGTGCCGATGAGCGCGCCGACGCTGGCCACGCCCGAGGCCATGGCGACCACCACGGTCGGCTCCAGCCTCAAGGTCTCCTTCAGCGACGGCAGCAGCCAGGCCTACAAGCTGGCCTACCAGCCCTTCTTCGTCACCGGCGACACCCTGCCCGACGGCAAGGGCGGCACCATCGTGGCGGGCGGGTACTACGACATCAACAACCAGCCGATCATCGATACCTCGGTCGCCGGCAAGGAGCGCCAGTTCTTCTCGGATGCGCCGGACGGCAGCTCGCTGCTGACGCTGGCCAACCCGACCGTGCCGGGCGTCAGGGGCAACACGGTGTTCGCGGTGGTGCAGTTCGAATACACCACGCGCAACCAGGGCAATGCCAGCATGTACGGTCTGCTGCCGTCGCCGATCGCGGTGCTGACGCTGGACCAGGACCCGGCCACCGGCAAGCTGACCCCGGTCAGGTACCACAACGTCGACACCTCGGGCGTCAACGGCCTGTGGATCACCTGTGGCGCCAGCCTGTCGCCGTGGAACACGCACCTGTCGAGCGAGGAGTACGAGACCGACCTGATGGACGCCAACGCGGTCACGCAGCTGCAGGGCTACAGCCGCAACCTGTACGGCGACCCGGCCCGCGCCAATGCCTACAACTACGGCCACCTGCCGGAGGTCACGGTGCACCCGGACGGTACCGGCACCATCAAGAAGCACTACTGCCTGGGCCGCATCTCGCACGAGCTGGTGCAGGTCATGCCGGACGAGCGCACCGTGCTGATGGGCGACGATGCCACCAACGGCGGCCTGTTCCTGTTTATCGCCGACCAGGCGCGCGACCTGTCCGCCGGCACGCTGTACGTGGCCAAGTGGCACCAGACCTCGGGCACGGGCCCGGGCAGCGCCACGCTGTCGTGGATCCGCCTGGGCCACGCCACCAGCGCCGAGATCCGCGCGCTGGTCGACGGCGGCATCCGGCTGGCCGACATCATGGACGTCAAGACCGCCGACCCGGCCGATGCCAGCTACACCCGCATCCTTTACAACGGCAAGCCCAACTGGGTGAAGCTGATGTCGGGCATGGAAAAGGCCGCGGCCTTCCTGGAAACCCACCGCTATGCCGCGCTGGTCGGCGGCAGCCTGGGCTTTACCAAGATGGAAGGCACCACCGTCAACATCAAGGACAAGAAGGCCTATTCGGCGATGTCGCGCATCGAGTCGAGCATGCTCGCGGGCAACGCCGCCAATGCCGGCGACATCCAGGTGGAAGGCCCGTACTCCGGCGCGGTCTATGAGCTCAACCTGAAGGGCGGCCAGGCCGACAAGAGCGGCACGGCGATGGCGAGCGAATGGGTGCCGGTCGACATGGCCGCGGTGCCGGCGCTGATCAGCGAAGACCTGGGCGGCGGCAAGATGAAGCAGCAGGATGCGCTGGGCAACTTTGCCAATCCCGACAAGGTCGCCACGCCGGACAACCTGAAGTTCTCGGAAAAGCTGCGCACGCTGTTCGTCGGCGAGGACAGCAACACCCACGTCAACAACTTCCTGTGGGCGTACAACGTCGACACCAGGGTGCTCAGCCGGGTGCTGTCGTGCCCGGCCGGCGCCGAGTCCACCGGCCTGCATGCGGTGGACGAGATCAACGGCTGGACTTACGTGATGAGCAACTTCCAGCATGTCGGCGACTGGGAGTCCCCGCTGCACGACAAGGTCAAGGCGCAGCTCGACCCGCTGGTGCGCGCCAACTACAAGGACCGTTACGGCGCGGCGGTCGGCTACCTGACCGGCGACCCGACCGGCGTCAGGCTGGCCAAGGCCTGACGCGCGGGGACGTGCGGCCATGACAGAGCGGCGGGCTTCGGCCCGCCGTTTTGCATTGGGGCGCGGTCGTCGCTCATCCGCCCCTGGTCCGCTAACACGCGGCACCGGTTCAGGCGAGCCGGGGCTAACCCGCATCCGTTGCAACGGCCCTAGCGTGTCGAGGATGGCCTCCATGCGGCTTGCGCCACCGTGTCCTACAGTGGTGGGGGCGCCGGCCACCGCACTTCGCTGCCGGCGCGCTATCCGCCAGGACAACAAGAACTGCATAACAAGGAGACCAGGCATGAAACGAGTTGTCGGGAAAGCCGCGATGCTGTGCCTCGCCGCCACGCTGCTGTATGGCTGCGGCGGCGATGACGACGAGCCGGCGCAGAACCCGCCGCCGCAGGCCGAGGAAAAGCGCCCGCAGGACGACCGCACCTTCACCATGGATGCCGCCACGCTGCCGTTCGCGGCGCTGGCCGGCGCGCCCGAGGCCGACCGCTGGTGGGGCGTGCAGGATGGCGCCGGCTACCGCATCGAGGTGCCGAAGAACTGGAACGGCCGGCTGGTGATGTATGCCCACGGCTACGCGGGCACCGGCGCGGCGCTGTCGGTGACCCCTCCCAGGATCCGCCGGCACCTGCTGGCCAGCGGCTACGCCTGGGCCGCGTCCAGTTACGCCAAAAACTACTATGACGTGCGCGCCGGCCTTGAGGACACCAATGCCCTGGCGCTGGCCTTCACGCGCATTGCCGCGCAGAACGGGCGCACGCTGGCGGCGCCGGCGCGCCTCTACATCGTCGGCCATTCGATGGGCGGCCATATCTCGGCGGCGGCGGTCGATGAAGAGAACATCCAGGCGGCCAACCACAAGGTGCGCTACCACGGCGCGGTGCCGATGTGCGGGGTGCTGGGCGATACCGAGCTGTTCAACTACTTCGGCGCCTACCAGACCGCGGCGCAGCAGCTGGCCGGCTATCCGGTGACGGCGTGGCCGGCGGCCAACTGGGCGCAGATCGCGCCGGCGGTGCGCGCGGCGCTGTTCACCACCTACCCCGGCCAGACCACGGCGCAGGGCGATACCCTCAAGGCGATCGTGCGCAACCTGACCGGCGGGCAGCGGCCGCTGTTCGACTGGGGCTTCGGCGGCCCGGGCGCGCAGGGGCTGCAGGACGCGGTGTGGAGCACTTTCGGCCAGGACGGCTCGGTCAACGGCATCCTGACGCAGAACGTGGTCAACACCACCGGCATCACCTTCCAGTTCGACAACGACCCGGCGCAGTCGGCGGCGGAGCAGTCGTTCAATGCGGGCATCTTCCGCGTTAGCGGCAGCGCCGAGGCCAATCGCGCGCGCAGCGACGGCCTGCGCTGGATTCCCAGGACCAATGCGCGCATCGGCGTGCCGGTGGTGACGCTGCATACGCTGGGCGACATGTACGTGCCGTTCAGCATGGAGCAGATCTACAAGCGCCGCGCCGATGCCAACGGCACCGCGCAATGGCTGGTGCAGCGCGCCATCCGCGGCGTCAGCCATTGCGACTTCACCGTGGCGGAAGAGGCCAGGGCCTTCGACGACATGGTCAACTGGGAACAGAACGGCGTGAAGCCGGCCGGCGACGAGGTGCTGGACGCCGCCACCGTAGCCAGCCCGGCCTATGGCTGCAAGTTCACCGACAACACGCTGGCAAGCGGCGAGGAAAACCCGACCACGGCGGCGCTGCGGCCGTCGGTGGCGCAGGCGTTCCCGTGCGCGCCGGGTTGAGCGGCGGGTTGGCAGAGCAGGGCCCTGGCGCGCGGCTGGCCCGCGCGCCAATTCTGCTACGCTAGGCGCATTCCCCAGCTACCGCCTGCGCATGCCATCATGACCGGCCCGACCCACGACCCCGACGCGCGCCGCATGGCGCCCGCCACCGAGCGCAATCGCGAGCCCATCCTCGCCGTGCTGCGCCAGGTACTGCCTGCCAGCGGCACTGTGCTGGAAATTGCCAGCGGCACCGGGCAGCACGCGGTGCACTTTGCCGCGGCGCTGCCGGGGATCACCTGGCAGCCCAGCGATCCGGACGCTGCCGCGCGCGCATCGATCGCGGCCTGGACCGCGCACGCGGGCCTGGCCAATGTGCGCGCGCCACTGGCGCTGGACGTCTGCCAGCAGCCGTGGGGCATCGACGCCGCGGCTGCGGTGGTCTGCATCAACATGATCCATATCGCCCCGTGGGCCGCGGCCGAGGCGCTGTTCGCGGGCGCCGGCAAGCTGCTGGGGCCGGGGGGCGTGCTGTTCCTGTATGGCCCTTACCGTCGCGGCGGCGCGCACACCGCGCCCAGCAACGCCGCCTTCGACGCGCAGCTGCGCGCCACCGACCCCGACTGGGGCGTGCGCGACATGGAGGCCGTGATCGCGCTGGGCGCGGCGCAGGGCCTGCGCTGCGACGAGCCGGTGCCGATGCCGGCCAACAACTTCTGCCTGGTGCTGCGCAAGTAGCGCGCCGCGCGCGGGGTGCGCGGCTCAGGATTCACCGGATTCAGCCGCGCACCAGCATCACCACCGCGGTGGCGATCAGGCACACGGCAAACAATGCGCGCAGGCGGCGCTCGGGCATCCGGTGCGCCAGCGTCACGCCCCACGAGATGGTCAGCATGCCGCCCAGCGACAGCGGAATGCCGCTGGCCCAGTCGACCTGGCCGGCATGGGCATAGGTGGCCAGCGCCACCACCGCGCCAGGCGTCACCAGCGCCAGCGCCAGGCCTTGCGCGGCGGCCTGGCGCAGCCCGAACAGGCCGACCAGCGCCGGCGCGGCGACCACGCCGCCGCCCACGCTGAAGAAGCCGGAGAACAAGCCGCCGACCACGCCCACGAGTGGGATCCAGCGCGCCGGAACCCGCGCCTGCGGCGCCGTCACCGCGCGCCCCGGCAGCAGCCGCCACAGGAAGTACAGCGCCATGCCGATCATGAACAGCGCGAAGATCCGCCGCAGCAATTGCGCGTCCATCGCGGTGGCCGCGCGCGCCGACAGCCAGGTCGCCAGCACCGCGGACAAGCCCAGCACCACCGCCGTGCGCAGCGCAATGTCGGCACGCTTGCGGTATTGCCAGAAGCCGATCAGCACATTGGGCGCGATCATCACCAGCGCGGTGCCCTGCGCGAGCTGCTGGTCCATGCCGAACAGCAGCCCCAGTGCCGGAATCGCGATCAGCCCGCCACCGATGCCGAACAGCCCGCCCACCGCGCCGAGCAAACCACCGAGTCCGAAGATCAATAGGGAGGACAGCAGCAGGTGGTCGGGCATCGATGCAAGGGAGGCAATGCGGGGGATTTCGGGCCGGATTCCAGAGAAAGCGGGGGGCAAGGCGCGGCGGCCTCAATCATACGCGAGCGCCCCCGCCAGCGCTTTGCACTAGAATCGGCAGGTTATTCGATCCTGCGCTGCACGCGCTTGCCAGGCTCGCTGCATCGCAACCGCCACGGAGAACACGATGAAGGTCCAGAACATCCTGCAGACGATCGGCAATACCCCGCATATCCGCATCAACCGGCTGTTCGGCAATGGCCACGAGGTCTGGATCAAGTCCGAACGCAGCAACCCGGGCGCTTCGATCAAGGACCGCATCGCGCTGGCGATGGTGGAAGACGCCGAACGCCGCGGCGTGCTGAAGCCCGGTGGCACCATCATCGAGCCGACCTCGGGCAACACCGGCATCGGCCTGGCGATGGTGGCCGCGGTCAAGGGCTACAGGCTGGTGCTGGTGATGCCGGACAGCATGTCGGTCGAGCGCCGCCGCCTGATGCTGGCCTATGGCGCCACCTTCGACCTGACCCCGCGCGAGAAGGGCATGAAGGGCGCGATCGCGCGCGCCGAGGAACTGGTCGCCGCCACCCCGGGCGCGTGGATGCCGCAGCAGTTCGAGAACCCGGCCAACGCCGACGTGCATGCGCGCACCACCGCGCAGGAAATCCTGAACGATTTCCCCGAGGGGCTCGACGCGCTGATCACCGGCGTCGGCACCGGCGGCCACCTGACCGGCTGCGCGCGGGTGCTGAAGGACAAATGGCCGCAGCTGAAGGTGTTCGGGGTCGAGCCGGTGGCCTCGCCGGTGATCTCCGGCGGCGCACCGGCGCCGCACCCGATCCAGGGCATCGGCGCGGGCTTTATCCCGAAGAACCTCGACACCGCGCTGCTCGACGGCGTGATCCAGGTCGACGCCGAGCCCGCGCGCGAGATGGCACGCCGCTGCGCGCGCGAGGAAGGCATCCTGGTCGGGATCTCGTCGGGCGCCACGCTGGCCGCGATCGCGCAGAAGCTGCCGGAGCTGCCGGCCAACGCGCGCGTGCTGGGCTTCAACTACGACACCGGCGAGCGCTACCTGACGGTTGAGGGTTTCCTGCCGGCCTGAGAGGGGCAACAGCGTTCATGAGCACCCGGCACGGGCGCTCAGGGCGCTTCGTTGATCTGGAAACAGACGCCGCGCGCTGTCATTCAGCGCGACAGCAGGCCGTGCCGCTTGTGCCAGTCGGCCAGCGACTCCTCTGGCCAGGTGTCGCAGCGGACATGGCCCTTGCCGCGCGGCACGTCGACCCACGGCGCGACGGAGTCCAGCGAGGCTTCCACCACCTCGGGCGGGCGCGGCAGCGGCGTGTCGATGGCCGAGGCATGGGGATAGAGCAGCTCGGGCCAGCGCGGATCCCACAGCCACAGCGCGCTGCCGCACTTCACGCAGAAATGCCGCTGCGCCGGCGAGCGCCGCGCGCGCTTGCCGGGCTCGCGCAGCACCGCGTGATAAACGCCCAGGTGCTTGCGCCCGCGCACGCGCAGCGTGGCGGCATCGCCGCCGATGTTGATGGCATAGCCGCCACCGCCCGCCGTCTTGCGGCAGATCGAGCAATGGCAATGCATGTAAGGGCAGGGCGAATCGGACTCGAGCGAGAAGTGGACTGCGCCGCAATGGCAGGAGCCGTCGAGATGCATGGGAGGGACCTTTGCACGGTGGCGTTCGGGACAGTCCATTGACTGTAGAAAACCCCCGCCAAAGTGCCAAGGCCGGTCAGGCGCCTATCGCGCCTTGCGGAACGTCAGGTTGATGCGCAGCGGCCCCAGCAGCGGATGATCGCCATCGGCCAGCGGCGCCACGCCGTGGAACGCCAGCCGCGACGGCCCGCCCCACACCACCACGTCGCCATGCGCCAGCCGTATCCGCTGCGGCTTGTCGGCACGGCGCATGCCGCCGAACAGGAACACCGCCGGCAGCCCCAGCGACACCGAGACGATGGGCGCGGAGAAATCGCGCTCGTCGCGGTCCTGGTGCAGCGACAAGCGGGTGCCCGGCACATAGCGGTTGATCAGGCAGGCATCCGGCGCAAAACCGGCAAAGCCCGCCTGCGCTGCCGCGCTGGCGGCCAGCTCGCGGAAACTCGCGGGCATGTCGGGCCACGCCTGTCCGCTCAGCGGATCGACCGCGTCGTAGCGATAGCCGCGCGCGTCGGAGACCCAGCCGCACGCGCCGCAGTTGGTCATCGCCACCGACATCTTCAGCCCGCCGGGGGTGACCATGTGCCGCCACGGGGCCAGCGCCACGATGGTTTGCACATCGGCGAGCAGGACTTCCGCATTGGCCCGCGCCGCGCCGCGCAGCACGACGGCGCCGTCGGCGAGGGGCTCGGTGGCGGGGGTGGCGGCGCTGTCTTCGGGCAGGTCGTCGAACAGGTCGAACGTCATGGTTGGGAGGGTGCTGCTGTGGCCTGGCGGGTTCAGGCGACCTTCAGTTCCAGCCGCTTGCCCAGCGCCCGGAACGCGGCCTCGATCGTGTCGATCTTGGTCGCATGATCGAGGTTGACGATGCGCTGGACTTCCTGCTTGCGGGTATGCAGGCGGCGTGCCAGCTCCGCCTGCGTAACCCCCTGCGCGATCATCTCGTTGAGCAGCAGCACCTTTGCCGACATGCTTGCCGGCAGCTCGACCAGATGCTGGCCGCGTGCGGCCTTCGACGGCAGCGGCACCGGGCGGCCATCTTCGAAATAGAACTCCATGGCCGTGGCAAGCGCATCGGCGGCCAGCTCCTGGGCCTGCTCGATCGTGGCGCCGCTGGTCAGGGCTTCCGGAATATCGGGAAACGAGACCGCAAAGCCATCGCCGTCGGGGACGATGTTGGCGGGAAAACGCAGCATATTGAAACTCCTTTGGCGACGAGGGCGGGTAAGTCTTGCAGGCTCACGACAGGCCGAGTTGCTTGAGGATCGCCTTGCGCAGCCCCTCGCCGATTTCATGGCTGGGATGCCGCGGCAAGGTCGACTGCCTGCCATTGAGATACACCCGGACATGCTTTGCGCCTTCGCTGAAGGTAGCGCCTTGTTCGGCGAGCCATCGCCGAAATTCACTTTGCTTCACCCGAAACCTCCTGCCGATCCATGGCGTTCAGGGTAAGCAAAAATGTTTACGTATTCTAGCAGCAATACGTCCAATCTTGTTGCAGCAACGTGTCAGAGCTTCCATGCTTGGCTTCTGCTGACATGACAAGGCCGCCTTTGAGGCGGCCTTGCTCTTTCATGCAGGCGCGGTCGAATCCGCGAGGTGGGGGTCTTCACGCAAACGTATCAATCTCCCCCCGCCCAAGCACTCGCGCAGGCCGTGCCGTAGCACTGGATCCCTGGCCCGGCTCAGCCGACGCCACCGCAGCGCCACCAAGGCCAGCCTGTCCACGCCCCTGCCCCGGCGCCTGCTGTTGTTGCCCGTTGCCATTGCCGGCCTGGCTGGCAAAGCCATCGGCGCCGACCGAGGTGTGGCCCAGCTGGATGCCGTTTTCCGACAGCGCGGTGCGCAGGTGCGGCAACGCGGCTTCGACCGCGGCGCGCACGGCCTGGTGGGGCGAGACGAATTGCGCCTGGGCCTGGTCGTTGACCACGTTGAGCACCACCTTCAGCGGCCCGAGGTCGGGCGGGTTCAGCTGCAGTTCGGCGCTGTGCTGGCCTTGCGTGCCCAGGCGGATCATCTGCTGGCCCAGGGCCTGCGGCCACTGGCTGTCGTACAGCGGGGGAGCGACCACGGGCCGGCTGGCGGCAGCCGCGGCAGCGGCTGGCGCGGGTTGGCCGGCCGGCGTGGCGGCAATGGCCGGGGTGCCATCGGGGCTGGCCGCCGCGGTCTCTCCAGCGCGTGCCGTCGCTTGGGCGGCGGCAAATGGGTTGGCTGCGGGCCGGGAATCCGGCGCACTTGTGCCGGCCGCGAGCGGATCGGCGCGATGCTGGCCCAGACTGCTGTCAGGGCGATGCCCCGCTCCGCCCGCGGAAGCGCCAGCGTCCTGACCCGGCAAGTCCGCTTGACGGACCGCCAATGCGTCGCCCGCAACGGCCGGCGTTGCGCCAGTTTTTGCATCAGTGCCGGCGCTGCCGCCGGACTGCATCGCCGCGCGTTGCGAGGCGATGGTCGCCAGCGTGTCGGCGACCGACGGCTGCGCCGGCGATTCGGCGGTGACCGTCTGCAACGGGTCGGGCGATGGGGTGCCGTCAGCAGGGCCTGCGGTGGTGCCGGTGTCGACCTGGGTTTGCGCGGTGGCGTTCGGCACGGTGTTGCTGAGCGCCGCCTGCAAGGCCGCGGCACTGCCGGGGTCGGTCATGCCGGCGACGGCAGCGCCCGCCGCGCCGGCTGGCGTGGCGGCGGGGTTCGCTGGCGCAGCGGCGGGAAGCATCAGCGCCAATGCTGCGGCTGCGGCGGCGGCTGCATCCGGCGGCGTTGCCTCGGCGGCATCTTCCTTGTCCTGATCCTTTTCGCCGGCAGCGGACTTCTTGCCGTTGGCGGCGGCATGCTGCGGCTTGCCGGCGTCCGCCTGTGCGGCAGCCGGCCGCGCAGCGGACTTGTCGCGCGCGACCGTCTCCCTGGCGGCGGGCGCCGGTGCGGCGGCCTTGTGGCTGTCGCGGGCCTGCGAGAGCGCGTCGCGGAAGCCGCTGGCGGCGGTGTCGGCGCTGGCGCGCCGGGCGCCTTCCACCGCGTTGGCGGCGCTGCTGACAATCTGGCTGATATCGATCATGGGGATTCGCTACGGTGTGGCCTGGCGGGCGGTTGCCGCCCAGGCATCGTTCAGGCTTCGCTCAGGCGGCTGGCGGCGGTGCGTGCCAGGCGGGCGGCGTATTCGTCGTTGGCGCGCTGTTCGCGGCGCGCGGCCACCTGTTCCTGCTTCGCTTCCGCGCGTGCGATCAACGTGTCGAACGAGTTCAGGCGGCGCTTCTGGTGCTGCCAGCGGTTGCGGCCGGCCAGCAGGTCGGCCTCGGCCTTGGCCAGGGCCGCGCCCTGCTGGCGGATGGCCTGGTCGAGCGAATCGAGGAAGCGCGAAAAGTCCTGCCAGCGGCTGGAGGTAATGCCCTGCGCCGCCACCACCTGCATGCGCTCGCGGTATTCCTGGCGGTACTGCGTGAGCTGGTTGAGCTGCACCTCTGCCTGCGTGCGCAAGCCCTGCAGCCGGCCGAGCTCGCGCGCGGCGGCATCGGTATCGGTCTGGGCCAGGTCAGCCAGCGTGTTGAGCGGTGAATGCTTGAGCATGTTCACTCCTGTCGAAGAGGCTGTGCAGCGCGGCGATGGCGTCGGCGTAGCCGGCGCGCTCGTGAATGTCCTGCTGCAGGAAGGCTTCCATGCGCGGATGCAGCTGGATCGCCAGGTCCAGCTCCGGATCGTTGCCCGGCACGTAGGCACCCACGCTGATCAGGTCGCGGTTGCGCTGGTAGCGCGACATCAGCTGCTTGAAGCGGCGCACCGAGCCGAACTGTTCGTGCGGGATCAGCGCGGTCATGGCGCGGCTGATCGAGGCCTCGACGTCGATGGCCGGATAGTGGCCGGCTTCGGCCAGGCTGCGCGACAGCACGATATGGCCATCCAGGATGGCGCGCGCCGAATCCGCGATCGGGTCCTGCTGGTCGTCGCCCTCGGTCAGCACGGTGTAGAACGCGGTGATCGAGCCACCGCCCTCGGGGCCGTTGCCGGTGCGCTCCACCAGCGTCGGCAGCTTGGCGAAGACCGACGGCGGATAACCCTTGGTGGCGGGCGGCTCGCCGATCGCCAGCGCAATCTCGCGCTGGGCCATGGCGTAGCGCGTCAGCGAATCCATGATCAGCAGCACGTGCTGGCCCTGGTCGCGGAAATACTCGGCCAGCCGCGTCGCGTAGGCGGCGCCCTGCATGCGCAGCAGCGGCGAGCAGTCGGCCGGCGCGGCCACCACCACCGAGCGGCGCCGGCCCTCCGGCCCCAGGATGTTCTCGATGAACTCCTTCACCTCGCGGCCGCGTTCGCCGATCAGGCCGACCACGATCACGTCGGCGCTGGTGTAGCGCGCCATCATGCCCAGCAGCACGCTCTTGCCCACGCCTGAGCCGGCGAACAGGCCCATGCGCTGGCCGCGGCCGACGGTCAGCATGCCGTTGATGGCGCGCACGCCGGTGTCGAGCACGGTTTCGATCGGGGCCCGCATCAGCGGGTTGATCTGCTCGCCGGCGAGCGGCACTTCCATCGCCGCGGCGAGCGGGCCGAGTCCGTCCAGCGGGCGGCCCGCCGCATCCAGCACGCGGCCCAGCAGGCCCGCGCCGACCGGCAGGCGCTTGGAGCCCGGCTCGCGCGGCGCGCTGGTGCCGGCCGGTTGCGGCGACGGCTCCAGCGGGTAGACGCGCGCGCCCGGCAGCAGCCCGACCACGTCGGACTGCGGCATCAGGTAGAGGCGGTCGGCGCCGAAGCCGACCACTTCGGCCTCCGCGGTGCGCGGGGCGTTGCTGTCGGTGGTGAACTGTCCGGCGGGCAGCTCGATCAGGCAATCGCTGCCCACCGGCAGGCGCAGGCCGACGGCTTCCAGCACCAGGCCCGCGGCGCGCGTCAGGCGGCCGCAGCTGCGCTTGCTGTCGAGCCCGGCGATGCCGGCGGCGGCGCCGTTGAGCGCGCCGATCCAGTGTTGCGCATGGTCGTGCGCGGCGTGGTGGCTGTGCTGCGCGGTCTCAGGCATGCGGCGGCTCCCACGGATCGTCGCGGCCCAGCGCCCGCACCACGCGGGTCCAGCGCGTCGGCAGCGTGGCGTCACGCTCGCCGCTGGCGGCGCTGGCGATGCAGCCGCCGCGCGCCACCGACGCATCGGCGCGTACGCTCCAGCCGGCGGCGGCAAGTTCGCCTTGCAGATGGGTCTCCACCAGCGCCACGTCGTCGGGATGCAGCAGCAGGCTGGGCGATCCGGACAGCGCCGGTTCGCTGGTCAGCAGCTCGCGCACCGCCGGCAGCAGCGCCGCGGGGTCCTGCGCCAGCGTCGTACGCACCAGCTGGCGCGCCACGTCCAGTGCCAGCGACACCAGCGCGTGCGCGACCGCGTCGTCGACATTGCTCAGCGCGCTGCGGAAATTGCCGGCCAGTGCCTGCAGCTGCGCGGCCTCGTTGCGGGCCGCTTCCAGGCCGCGCGCATAGCCTTCGCGATGGCCGTCGCCGTAACCCTGGGTCTGGCCCTGGGTGTAGCCCTGGGCATAGCCTTCCTTGCGCGCGCCCTCGCGCATCGCGTCGAGCGCGGCGAAGTCGATTGGCGGCGGCGCGGGTTCGGCGGGCATCGCGGCCAGGCTCTCGGGCGGCTCGGCATGCCGGGGATCGAGCGAGCCCATCTGCCAGCGCTGCCAGCCGGCGCCGCCGCCGCGCGCGCGGCGCGGCGGCTCGAACGGCGCGAAGCCGCCGGCAGCGGCCGCGCCGTGGCCGCCCGGGGACGGGAGCGGATCGGCGCCCAACCCGCGGCGCCCGGCCCCGCGCTCGGGGTCTGCCTCAGACATAGGCATCGTCGCCTCCGCCGATCTGCACTTCGCCCGCATCCGCCAGGCGCCTTACCACCTGCAGGATGGCCTTCTGCTCGGCCTCGACCTGCGACACGCGCACCGGACCCAGCGCGTCCAGGTCCTCGCGCAGCATCTCGCCGGCGCGGGTGGACATGTTGCGGATGAACTTGTCGCGCAGCTCCTGCGGCGCGCCCTTGAGCGCGACGATGAGCGATTCGGTGGCGATTTCCTTGAGCACGCGCTGGATGCCGCGGTCGTCGACCTCGAGCAGGTTCTCGAACAGGAACATCTCGTCGATGATCTTCTGCGCCAGGTCGCCGTCGTGCAGGCGCACGCCATCGATCACGGCCTCTTCGTGCGCGGTGCTCATCAGGTTGATGATCTCGGCCGCGGTGCGCACGCCGCCCATGCGGCTGCGCTTCAGGCTCTGGCCTGCCAGCAGCTTGGTCAGCACGTCGGTCAGTTCCTGCAGCGCGCCCGGCTGCACGCCGCCGAAGGTGGCAATGCGCAGGATCACGTCGTTGCGCAGGCGGTCGGTGAACAGCCCCAGCACCTCCGACGACTTCTGGCGGTCCAGGTGGATCAGGATGGTGGCGATGATCTGCGGGTGCTCGTCGCGGATCAGCTCGGCGATGGCGGTGGCATCCATCCAGTTCAGCGAGTCGATGCCGCCGCCCGGATCGCGCGACTCCAGGATGTCCTCGATCACCGACTGTGCGCGCTCCTCGCCCAGCGCCTTGTTCAGCACGCTGCGGATAAACGCGCTGGAATCGACGTTCAGCGCCAGGTACTGTTCGGTCTCGGCGCGGAACTCGCCCAGCACCTCTGCCATTTCCTCGCGGGTGACCGAGCTGAGCGTGGCCATGGCCGAGCCCAGCTCCTGCACTTCGCGCTGCGACAGGTGCTTGAACACCTCGGCCGCGGCATCCTCGCCGATCGCCATCATCAGCACCGCGCTCTTCTGCAGGCCGGATTCAGAGATGCCCTTAGCGGTTGTCATTGCTAATCCAGTTCTTGATCACGCTGGCGACCAGGCGGGGGTCGCGCTGGGCGGCGTCGCGCACCAGCGCGAGGTCGCTTTCATACTTCGCGGCAAGCCGCAGGATTTCCGGATTGGCCGGCTCTTCGGGCGGCAGCAGCACCGCCTCGGTCTCGTCCTTGGGCTCCGGCGCCGGCAACGGCGGCGCGGTGTAGCGGCGCAGGATCGGGCGCGCCACCTTGAACCACGCGAACAGCGCCAGCAGTGCCAGCAGCAGGTAGCCGGCCAGGCTCTTGCCCAGTGCAATCATGTCGGGCTGCTTCCACAGCGGCAGTTCGGGCTCGGCCTTCTCGCGCTCGGCGGTGAAGGGGCTGTTGACCACGTTGATGGAGTCGCCGCGATCGGCGGAGAACCCCATCGCTTCCTTGGTCAGGTTCTGGATCTGCGCCAGCAGCGCCGGCGGCAGCGGCTCGGCGACGAGCTTGCCCTTGGCATCGGCCTGCTGGCGGTAGTTGACCACCACCGCCACCGACAACCGGCGCACGCCGCCCGGGGCCTGCTGCACGTGGCGCACCGAGCGGTCCAACTCATAGTTGACGGTGGAATCGCGGCGGTTGCTGCTCGGGCCGCTGGACGCGGCGGCGGTGGCGCCCTGCGCGGCCTGGCCAGCCTGACCCGGCTGTCCGGGCTGGCCCGCGGCCGGTGCACCGGCCTGGCCCGGCGCCTGCCCCGCGCGCGGCGTCTGCGGCGTGGTCACCGGTGCGGCGGCGGCAGCGGGCGGCTGGTTCGACAGCGCGCCGGGCACGCCGCCCGGCGGCGTTGCGCCCTGCTGGGTCGATTCGCTGGTCTGCTGGCTGCGGATCGCGGTGCGGGTCGGGTCCTGGTTGGGCTTGTAGCTCTCGTCGGTGTGCTCGACGATGGAAAAGTCCACGTCGGCGGTCACCTGCGCGCGCACGTTGTCCTTGCCGACGATCGGCGTCAGGATCGCCTCGATGCGCTTCAGGTAGTTCTGCTCCAGCGCCTGCACGTACTTGAGCTGGGTGGCGTCGAGCATGCGCTCGTTGCCGGTGTTCGACAGCAGGTTGCCGTGCTGGTCGACGATCGAGATCGACTTGGGCGTCAGCTCCGGCACGCTCGACGACACCAGGTGGCTGATCGCCGCGACCTGGCCTTCGTCGATGGCGCGCCCCGGATAGAGCTGCAGCACGATCGACGCGGTCGGCTTCTGGCGTTCGCGCACGAACAGCGTCGGCTTGGGGATGGCCAGGTGCACGCGCGCGGACTGCACCGCGGCGATCGACTCGATCGAGCGCGCCAGCTCGCCTTCCAGCCCGCGCTGGTAATTGACCTGTTCGGCAAACTGGCTGATGCCGAACTTCTGGTTGTCCATCAGTTCCATGCCCGCGGTGCCGCTCTTGGGCAGGCCTTGCGAAGCCAGCCGCAGGCGCGTCTCGTGCACCTTCTCGGCCGGCACCATCACGGCGCCGCCGCCTTCGGCGAACTTGTACGGCACGTTCATCTGCTGCAGCGACTGCAGCACCGCGCCGCCGTCGCGCTCGGACAGGTTGCTGTACAGCACCTTGTAGTCCGGGCCGCGCGACCACAGCACGCCCACCGCGATGGCCGCGGCCAGGGCCGCGCCGCCCAGCATCAGCGGCAGCTTCGGGTTGGCCTTGAGGCGCTCCAGCATTTCGGCCGGACGCCCGGGCAGTGCCACTGCCGCGGTCATGCGCGTGCTCCGGATCCGGCGCGGCCAGGCGCGCGACGGCGCCGGCGCTGCGGCTCGCCCTGGTCGTCGGCCCGGCTCGCGGCACGGCTAGCCGTGCGGCTCACATTGCGCTGCAGAGAAAACACGCGTACTCCCGAATGGTGGTTGTCTGTGGATCGGCCGGTCCTTGCGCGAGGCAGGCATGCAGGCAGGGCGCCATGGCCCGCCCTTTTGCGGCACGGTGGCAATGATCGGCCAGACTTGAGCGCGACAATCCGGCGAATAGACCGGGTTTTCCGGCCGATTTCCCTCCATGGGGCGGCGGCCGCGGCGGGTACTCTGCGGAGGCTGAAACTGGCTGCGGGTCCGCCTGACGCGGGCCCGTCGCAGGCCGCAACCGCGCCAGCGGCGCGCCATACGACCAACCGGGCCGGAACGCCGGCCCATGACGACCCCATGACCACTATCTCTTCCATCGAGGGCATGCTGCAGCAACTGCGCGGGATGTCCCAGGTTGCCTCGGGCAACCCCGCCGGCCAGGCCGCGGCGCCGGTTGGCGGCGGCTTCGCCGGCGAGCTGCAGCGCTCGCTCGGCCGCATCAACGCCGCGCAGGAACGCGCCTATGGCCAGGCCGAGGCGTTCGAGCTGGGCAAGCCCGGCGTGGCGCTCAACGACGTGATGATCGACCTGCAGAAGGCCAACGTGTCGTTCCAGACCGGGGTGCAGGTGCGCAACCGGCTGGTGGCGGCTTATCAGGAGATGATGAATATGCCGGTGTAAGGCCAATGCCTTGCCGGGAATGGAAAGCCTCCGGGGCGCGCAAGCGGCCGGGGGCTTTTGCCGTGGGGCCGGCGCTCAGGCCGGGCGCGGCGCGTCGGGATCCAGGCCGGATTCGAGGTGATAGATCCACGCCAGCAGCTCGGCCACTGCGACGTAGAGTTGCGGCGGCACGTGGCTGTCCAGGTCGACCTGCATCAGCAGGTTTACCAGCGTCGGCGAGTCGTGGACGTAGACGCCGGCCTCGCGCGCGCGGGCGATGATGGCTTCGGCGACCACGCCATAGCCCTTGGCGACCACGCGCGGCGCGCGCTCGCTGTGCTGGTACGACAGCGCGATCGCTGCCCCGCGTTCTTGTGCTGCGTCGCTCATTGCGTCCCGCCTTGCGCCAGGCTGTCCTGCGTCTGCACGCTCAGGCGCTGCACCGCGATGCCATGCGCCTCGAGCTGGCTGCGCAGCTGCGGCCGCGCCGCGATGAAGCGCGCCGCCACGTCGGTTTCGGGGGTGGCCACCCGGGCGTCGAGACCGCCAGGGCCTAAGGTCAGCACTGCTTCGACCACGCCCAGGTTAGGCAATTGCAGCCGCAGGCGGCTCGACCACGGCCGCGCGCCTTCGCCATGAGAGGCCGCATCTTCCGCCTCCGCGCGCAGCAGTTCCCATTCCATCGGCACGCCGGGCCAGGCTTCGCCGGCAAAGCGGAACTGCTGCGTGGCGAGCAATTCCAGTTGCTGGCGGACCACGCCTTCGGTGGCGGGATGGATGGCAGGGCCGGCGACCGCCGGCTGCCGGCCGGCATCCGCCGGAGTAGATGGCGTACCGCCATCCGATGCGCGCGCCGGCTGGCTGGCCAGGCTGTCCAGCGCGGCCAGGCGCGCGCCAGCTTCGGCTGTCGATTGGTAGGCCTGCGTGGCCAGCGTTGCCGCCGAGGGGCGCTGCGCGGCCGGTTCGGCGGCGGCGCCGCGGCTGTAGGCGGCCGTGGTCGCGGTGCCTTGCCGTAACGCCTGCTCGGCCGCCGCATGGCTGTGGGCCACGCGCGGATTGCCGGCCGAGGCCAGCGCTTCGGCCAGCACCTGCGAGGCCGGCAGCAGCGGCGGCATGGATGGCCGCGCCGGTTCCGCCCCTGCGCCGCTGCCGGCATAGGCCAGCTGCAGCGGCGGCGTGGCAGCGGCGCCCTGGCCTGCGCCGGGCGTGACAGCGGGCCGCCCCGGCACCGGAACCTGCGCCTGCGGCTCCTGCCGCAGGCTGGCGAGACCACGGGCGCCGGCCACCCACTGCGCCAGATGCGATTCATAGAACAGGCCGCTCTGGCCGACCGCATGGGCCAGCGCCGCGGCGGTGGCCTGCGCCGACGCTGCCGTGGGTGCCGCCGGCAGCAGCGAGGCCGTGCCGCGCACCGGCTGGGCCTCGGCACCGTCCAAGACGGCCAGGATGGCCCGCGCCGCCGCACTCAGCGATTCTTGCGTAGACGCGCCCGGCAGCAGAGCGCCCTGGCCGGCCATGGCATTGGCACCGCTTGCCAGCGCGCTGTGGCGGATGGCCTGGCCGGTGGCGTTCTGGACGTTGGACTCGGTCGCCTCGGCCACCGGCTGCAAGGCCGCGACCTGGTCGACGGCAATGGCGGTGCGCAGGGTCTGGGGGTCGGGGGCCTGACCGGGTGCCAGGCCTGGCGGCAGGTGGATGCCGGTCATACGGGTCGCGTGTATCAGGGACGGCGGGCGGTGCGGCCTGCCGGTGGAAGAGGGGAGCGGCGCCCAGGCCGCCTCAGGTGGTGGCGCCCGACGTGGCCCCTGCCGTCGCACCATAGGCGGCGCTCAGCTCGAACTGCCGGCGCGAGCTGGTCAGCATGTCGCCGAGCCGCTTGAGTTGCGGCAGCGCCAGGTCGCGGATGCGGGCGTCGTAGGTCAGGATGCGGTCCAGCAACTGGTAGCGCCGCATGCGCTCGGCATCGGAGAACGGGGCATCGTGGTCGAGCTGGCGCAGGCGCTCCACCTGGACCAGGTAGGCTTGCTGCAGAGTGGTGACCGTGTCCCAGTCGGCGCCCTGCGCGGCTTCATGCATGCGCGCGGACAGCGCGAGGATGTCCTCGTAGCAGGCCACGATCGGCGAAAACACTGGAGGGAAGGCCATGTCAGTTGTCCTGTAAGGCGGGTTGCCGCTCGGCCCCGGCGGCCGCGTCATCGATCTGCGCCCAGGCCGAGGCCAGGCCTTCCAGCAGCGCGTCGACCTCGCTCAGCAGCGCTGCGTCGCTGCGCAGGTTGGCCAGCATCAGCCGGCGCACCATGTATTCGTACAGCGCTTCGAGGTTGGCAGAGATTTCGCCGCCGGCGTCGTGGTCGAGCACCGCGCGCAGGCCGTTGTCGATGATGTCGATGGCCTTGGAGATGGCATTGCCGCGCTCGGCGATGCTGCCGCCTTCCAGGTGGAACCTGGCCCGCGCGATCGCGGCGCGCGCGCCGTCGTACAGCATGGCGATCAGCTTGTGCGGGCTGGCGCTCATGGCACCGGTCTGGACGCCGACCTGGGCGTAGGCGTTGGCGGATGCGCGGGCGAACATGGCTGGGTTCCTCGTGGCGGTGGGATGTGACGGGTTACTTCTTGATGCTGTTGTTGAGCGCGTTGAACTGCTGCGTCAGGTAGCTGCTGGTGCGGTTCATCTGCGCCACCACCAGGTCCAGCTGTGTGAACTGGGCCTTGTAGCGGTCGATGGTGGCGGTGACGCGGTCCTGTACGCGGTCATAGTCATCCTCCAGGTCCTCCAGCGTCTTGGTGATGCCGTCCTGCGCCACCTTCAGCGCACCATCGGTCTTGCTCAGGCCTTCGATATAGGTGGTGGCGCGCTTGCCGATGCCGCCGTCGCCGGTGGTGCTGGAGAATAGCGACGTGACCCCGCCGAGGTTGTCGTTCAGCGCCTTGCTCAGCTTGGCATCGTCCAGCTTCATCGTGCCGTCCTTGTCGAACGTGATGCCGACGTCGATCAGCGTGATGGTGCCGCCATTGCCGTCGTCCATGGCGCCGCCCAGCATCGAGCGCAGGCCAGACTGGATCGTGCGCAGCGTGCCGTCGCCGGTCAGCGCCGCCGACGTGCCGGCCTTGGTATCGAACGCCGTCAGCGACTTGGCGGTGCTCTGGATGTTGTTGTAGGCAGTGACAAAGGCCTGGACCGCGGCCTTGATTGCCTCGCTGTCACGGGTCACCACCAGCGATGTAGTGCCTGGCTTGACCAGGTTCATGGTCACGCCCTGCGCTGCGTCCACCACGGAATTGCTCTGGCTGACCACGTCGATGCCATTGATCTTGAGCGTCGCGTTGGCCGGCGGAACCTTCTGTTCCATCTTGTTGGCAGCGGGCGCTGCGGCCGGATCGAACGCTACCACGTTGTTCAGGGCAGGGTCGGCAGACGAGACTCGCATGGTGGCTTGCGTTCCGGTCTTGTCCGAGGTCAGCACCAGGCGATAGGGGCTGGCACTGCCGTCATTAACGATGCTGGCGGTCACGCCGATGCCTGCCTTGTTGATGGCATCCCGCATGCCTTCCAGCGAAGAATCCGCGGGGATGGTGACCTTCTTGGTGCTGGTGGCCGCGCCGCCGGTGGCGAGCGCTTCGCCAAAGTCGAAAACGAGCTCGCCTCCACCGATCACCGCCTTCTGGTCTGCAACGTTGCTGCTCACAAGCGATTGGGCCGTGGCCAGCGTGTTGACCGTGATGCTATAGCTGCCCGGTACGGCGTTGGCACCGGTGGAAACGGTCATCACGTCCGTCGTGCCGACGCTGGCCTTTACGGCGCCGAAGGTAGCAGCATCGGAGAGCTTCTTTGCCGCGGCCTGGTAGGCACTCAGCACGCTCTGCACCTGACTGTAGGCCGACAACTTGGTCTGGTAGCTCTTGGCCTGAGCGTTAATGGCGTCAAGCGGTGCCTGCTCGGCCTTCTGCAACTGGTCAAGCAAGTCGCTCAGGTTCAGGTTGGACCCGATGCCAATGGAAGAGATCGTTGCCATGTAATTGTCTCGTCTTCAACTGATGATCAAAGCTCACGCTGCCTGGTTGATGAACAATCCCTGCAGCCTGTCGATGGCGCGGGCGATGCGCAGTACCTCTTCGGTGGGCATCTGCCGGATCAACTCGCCGCTTTCCTTGTCGATCACCTTGGTAATGACACGGTGCGTGGCTTCATCGATCTCAAAGCGCAGGCCGATGGTGGTGGTCTTGAGCGCGTCCACGAGTTCGCCGATCGCGGCGCTTGTTTCCACCCTCTGGGGGACTTCCTCCTGGCTCCTGCCTGCGACCTGATCTTCGCGCTGCGTTGCCTGGCTGGCCATGGTCGCTGTGCTGGCCGGGGCTTCGGCTGGCATCCGGGTGACAATTGCAGTCACGGTCGGGGAAAGGGGCATCGAACGCTCCGTCCGGATTGGTGGGACTCGCTTGCTCTGAGTAACGCTTTGCAGGCAGTCGGACTGCCTGCAAAATGCTCTCGGACAAAAAGGCCGGGCCTTGCGGCCCAGCCTTCTTGGTCTTTCGCCTAGGCGATTAACGCAGCAGCGACAGCACGCCCTGGGTGGTCTGGTTGGCTTGCGCCAGGACCGACGTACCAGCCTGTTGCAGGATGTTCGCGCGGGTCATGTTCGACACTTCCGTTGCGTAGTCCGCGTCCTGGATACGCGAGCGCGACGAGGACAGGTTGGTCACGGTGGTGCCCAGGTTCGAGATGACGGAGTCAAAACGGTTCTGGACGGCACCCAGCGAGCTGCGCAGATCGTCAACTTGCTTCAGTGCGGCGTCGATCTTCTTCAGCGCATTGCCGGTCGGAACGCCGGTGAATTCGGCGGTGGCGGTAGCGCCGCTCAGGTTGATGGTACCGACAGCCACGTTGGCAGTGGGAGTCGCACCGCCGTCAGTGAGCGTACCGACGGGGGCGGCGAAACTCTTACCTTGGACGGTGACGTAGCCGGTGGCGTTCCCATTTGCGTCATTGGCAACGCGGATCAGTTGGTCTTGCAGCGTGACATCGGTGGTGATGCCATTGGCGGAGTCTTGGAATGCAACGTCGGCACCATTGAGCACGACAGCACCCGTGGTACGGTTGACCGAAGCTGCAAAGTAGTCGTCACCAGCCTTTACGACGAACATGCCGCTGTTCGCACCGGCAGCCGTCTTGACTTCGTGGAGCTCCAGATCCGCAGCCGCGAACGCCTTGCCAGTTGCGGTGTTGATCTTGGCAACTTCGCCGGCAGCAAAGCTGACGTTGAGCGAACCCGTGCCAGCCGCAGCGGCAACGGTGGTAACCTTGGGGCCAACATCCAGGGAATTCTTGGCAACCGAAAAGCCGCTCAGACCAAGGGTCGTCTTGTCGATCTGCTTCAGATCGATCGAGATGGTTTCGCCGTCATTGGCGCCAACCTGGACCGACAGTTTGTTGTTGCCGGCCAGAACCTTGACGCCGTTGAAATCCGTTTGTTGCGACGTACGGTCGATTTCCGACAGGCGCTGGTTGATTTCATCCTGAATCGACTTCAGGTCAGACGACGAGTTCGAGCCGGTGGCCGCCTGGACCGACAGTTCACGAATACGTTGCAGGTTATTGTTGATTTCGGTCAGCGCGCCTTCGGTGGTCTGCGCCAGCGAGATGCCGTCGTTGGCATTGCGCTGAGCTTGCGTCAGGCCCCGGATGTTCGAGGTGAAGCGGTTCGCAATCGCTTGACCAGCGGCGTCGTCCTTGGCGCTGTTGATGCGCAGGCCCGACGACAGGCGCTGGATCGCCGTGTTCAGCGACGATTGCGAGGCGTTCATGTTGTTCTGAGTCATCAGAGACAACGAATTGGTGTTAATGACTTGCGCCATGGTACGACTCCTATATGCAAAGTTTTGGGCATTCCGGCTAGTGCCGTAACGTTGGCGGCCTGCTTTGCAGGGCGTAGAGTGCCTCCGTTGCTTGGGTTATCGACCGGGCAAGGCAAAGGTTTAGAGTGATCTCCGCGATAGTTTCGCGGGGTGCCGGCAGGGCGGGGGAGGCGCCGTACCAAGACGGTCGGCAAAGGCGGGAAGGCGTTTGGAAGAGGCGCCGGCCTAGCGGCGCTTGCGCGTGCGCGGAATATAGAGCGGCACGAAATCCGGCGCGGCCGCCGTTTCCGGCGCGACACTTACCACCTCCGGCGCGCCGGCCGGCGTGACCAGGCAGATGGCGCGTTTGTAGACCACGGTGGGCTGGCTGTCGTCTGGCCGCCGGCCGAGCAGCAGCACGAAATCGTCGGCGGCCAGTACCAAGCCGTGCAGCCGGGCGCCGTTGGACAAGTGCACGATCACCGGGGACTGGGTAATGCGGTACGCGGTGAATTGCTGGGACTGCAGTTGCCGTCGGCTGGGTTGCTTGGGCCGGATTTCCTTCTTCTTCACAACGACTCCGGAAGAGCCCGCAAGGGTTCTGGCGGCTGATAACGGTCCGTTGGCCGGCGGCTTGGGGTGCGGCTCGGCCTGGGCGGCGGGGGAAACATCCGCTCTCGGTAACGGCGACCGGACTGGCCGCCTGGATTGCCTCGAGACCCGGCCCGGCATGCAGGCCCCGGATTGTCGTGCAATGGCCGGCGGTTGGCGCTGCCAGAAGAGAAGGGGAATACTTCAGGGGCGAGAGTAACAAAGTTTTACAAGCGTTGACGGACGGCACGCCGCTCGTGGTCTAGAGGCCACGCTCTATTAATTTGTTTGCTTTTGTCCTGCGATTTGAGGTAGCAAGCGGCGCTTATGCGGGCGTGAGACGGCGTGCCCCTGGCCGACAAGCCCAGGCGGGCATTGGGCTGGCAGGAAATTGCCAGCCTCTGCAAGAAGTAACCTGAAAGTGATTTCAGGGCAAAAATGCCAGAAACACGCGAAGGCGCGCGTTCGCGCTAGGGGAATCCCCTGATAGAAGCGGGATTTACACCTCATGTAAGCGCGTTTATATTCGTAACAAGAGCTGTTTGGCTCGAGCAGTCCTGGAAAGCCTACGAGCACCCCGCGCGTGGGCTTCTTTTTTTGCCCGCGTCGTTTGATTCGCGCTCTGCGGCGCTGTGGCCGGACGGTCGAATAACCCGACCGGCCGTTCGGAATGCCGAGCCACATTTAACGCCACTTCACCGGCTCCCGATTCGCTGAAATGCGGGGGAATCTGGCGCTATTTCCGTTTTGCTCTCCAAAATCGTTCGCTGATCGGCCCTGGTCGGCTGCAACGCAAGTCGTTCGCGGGCCTGTCCGGCACCCTCAACCCGTTCGAGCGTCCGCGCCGCGCGCCACGCGCCGCCGGGCCCGGGCCGCCAAGCCGGCGCCAAGCGCCCAGCGCAGTGCCGGTGCCAGCACGTGCATGCCTGCCAGCGCCGCGGAGCGGCGGATCGAAGGCCCGTCCAGGTCCAGCTGGCGGCGTGCCCACGGCGGCAGCAGCGCGATGCCGGCGTCGGTCATGATGCTCACCGCCGGCTGCAGCAGGGGATTGGCCACCGGCATCTTCCTGACCAGACGCACCACTTCGCGGGTACGCTCGCTGGCCATCAGCGCGGGCCGCATGGAGTCGAGATAGGCGTCCACTTCGGCGCGCGAGCGCGGCACCTCGGTCGCGCCAAGCAACTGCGCGATGCTGGCTACCTCGGCGTAATAGCGGTCCTGCTCGGCAGCGCCGAGCGGGCCGACATAGCGCAGGTAGCCCGCCAGGAAGCTAGAGACCTCGGCCACGTGCACCCAGGTCAGCAGCGCGGGGTCTGACGCCGCGTAGGGCCGTCCGTCCGGCGCGATGCCGGACACGCCGGTATGGATGCGCCGCACGCGTTCGATCAGCGCCATCGCGTCGGCGCGGCTGCCATAGGTGGTGCCGGCGATGAACTGCGCGGTGCGGCCCAGGCGCCCCTGCATGTCGGTGCGAAAGCTGGAATGGTCCCATACCCCGGCCAGCGCCAGCGGATGCAGCGTCTGCAGCAGCAGCGCGCTGACGCCGCCGGCCAGCATCGCCGGGAAATCCGCATGCACGCGCCAGCAGACCGCTTCCGGGCCGAACAGGCCGGGGTCGCCGGGCGGGTTGTCATAGTCCAGGCGCAGGCCGGAGTTGCTGCGGGTCAGCGCGCGCACGTGCGCACCTGCCTGCTCCCGCAGTCTCGCGGAGAGCTGATGCAGCGGGCCGCGGCGCTGCGGCGTGGCGCCGCCCGGGGCGGGGTCAGTGACGCTGGACAAGGCTGGAACTGCCTGGAAGGAAAAGATATCGGGTCAGGGCCAGCATACACGCGATGGTGACGCGATGGTGACGGGATGGTGGCAGCATGCGCGCAGCGCGCCGCCGCGCCCGCCACCCGTAAAAAGGGCCGGAGCCCCGTTCAGGGTTCCGGCCTGCCAATCTCCGGCGTATGCCCCTGCGTCAGCACCGCATGTTGCTCACGCACATACCCGGATAGCTGCCTTGTTGTAGCGGCTGGGTGTTACTGCTGGCGTTGTCCGCCTTGTCCGCCTTGTCCACCCTGCTGACCACCCGTCTGCCCGCCCTGGCCGCCTTGCTGGCCGCCGCGCTGGCCGCTTTGCTGGCCAGGCTGCGAGCTGCCGCGGTCCTGCTGCTGCTGTTGGTCCTGCATGCGGTCCTTGTCACCCATCTGCCCGCCGCCTTGTTGTCCAGGTTGCTGCTGGCTGCCGCGTTGACCAGTTTGCGATTGTTCCTGCTGCTTCTGGCCCGATTGTGACTGGCCCGACTGCGATTGACCCGGCTGTTGCTGCTGTCCCATTGCTAGCTCCTTGACGCGGCGAACTGCCGCAGACCTTGCTTCGCAATCGCCATGCCAAGCACGACAGCGCCGCCACGCCGCCTGGGCCGGCGCGATGCGCGCGATGCGCCACGCGTGCGCCGCGGCGCTTTTACAACGCGTGGCCCGTTTTACATAGCATCCGGCGCGGCTGCTGCGGCACCGCCCGGCCCGCCATGGCGGGTATGGAGCTTGCTGAAAAATGCCTTGCCAGTGGCGCCGCGTGCCAGCCCGGCAGCGGCTTGCGCTGGACCGTCAAGGAGAAAGCCATGCGATTTTCCCGAACCACCGCGCGCACCGTGCGCATGGCCTGCGTCGCGGCGCTGGCGGCGGCTGCCGGTAGTGCGCTGGCGCTCGACAAGAGCGGGCTGATCTTCGTTGCGGCCGACGAGGCACCGGTGGCGCCGGTCAACTCGGCACCGGGCATGCCCGGCCGGCCCGACCCGGACACCAGCGCTGTGACCGGGGTCGGCCAGGCCAGGCAAAGCATCGAGGACAGCGCCATCACCACGAAGATCAAGACCCGGCTGCTCGGCACCAAGGACCTCAAGTCCACCGGCATTCAGGTGAAGACGCAACAGGGGGCGGTGGAAGTCAGCGGCACGGTGCCGACCCAGCAACAGCACGACCTGGCGTTGAAAACGATACGCAGCGTCGAGGGGGTGACGTCGGTGAATGACAACTTGAAGGTGTCGACGCGGTGAGGGGGGAGTCTTCTCGGCTGTAAGCGCAGCCGGTGGCATCCCAACGGCCCTCTCCCCCGTCCCGCGCGCGGGACAGGGAAGCACACAAGCAGCACGTTTTAGTCCGCAGAAACGGATCAAGCCGCGCGCTTTCTGCCCGTCGTGCCGGCGCTCTTGCGCGCGGCTGGCGCGTGCGATCCGCTCTTGCCGGCGCGCTTGGTGCCGGCGCTCTTTGAACTCGTACTGCGCGCGCGCTTGGCCGGCGTGGCGCTGGTGCGCTTCGCGGCGGGCTGCTTGCGTGCGGCGGCGTGCCGCGCAGGGGTCTTGCGGCGCGCGGGCTCGGCTTCGGTTTCGGTTTCGGTCTCGGCCTCGTCTTCCTGCCTGCCCTTGCCGCGCTTGCCCAGGCTCTGTCGCAGCAGCGCCACCATGTCGATGACCTTGGCGCCCTGGCGCGGTGCTTCTTCCTCTTCCGCGGGCGGGGTCAACTGGTGGGTCTTGCCGGATTCGATCTTTTGCTCGATGCGCGCCATCAGGTCGTCGCGGTAGGTGTCGCGGTATTGCTCGGGGGCCCAGTCCTCGGTCATGTCTTCGACCAGCTTGGCGGCCATCTCGATCTCGCGCCCGCGCGCGCCGGTGGCCTTGCCGCTGGGCGCCTTGGGCAGGCGCAGTTCCGAGATCGGCAGCACCTCGTCGGCGAAGCGCATGGTGTTCAGCACCAGCGCGTCGTCGTGCACCAGCATCGCCGCCAGGTGCTGGCGCGCGCGCAGCACCACCAGCGCCAGCGCGGCCTTGCCGGTGCGGCGCATGGTTTCGTGCAGCAGCGCATAGCCGCGCTCGCCGCGCTTGTCGGGCTCGAGGTAGTACGGGGTGTCGAAGTAGTACGGCGGAATGCTCTCGGCATCGACAAAGCTGACGATGTCCACGGTCTGCGTGGCCTCGACATTGGCCCGGCGGAAATCTTCGTCGTTGAGCAGCACGTATTCGTCCTTGGCGTACTGGTAGCCCTTGACGATATGCTCCTTGTCGACCGGCTTGCCGGTGCTCTTGTTGATGCGCTGGTAGCCCACCGGGGCCATGTCGCGCACGTCTAGCAGGTCCAGGTCCAGCGATTGGCTGCGCGACGCGGGGCGAAGGACGACGGGGATGTTGACGAGGCCGAAGGCAATGGCGCCTTTCCAGATGATGCGGGACACTTGATCGCTCCTTTGCCACGGGCGCCGGCGCGTTGCGGCGGCGGTGGCGGCATGTCGCCCGGAGGGGGGTCTTCCACGGGTTGGGGCGGGCCGGGCGGCGGCTCCGGCGGCGGGACTTCGGGCTCACGGGGCGGGATGTCGGGATCGGGCGTGGTATGCACGGATAGCTCCTGGTTGAATCCTGGGTGAAGGCTCCGGCCGGCGCGGGCATGGCGCTAGGCGCGCTCCTGGTCGAGCTCATCGAGCAGCCGCGTCAGCGCGTCCAGGTCGGCGGGCTTGACCAGGTGCTGGTCGAATCCCGCGGCCAGCGCGCGGCGGCGGTCCTCGGGCTGGCCGAAGCCGGTCAGCGCGACCAGTTTGGCGCCGCGCAGCTCGGGCAGCGCGCGCAAGCGGCGCACGGTTTCAAAGCCGTCCATGGCCGGCATGCCCAGGTCCAGCAGCACCAGGTCCGGACGCGCGTCGCTGGCGCGCGCCAGCGCGCTGGGGCCGTCGGGCGCGGTCACCACGGTGTGCCCCATGGCCTGCAGCGCCATCGTCATGGCCTCGAGCGCGTCGACGTTGTCGTCCACCACCAGGATGCGGCGCGGCACGCTGCGCCGCGGGCCGGCCTTGCCGGAACCGGGATGCCAGTTCTGCCACGGCTCGACCGGCAGCCTCACGGTGAAGGTGCTGCCCTGGCCGGGGCCGGCGCTGAAGGCGCGGATGGTGCCGCCGTGCAGCTGCACCAGCTTTTGCACCAGTGTCAGGCCGATGCCCGGCCCGTCATGCGGGAAGGCGCTGTGCGGTGCCTCCGTGGGGGCGTCGTTCTCCCTGGCCGGGTCGGGCGGGGCCAGCGGATCGAACAGTTGCCGCTGCAGTGCTGCGGACAGGCCGGTGCCGTTATCGCGCACGCGCACCGTGACTTGCCCGCCGGAGACCGCATCCGGCACGGTCTCCGGCGTGCTCTCGTCGAAGCCGGCTTCGACCGAGATCATGCCGCCGGCGGGGGTGTACGCGGCCGCGTTTTGCAGCAGGTTGCTGAAGATCTGCGTCAGGCGCACCAGGTCGCCGCGTATCGGCAGCGGCTGCTCCGGCAGCGACAGCCGCAGCGTGTGCCGATAGGCGTCGAGCACCGGACGCACGGCTTCCACCGCGGTATTGAGCGCGGTGCGCAGCTCGACCAGGTCTTGCCGCAGCGTGATGCGGCCCTGGTTGAAGCGCGAGATATCGAGCAGCTCGTCGACCAGCCGGGTCAGGTGATGCACCTGCCGGCCGATGATGTCGCGCGCGCGGAACATGTCTTCGCGCGTGGGCGCGAGCTGCTGCAGCAGGTCTGCGGCGCTGCGCAGCGGTGCCAGCGGGTTGCGCAGCTCATGCGCCAGCATCGCCAGGAACTGGTCCTTGCGGCGTTCCTCGTCGCGCAAGGTGCGCCCGGCGCGGTTCTGCAGCGTCACGTCCTGGCAGATCCCGGCAACGCGCAGCGGCTGGCCGACGGCACCGGCCTGCGCGGTGTCGGTGTCGTCGGCGCCGCCACGGCTGCGCATGGGGAAGGCGCGCGCGCGGACTTCGCGCATCTCGCCGCTGGGCAGGGCCACCGCGAATTCGAGGTCCATGCTGCCGTCGCGCAGCATGCTCTCCACGGCGGCTTCCACGTGCGCGCGGTCGGCCGGCGCGACGCGCTGCAGGCACAGGCGCGGGTCGTCCATCAACTGCTCGGCCGAGTGGCCGCAGATGGTCGCCAGCGAGGAACTGGCGAACAGCAGCCGCCGCGTCGACGGATCGAGGATCCACACCACGTCGGCCAGCGATTCGGCGAGCTGGCGGAACATGTCTTCATGCTCGTGCAGGGCGCGCGAGGTGCGGTGGAAGGCGTCTTCGGCGCCGCGCAGGCGCAGCAGCGCCTGGATGCTGGACAGCACTTCCTCGGGTTCGGCGGGCTCGACCAGGTAGCCGTCGGCGCCACAGTTCAGCGCCTCCACGCGCTGCCGCGACTGGGCCAGCCCGGGCGAGGTCAGCAGCACCAGCGTGCGCGCGGTCTGCGGATCTTCTTTCAGCAGGCGGCACACTTCCAGGCCGCTGATATCGGGCAGCCTTGCCGACAGCAGCACCAGCGATGGCGCGTGCTGGCGCACCAGCGACAGCGCCGAATGGCCGGTGACCGCCTCGATCACGGAAAAGCCGCCGCGATGCAGGATGCGGCTCTTGACGTAGCGCGGCCCTTCGCGATCCTCGACGTTCAGGATCAGCGGGGCGCGGTTGGCTTGCGGCTTCATGACTGCACCCTGCGCGGCGCGCCAGTGCGCACCCGCAATGACGGGCAACTCCGCGCGGCCGTGTCGTGTAAAACCGCGCTGGTCTGCGCGCGCCGCGTGTAAGACTTACCACGGTGGCCCGTACTGCCTTTGCAAATCCTGCAATCCCCCATCCCCCAGATCATCGCCGTCCCCTTGTTGATCAACGTGGCCGCGGTGTTTTGCGCGAGCCGTTCCGCTTCGCAGTGGCAAGACGCGTGCCGGCTGGGCAACGTCGCGGACAGCGAGGAGGGCACGGCGCGGCATACCGCCGTCCGGACCGGCGTGACTGACCCGAGAGTGCCGTGCGGGCTAGCGGCGCGCCGCCTCGCCGCTGTGGGCCTCGGCGCTGGGCGAGGTGCCGCCTTGCGGGCCGGTGGAGCGCGGCGCTTCGGCGGCCTTCTGCGGGATCTTGCCCGGCTCGGTCCAGCCCTTGTAATCGGTGCCCTTGCCAAAGCGCGCGGCAATGCGGTCCTGCACCACGGCCAGCGCGTCGGCTTGCTGCTTGGCGGTTTCGGCTTCCTTGGCCTTCTTGGCTTCGGCGGCCTGCTGCTGCTCCGGCGTGGGCGGCGGCAGCTTGGCCTGCACCGGGGCTGCCGCGCAGGACAGCATGGCGCAGGACACCAGCAGCCGGCGCAGGCCGCGGCGGTTGCGCGGGGCCGCGCCGGTGCTGCCGGCGGCGCGCAGGTTCGCGAGAATCTTCAGTGGGGCCATGGTCTGTCTCCGTTGGGTGTTGCCGTCCTGGCGTGATTCGCAACAGGGATATCGCCGGGACACGCTCGTCACCAAGGGGCAAGAAATGTGCCGCCGGCCACGGGCAACGACAGCCCCGGCACAGGGGCTATCCGGCGCGCGCCAGGCGTGCCGCGGCGCGCGTGATGGCCTGCCGGGTGCCGGCGTAGTCCGCCCACGGGTCTGCCGCCTCCAGCGCGTCCAGCCGGGCTTCGACGTTGGCGACGGTCCACTGCGCGGCGCTGGTCAATGTGTCCAGCTCCTCCCACGCCACCGGAATCGATACCCCCAGCCCGGGCCGCGCGCGTGCCGAGAATGCGGCCACCGTGGTCGCGCCCATGCCGTTGCGCAGGTAATCGATGAAAATCTTGCCGACCCGGTTGCGCGCGCCGCTCTTGGCGACGAAGCGCTGCGGCAGCGTCGCGGCCGCATGCAGCACCACGTCGCGCGCGAAATCCTTCAGCTCGTCCCAGCCCGCCCGCGGCGTGACCGGCACCACCACGTGCAGGCCCTTGCCGCCGCTGGTCTTGAGGAAGCTGGCCAGCCCCAGCTCGTCCAGCAGCGCCTTCATCAGCGCGGCCGCTTCCTGCACCTGTGTCCACGGCACGCCTTCGCCGGGGTCGAGGTCGAAGATGATGCGGTTGGGCCGGTCGATGCTGCGCTTGCTCGCGTTCCAGGTATGGAACTCCACCACGTTGAGCTGGGCCGCCGCCACCAGTGCCTCGGCCGAGGCGATCTCCAGCAGGGCGGGATGTCCCGGCCACAGGCCGGGGTCCAGCACGTTGAGGCCGTCCACGCGCAGCGTGTCGCTATGGCGCTGGAAGAACTGCTCGCCACCCACGCCGGATGGCGCGCGCACCATCGCGATCGGGCGTCCGCGCAGGTGCGGCAGCATCAGCGGCGCGGCGCGTTCGTAGTAGCGCACCAGGTCGCCCTTGGTCAGGCCCGAGTCGGCGTCGATCACGCGCTCGGCGTGGCTGATCGAGACCTTGCCGCCCACCGCGGTCTGGCGCTTGGCCGCGCCCGCCTTTGGCCTGGACTCAGGCCTGGCTGCTGGCTTGTCCCGCGTCGTGGCTGCCGCCTTGCCTTTGCCAGCGGGCGCCGCCGGCTGCTCCACCGAGACCGCGCCGGCGGGCTTGTCGGTGCGCAGGCCATGGAACACCGCATGGCGCACGCGGCCTTCGCGGGTCCAGCTGCCGAACGAAACTTCGGCCACCAGCGTGGGCTTGACCCAATGCCCGCGCACGCCGGCCGGCAGCGTGTGGAACGGCGACGCATCGGCACGCAGCGCATCCAGTTGCGCGCGCAGCTCGTCGAGCGTGCGGGTGTCGAAGCCCGTGCCGACATTGCCCGCATAGCGCAACCGTCCGCCGCTGTCGTGCACGCCCAGCAGCAGCGAGCCGATGCCGGTGCGGCTGCCCTTGGGATCGGTGAAGCCCGCCACCACGAATTCCTGGCGCAAGGTGCATTTGAGCTTGATCCACGTATTGCTGCGCGCGCTGACGTAGGCGGAGTCGGCGCGCTTGCCGATCACGCCTTCCAGCTTCATGCGGCACGCCGCGTCCAGCATGTCGCCGGGGCTGGCTTCGAAGTCTTCGCTGAACTGCAGGCGCGGCGAGACGTTGTGCCCGAAGATCCGGCGCAGCAGCGCGCGGCGCTCCACCAGCGCCACCTTGCGCAGGTCATGGCCGGCAAAGTAGGGCAGGTCGAAGACAAAGTACTGGATGGCTTCGGCGCGCGAGGTATCGAAGGCATTCTGCAAGGCCTGGAAATCGGTCTCGCCGTGCTTGCCGAGCACCACGATCTCGCCGTCGAGCCAGCCGTCGGGCAGGCCCAGCGCGCCGACATCGCGCGCCAGCGCGCGCAGCTTGCTGGTCCAGTCATGGCCCTGGCGCGTGAACAGCCGCACGTCCTTGCCGTCGACGCGCGCCAGCAGCCGGTAGCCGTCGAACTTGATCTCGTAGCGCCAGGCCGCGGCGTCGGGCGGCGGTTTCTCGACCAGCGTCGCCAGTTGCGGCGCCAGCGCCAGCGGCAGCGCCGCGCGCGTTGCGCCGGGCGGTGGCTTCAGCGCGCGCATGGCATCGTGCGCGGCCGGTGTAGCCGTTTCGGCCGCGGCTGCCTTGCCGGCGCCGGCGCGCCTGGCCGCGGGCTTGCGCTGGG
Source organism: Cupriavidus sp. SS-3 (assembly GCF_035818815.1). Classification (NCBI taxonomy): domain Bacteria; kingdom Pseudomonadati; phylum Pseudomonadota; class Betaproteobacteria; order Burkholderiales; family Burkholderiaceae; genus Cupriavidus; species Cupriavidus sp. SS-3. Next base: position 365,690 of record NZ_JAYLVT010000001.1, read on the forward strand.
TGCCGCCCAGCACGCTGTCGGGCAGGGCCTCGACCACGTCGAACTCCGACGCCGGCACCGCGGCGTCGTCGCGTTCCTTGATCAGCAGCCAGGCGTCCTGCTCCTTCTGCCGGCTGCCGTGCATGCGCACCAGGGTCCAGTGCCCGTGCAGCTTTTCGCCGCGCAGCTCGAACTTGAGCTTGCCGCTGCGATAGCCCGCCTCGGGATCGCCCACCGGGACCCAGGTGCCGCGGTCCCAGACGATCACCGTGCCGGCGCCATAGTGCCCGGCGGGAATCACGCCCTCGAAGCCGGCGTAGTCCATCGGATGGTCTTCCACATGGACCGCCATGCGCTTGTCGGCGGGGTCCAGGCTGGGCCCCTTGGGCACGGCCCAGCTCTTCAGCGTGCCGCCCAGCTCCAGACGGAAGTCGTAGTGCAGCCGCCGTGCCGCATGCTTCTGGATCACGAACGACAACGCCGCGGCACGCTTGCGCGCTGCGGCGCGGGCAGCGGCGCCGCTGGGCTCGGGCGTGGCGCCGAAGTCGCGCATGCGGCGGTATTTTTCGAGCGCCGCGGGCGTGACTGGAGCCGGTGCCGCGCCGCGTGCCGCGGGGCGGGCGCTGGCGGCGCGCTTGGTGCCGGGCTTGGTGCCGGGCTTGGTGGCGGGCTTCGCCGAGGTCGTCCTGGCGGGCTTGCTGCCCGTCCTGGCGGCAGGCTTCGCCGCACGCTTGCCAGCGGCGCGCGGTGCGCGCGAGTCCTGCGAAGTGGTCTTGGCCATGGCGGTCGCCGGTTGCGTGGATGCATCCAGCTTAGGCAGCACATGGCCGCGCTGAAATCGGCGCCCGTCCTACATCCTGCACAGAGCAAGCAACCAGGAACGGCGCGGTAGCGGTCATCGCCGCGATGCGCCCCCAGCGCCATGTGGTTCTTACCAGGCGTTGTAAATCTGCCGTGGACGTCATGCCCCGCCGCCGCGGTCACGGCGGGCCCGCGACGGGAACGCTCCTTGCGACTTTCCACCGATACGCCCGGCGCAGGGCCGGGACTCCCCACTGGAGGACGCGGCAGATGAAACCCACCTTGAAGAGAATCAGCTCGCAGGTCATCGTGCTGACCGGCGCCAGCAGCGGCGTTGGGCTGGTCACCGCGCGCAAGGCGGCGCAGCAGGGCGCACGCCTGGTGCTGGTGGCGCGCAGCGAGGGGTCGCTGCACCAGCTGGCGGAAGAATTGCGCGAGCAGGGTACCGAAGTGATCACCGTGGTCGCGGATGTGGGCCGGCACGATGAGATCGGCAAGGTGGCGCATGCCGCGATCGAGCGCTTCGGCGGCTTCGACACCTGGATCAACAACGCCGGCGTGACCATCTTCGGACGCCATTGCGATGTGCCGCTGGAAGACCAGCGGCGGCTGTTCGACACCAACTACTGGGGCACCGTGCATGGCTCGCTGGCGGCCGCGGCACACCTGCGCGAGCATGGCGGCGCCATCATCAACATGGGCAGCGAGGCGGCCGACGGCCCGATGCCGCTGCAGAGCGCCTACTCGGCCTCGCAGCATGCGATCAAGGGCTTCACCGATTCGCTGCGGCTGGAGCTGGAGCAGGAGCAGGCCCCGGTCAGCGTGACGCTGATCAAGCCCGCCGGCCTGGAAACCCCGCTGGCCATGCACGCCAAGAACTTCCTCGACGTCGAGCCGCGCCTGCCGCCGCCGCTGTACGACCCGGCCCTGGCCGCCGACGCGATCCTGTTCGCCGCGGAAAACCCGCGCCGCGAGCTGTTCGTGGGCGCCGCGGCCAAGGCCTTCTCGGCTGCCGCGTACCATGCGCCGCACACCTTCGACCGCTTCATGCGCCGCTTCATGGGCCGCGCCCAGCAGACCCGCCATCCGGCCGGCCCGCTCGAGGACAACGCGCTCTACGGCAGCGGCAGCGGCCTGCAGGAGCGCACCGGCACCCACGCCGCGCTGCATTCCTGCCCGTACACCACCACCGCGCGCTACCCCATGCTGACCACCGCACTGGTGGTCGGGGCCTCGGCCGCGGTCGCGGCGATGGTCCAGCTGCGCCGCCGCTAGCGCCGCTGCGCCGCCCGCCGCCGCAGACGGCATGCGTGCGGCGGCCGCCGTTCTCGGACTCCCCGCAACGCGGCGTGCGTCGCTTGCGCCGCGATATCGGGTGGCGCAAGGGCAGCGAGCGCCTATTATTGACTTGAATGCCCGCGCCTCGCGGGCATTTGGCGCTGTGCCTCTGCGCCGGCCGTGGCTGCACGCTACGCAGGCCAGACCGTCGACAATCCCATCTACCGAATGTGATCATGACCGGGATGCAAGCGGCAACGGAAGTTCGCTCGACCCTCGTGGAATCGTGCGGCGGCTTGGCGCCGGAGGGCGACGCCCTGCATTTGGCGCAACGATATCGCCGCCTGCTTGACGCGGTGGAGGATTGTGCGGTGTTCGAGCTCGACGCGCATGGCGTGATCGTGGCGTGGCCCGAACCGGCACGCCGGCTGTTCGGCTACAGTGCCGCGGAGATCGTAGGCAGTCATGTGTCGCGGCTGCACCGTGCCGAGGACGCCGCCGCGGGCCTGGCGCAGCAATGGCTGGATGCGGCCGCGCGCAGCGGCCAGGCGCGCGACGAAGGCTGGCGCGTGCGCCGCGACGGCAGCCTGCTGCGGGCCAGCTGCGACATGCGCTGCATGGACGCGGCCGACCTGCCCGATGGCGCGGCGGGCACGGGCTTTATCGTGTCGTGCCGCGACACCACCGTGCAGCAGGCCGCCGCCGACCATGCGCGCCTGGCCGCCGACAAGCTGCACCTGCTGGCCGAGAACCTGCCCTGCACCGCGGTCTGCGAACTCTCTCTCGATGGCACCATTCGCAGCTGGAACGCCGGCGCGCACGCGCTTGCCGGCCATACCGCCGAAGAGGCGGCGGGCCGGCCGCTGGCCTGGCTCTATACCCGCCAGGATGCCGCCGCGGGCCGCCCGCAGGCCGCGCTGGAGGCGGCACGGGCCTGCGGCCAATGGGCTGGCGAAGAACGGCTGGCGCGCAAGGACGGCTCGGTAATGCGCTGCGCCACGCGCATGGTGCTGGTGCGCGACGCGGCCGGTTGCCCGGAATGCCTGCTGTGGACCGCGCGCGACCTCAGCGATGCGCTGCGGCTGGAAATGCTCGATGCCGGCAACCGCCGCCTGCAGTCCTTCCTCGCCATCCTCGCCCACGAGCTGCGCAACCCGCTGGCGCCGGTGCGCAATGCCGTCGAAGTGATCGTGCTGACCCCCGACACCGGGCCGCGCGTGCGCCACTGCGCCGAGATCATCGAGCGCCAGCTGCGCCAGGTGGAGCGGCTGGTCAACGACCTGCTCGACGTGGGCCGCGTGACCGCCGGCAAGCTCAAGATGGAGCTGACGCCGACGTCCTATAACGAAGTGGTCGCCACCAGCCTGGAAGCGATCCGTCCCACGCTGGAAGCGTCGGGCCAGCAACTGGTGGTGGCGCTGCCGGAGGTCTCGCCCTTTGTGCGGGCCGATGCCGCGCGGCTCGGGCAGGTGCTGCTGAACCTGCTCAGCAACGCCGCCAAGTACACGCCGCGCGGGGGAACCGTCAGCGTGCAGGTCAGCGTGGAGGCGGAGCGCGTGATCACCGCGGTGTCGGATACCGGCCGCGGGCTGGAACGCGCGGCGCTGGACCGCATCTTCAACCTGTTCACGCAGGAAAGCGATGCCGGCAGCCGCAGCGGGCTGGGCATCGGCCTGGCGCTGGCCAAGGCCATCCTCGAAGCGCATGGCGGCGCGATCCAGGCCGACAGCGCGGGCGCGGGCAAGGGCAGCACCTTCACCGTGATCCTGCCGCGCGCCAGCGCGCGTCCGGCCGAGCCCGCCACGCTGGCGCCGGGCAGGGCGCCGTGCCGGCGCGTGCTGGTGGTCGATGACAATGCCGACTCCGCCGACAGCATGGCCGAACTGCTGACCCTGCTTGGCCACGAGGCCCAGGCGGTGCACAGCGGCCAGCAGGCGGTAGGCGTGGCCGCGGCGTTCCGGCCCGACTGCGTGCTGCTCGATCTGCAGATGCCCGACATGTCCGGCTATGAAGTCCTGGAAGCGCTGCGCGAGGACCTGCGCGGCCGCCCGGTGCGGTTCCTGGCGCTGTCGGGGCGCGGCACCGCCGAGGACCAGCGCCGCAGCCGGCAGGCCGGCTTCGATGCGCACCTGACCAAGCCGCTGTCGATCGAAGCCCTGTCGCGGGCCCTGGCCGAGCCGGTGCCGGCAAGACCCGCGGGGCCTCACAAGGAGCGGTAGGCGTCGAGCCGGTTGTAGAGCGTCTTCAGGCTGATGCCGAGGGCGCGCGCGGCCTGGCGCTTGTCGCCGTCGAAGCGCGCCAGCGTCGCCATGATGATCTCGCGCTGGGTGTCGGCCAGGGTGGTGCCGACGCGCACGTTGACCACGCCGTCGACGGTGGTCGGCCGCGGCGCCTGCGTGGCCAGGTTGGGGTTGCCGATCTCCACCACCTTGTCGGCGAGGATAAAGGCGCGGTAGACCGCGTTCTTCAGCTCGCGCACATTGCCGGGCCAGTCGTAGCGCACCAGGCGGTCCAGCGAGCCTGCCGAGAAGCTCTTGTCGGTGCGCTCCATGGCGTTGTACTCGGCCAGGAAGTGGCGTGCCAGCGGCACGATATCGTCGGGCCGCTCGCGCAGCGGCGGGATATGCAAGGGAAACACCGCCAGCCGGTACAGCAGGTCCTCGCGCAGCTGGCCGCCGCGCACGGCTTCCACCGGGTCGCGGTTGGTGGCCGCGAGGATGCGCACGTCGGTGGCGATCAGCGTATCGCCGCCGACGCGGTGGAAGGTGCGGCCCTCCAGCACCCGCAGCAGCTTGATCTGCATCTCCAGCGGCATCTCGGTGACTTCGTCGAGAAACAGCGTGCCGCCCTGGGCCTGCTCGAAGTAGCCCGCCTTCTGCTCGATGGCGCCGGTAAAGCCGCCCTTTTCATGGCCGAACAGTTCGGATTCGATCAGCGTGGGCTGGATCGCGCCGCAGTTGACGGCAATGAAGGGGCCGTTGCGGCGGGCGCTGCGTTCATGCACCGCGCGCGCCACCACTTCCTTGCCCGAGCCGCTTTCCCCCACGGCCAGCATGGTGACATCGGTGGGCGCCACGCGCTCGATCTGCGCCAGCAGGCGTTGCATTGCGGGCGCGGTGCTTTCCCACAGCAGCGACACCTGCGACGGCACGGCGCGGCGCGGCGCGGGTTCGCTGGCCGGCGCGGTGCCGGCGGCGTGGCCGGCGCCGTGGTTGGCGCCGTGGCTGGAAGAGGCGGCGTTGCTGCGCCGCGAAGTGCTGGCGGTCACTGGCACGGGTTGCTGGCCCGAAATCGGCCGATCGAGGGTTGCAGGTGGCGGGTTGCCGGGAGAAGTTCCTATGCTAGCCTTTGGCGTGGGGGCTTGCCATAGCGGCGCGCACCTGCGCGGCAAGTTCCGACAGCTGTGTCAGACGGACACCGGCAACGACCGTGCCTGCCCAGGCTTAGACTGGCATTACGCAGTGTGGACCCGCCCCCGCGGACCAGAATCCGCAGTCAGGGCCGTGCCCTTCTGTGCCTGCCAAGGCTGCCGTACGCGTCACGCATGAGGCGCGCCGGCGGATTTCCGCTGACCCGGTGCCGGTCGGCGTTGCGGTTGCGGAAGGCAGCGCCCGGGGGTTTGCCTTGAGTTTCCATTAGGTCTCACTGACGGATCGTATGCCCCACATCCTGATTGTCGATGACGACGAAAACGCATGCGCCGCGCTGGCCGAGATCGTAGCCATGGAAGGCTTCACCTCGGCCACCGCCGGCACGCTGCGTGAAGCGCGGCTGCAGATCGGCTGGCGCATGCCGGAAGCCATCGTGGCCGACCTGCGCCTGCCCGACGGCAACGGCATGGAACTGTTCGAGGAGGTCGGCGCTTCCGGCGTCGAGGTGATCCTGACCACCGGCTACGCCAGCGTGGAAAGCGCGGTGGAAGCGCTGCGCGCCGGCGCCACCGATTACCTGGTCAAGCCCATCAACGTCGCGCGCCTGCAGACCGTGCTCAAGCGCCTGGCCACCACCGGCGAGTTGCGCGCCGAGATCCATTCGCTGCGTGGCGAATTGCGCCGCTACGGCCGCTTCGGGCGCCTGATGGGCAGCTCCGAGGTGATGCAGGCGGTCTACGACCAGCTCGCGCGCGTGGCGCCCACCGAGGCTACCGTGCTGCTGATCGGCGAAAGCGGCACCGGCAAGGAGCTGGCCGCGCAGACCGTGCACGAGCTGTCGGCGCGGCGGCGCCAGCCGTTCCTGGCGGTCAACTGCGGCGCGATCTCGCCCACGCTGATCGAAAGCGAGATGTTCGGCCACGAGCGCGGCAGCTTTACCGGGGCAGATCGCCAGCACAAGGGCTATTTCGAGCGCGCCGACGGCGGCACGCTGTTCCTGGACGAAATCACCGAGATGCCCGCCGAGCTGCAGGTCAAGCTGCTGCGGGTGCTCGAGACCGGCACCTTCATGCGGGTCGGCACCAACCGCGAATGCCATGCCGACGTGCGCGTGCTGGCCGCCACCAACCGCAACCCCGAGGAAGCGGTCGCCGACGGCAAGCTGCGCGCCGACCTGTTCCACCGGCTCAATGTCTTCCCGGTGGAGCTGCCGCCGCTGCGCGCGCGCGGCGACGACGTAATCCAGATCGCCAACATGATGCTGGACCAGCTCAATGCCGAACAGGGCGTGCAGCGCCGCTTCGCGCCCAATGTGCTCGACAGCCTGCGCCTGCACGCGTGGCCCGGCAACGTGCGCGAGCTGCGCAACTTCGTGCAGCGCGCCTTCATCATGGCTGACGACGACCTCATCACCGAAGCCCAGGTGCCGCTGCAGGTCGCGGCCACGCAGGCGCCGGGCGCGGCGGTGGTGTCGGTGCCGGTGGGGATGTCGCTGGCCGATGCCGACCGCCAGCTGATCTTCGCCACGCTGGAGCAGTGCGCGGGGGTCAAGAAGCACGCGGCGGAAATCCTCGGCATCAGCCTGAAGACTTTGTACAACCGGCTGGAAGATTATGCCGCCCGTGGCGAATTGCCAGAGTGGTTGCGCGCCTCGCGCAATGACTCGGGTCCGTCCGCAACCGGATGACAGCGTGCGCCATCGCTTGGGACCACGGGGATGGCGGGTGCGCGCGGCGGCCCCGGTGGCGGCATGGGCGCGTGGAGCACGTTTCTTGCTTCCGAGCAGGGCAATGTCTCCGGCCGATCCGGCCTGCCATGTCTACGGGCCGTTGCGGCCGATCCGCACATGACGCAGCTATCTCCGCCGTCCGGCTTGCCGGGCAACTCTGAGCCAGATTCCGCGCAGCCGTCCGACGCGCAGGCGCCGAACGCGCAGGCCGCGGCCGGCAACGGCAGCGTCCAGCCGGTGCGTAGCGTGCGGGAGGTCGGCACGCTGATCGAGCAATCCGCGCATGACCTGCGCTCGTCGCTGAACGCCATCCAGAGCTGGGCCTACGTGCTGGACCGCGCCTTCGATACCACGCCGGCGCCGGCGCAGCGCGCGCTCGACGGCATCCGCTCGGGCATGCAGCAACAGCTGGCGCTGATCGAGGAAATGGAAGAGGGGGTGCGGCTGCTGGCCGACGAGACCCCGCCCCGCTGGCAGCAGCTGGACCTGCGCACGCTGGCGCTGCAGGCAATTGCCGACCGCCGCCATGCGGCCGAGGCGCGCGGCGTGCTGCTGTCGCCGCTGAGCGCGGACGGCTCCGCGATCTGGGCGGAGGCGGCAACCCCCTCGACCGAGCCGGGCGCCGCTCCGGACGCGGCGGATGCCGACGCCTACCGGATCGACGGGGATGCCATGCGGCTGGGGCCGTTGCTGCGGCACCTGCTGGTGCACTGCATCTGGCGCGCCCCCACCGGCGGCGCGGTCAGCATGCACCTGTTCAGCGAGCCCGATTACGTCAAGCTGCGCATCACCGAAAGCCCGCCGCTGGATTCGCAGCGCAGCGCCAGCCGGCTGGCGGCGCTGACCGACTTCTTCGGCCGCCGTCCGCCGCAGGGGGGCGAGCCGCCGTCCCGGCAAAGCAGCGCACTGCTGCTGACGCGGCGCATGGTGGAAATGCACGGCGCCGTGCTGAGCGCGGAGAGCGACGGCTGCGACAGCGACAAGGTCAGCGTCTGCATCGCGGTCCGGTTCCCGCGCCATATGCGCCAGGCCTGAACGCGGCTCCGCCGCCGATATCGATGTAGTTTTTACCCGGCCGGCGCCAACGCTACGCGTACCACTTGCCCGCGGCGCCATCGCGCGGTGGCCGCGCGCCACGGTATGGCTGCGTTCACACGCGCGCCGCAGCGCCTGCCTGCGTGCAAGGCCGCTGACAAATTTCTGGCCCGCCCCTTGCATGGATCAAGCACCCTAAACCAAGGAGGGAACAACCATGCCCAACGCCAGCCGCAAGTCCGCCCAGGCCGAGCAGGTTGCACAGAAGCCGTCCCGGGCGAAGTCCGCGACCGCCACGCGGTCCGCGCAGTCCACCAGGGCCACGCCATCGGCGCGTGCCGGCAGCGCGCCGGCCACCCGCAGCAGCGGCCCGTCCGCGGGCAAGGGCGCAGCCGGCAAGCCGGCCGCGGGCACCCGGCCGCGCGGCAAGGAAGCCAAGACCTACCAGGCCGCCGTCGACGATTCGCTCGAGATGACCTTCCCGGCCAGCGATCCGATCTCGCCCAGCGCTGCCATGCACGCCGAGAAGAAGACGCAGACCGCGCGCGACGACGTCGACTGGAAGCTCAGGGAAGGCAGCCAGGAGCAGCCGGTAGGCGCGAAGCCGGCCGGCCAGCGCAAGGGCGCAGCCGCGGAGCCGGGACGCTCGGCCAAGCCTGCTGCAAAGACGGGGGCGAAGGCGGGCGCGAAGGCGGGTTCGAAGGCGAGCGACATGCCGGGCGCCAAGCCGCCGACCCGGACAGCTGCCAAATCCACGGCCAGGTCCGCAATGACCGGGTCCGCTGCGACCAGGTCGGCGACGGCCAAGCCTGCCGCCAAGTCCGCTGCGAAGCCCGCTAGCAAGCCCGCTACCAAGCCCGCTACCAAGCGCGCAGCCAAGCCTGCCGCAAAGACCGGAGCAGCGGCCGGGGGCAAGGCCGGGGCCAGGACTGCGGCCAAGTCCGCCAAGCCGGGCAAGTCGGCCAAGCGCTGAGGAGCGTGCCTGCCCCCTTTAGTCCACCTTGAGTCCAAGCGCCGCGGCGTGGCTGCCACCAGCACCGCCGCGGTTCCGAACACATCGATGAACGAAAAGGAGCCACCATGTCCGCCATCATCGCTGGCCGCTTCGACAGCTTCGCCACCGCCGAGACCACCGCAAGCCGGCTGCGTGCGCAGGGGTTTGCCGACCAGGACCTGAACCTGTTCTACGTGAACCCGCCCGGGCAGCACGCCGCCTATGCCATCGGCGGCGATCACGCCGCGGACGCCGGCGCGCGCAAGGCGGGCGTGGGCGCCATCAGCGGGGTGCTGATCGGCGCCGCCGTGGGCGCCGCAGTTGGTGCGGCGCTGGTCGCCGCGCTGGGCGCGACGCCACCGCTGTCGATCCTGGTGCTGGTATTCGCGGTCGGGCTGGGTGCCTACCTGGGCTCGCTCGCGGGTGCGCTGGCACTGGCGCGCCATGCCGGGCGCAACCCGCGCACCGGCCAGCCGCCGGTGCGCAATGCCGGGGTCGTGCTGGCCGCGCACCTGACCGGCACAGACACCGCCGCGGCGGACACGGTCGCGACCGTGTTGCGCCAGGGCGGCGCCAAGGATGTCGAGCGCGCCGACGGCGAGTGGGTCGATGGCCGCTGGGCCGACTTCGATCCGCTGGTACCGCCGGTGCCGGCCGACACGCGCGCACGCCGCTAGCGCATCGTGCTACGCATTTCGCCCCAACCCGCTACCCGAGCAGCCAAACGGAGGTATCCATGAATCCAGTCCAACCTGAAACCCCCGGCGCCGAACATCCGCACGGCGCCTCGATCGTCGGCGGCATCGACCGCAATTCCCCGGGACCCGGCCCATTCGTGATGGCGGCCGACACGCTCGAGGGCAACAAGGTGGTTGACCCGGCCGGCGACGATATCGGTACCATCGACCACATCATGATCGACGTGCTCGGCGGCCGCGTCGCCTATGCCGTGCTGGCCATGGGCGGCTTCCTTGGCATTGGCGAAAAGCTGTTCGCGCTGCCGTGGTCCGCGCTGACGCTGGACACGCGGCGCAAGTGCTTCGTGCTCGGCGTCGAGAAGGACCGGCTCAAGGCCGCGCCAGGCTTCGACAAGGACCACTGGCCGACCATGGCCGATTCGCAATGGGCCACCAGCATCCACCAGTACTACGGCATCTCGCCGTACTGGGAAGCCGACCGCTATGACCCTTGGGGTTGATCCCAACTCATCGGGCCGTTAGCCCCTCGTAAACGCCAGGGCGCCGGAGCAAACCTCCGGCGCCTTGTGGTTCAGCCTTGTGGTTCAGCGTTGTCGTTCAGACCTTGTGATTCACCTGCCCGGCCGGCTTGTCGGCCGGGTCGGCGTGCCTGCCGCTGCCGGCGGGCTGTCCCTGCGGCTCGGGCGCGGGCGGCTGCCGCGTCGCCAGCGCGTTATGCACGCCCAGCACGCCGGGACTGACCGCCGCGGCCTTTTCCACGCGCTGCGCGGTGTCTACGTCTTCCACGCAGCCGCGCACGGTCACGCGCCGGTCCGCCACCTCGAGCGTCACGCCGTCAGGAAAGCGGCCATCGAAGGCCGCGGCAATCTGGGCGCGTACGGCCACGCGCAGGGCTTCGTCATCGGCGGAAGGGGTTGCGCTCATCGCGGCTCCTGGTCGATGCGGCTTCAGCGCGCGGGCGCCGAAGGCGTGGAGATCGACGCCAGCGTCTCGCCGGCATCGCGCGTATCGGCACCCTTGCTGGCAAGGTCGCCCAGCGACACGATGCCCACCAGGGCATGGTCGTGATCGAGCACCGGCAGACGCCGCACCTGCGCGGCTTCCATCTTGTGCTGCGCGTCTTCGAGCGATTCGTCTTCGAGGCACCATTGCACTTGCGGCGACATCGCCTCGGCCACGCGCGTGGCCTGCGGCGGCTGGCCGCCGGCGGTGGCGCGCACGGTGATGTCGCGGTCGGTCAGCATGCCGACCAGGCGCCGGCCGTCGCAGACCGGCAGCGAGCCGACATGCAGGTCCGCCATCAGCTGCGCGGCATGCTGGATGGTTTCATCGGGGGTGATATAAGCCGGCTGGCGCGTCATGATGTCGACGACGCGGCGCGGCGCGCGGGGTTGCGTGGCAGGGGACTGGAACATGGCTGGCTCCGTTTGCTTGGGACCGACACCGCGTGCGGATCGGGCCCTGGTCAACAGGGCGGCGTTCCGGCAAACCGGCAGCCACCGGCGCACGGGAGTCGCCGCTTCGTCACGGAATGCGGCGCAAGAAGCGTTCCCGTCGCCCGCGCACGCCCCGCACGCATGAACGCGGTCACGCTGCCGGCAAGATTTATCACCCGATGTAGAAACGAAAGGTGTAGGGCGCGGCAAGTGCTGCGCCCGTTGTAGGACTGCGCCCGCTGCACATTGGCGATGCGCTCCATACAATGAAATCAGCATGCCGCCCAGGCCATCACCAGTCCCGGCGGCCAATCCGGCGACTTATCCGTGGGAGTGCAACGATGCGCAAATCCAGCCCCATCCTGCCCGGCGTTGGCCATCGGCCCGGCGCCGGCAAACGTGCCACCGTGCTGCACCTGTTCGACCGCTTTGCCGGCGGCGCCACGCGCCATGCCGGGTCGCCGACCGCCTTCGTGCTGGCGGTCGGCGTGGTGGTGGCGTGGGCGCTCACCGGCCCAATGTTCGGGTATTCCGAAACCTGGCAGCTGGTCATCAATACCGGCACCACCATCGTCACCTTCCTGATGGTGTTCCTGATCCAGCAGAGCCAGAACAAGGACGCCGTGGCGGTCCACCTGAAGCTCAACGAACTGCTGGCCTCGCACCGCGAGGCCAGCAACATGCTGGTGTCGATCGAAGACCTGGATGAAGACGAACTGCGCCAGCTGGTCAGCTTCTACCGCCAGCTGGCCGAGCTGGCCGACCAGGAAGACGGCATCAAGACCAGCCATTCGCTCGACGAGGCGCGCGAAAACCACGCCGCCAAGCGTCACGCGCGGGCTGCGCGCGAGCATCCGCGCGCCGCGACCGCCGGCGGCACACCCGCAACCCCCGCCTCGGCAGCCTCCTAGCTTGCCGGCCAGCGGCCCCTTGCGCAGGATCCATGCGACCAACCGAAACAGGAGCAGGCCGTGACCGCATCCAGCAACGCAAGCAAGCGAAAACCGGTGCTGCCGGCTGCGGGTCCGGCAGCCGCGCAGCAGAGCAGCCGCCCGGTGATGGCCTACGGCTGCGAGACCCTGGACCGGGCCGACAGCCACCATGGCATGACCCTTGCCAATATTGCCCGCAAGGTGGCCCGGATTGCCGGCCAGCCGTTCGCCGGCGGCTACGCCGGGCCAGCAGCGGGACGGCCCGCGCCGTACCTGGTGCCGGCGCAGACGCTGGTCGGCCACGAACTGGCGGCAAGCCTGGGCGTGCAGGGCGAGGGCGATCTCTTCGGCGGCGTGGTGCCGTATGCGTTCGTCGCCACCAAGGCGATCACGCACGGCCTGGTCGAGCCCGGTGCCGCGGCGCCACGGGGCTGGTCGGAGGCCTTCGTGCGGCGCGTGGTGGGCGCCACGCTGCCGGGCTTTACCGCGTTCAGCCTCGGCGATGCGCGCATCGCGGCGCTGCGGCTGCTGACGCTGGGGCCGGTGCGGCTGAAGGATACCGGCGGTGTCGGCGGGCTGGGCCAGCGCGTGGTCGACGGCGAAGCTGCGCTGGAGGAAGCGCTGGCCGCGCTTGCCCCGGAGCAGGTCGAGCGCGACGGCCTGGTGGTGGAGCGCGACCTGCGCGCGCCGCAGACCTTCAGCGTCGGCAAGGTCGTGCTGGCGGGACTGGAGGCGAGCTATTGCGGCACGCAGGGGCTGACCGAGAACAACCGCGGCCAGAAGGTCTACGGCGGCTCGACCCTGACCGTGGTGCGCGGCGGCTTTGACGCGCTGCTGCAGCATCCGTTCGACGCCCGCATCCTCGCCGCGGTGCGCGCGGCGATGGTGTACCACGAGGCCGCGCTGGCTTGCTATGGCGAAGGCGGCGGCATGGTGCTGTCGCGCTGCAACTACGACGTCGCCTTCGGCGCGCCGGCCGGCGGCGCCAATGACGGGCAGATGCTCGGTGGCGTGCTCGAGCAGTCCTGGCGCGTCGGCGGTGCCACCGGTGCCGAACTGGCAGCGCTGGCGGCGCTGCGCGACGACCCGGGGCGCACGCGCGTGGTGGCGTCGACGCGCGAGGTCTACGGCAACGACGTGCGCGTGCCGGATGACGCCGAGATCTACTACCAGGGCGAAGACCGCCATGTCGGCCCCCTGACCAAATACGCACGACTGGAGCCTGAATCCGATGGCAACGCATGAAGAACTGCTGCAGATCGAAAGCGAAGGCGGCACCATTGCCGGTACCCTGATCAGCCCGGAGACCAAATTGCCGGGTGTGTTGTTCGTGCACGGCTGGGGCGGCAGCCAGCAGCAATACCTGGCGCGCGCGCGCAAGGTGACGGGGCTGGGCTGCGTCTGCCTGACCTTCGACCTGACCGGCCATGCCGGCACGCGCGCGCAATACGAGACCGTCAGCCGCACGCGCAATCTTGCCGACGTGGTGGCGGCCTACGATGTGCTGGTGCGCCAGCCCGAGGTCGACCGCAACGCGATCGCGGTGGTGGGCAGCAGCTATGGCGGCTACCTGGCGGCGCTGCTCAGCAGCCTGCGCCAGGTGCGCTGGCTGGCGTTCCGGGCCCCGGCGCTGTACATGGACACGGGCTGGGACCTGCCCAAGCGCCAGCTGCACCGCGAGCAGGACCTGGTGACCTACCGGCGCAGCATGGTGCCACCCGCCAGCAATCGCGCGCTGCGCGCCTGCACCGCGTTTACCGGCGACGTGCTGGTGATTGAATCCGAGCACGACCAGATCGTGCCCCATGCCGTGGTGATGAGCTATGTCGATTCCTGCATCCATGCCAACTCGCTGACCTACCGCGTGATCAAGGGCGCTGACCATGGCCTGAGCGACGAGGAATTCCAGCGCACCTACAGCAGCATGCTGGTCAACTGGCTGCGTGAAATGGTCACCGTGGCCCGCGCCGGCCCGGTCACCGCCGAGCGCGCGGTGCCACCGGCGCAGCCAAAGCCCGCGCCGCCCGCGCCCGACGCCGGGCTCGAAACCCCGCAGCCCGAGTCGGCCAGCGCGCCGGGCGCCGCCTGAGCTCGCGCGCCCATGGACAGCACGCTGCCCGCCACCGAAGCCTCCGCCGCGCTCGACACGGTGCTGCGCGAAGCGGGGCTGCGCTATGTCGACGACGGCAGCCCGGGCATCACGCGCCGGCGCCACGGCAGCGGCTTCGGTTATACGGGCCCGGACGGCAAGCGCGTGAGCGATGCCGCCACGCTGGCGCGCATCGCGGCACTGGCGATCCCGCCCGCCTATGAGTCGGTGTGGATCTGCCCCGATCCGCGCGGCCACCTGCAGGCCACCGGGCGCGATGCGCGCGGGCGCAAGCAGTACGTCTACCACCCGCAATGGGCCACGCTGCGCGACACCGACAAGTACGCGCGGCTGGCGGCGTTCGGCGCCGCGCTGCCACGCCTGCGCGCGCGCGTGGCGCGCGACCTGCGCCGCAACGGCATGCCGCGCGAAAAGGTGGTGGGCGCGGTGGTGCTGCTGCTCGACGCCACGCTGGTGCGCGTCGGCTCGCCGCGCTACGCGCGCCAGAACCGCACCTACGGCCTGACCACGCTGCGGCGGCGCCACGTGACCGTGCGCGGCAGCCGGCTGCGTTTCCAGTTCACCGGCAAGAGCAGCATCACGCACGACGTCTCGGTCAACGACCCGCGCCTCGCGCGCATCGTGCGCAACTGCGCCGACCTGCCTGGCCAGTGCCTGTTCAAGTACCGTGACAGCGACGGCGAGATCCGCGAAATCGGCTCGGCGGATGTCAACGCCTACCTGCAGGAAGTGACCGGCGGGGACTTTACCGCCAAGGACTTCCGCACCTGGGCCGGCAGCGTGCATGCGCTGGCGATCCTGCGCAAGCTACCGGAAGCGTCCAGCGACACTGCGCGCCGCAAGGCGGTGACCGATGCCATCCGCGAGGTCGCGAACCAGCTGCGCAACACCGTCGCGGTGTGCCGCAAATGCTATGTCCACCCCGACGTCATCGATGCCTACCTGGCCGGCGTGCTGCAGGCGCGCGGCCGCGCGCCCGCCATGACGCGGCTGCGCGCGGACGAGGCGCGGCTGCTGCAATTGCTGGCGGCGGCGCAGTCCCAGCCAGCCAACGGCAAGAAAGGCAATAGCGGTTAATCGTCCGCGGCCCGGCGCTCAGCAACCCAGGGCGCCGATATAGCCAGGCAGGTCCTTGGCCTGGCGCGAGTGCGCCAGTTTGAACGCGCTCGCCACCGCAAAGGCAAAGTGATGCGGCGTGTCGAACGGCCCCGGCACGTGGCGCCGGAAGAAGTCTGCCCAGCGGAAATCTGGGTAGGCGGTCTTGACCTTGCGATAGCCGCCCGCCAGCTGCACGAAGGCCTCCAGGCTGCGGTAGGGGTCGTCGCGCATATCGTGGATGGCCTCGGGAAGTTCGGTCAGGGGCCGCCGGCGGCCATGCTCGTCGTAGGGATGGACCAGGTGATTGGCGACCATGTGGCGCCAGAACGCAGACACGTCCATGTCGCTGAGGTCGGCACGCACGAGGCCGGGCACATGGGTCAGTCCCAGGTCATGCCAGGCGCGCACCCAGTGGTGGTGGTCGACCACATAGAGCATCTGCTCCGGACCGATCACCAGGTGCACGCGGTGCCGGTCCAGGAACGCCGCGCGCGCCTCGGGCGCAATGCGGCGCGTGACGTGGATCTTCTGCGCCACGTGGTAGCCGCCCACCGTGATCTGGGTGGGACGCAGCGCGTCCAGCGGCACCATCAGCTTGCTGTCGGGCGCCAGCTTGCGCGGCGCCCGCCGCGGGGCAGGCGCCGTGTGCGCGGGGGCCTGGCCGGAGGGCAAGGCTCAGCTCTTGTTGAGCGTGCGGTCCGGCGAAGTGCCGCCCGCCGACGCCGTGTCGCTGCTGCCGGTCGAGGTGTCGCCGCCCACCTCGGAGCCTGCCGCCCACGAGCTGCCTTGCTGGCGCTGCACGCGCAGGCGGTTGTCGACCTCGGTGACGCCGAACACCGCATCGGCGATCTCCTCGACCACGTATTTCTCGCGGCGCTCGCTGACGGTGCCGTCCAGCGTCACGACCCCATTAGCTACCTCGACGCTGACTTCGCCGACGTCGATATACGGGTTCATCGCGAGCCGTTCGCACACATCCTCGCGCACGCGCTCGTCAGAGCGCCGGTAGCCCTTGGGGCCGGTGGCGCGGCGGCCGGCATGCTGCCCGCCCTGCGTACCGGAGGCGCTGGCCTGGCCGGCGAACGGCGTGCGGCGGCGGTAGCCGGGGTCGTCCGGGTAGACGCGCTGCCCGCCGCTGAACGACTGGCCGCCACGACCCGAATCGCCAAAGTAGCCGCCGCCGTAGCTGGGCTGTCCGCTCCGCTGGGCGCGGTCGCGTTCGCTGCCTTCCTGCCAGTGCATGGCCCGGCCGCCTTCGCTGCGGCCGCGCTCTGAGCCCCAGCCGCCCTGGCCGCGCTGATTGCGTTCGCTGCGTTCGTCGCGCTCATAGCGCTCGCCGCTGGATTCGCTGCGGCGCCCGCGCGGACCGAAGCGGTCTTCGTCGCGATAGCCGTAGCCCGATTCGCGTTCCTGGCTGCGGTAGCCGCTGTCCTGCTGCGACGGCCGGTAGCCGCCATAGGCGCTGCTATACGGATGGCCGCTGCCGCCGACATCGGCGGCGCCATAGCCGCTCTCGCCCCAGCTGCCGCGGCGCTGGCCGGCGGGCGTGTCCTGCTGATACCACGGGCCGCCGTGGCGCGAGGATTCGCGCTCGCTGCCCATGCTGCGGCCCTGGCCGCGGCTTTCGTTGCGCTGTTCCTGACGGCGCTCGTCGCGATCCTGGTCGCGGCGGCTTTCTTCCCAGCGCTGGCGGCTTTCATAGCCCTGGCCGCCATACTCGCCCCGGCGCGGGCTGCTTTCGCCGCGCCAGTCCTCGCCCCATTCCTGCCCCCAGTCCTCCGAGCCGCGCCCCTCGCTCTCATCGCGCATCCTTTGCTCGGGGCCGCGGTCGCGGCGTTGCGCTTCGGGCCGGCCGCGGCTGCCGCGGTCATTGCGGAAGTTGAACATATCTGCCTCCTGGCGGTGAGGCCCCGCGCGCCGGCACTGCCCGCAGGCATGTGCGGCAGGCGCCGGAAGCCGTTGACGTTTCGGATATGGAGAAGGCCGCAAAATCCGTGCCCCGGCGCGCAGACGAGCCGGCGCAGTGCCGCATACGCGCGCGCTGTAAGGTTTGCCGTGCGATGTAAGGGTTACGGGCAGCACCGCCGGGCCGGCGCTGCCGCGCGTGCCGGCATGCGGGGCCCGCGCCTTGCGCTTTGCGGCATGGAACTTGCGCGCCACCCTGGCATCTTGCATGGCCGCGGCGCGCCGTCACGCCGGCGTCGCATGGCGCGGCCGACCCCGACAGGAGACACTGCCATGTCCACACCCAAGAGCGTCCCGCCCCAGCACCAGTCGCGCCAGCCGGGCCTGGAAGCCCCGATGCGCCCGCAGCCGGACAGCGGCGCGGACGATTATGTCGGCAGCGGCCGGCTCAACGGTCGCGTCGCGCTGGTCACCGGCGGCGACAGCGGCATCGGCCGCGCCATTGCGGTGGCGTTTGCGCGCGAAGGCGCCGATGTCGCCATCGCTTACCTGAACGAACATGCGGACGCACGCGAGACCGTCAACCTGGTCGAGCAGGCCGGCCGCAAATGCCTGGCCATCGCCGGCGACCTCGCCGACTGCGACCACGCCGAGGCGGTCGCGCGGCAGACGCTGCAGCAGTACGGCAAGCTCGACATCCTGGTCAACAATGCCGCCGAGCAGCATCCCAAGGAATCGCTCGAGGAAGTTGATGCCAGCCAGGTCGAGGCCACCTTCCGCACCAACGTGTTTGCGATGTTCCACCTGACGCGCGCGGTGCTGCCCCACCTGAAGGCCGGTGCGTCGATCCTGAACACCACTTCGGTGACCGCCTATCGCGGCAGCAAGCACCTGCTCGACTATTCGGCGACCAAGGGCGCGATCGTGTCGTTCACGCGCTCGCTGGCGCTGCAGGTGGTGGAGCGCGGCATCCGCGTCAACGGCGTGGCTCCGGGCCCGATCTGGACGCCGCTGATTCCGTCCACCTTCAGCCCCGAGGAAGTGGCGCAATTCGGCAAGAAGACACCCATGGGCCGCCCGGGGCAACCGTTCGAGGTCGCCGGGGGCTATGTGTTTCTGGCCTCGGATGCGGCCAGCTATATCACCGGGCAGATCCTGCACATCAATGGCGGCGAGGTCGTGAACGGATGAGCGAGCGGGCTTCCGCCATGCGCGTGCATGTAGTTCGGCGCCGCGTTTGCAAATATTGCATGCAGCGGTCCCTCCGCCTGCCGTGCCGTGCAGATCCTGCGCGGGCGTGGCTCTTGCAATACGGGTGAGATCAGCCTACCGCCATCGGCAATCTCTGGGAGGCATCATGTCATCGATCATCGCGGGACGTTTCGATTCGCTCGCCAGCGCCGAGGATGCCGCGCGCATCCTGTTCGCGCGCGGCTTCTCGGTGTGGGAGGTATCCATCGTGTCAGTGCAGGACCCTGGCAGGGATCAGCAGGACGACGACGACGCCGCGCAGCAGCGGGCCGACAACGTCATGCTGGCCGCGTGCGTCAACAACGGACTGGGTTCGGTGGTCATCGACGTGCTGCGCGAAACCGGCGCCAGCCAGCTCGAGCGCGCGCAGGGCACCTGGGAATGCGGGCAGTGGACCGATTTCGATCCGGCCCGGCACGGAGAGCCGGTGCGCGAGGGCGAGGGCGAATACTGGCCGCGGCCGCTGGCCAGCGACGCCACCGCCGAGGAAAGCACCGGCAACGAAGACCCCGGCAGCGAGCTCGAGCACTTCGTCAACCAGAAACGTGTCGAACACGACTGAACGCCCCGCCGAGCCGGCCCCCGGCGCCGAGCCCCTGTTCGCGCCGGTGGTCGTGCCGCGCTGCCCGCGCGGCAAGGCCGTCGCCGAACTGGCGCGGCTGCGTCCGACGCAGCTGACGCTCGGCTACATCCACGTCCACCACAAGATGGAAGTCACGCAGCGCCACGCCGATCCGGAAAACCGCGAGGTGCTGCAGCGCTTCATGCGCCGGCATCGCATCAAGACCGTGGCGGGGCCGGGCGGAGAGCTTTATATCGTCGACCACCACCACTGGGCGCGCGCGTGGCTGGACCTCGGCTACCAGCTGGCGCCGGTGCGGGTGCTGGCGGATTTCAGCGATCTGGACGGCGCCGCGTTCTGGAAGCGCATGCGCGAACTGGGCCATGTCCATCCCTACGATGAACACGGCAAGCGCCAGGGGCCGAGGGCCTTGCCCTCGACCGTGCGCAGCATGCGCGACGACCCGTACCGCAGCCTGGCCGCCTTTGCCCGCGAAGCGGGCGCGTACCGCAAGCCGGACAGCGCCTACGGCGACTTCTGCTGGGCCGGCTTCCTGCGCAAGCGGGTGGAGCAGGACCTGGACAGCATTGCGGGGTTCGGGCTGGCGCTGGCGGAATCGATCAAGCTTGCACGCAGTCCCCGGGCCAGGCGCCTGCCGGGATATTGCGGCGGACCGCTGGAGGGGAAGACCGGCAAACCGGCGAAGCCGTTGAAGACCGGCAAGGGCAAGAACGGCAGGGCCGGATAGCAACAGGGCGGGCGTGTGCCTGCCCTGTGCTGGTATGCCGCCGCGCCGGCAGCGCGGCCCGGCCTCAGGTGCAAGGCCGTTGCGTACCGGTCAACGTTCCGACTTGTGCTTCGGCATGCCCTTGGTCTTGGTCGAAGCCATCTTGTCGAGTTCCTTCTCGCTCATCGACTTGTACATCGAGCGGGAAGGTCCCTTCAGCGAACCGGCCTTCTTTTCGCCGCGCTTTGCGGAGAGTGCCGCTCCGGCGGCCTGCTGTTGCGCCTTGGATTTTGCTGGCATCTGAGTCTCCTTGCGAAAGGTGAAAAGTTGAAAGGACCGGGCGCACGCTGTCGCGCGTGCCCGCGCTTCGTTATAGGTGCCAGGCGCGGCCGCGACAAGCGCGGCCGGCACGCAACCGGCTTGCGCGCTCCGTGCCGCGGTTCGCTGCCTGCCGGACGCTAGATCCGGCCCAGCACCACCAGCAGCACCACGATCAGGACGATCAGTCCCAGGCCGCCGCTCGGCCAGTAGCCCCAGCCGGAACTGTACGGCCAGGCCGGCAGGGCGCCGATCAGCAGCAGGACGAGGATGATCAGAAGGATGGTGCCGATGCCCATGGCGTGCTCCTTGTTCGTGGATCGGGGAAGCCGCGCGGCTTCCGACTCCGAGGCGGCTCCGCAGAGCCATCCGCTTACCGTTCAGCGTAGAACAAGGGGTGCGGGCATCCCTCCGGGCAGGGACTGATATCGATGTAGGAATCGGACGACGCCCAAGTGCGGGCAAGGCGACCCGCGCGGCCCGCGCGGGCGGTGTTCAGGCCGTGTTCAGCCCGTGTTCCACCGCATAGACCGCTACCTGCACCCGGCTGGCCAGGTTCAGCTTTTTCAGGATGTTCTGCACGTGGATCTTCACCGTGCTTTCGGCCACGCCGAGGTCGCGCGCGATCTCCTTGTTGCTTTCGCCGCGGGCCAGGCCCTGCACGATCTCGCGCTCGCGCGCGGTCAGCCGCGGCGCTTCTTCCTGGCGCGGGGCGGCCACGGGCGCGGGCGCGCGGAACTGGGCCACCAGCTTGGCGGTCATGCTGTCGGAGATCACCGGCTCGCCGGCGGCGGCGCGGCGGATGGCGGCGATCAGCGCCTCGGTCTCGATGTTCTTGATCAGGTAGCCGCGCGCGCCGCCGCGCAGCGCGGCGGCCAGCTCCTCGGCCTCCTCGGACACCGTCAGCACGATCACCGCGGTCTGGGGCAGGTCCTCGACCAGCAGCTGCAGCGCTTCGAGCCCGGACAGGCCCGGCATGTTCAGGTCGAGCAGGATCACGTCGGGGCGGTGCTGCTTGGCGCGCTTGATGCCTTCCACGCCGTCGGCGGCTTCGTCGACGATCTCGAAGTCGGCCTGGCGCTGCAGCAGCGCGCGGATGCCCGAGCGGAACAGGGTGTGGTCGTCGATCAGCAGGATGCGGATGGTCATGGCTGGGTCTCGCTCGGGAGGGGCAGGCGGCTAAGGCTGGTGATGGGGCTGGTGATGGGGCTGGCGCTGCGGTCGCGCCGCGCGGCGCCCTGGCTGCCGACGGGCAGCACCAGTTCGATGCGCACGCCGCTGCCGGGGCTGGCCTGCACGTGCAGCTGTGCCCCCAGCCGCGCGGCGCGCTCGCGCATGATGCTCAGGCCGATATGCGCGTCGGCGCGGGTGGCCAGTTCGTCGGGATCGAAGCCTTCGCCGTCGTCCTGCACCACCAGGCGGAAGTCGCGGCCATGGCTGAGCGCCACCGCCACGTGCGCCGCCATGGCGTGCTTGCGCACGTTGGAAAGCGCCTCCTGCAGGATGAACAGCACCTGCAGCTGCTGCTCGGGCGACAGCGGCCAGGCGCCGCCGCGTTCGTCGATGGCCAGCGTGGCCTCGGTGCGGCATTGCCGGCGAAAGCGCCCGACGGTTTCTTCCACCGCTGGGCGCAGCTCGCCGGTGCCCAGGCGCGAGCGGAAATTGTTGAGCAGCTCGCGCACGTCCTGGTAGCTCTCTTCCACGCCATGGCGCAGCATCGGCACCAGTTCGCGGGTCTCGGCCAGGTCGTCGCGCGCGACCGCGTCGTCCAGCAGCTGGACCTGCAGGTTCAGGTAGTTCAGCCCCTGCGCGATGCTGTCGTGCAGTCCCTGCGCCACCAGGTTGCGCTCTTCCACCACCGCCAGCTGGCGCGCGGTGGCGGACAGGCGCAGGTGTTCCAGCGCCGTGCCCAGGTGCTGCGCCAGCGTCTGCAGCAGTTGCCGGTCCGACGGCGGCAGCTTGCGCGGCGCGCGGAAGTGCAGCGCGAACATGCCGGTGGCGCCGCGCTGGCTTTCGATGCGGAACGCCGCCAGCGACTGGAAGCCGTCGCGGCCGCACGGCGTTTCGTCGGCCGCGCCGGCACGCGCCGCGCCGCGCAGGTCGACGATGGCGATCACGGCCTCGCGCGTGGCATCGCCGCAATGGCAGCCGTTGGCCGAGGCGCAGGAATCGGCCTCGGCCAGCGCCGCCGGCAGGCCCGCGGCGGCCAGCAGGTGCATGCGGCCGTGGCGGCTGTCGAGCACGCGCACGCTGCCGCCATCGGCATCGAACTGGCGCATCACCCGCGCCAGGAAGCCTTGTGCCATGGCTTCGGCGTCGGCTGCCTGGTTGAGGAAGGCGGCCATCTCGTACAGCGTTTCCAGGTCGCGGTTGTGGCGCTCCAGCTCGGCGGTCTTCTGCGCCACGCGCGCTTCGAGGTCGTGGTACAGGCCCTGCAGTTCGCCCGCCATGCGGTTGAAGCCCTCGCTGAGCGTGCCGAACTCGTCGCGGCTTTCCACCGGCAGGCGCAGCGAGAATTCGCGCGCGGCCATGCGCCGCAGACCGTCCTGCAGCCGCAGCACCGGCAGGATGATCCACAGGTAGAGCAGGTAGATCACGGCGACCGTGCCGATGCAGGCCATCAGCGCCAGCGCGGTCTGCGACAGGCGCAGCAGGTCGGTCTTGCGCGCGCTGTCGTGTTCGATCATGACGACCAGGCGGTCGGCCTGCGCGACAAAACCCGGCAGCGCGGCAATGTATGCGGCGGGCGATGCGCCGGCCACGGCCAGCGGTCTTAGCCGCTGTTGCCAGTCATGGGTGACGCGGGTCATCTGCGTATGGATGGCGGGCTCGTCCGGCAGGAACAGCGGCCGCGCCGCGTCGCCTTTCTTCAGCAGCGCCAGGGTGGCGTTGAGCGCCTGCACCTGCGCGGGCAGGTCATTGACGCGGCCCGCGTGCGCCAGCGCCAGCTCGATCGCCACGCGGTTGGCGCGCATGCGCAGGCTGCCGGCATCGTTGATGGCGGCGCCGGCGCCTTCCAGCTTCCAGGACAGCCACAGCGTGCCGGAGATCATGCCCAATACCACCAGCAGCACGGCCAGCGACAGCGAGATGATGCGCGTGGAAAGGCGGTGCCGCAGCGCGGGCAACGCGGATGCCGCCGTGGCGGAGGCGGCAGGAGGATCGGTATCTGACATGGTGGTATCGGGGGCTACCAGGGGTCACGCAAGGAGTCGGAAGTGATTTTCTCCGCGCGACAGGCTGGGCTACCTGCGCCAGATCAAGGAAACCCGGCTTTGGCGCGAATTTGTGCCGGCAGCGGCGCATCGCGTCAGGGCGTGTGGCGCCAGGGCGGTTTCCATCACACCGTGATATGTAAAGCCCGCGCCGGACTTGGCCCCGGTCAAGTCCCTGCACGGCGTTGCGCCCTAGCATCGGGCCTTTTGTCCGGGACTGGAGAGAAGAAGCAATGGCCGTATCCACTTCAATCGGCGCACGCATGCGTCACCGCCGTCACGCCACGGGGCGCGCATGAAAGGCGCGGATCTCGACTACGCGCGCGCGCCGCGGCCTGCGCTGGTGTTCGGGTGCCTGATGCCGGCGCCGTGGCTGGGCGCGGCCGCGGGGCTGCTGCTGGCTGCGGGGCCGGCGACCGGTCTGCCAGATCGCTTCGCGCCGCTGGCGCTGGCGGCGGTGCATGCGCTGGCGCTGGGCATGCTGCTGCCGGTGATGGTCGGGGCGCTGTTCCAGATGATGCCGGTGGTGGCGCGCGTGGACGTTCCCGGTGCCGGGCGGCTGGCGCCGTTGATGGCCGCGACCGGCGCGGCGGTCGCGGCTGCGCTCGGTTTCGGCTTGCTGGGCGGTGAGCCGGCGGCGTTGCGGGTTGCGGCTGCCCTGGGCGCGGTGCTGCTGCTGGCGGGCGCGGCGCTGCTTGCCGCGGGCCGGCGCGTGGCCGCGGTGGACGCCACCACGCGCACGCTGGCCGGCATTGGCGCGCCGCTGATGGTGGCGGTGGTCGCCGGCATCGCGCTGGCGGGCACCTTGGGCGGGCTGTGGCGCGGGCCGGTGGCGCAGGCGCTTGGCCTGCATATGGCGTGGGCACTGGGCGGCTGGCTGGCGGCGCTGGTCAGCGGGGTTGCCGCCACGGTGCTGCCGATGTTCTGGCAGACGCCGCGCGCGCCGGCGGCGCTGGCACGCTGGCTGCCGCTGGGTCATTGGGCGCCGCTGGCGGTGTTCAGCGCCGCGCTGGTGCTGTGGCCACGGGAGCCGGTGCTGGCACGGGCCGCGCTGGTGGTGTGGCTGTCGTTCGTGGCGGTGCTGGGGGCATGCGGGCTCGCCGGCACGCTGCGCGCGCGGCGGTGCCACGATCCGCTGTGGCCGTTGTGGCCGGTGGCATGCGCCAGCATGCTCGGCGCGGCGGTGCTGGGAGCGGCGGCGGTGGTCCTGCCCGCGGCGGCGCTGCCGCTGGCGTGGTGGGCGGGCACGATGGCGCTGGTCGGCGTTGGCGTGCTGCCGGTGACGGCGATGCTGGGCAAGATCGTGCCGTTCCTGGTGTGGCTGCACCTGCGCCGGCTGTTGCCGCCAAGGGCGCGCGTGCCGGCGATGCAGGCGATCATCGCGCCGGGCAGTCAGCGCGGGCAGGCGTGGCTGCTGCTGGCGGCCTACGCGGTGCTGCTGGCGCTGCCGCTGGCGCCGGCGTTGCTGGCCCGCGTCGGCGGGCTGCTGCTGGCGGGGGCCAATGCATGGCTGGGATGGCAATTGCTCGCGGCGCTGCGCTGCATGCGGCGGATGCGCAGGTGTGGAGGGTTGCCGCCGCGTGTTGTGGAGGGGATGGGCGTGCCGCCGGTTTGCTCCCCTCTCCCGCCTGCGGGGGAGGGGCGGGGGTGAGGGCAGGCGGTGGCAATAGCGACAGCCTTTACTTCGTCGATGCTCTCGCCCTCACCCCAACCCTCTCCCGCAAGCGGGAGAGAGAGCACACAAACGGTCAGCCGGCCGCCGGTGTCAGCCCGGCCGGCTTCTCCCCCGTCAGCAGATAGTGCATCAGCTCCGCCACCGGGCGGATGGCCTCGCCGAACGGCAGCGCGCCGCGGCCGCGGAAGAACAGGCCGCGTTCCACGTCGCCGCGTACCGCCTGCGCCAGCTTCAGGTCGATGCAGAACTGGCCGATGCGCGCGATGCCGTCGCGCAGCCCGCAGGCCTGCAGGCAATCGAATCCTTCCAGGCATTCGCGCACGCGGGCGCGGCGCTGCAGGCGCGCTTCGCTCGACAGGTAGCGCTGCAGCCATGGCGTCAGCACCGCGCGCGCGGGCAGGCCGGCCACGCTGGTGAATTCGCGCAGGGTTTCGGGCCGCGCGGTGGCCAGCACTTGCTTGAAGGCCGGATGGGCATCGCATTCCTCGGTCACGGCGAAGGCCGTACCCAGCTGCACCGCGGCGGCGCCTTCGCCCAGCCAGTGACGCACCTTGGCGTGGCTGTCGATGCCGCCCGCCAGGATCAGCGGGATGCTGTCCCAGGCCAGGCCCAGCTGCGCGAACAGTTCGCGGCATTCGCCCAGCACGCGCGAGAACGAGAAGCGGGGCTCGGACAGGTCCTGGATGGTGGCGGCACCCAGGTGGCCGCCGGCGTGCGCCGGGTGTTCGACCACGATGGCGTCGGGCAGCCGGCCCTTCTTCATCCAGCGGCGCAGCACCAGGCCGATGCCGCGCGCCTCGGACAGGATCGGGATCAGCGCCACCCTGGGATGGCCGGCGGTCAGTTCGGGCAGGTCCAGCGGCAGCCCGGCGCCCATGACGATGGCATCGGCGCCGCTTTCGCAGGCTTGCCGCACCAGCGCCGCGTGCGAGCCCACGGCTTTCATCACGTTGACGGCGATCAGGCCGCGGCCCTCGGAGGCGGTGCGCGCGGCGCGGATCTCGCGGTCCAGCGCCTCTAGGTTGGCGGCCTCGATGGCTGGCTTGTCGCGGCTGCCGCGGGTGCGTGCCATCAGGTCGGGGTGGTGGTGGCGCAGGTCGATGCTGGCGATGGTGCCGACGCCGTTCTCGCGCGCGACGGCGCCGGCCAGCCGGTGGGCCGAGATGCCGATGCCCATGCCGCCCTGCACGATCGGCAGCAGGCGACGGCCGCCCAGCTTGAGCCAGGGGTGATTCATAAACGGGTCTCCGGAAGGGGATGGACGCCGGGCCGCACGGCGGCCCCGGCGCGGGGATGACGCGCAAGCGTGGCACAGCGGCACGGGCCCGCGTTTGCCGCAGGTCAAGCGTGGCCGGGTGGCCTGCCATCGGCCTACGCCGACCGGCATAGCCCGTCGCGGCCGGGGTGCCGTTGGCGTGGGTTTGCGCACGGTCAAGCCCCTGCCGCGGGCGCTTGGCTAGCATCGGCCGCTGTCTTCCTTCCCCCGCGCCGCCGCCGGCGCCAGTCCCCGATGACCTGTTCCACCCCCGCCCGATCCGACTCCCCCCCGGCCGCCGCGTGCGCGCCGCGCCGCCCGCAACTGGTTGCGCCCGCCGGCTCGCTGGCGGCGCTGCGCGTGGCCTTGCAGCACGGCGCCGACGCGGTCTACCTGGGCCTGCGCGATGCCACCAACGCGCGCAATTTCGGCGGCCTGAATTTCACCGAGGCCGACATCCGCACCGGCGTGGCCGAAGCCCATGCGCGCGGCGCCGAGGTGCTGTTCGCCATCAACACCTTCGCGCAGATGGGCGCGGTGGCGCAGTGGCACCGCGCCGTCGATGCGGCCGCGGACCTGGGCGCCGATACCGTGATCATGGCCGACGCGGGCCTGATGGGCTATGCCTGCGCGCGCCATCCCGGCTTGCGCCTGCACTTGTCGGTACAGGGCTCGGCCACGCACGCCGATGCCATCGAGCTGATGCGCGAGCGCTTCAATATCCGCCGCGTGGTGCTGCCGCGCGTGCTGTCGCTGGCGCAGATCGGCAAGCTGGCGCGCCAGACCGGCGTCGAGCTGGAGGTGTTCGGCTTCGGCAGCCTGTGCGTGATGGCCGAGGGGCGCTGCCTGCTGTCGTCGTATGCCACCGGCGATTCGCCCAACAACAAGGGGGTGTGCTCGCCCGCGCATGCGGTGCGCTGGACCGAGCAGGACGGCACCATGCAGGCGCGGCTGTCGGGCATCCTGATCGACAGCTACGCGCCCGGCGAGCCGGCCGGCTATCCGACCCTGTGCAAGGGCCGCTTCGAGGTCGAGGGCGAGCGCGGCTACGTGCTGGAGGAGCCCACCAGCCTGAATGCGCTGTCGCTGCTGCCGGCGCTGATCGACATGGGCATTGCCGCGATCAAGATCGAAGGGCGCCAGCGCAGCCCGCGCTATGTCGGCGACGTGGTCGGCGTGCTGCGCGCGGCGATCGACGCCGCCTGCGCCGATCCGGCGCGCTTCGCGCCGCGCCAGGAGTGGCAGGGCACGCTGGGACGCCATGCCGAAGGCGACCAGGTTACGCAGGGCGCCTACGACCGCCCCTGGCGCTGACACCATGTCACCCACCTGCCTGTATCCGGACATGCTGGACATGCCGGCCACGATGGAGCTTTCCATGCCACACACCGCCGCGGCCGCGATGCCGCACGCCGCCGCGATGCCCGGCTTCGGCATCGCCCTCGGTCCGCTGCTGTACTACTGGCCGCGCGAGGCTGTGCTGCAGTTCTATGCGTCGGTCGCCGACGCGCCGGTCGACCGCGTCTACCTGGGCGAAACCGTCTGCACCCGCCGCCATGAAATCCGTCATGCGCAATGGCTGGAGATTGCGCAGATGCTGCGCGATGCCGGCAAGGAAGTGGTGCTGTCCACGCCGGTGCTGGTCGAGTCCGACACCGATATCGCCTGGATGCGGCGCGTGTGCGCGCAGGACGACTACCTGGTCGAGGCCAACGATCCCGGCGCGGTGCGTTGCATGGGCGGGCGGCCCTTCCTCGGCGGCCCGCATCTGAATGCCTACCATGCCGATACGCTGGCGTGGCTCGCCAGCCTGGGCGCGGTGGGCTGTGTCGCGCCGGTGGAAATGGACGGCACCACGCTGGCCGCGCTGGCGGCGGCGCGGCCCGCCGGCATGCAGCTCGAAGCCTTCGTCTGGGGCCGCCTGCCGCTGGCGTTCTCGGCGCGCTGCTTTACCGCGCGCCATCATCGCCTGCGCAAGGACAGCTGCGAATTCCGCTGCATGGACTATCCCGATGGCCTGGTCGCCGCGACCGGCGAAGGGCAGGCGTTCTTCACGCTGAACGGGGTGCAGACGCAGAGCGCCACCTGCCTTGACCTGTGCGCCGAGACGCTGGCGATGGCGCGAATGGGCGTGGGGATGCTGCGCGTCAGCCCGCATTCGTCGGGCACGCTCGCGGTGGTGCAGCAGCTGGCGGCGATCCGCGCCGGGCAACGACCGCCGGCCGCCAGCGGCATCGCGCCGGCCGGTGCCCAGCCATGCAACGGCTACTGGCACGGCCGCGCCGGCATCGCCTGGGAGGCCCCGGCATGAGCGCGCTGCACAAGCTGATGGCGGGCGTGCACCGGCGCCTGCCGGCACGCGCGCGGGCGCTGCCGCTGGTGGCCGCGCTGGAGCTGGCGCGCCGCGCCGGCTGGCTGGAGCCGCCCGCGGCACTGGATGGGCATGCCTTCCTGCTGACGGTGCAGGACCTGGAGCTGGCCGTGCCGTTCCGCTGCGAAGGCGGGCGCTTCCGCGCCGGCAGCACCGACGCCGAGCCCGCGCTGACGCTGCGTGCCTGCGCCGTGGACTACCTGCGCCTGCTGGGCGGCGAGGCCGACACCGACACCCTGTTCTTCCAGCGCCGGCTGGTCATCAGCGGCGACACTGCGCTGGGGCTGGAGGTCAAGTACTGGCTCGATGCGGCGCCGCGGCCGGCGTGGGTCAGCCAGGCCGCGGCGCGGCTGGTGGCGCTGCATGGCGCCACCGCGGGACGGGCCGGCGCCGCATCCTGAGCGCGGCTCAGGCCTCGCCGTCCAGCATGAAGCGGTTGCGCCCGGCGCGCTTGGCGCGATACATCGCGCTGTCGGCGCGGTGCAGCAGCGGCTCCAGCCGCGGCGTTTCGGGCATGGCCCAGACCGCGCCCACGCTGATCGTCACCACCGGCTGCACTGGCGTGCCCTGATGCGCAATGCCCAGGTCGCGCACCGCGGCCACCATGCGGCGCGCCAGCTCGCGGGTTTCGTCGCGGCTCGCGCCGGGCAGCACCGCGGCGAACTCTTCGCCGCCCAGGCGCGCGCAGAACTGCTCGCCGTGCAGCACGCCGCTGAGGGCGCCGGCGATCTGCCGCAGGCAATCGTCGCCGGCCATGTGGCCATGCAGGTCGTTGTATTGCTTGAACTGGTCAACGTCCAGGATCAGCAGCCCCAGCGGCTGGCCGCGCTCGCACGCGCGCGTCACGGCGGCGATCGATTCGCGCTGGAAGTAGCGGCGGTTGCGGATGCCGGTCAGGGCATCGATGTCCAGGTCCGCCTGCACCTGCCACAGCTGCTCTTCGGTCTGGCCCAGCCGCGCGCTCAGCGCCAGCTCGCGCGACTGGAAGCGGCTGATGTCGCGCAGGAACAGCAGGCTGCCCATCTGCCTGCCATCCAGGCGCGCGACGCGTTCGCCGGTCAGCTCGAACGGCGCGCCCGGCGGCACGAAGGGCATGGCAACACTGTCCGCGGCGTGTGCCTCAGCGTTTGCAGGAGAAGGCCGCAGTGCGGTGTCCCAGCCGGCCGGCAGCGGGTCGCCGCGACGCAGCGCCGGCCACAGCTGCGCCGCCGCGGGATTGAATTCGACGATGGTGCCATGGCCGTCGACGATGACGCAGCCTTCGCCGAGCGCATCGAACACGCGCAGCCGCGCGTAGTGGCCGATATCGTCCAGGTGCGTGCGCAGCCCGCAGAACCACACCAGCGCCGCCATCAGCGAAAACGTCGCCGGCGTCAGGTCGCCGCCCAGCGGCCCGGTCCAGCGGTTGAGATAGGCGACATTGGCCACCAGCGGCAGGGCCAGGCCCCCGCCCAGGATGGCGCGCCCGCGGCGCGACAAGGCGCCGTTGGGGACCTCGGCCGTGACCAGGAAATACAGGCTCAGCGCCAGCAGCAGGTACGACCACGCCGCCACCACGGCATAGCCGATGCCATGGTCGAACACTGCGCCGGGCAGCACGCCGGGCGGCATCAGCGTGATGCGCGGCCACACCAGCCCGTGGCGCTCGTTGGTAAAGACCATCACCACCGTGACCACCGCCGCCAGCACCGGCAGCCACAGCCGCGACCAGGGCACCACGTAGCGCGGGCGGCTCAGGTGCACCATCGCCACCAGCCAGCCGATCGGCACCGCGACGATGCCGAGGTACTGGATCTTGGCCCACAGGATGCGCCCCTCCAGGTCGGTCGAGCTGATCTCGAGCAGGCGGCCGCCGCTCCAGGTGGCCGCGCCGGCGGCCAGCACCAGGAAGGCCTGCACGGTCGGATCGTCGCGCCGCGGCCAGGTGGCGATGGCCATGCCGATGCAGGCAACCACGGCGACGGTAAGCAGGAGAACCAGCGAATATGAGGGCATTGAAGGCGGCGCGCGTCTTCGAGACCCGGGCATGGGTGCCGCCGCCCGGCCAGGCGCACGCCGGTTGCATGCGCTCCGCGATCTCGTCAGCCAGCATGATACCGGGCGGCATCGCTGGCTTGGCAGCGGGTGCGCCGATGCAACAGCGGCCGCGCGGCCGCCGCCCGGTCACGCGCCGTGGCGGGATCAGGACCCGCTCAAACCTGCCTCGGGGTTTCCCGCACCAGCCAGAACGGGATGTCGACGACATCCTGCTGCAGGCCCGGCCACTCGAACCCCATGCCCCGCGTCAGCAGGTGGCCCCAGCCG
This sequence comes from Cupriavidus sp. SS-3, assembly GCF_035818815.1. Taxonomy (NCBI): domain Bacteria; kingdom Pseudomonadati; phylum Pseudomonadota; class Betaproteobacteria; order Burkholderiales; family Burkholderiaceae; genus Cupriavidus; species Cupriavidus sp. SS-3. The sequence goes on from NZ_JAYLVT010000001.1 coordinate 396,734, forward strand.
TCGATCCACTTCTGCTGGGCACGGGCATACAGCTCTAGCATGGCCGAGGCGTAATGCAGCGAACCGCCGAGCAGCGGCAGCTCGCTGGCGATCTCGCGCGCGTAGCGGGATTCGGGGTCGGGCTCCATCATCGTGCCCATGGCGTCGAACTGGATGTTCTCGAACAGGTTGCGGGTGAAGTCCAGGTTGAGTTCGGCCATGCGGTGCCAGGTGCCGGCCAGGTCGGCCTGCATGGCCTCGAACTGCGGCAAGCTGGCGTAGACGGTGGGGAAGGGCCAGAACACCGGCGGCCAGAAGATTTGCGTTGCGGTCATCATCACGGGGATTCTCCAGTGGCGGGCCGTGCGCGCAGTGCGCGGCAGTTGCTGCACACGACGATGGCGCCCGGCTTGGGCATCCGGATCAGCTTATGCGGTAATGGCGCGACTTGCCATGCCGCCGCGGCCCCGGAGCCGGGCCGGGTTCACTTGCAACCCAGCCGCCTGGCCAGCTTGTGCAGGTTGCTGGCGTCGATGCCGAGCTGGCGCGCGGCCTGCGCCCAGTTGCCGCCGTGGTCGTGCAGGGCCTGCGCGATGCAGGCACGCTGGGTGTGCTCGACGGCGTCGCGCAGGGTGATGCCCGCGGCCGGCGCCGGCGCGGCGGGCGGGCTGGCCGCGACGGTGCCGGCGTGCGTGGCGGTCGACAACTCCAGGCCGTCGAGGTCGAGCAGTTCCGGCTCCAGCGTCACGATGTCATTGCGGCCCGCGCCGCGGCTGACCGCGCGCAGCGCGGCGCGGCTGATCACGTGTTCCAGCTCGCGCACGTTGCCGGGCCAGCGGTAGTGGCGCAGTGCGTCCTGCGCCCCGCCTGACAGCCGCAGGCTGCGCAGGCCCAGGCGGGCACGGTTCAGCTCCAGGAAGCGCCCCGCCAGCAGCAGCACGTCGTTGCCGCGCTCGCGCAGCGGCGGGATCGGGATCGGGTAGACCGACAGCCGGTGGTACAGGTCGGCGCGGAACGAGCCGTCGCGCACATGCTCGCGCAGGTTGCGGTTGGTGGCGGCGATCACGCGCACGTTGACGCGGCGCGGGCGGTCCGAGCCCAGCCGCTGGATCTCGCCGTTCTGCAGCGTGCGCAGCAGCTTGGCCTGGATCGCCAGCGGCAGTTCGCCCACCTCGTCGAGAAACAGGGTGCCGCCGTCGGCGGCCTCGAAGCGCCCCGGGCGCTCGCCGATGGCGCCGGAGAAGGCGCCGCGCGCATGGCCGAACAGTTCGCTCTCGGCCAGCGACTCGGGCAGCGCGGCGCAGTTGACATGCACCAGCGGCTGCGCGCGCCGGCGCGACTGGCGGTGCAGGCGGTGCGCGAACAGCTCCTTGCCCACGCCGGTCTCGCCCAGCAGCAGCACCGGCAGGTCGGTGTCGGCCACCACTTCCAGTTCATGCAGCAGGTTGGCGATGGCCTCGCTCTGGCCGATGATCTCGGCGCCGATGTCGTGCGGGGCCGCGCCTTCCTCGGCATCGGGCGTGCCGCGCGCGAGCTGCAGCGCGCGGATCTCGCCCTCGAGCCGGGTGGTGCGGATGGCGGCCTCGACGATCACCGTCAGCCGCTGCAATTCGGCCTGGGCCGCGCCGTCGAAGGTGCCGACCGTCAGCGCATCCAGCGTCAGCACGCCCCACGGCTGGCCGTCCACTTCCAGCCGGGTGCCCATGCAGTCATGCACCGGCAGCGGCTCGCCCACATGCTCGTCGATCAGGCCATCGTACGGGTCCGGCAGCATGCTGTCGTGATGGAAGCAGGTCACGCCGCGGCGCGCCAGGATCGCGGCCAGGCGCGGATGCAGGCCCACCGCAAAGCGCCGGCCCAGCGCGTCGCGCACCAGGCCGTCGACGGCCAGCGGGCGGAGGTGGTCTTCCTCCAGCCGCAGCAGCGCCACCGCGCCGCAGCGGAAATGCGTGCGCAACGCGCTGACCAGCCGCTGCAGGCGCACCGCGTGCGGCAGGTCGATGACGAGGTCGGCCAGCAGGTCGGGATACATGGCGGCGGCAGGAATCATGGTGAAAAACACCGTAAAGGGTGGTTTATACCGTGGCAAGTATAAGGTAGTTAATACCCTGTGTTTTCCAAGACGTTGATTACACGGGGTTTTTAACTGGCACGCTGCTCGCGTATGTCTGGCGATCACCACATCCACACGGAGAAACCCCCATGACGTTACAAGACCATTCGCTGGGCCAGCTGGCCCGCCAGATTCCCGGTGCCACCCGCATTTTCCACGACCACGGTCTGGACTTCTGCTGCGGCGGCAAGCACACCCTGCGCGACGCCGCGCAGCAGAAGGGGCTCGATGCCGCCGCCGTGGCCGCCATCGCAGCACAGCTGCAAGCCCTGCAGAACGACGCGGATCCTTCTGCGCAGGACTGGAACAGGGCCGCGCCGCCGGCATTGATCGAGCATATCCTGGTGCGCTTCCACGCCCGCCATCGCGAGCAGTTGCCCGAGCTGATCCGCCTGGCGCGGCGCGTCGAGCAAGTCCACGGCGACCGGCCGGAGTGCCCGCTTGGCCTGGCCGACCACCTGAGCGAGATGCTGGGCGAGCTGGAATCGCACATGCAGAAGGAAGAGCAGGTGCTGTTCCCGATGCTGCTGCGCGGCCTGCATGCCGCCGCGAGCCGCCCGATCGCCGTGATGCGCGCCGAGCACGACGACCACGGCGTGGCCCTGCAGCGGCTGGCCGAGCTGACCGACGACATCACGCTGCCGCGCGCGGCCTGCAATACCTGGCGCGCGCTCTACCTGGGCCTGCGCGCGCTGCGCGAAGACCTGATGGAACACATCCACCTGGAAAACAACGTGCTGTTCGAAACCGCGGCGGCCACCGCTTCCGCCAACCCGCCGGCCAACGGCTGCGGTTGCTCGGCGCACGCCTGAGCCCGCCCGACACCACCCTCAACGACTTCGCATCATGGGTCCCTACCGCAAACTCTGGTTCCTGCTGATCGCCGTGCTGGCGGTCACTTTCTCCCTGCTCGGCTACTATGGCGTCGAGGTGTACCGGCAGGCCCCGCCCATCCCGGCCAAGGTGGTCACGGCCGAGGGCCGCACGCTGTTCAGCGGCGACGACATCCTCGACGGCCAGACCGCATGGCAGTCCGTCGGCGGCATGCAGCTCGGCTCGATCTGGGGCCACGGCGCCTACCAGGCGCCGGACTGGACCGCCGACTGGCTGCACCGCGAACTGACCGCGTGGCTGGAGCTGGCCGCGCGCGACGGCCACGGCCGCTCGTTCGCGCAGCTAGACGCGCCGGCGCAGGCCGCCTTGCGCGAGCAATTGCGCGCCGAGTACCGCGGCAATGCCACCGATGCGGACAGCAACGTGCTGACCGTGTCTAAGCGCCGCGCACAAGCCATCGCCGACACCGCCGCCTACTACGACCAGCTTTTCTCCGACGCGCCGGCGCTGCACACCACGCGCGAGCACTACGCCATGAAGGAGAACACGCTGCCCAGCGCCGAGCGGCGCCAGCAGCTGACGCAGTTCTTCTTCTGGACCGCATGGGTCGCCTCGACCGCGCGCCCCGGGCATGAAGCCACCTACACCAACAACTGGCCGCACGAGCCGCTGATCGGCAACAAGCCGACCAGTGAAAACGTGGTGTGGTCGGTGATCAGCGTGGTGGTGCTGCTGGCCGGCGTGGGCTTCCTGGTGTGGGCGTGGGCCTTCCTGCGCGGCAAGGAAGAGACGCCGCCGCAGGCGCCCGCGCGCGACCCGCTGCTGTCCGTGGCGCTGACCCCGTCGCAACGCGCGCTGGGCAAATACCTGTTCCTGGTGGTGGCGCTGTTCGTGTTCCAGGTGTTCCTGGGCGGCTTCACCGCGCACTACACCGTCGAAGGCCAGAAGTTCTACGGCATCGACGTCTCGCAGTGGTTCCCGTACGCACTGGTGCGCACCTGGCATATCCAGAGCGCGCTGTTCTGGATCGCCACGGGCTTCCTGGCCGCGGGCCTGTTCCTGGCGCCGCTGATCAACGGCGGCAAGGACCCGAAGTTCCAGCGCCTGGGCGTCGATGTCCTGTTCTGGGCGCTGGTGGTCGTGGTAGTGGGCTCGTTCGCCGGCAACTACCTGGCGATCGCGCAGAAGCTGCCGCCGCACCTGAACTTCTGGCTGGGCCACCAGGGCTATGAGTATGTCGACCTGGGCCGGCTGTGGCAGATCGGCAAGTTCGCCGGCATCCTGATCTGGCTGGTGCTGATGATGCGCGGCATCCTGCCGGCGCTGCGCGCGCGCGGCACCGACCGCAACCTGCTGGCGCTGCTGACCTCGTCGGTGGTGGCGATCGGCCTGTTCTATGGCGCGGGCCTGGCCTATGGCGAACGCACCAGCCTGACGGTGATGGAGTACTGGCGCTGGTGGGTGGTGCACCTGTGGGTCGAGGGCTTCTTCGAGGTCTTCGCGACCACGGCGCTGGCCTTCATCTTCTCCACGCTGGGGCTGGTGTCGCGCCCGATGGCCACCGCGGCCAGCCTGGCGTCGGCGTCGCTGTTCATGCTGGGCGGGATTCCCGGGACCTTCCATCACCTGTACTTCGCCGGCACCACCACGCCGGTGATGGCGGTGGGCGCCGCGTTCAGTGCGCTGGAAGTGGTGCCGCTGATCGTGCTGGGCCATGAAGCGTGGGAGAACTGGAGCCTGAAGCGGCGCGCGCCGTGGATGGCCGACCTGAAGTGGCCACTGATGTGCTTTGTCGCGGTGGCGTTCTGGAACATGCTGGGCGCGGGCGTGTTCGGCTTCATGATCAACCCGCCGATCGCGCTGTACTACATCCAGGGCCAGAACACCACGCCAGTCCATGCCCATGCCGCGCTGTTCGGGGTCTATGGCTTCCTGGCGCTCGGTTTCACGCTGCTGGTGCTGCGCTATGTACGGCCGGCTTACCGTCTCAGCCCCACGCTGATGAAGACCGCCTTCTGGGGCCTGAACCTCGGCCTGGTGCTGATGATCGGCACCAGCCTGCTGCCGATCGGCATTATCCAGTTCCTGGCCAGCGTCGAGCATGGCACCTGGTACGCGCGCAGCGAAGCCTTCATGCAGCAGCCCATCCTGCAGACGCTGCGCTGGGTGCGCACCTTCGGCGACGTGGTGTTTATCGTCGGCGCGGTGTCGTTCGCATGGCAGGTGGTGCTGGGGCTGGCCACGCGCAGGCCGCGCGCGGCCGATGCCGTCACCGTGGGGATGAAGCCCGCGGCGCGCTGAACGATTAGTGCGCCGAAAGCAGAGTGGCCCGCCCGGGTTACCGGGCGGGCCACTTGCATTGGCGGGCAAGGCAATAGGCTAGCCTTGCGCCTGCTGCGCTTCGGCTGCAATGTCGCGGATGGCCTGCTCGAAGGCCTCCACCGGCTGGCCGCCGGTCACCAGGTAGCGGTCGTTGAAGATGATCGACGGCACCGACTGGATGCCCATGCGCTGGTATTCCTCGATTTCCGCGCGCACCGCGTCGGCATAGTCGCCGCCCGCCAGCACCTTGCGTGCCGCGGCGGCATCCAGGCCGACGGACTGGGCCGCGTCGACCAGCACGTCATGGTTGCTGGGGTCCTTGCCGTCCGCATGGTAGGCGCGCAGCAGCGCCTGCTTCAGCGGCAGCTGCTTGCCTTCCAGTCCGGCCCAGTGCAGCAGGCGGTGGGCGTCGAAGGTGTTGTAGACATGGGTGCGCGGGCCAAAGGCAAAGCCCACGGCGGCGCCGCGGTCGCGGATCATCGCCTGCGTTTCGGCGATCTGCGCCGGGGTGCGGCCGTACTTGCGGCCGAGATAGTCGACGATGGCTTCGCCCTCGGGGCGCATGCCGGGGTTCAGCTCGAACGGATGCACGACGATCTCGGCGTCGACCGCATCGCCAACGCGCTGCAGCGCCAGTTGCAGCGAAGACAGGCCGATGGCACACCAGGGGCAGGCGATGTCGGAGACGAAGTCGATCTTGAGGGGTTGTGGCATGGCTGCTCCTGGGCATGGCCGGGGCGAGGCCATGGCCCCGGCCCGAATTGGAAATTGCCGACAGGGTAGCGTGACTGGCGAATCCTTGCAGGCGGACGCTTCAGCCGGTGGCCGCGCGCCCGCCCGCCGCGCCATGGCGGGGCTCAGTCCCAGCGGCGTCCGTGGCCGCGGCCGTGGTCGTCGTGGTCGCCATGGCGGTGCCCCCACTCGCGCCCGCGCCATTCGCGGCGGTGGTCGTGGTAGCCGTCGCGGTACCCATCGCGGTAATGGCCGCGGTAGTAGGCGCGACGATAGCCGCGGTCATTGTCGTAGCGCACCGGCACCGGCGCCACCACCACGGGCCGCGGCGCAACCACGACCGGGCGCGGTGCGTAGGCCACGGGAGCGGGCGCATACACTGGCGCCGGCGCATAGACCGGAGCCGGATGGTAGACCGGCGCCGGCTGCGCCACCACCACGCCAGGCACGCCGATGCCGATATCGATATTCACACCGGCGTAAGCACCAGCGCTGGCCACCAGCATTGCACCACCTGCTACCGCCATTGCGATGATTCGTTTCATGGCTGCCTCCCAAGGGGCGTTGGACATGGGCTCACTGTAGGGGCGCGGGCTGTAATATGGGGCGCGCGAAGTGTTGCAAGTGTGACGTGGTGTAACCCCGCGCCTGCGGGGCGCGCGGGCCTTGCCTGTATCATCCCAACCCGTTGTCCAGGCATTTTCCTTCCAAGCTGCTCATGCGCCGTACCGCCGCCACCCTGCTGGCACTGACCGCTTTCACCGCCATTCCCACCGCCGCCATGGCCGCCGCCGATCTCCAGGCCGGCAAGGCGCTGTTTGCCACGCGCTGCGCCTCGTGCCACCACGTCGGGCGCAATGCGCGCGCGGGCTTTGGTCCGCAACTGAACGGAATCTTTGGCCGCACCGCGGGCAGCACGACGGATTTCCAGTATTCGGACGCAATGCGCGCGTCGAAGGTGGTGTGGTCGCATGACACCCTGCGCGCCTTCGTCCGCTCGCCCGGCAAGGTGGTGCCGGGCACGAAGATGCGGTTCTGGGGTTTGGGCGACGATCAGCAGATCACCGATCTGCTGGCCTACCTCGAGACCTTCAAGTAAGCCGGCGCGGCCCTGCCCGCGCAGGCTCACTCCGCAAAATGGGGCCCCGGCCCTTCGCCCGCCAGCGCGTCCTGCGGATTGCGTAATGGACACGCCTTCAGCGACAGGCATCCACAGCCGATGCACCCATCCAGCTGGTCGCGCAATTGCGTGAGCGTGCGAATCCGTTCATCGAGGTCATCGCGCCAGCTGGCGGAGAGCTTGCGCCAGTCCGCCGCCGTGGGTGCGCGGCCGTCGGGCAGCTTTTGCATGGCGTCGGAAATTACCGCCAGCGGCAGCCCCATGCGCTGGGCCACGCGGATCACCGCCAGGCGCCGCAGCACGGCGCGCGCATAGCGGCGCTGGTTGCCGCCGCTGCGGGTGCTGGCGATCAGGCCGCGCGCTTCATAGAAGTGCAGGGCGGACACCGCAATGCCGGTGCGCGCCGAGACTTCACCAACGGAGAGCAGTTCTTCAGAGGGCGCGGGGCGGCGCCGGCGCGGGGAGGGGGGCGGTTGCCTGGAGGCCATGGCAAAGGGAAGTCACCGGAGGAACGCAGGAATGCCCATGCTACCACCATGGCCGCGCTTGACCTTAACCTAACTTGAGGTTTGATACTGGCGGCTCCTCTGTCCGAGACGCCTTCCACAAGCCGATGACAATGACGATGTTTCCCTTCTCGCCTTCATCCCTGCGCTCGCCCGCCATGCCCGCGTTGCCCGCCTTGCCGGTCACGCCGGCGGTGCCCTTCGCGCGCCCCAATGAATCGCTGAGCCTGCTCAACCCCGATGGCCTGTATGACCCGCGGCCCAACGGCTATTCGCACGTGGCCCTGGTCGAAGGCCCGGCACGCATCATCTATGTGTCGGGGCAGGGCGGCGAGGATGCGGCGGGCTGCCTGCCGCTCGATTTTCCGCGCCAGGTGGCGCGCGCCATGCACAACCTGCGCATTGCGCTGCAGGCGGCCGGTGCCGACGTCGGCGACGTGGCCAAGCTTACGGTGCTGGTGGTGGATCATTCGCACGACCGCCTGCGCACCTTCGGCGCGGCGCTGCGCGAGATGTGGGGCGACCGGCCGACGCCGGCCTGCACGCTGATCCCGGTGCCGCGGCTGGCGCTGGACAACATGCTGTTCGAGATCGAAGCGACAGCGGTGTTGCCGGCCTGAGCCGCGGCAGGCCCGGGATGTAGTCCGGACTCAGCGCGCTGCGGCGCTGAAGGTCTTGTTGACGATCTTCCAGACGCCGTCGATCTCGAGCAGCGTCATGTAGTCGGTAAAGGTCACGCCCGGGTATTCCAGCACCACCTTGGCCACGCCGGCGTTGCCGACCACGTCGAACTGCGTGATGAAGCGCTTGCGCTGGGCTTCGTCCGCGGCCGGATGCCCGGGGCAGCGCGCCGTGGCGAATTCCTCGACCGTCAGCGCATGCAGCTTGCCGTCACGGAACGAGACGATGCGTGCGTCGGCGGTGAAGGCCTTGTACATGAACTCGGCCTTGCCGGTGATATGGCCCTGCAGGTAGTCCTCGATCGGCGCGAGCGCGGCCACGTGGCGGGACGTCAGGCCGGTTTCCGAAAACGTCATGATCTCCTCCAAAACTGGGGCGGCAGGGCCTGGCCATGCCGCAACGTTGAAAGCGATGATTGTATTCCAGTTTTGTATGCAAAACAGAGATAAGAAAGACGCTTACACCGATGTGGCGATGTGTTCACGCAGCCAGCGGTGCGCCGGATCGCGATGCACGCGCTCGGGCCACAGCATCGACATCTCGTAGCCCGGCACTTCGACCGGCGGTGCCACAGCGCGCAATGCAGGAGCGCCGCGCACCAGTCGCTCGGGCAGCATCGCCACCAGGTCGGTGCCGGCCAGCGCCGCCGTGACGAACAGGAAGTGCGGTACCGACAGCACCACGCGGCGCTGCATCCCGGCCCGGGCCAGCGCGTCGTCGGTGACGCCATGGAAGCCGCCGCCGTCCGGCGACACGATCACGTGCTCGAGCGCGCAGAACTGCGCCAGCGTGGGCCGCCGCTTCAGGCGCGGATGGCCGGCGCGGCCCACCAGCACATAACGCTCAGTAAACAGCGCGCGCCGGTGCAGCGCCGGTGGCGAGCCTTCGGTGGTGTGGAAGGCCAGGTCGAGTTCGGCACGCTCGGCCTGCCGGGCGATGCGTGTCGGCACCATCTCCACCACGGCCAGCCGCGCGCCGGGCGCGGCCTTGCGCAGCTCTTGCAGCGCCGGCAGCACGATGGTCGATTCGCCATAGTCGGTCGCTGCCACGCGCCAGGTGTGGGTCGACGTGGCGGGATCGAACGGGGTGTCGGCAGAAACAGCCTGCGCCAGTGCGGCCAGCGCTTCGCGCAACGGCTCGCGCAGCGCCTCCGCCCTGGCGGTGGGGCGCATGCCGCGTGGCCCCGGCAACAGCAGCGGATCGCCGAAGTGGTCGCGCAGCCGGGCCAGGTGGACGCTGACCGAAGGCTGCGAAAGATGCAGCCGCTCGGCCGCGCGGGTCACGTTGTGCTCGGACAGCAGCACGTCGAGGGTCAGCAGCAGGTTCAGGTCGAGCCGCCTGAGGCTGGCCGCGGAATTAGTCATGACAATACCTGGAATATCGGATATTCATTTCTAATATACCGGACCACGGCCTATGCTGGCTTCACCAAAACTTGTGAAGCCACCGACATGAAGGTACTGCTGGTCTATGCCCACCCCGAACCGCGCTCGCTCAACGGCGCCATCCGCGACTTTGCGGTGCAGCGCTTGCGCGACGCCGGCCACGAAGTCCAGGTCTCGGACCTGTACGCGATGCAATGGAAGCCGCAGCTCGACGCCTCGGATTCGAAGGTTCCCAAGCCCGACGCGCCGTTCCACCCGTCGCTGGATTCGAAGCATGCGTTCGACAACGGGCTGCAGAGCGATGACATCGCGCGCGAGCAGGACAAGTTGCGCTGGGCCGACGCCGTGATCCTGCAGTTCCCGCTGTGGTGGTTCTCGATGCCGGCCATCCTGAAGGGCTGGGTCGAGCGCGTCTATGCCTATGGCTTTGCCTACGGCGTCGGCGAGCACTCGGACCAGCGCTGGGGCGACCGCTATGGCGAGGGCACGCTCGCCGGCAAGCGCGCGATGCTGATCGTCACCGCCGGCGGCTGGGAATCGCACTACAGCGCACGCGGCATCAACGGCCCGATCGACGACATCCTGTTCCCGATCCACCACGGCATCCTGCACTACCCCGGGTTCGACGTGCTGCCGCCTTACGTGGTTTATCGGACCGGCAAGGTCGATGCGGCGCGCTTTGCACGGATTCGCGAGGAACTGGGCGAGCGGCTGGATGCGCTGGGAACGACCGCGCCGATTCCGTTCCGGCGGCAGAACGGCGGGGACTACCTGATCCCGCAGCTCACGCTGCGCCAAGAGGTGGCGCCGCAAGCCATGGGGTTCGCGGCGCATGTCGATGGCGGGCGCGCCGAGCGCGCGTGAGGCAACTCATTCGGCCCGGATATCCGCCCGCGCCGCTACCGCCCGCATCTCCGGCAATTCCTTCTCCACCCGCGCCTTCACCGCCGCCCCATTGCCATAAGCCGGCGTCAACGCCAGCTCGACCATGCGCGCTTTCGTGGCGGGAGAATTGGCGACGTCGGCCAGTGCCTTTTCCAGCTTCTGCTGCACCGGCGCGGGCAGGCCCGCGGGCGCCATCAGTGCGAACCAGGTGCCCATCTGGAAGCCCGGATAACCGCTTTCGGCGACCGTCGGCACCTGCGGCAGCGCCGGCAGGCGTTGCGGCGACAGCACCGCCACCGGCCGGATCTTGCCGCCCTTGATCAGTGGCAGGGTCGCCACCACGGTATCGACCGCCACCGGCACCTGGCCGCCGGCCAGCGCGGTCAGGCTTGGCGCGCTGCCGTTGAACGGCACGTGGACCATGCGGATGCCGGTGGCGGCCTTGAGCATCTCCGCGCCGAAATGCACCGACGAGCCGGCGCCGAACGAGCCGTAGGAGAACTTGTCCGGGTTGGCCTTGGCCTGTGTCACCAGGTCCTTGAGCGAGGCGATCTGCGTGTCGGGGTTGGCCACCAGCACCAGGCTCATGTCGGCGATCAGGCCCAGCGGGGTGAAGCTCTTGATCGGGTCGTAGCCCAGGTTCTGGCGGATCGCCGGATTCAGCGTCAGCGTGGTGCTGGCCGCCAGCAGCAGCGTGTAGCCGTCGGGCGCGGCCTTGGCCACCTGGGTGGCGCCGATCACGGTGCTGGCGCCGGGCTTGTTCTCGACCACCACCGGCTGGCCGAGTCTTTCGCCGAGGCCGACCGCCAGCAGGCGGCCGAGCACGTCGGTGGCGCCGCCTGCAGCGAACGGCACCACCAGCCGCAGCGGGCGCTCCGGCCACGTTTGCGCGTGGGCGGCGGGCGCGGCGGACAGCGTCGCCAGGGCGGTGGCGCAGGCGAGAAACAGCTTCGGGGGCAATGCAGTCATCGTGGCACTCCAGCGGCAGTTATGGGAATGGGAGGCAAGCGGAATCGATGGGCAGCGGGGCTCAGCCCAGCCAGGGGCTGCGCACGCGCGAGAAGCCGCCGGCCTGGTCGTAGGCATGGCCCAGTTGCAGCACCGCGGCGTCGGCCTGCGCCGGGCCGATGATCTGGATACCGGCGGGCAGCCCCTGCGGGCCGAAGCCGGCGGGCGCGGCCAGCGCCGGCAGCCCGGCCATGGTGGCCGGCACCACCGCCTGCATCCAGCGGTGGTAGGTGTCCATGTCGCGGCCGTCGATGGCGTGCGGCCAGTCCCAGCTGGCGTCGAACGGGAACACCTGCGCGGCCGGCAGCACCAGGTAATCGAAGCGCTCGAACAGCGCGCGCAGCGCCTGGTACCACGCGCTGCGTTCGGCCATGGCCTCGTACAGGCGCGTGCCGGGCAGCGCCAGCCCGCGTTCGATTTCCCAGACCGCCTCGGGCTTTAGCTGTGCGCGCTTGGCGGGGTCGCGGTACAGGGCCGCGTTGGCGCCAGCTACCGAGAAGCTGCGCAAATCGATCCATGCGCGCCACAGGCGTTCCAGGTCGAAGTCGGGCAGCGCCGCGTCGACCACGCAACCGAGCGCACGCAGGTGGGAGAGGGCCTGCACGCAGGTGTCGAGCAGGCCCGCTTCGGTGGGCAGGTGCCCGCCCAGGTCGCCGAGCCAGCCGATGCGCACGCCGGTCCAGTCGCGCTCGGGCGGCAGCGCGAAGCTGCCGGGCGCCTCGGTGCGGCGCGTCAGCGGCAGGCGCGCATCGAAGCCGGCCTGCACCGACAGCAGCAAGGCCAGGTCCGGCACGTTGCGCGCCATTGGTCCGGCCACGCTGAACTGCTGGAAGAACACTTCGTCGCCCGGGCCGTGCGGCACGCAGCCGACCGAGGTGCGCAGCCCATAGACATGGTTGAACGCCGCGGGCGTGCGCAGCGACCCCATCATGTCCGAGCCGTCGGCGACCGGCAGCATGCGCAGCGCCACCGCCACCGCGGCGCCGCCACTGCTGCCGCCGGCGGAGCGGGTGGGGTCGAAGGCATTGCGGGTGGTGCCGTAGACCGGGTTGTAGGTGTGGCCGCCGAGGCCGAATTCCGGCGAGTTGGTGCGCCCGACAAAGATCGCGCCACCGGCACGCATGCGCTCGAAGATCACGGCATCGGCGTCGCTGACCTGGCCGGCGAAAATCGGCGAGCCCTTGGTGGTGACCATGCCAGCGGCCGGGCTGATGTCCTTGGGCGCCTGCGGGAACCCGTGCAGCGGGCCGCGGCTGGTGCCGCGCGCCAGATCGTCGTCCAGCGCGCGAGCCTGCCGGCGCAGCGTGTCGCGGTCCACCATGGCGACGATGGCGTTGACGCGGGGGTTGTGGCGGTCGATCTGGCCGAGGAAGGCATCGAGCACTTCCATGCAGGAGACGTCGCGCGCATGGATGGCGCGCGACAGCGCGACGGCATCGAGGTCGGTGATCGGGTCGGCAGCGGTAGCGGGGGTTTGGGCAGGCGCCATGGCGCGGGGTCTCCGGTGATGTGTGGGGAAAGCATACGAGCGACCCGTGCTTTCCCGCAATCGACGAATTTTTCAAATATCCTTGCGTAAAACGCAAACCGGCCGGAGCCCGCCCCCATGTTGTCGCATCGTCTGCAGGACACCTCGCTGCGCTATTTCCTGGAAGTGGTCCGCAGCGGCTCGCTGACCGAGGCCGCGCAACGGCTCAATGTGACCGTGTCGGCGGTGAGCCGGCAGGTCGCCGCGCTCGAGGCCCTGCTCGGCGTGCCGCTGTTCGATCGCCGCCCGCGCGGCATGGTGGCCAGCGCCGCCGGCGAACTGCTGGCGGCCTACGCACTGCGCGGCGCGCTGGAAGCCGACCGCGTGGTGTCGGAGATCGCCGCGCTGCAGGGCCTGCGCCGCGGCCGGGTGCGGCTGGCCAGTTCCGCCGGGTTTGCGATCGAGTTCCTGCCGCGCATCATCGCCGAGTTCCGCCAGCGCTATCCGGGCCTGCAGTTCCACGTGCGCGTGGCGCCTCCCGCCGATGTCACGGGCATCGTGCTGCACGGCGACGCGGATATCGGCATCACGTACAGCCGCGCCGCCGAGCAGGGCATCCGCATCGCGCACCGGCAGGCCGCGCCGGTGATCGCCATCATGCGTCCCGATCATCCGCTGGCGCGCTTTCGCAGCGTCACGCTGGCGCAGATGCAGCCGTACCCGCTGGCGCTGCCCGAAGGCGACAACACCGTGCGCCAGCTGTTCGACCTGGCTTGCGGCGAGCGCGGCATGGTGTTCGAGCCGGTGCTGGTGACCAACCACTTCGAGACCCTGACCAGCTTCGTGCTGCACGGCGGCGGCCTGTCGATCTCGGGCAGCGTGACCGTGGGCGACCGCTTGCGCCGCGGCGAGCTGCATGCGGCGTCGATCCGCGAACGCGGCATGCGCAGCCGGGCGATCGAACTGCAGACGCTGGCGGGCCGCACGCTGCCCGAGGGCGTGCGTGCCTTCCTGGGCTTTATCCGCGACAAGCTGGTGGCCGAGGCCACGGGCTAGCCCGCGCGCTTGCGCCGCGCCGCCGGGCCCAGCACCACCCACGCCGGCGCATGGTCGCTGGGGTGGTCTTCGCCGCGCACCCAGCGGTCGACGCCGGCGTCGCGCAGCCGCGGCGCCAGTTCGGCGCTCAGCAGCAGGTGGTCGATGCGCAGGCCGGAGTTGGTCTGCCAGTGCCGGCGGAAGTAATCCCAGAAGGTGTAGATCGGCGCGTCGGGATGGTGCTGGCGCAGCGCATCGGTCCAGCCCTGCGCCAGCAGGCGCGCGTAGGCCTCGCGGCTTTCCGGCTGCAGCAGGGCATCCTTGCGCCAGGAGCGCGGGTTGTAGATGTCCTGGTCGGTCGGCACCACGTTGTAGTCACCGGCCAGCACCACCGGGTGGCCGCTGTCGAAGAGTTCCTGCGCATGCGCGATCAGCCGTTCGAACCAGGCGAGCTTGTAGTCGAACTTCGGCCCCGGCTGCGGGTTGCCGTTCGGCAGGTAAAGGCAGCCGATCAGCATGCCTGCGACCGCCGCCTCCAGGTAGCGGCTGTGGCTGTCGTCGGGGTCGCCGGGCAGGCCGCGGCGCACTTCGACCGGCTCCGCGCCGCGCGCCAGGATGGCGACGCCGTTCCAGGACTTCTGGCCGTGCCAGATCGCGCCATAGCCGGCGTCGCGGATCTCGCGCGCCGGAAAGCTCTCGTCGGCGGTCTTCAGTTCCTGCAGGCAGACGATGTCCGGCGCTTCGCGCGCGAGCCAGTCGCACAGCGCCCCCACCCGGCTGCGGATGCCGTTGATGTTGAAGGTGGCGATCTTCAGCGTGGACGCGGGCATGCGGGATGGGCGATGAGGGGATGCAAAAAAAAGCCGGCGGAAGGCTCCGCCGGCTGCTCGCCTTATGCGCGCCAGGTGCTGCCGCTCGGACTGGTGGTGCTGCCGCCGGTGCTGCCGGTGGTGCCGGCCGCACTACCGGCGCTGCTCGTGCTGGCCGCGCTGGCTGCGCTGGTCGCGCTCCTGGCGCCGCCGGACGACTCGCCCGGGCGGTCGCTGTCGCGGCGCACGCGGATGTCGTTGTTGACTTCCTTGACGCCGTAGGTGCCGTCGGCCATGTCCTCGATGTAGTACTTCTGGCCGCGGTCACGCACGCTGCCGGTCAGCGACACCACGCCGTCGTTGACGTCGACGCTGACATCGCTCACGTCGACGCCGCGCGCGTAGCTGAGCCGCTCGCAGATCTGGTCGCGGATGCGTTCGTCGCTGCGCTGGTAGCCGCGCGGGCCGGAGCGGCGTTCGCGCTCGTCGGGCGTGCCGAACAAGTCGCCCACCACTTCACCGATGCGGCGGCCCAGGTTGTAGAGCATGCCGTGCTCGCGGTCGTCGTCGCGATCTTCGTCGGTCTCCCAGCCGCGCCGCTGTGCGTACTGGCGATAGCCCGGACTGTGGCTTTGCACCGTGTAGCGGTGTTCTTCCTCTTCGTCGTCGTCCGGGTCGGTCCAGTAGCGGCGGTCGCTGCGCAGATCGCTGAAGTAGCGCTCGCGGCCCTCGTCGCGTGACGATCCGCGGCCCTCATAGCGTTCGCGCGCCTGATAACGCTCGCGCGGCTCGCGGGCGCGTTCGGCGCTTTGGCGCCATTGCTGTTCCGCGTATTCGTCGTCGCGTTCCCAGGCCTGCGGGTCGCGCCATTCGCCGGCACGTTCCCAGCCGTAGCCGCCGTTCAGGCCGTAGCGCAGGTCGCTGCCGTAGCGCCCCTCGCGGGGATAGTCGGGGTAGCGGCTGGCGCCGTACTGCTCATTGAATTCCCGGGCCGGGCGGGCGGGGCCGCCGTAGCTGGTCTGGCCCGGAGTCATTTGCTGGCGTCGGCGCTGCGCTTGCCAGCGGTCGCGTTCCGATTCCGGCTGCCAGTCATCGTCGTCCCATGCCTGGCGGCGCTCGCGCTGGTCGCGCGCTTCACGCTCATCGTAGTAGTAGCCCATGCTGATTTCCTGACAAGTAAAACGCCATGTGCAGAAACCGGCGCAAAATCGCACCGGCACCGCGGGCGGATATCAGCTTTGGGGCAAGATTCGTACCGTGCGGCCGAATGGCCTCGGAGCCCCGGCAGACGTGAAGCGGGCAGACGGACGTCCGTGCAACGGTTTCAGAGCGTGTAAGGGATGCAGCCTTGGCGGCGGCATGTGGCGTGGCGCGCACGCGGCGGGGCAGGCACAGGGGGCATGGAGCGCGGCGGCCGGTTCATGCCGGCCGCCGGCGCGCGTCCCGCGCGGGGCTGCTTACTTCTTGCTGGTCTTGGTAGATTTCGACTTGGCGCCGGTGGCGGCCTTCGACGGGGCCGCCGTGCTGGCGGCTGCCGTACTTGCCGGCGCCGCTTCGATCTTCGACTTGGCGAAGGCGAAATAGCATTCCTTGTTGCTGCTGTTGTACGACTCGGAATCGCTGGTCGCCAGCACGCCGGTCACGTTGATCTTGTCCCCGGTCTGAAGGTTGCTGATCTTCTTCTGGTTGACCAGCATCGCATCGCGCATCAGCGCCTTGCCGGTGCACTGCGGATTGACCGAATCCTTGAAGTAGACCGCGATGGTGTCGTTGGTGATGCTCAGGCCGTCCACCTTGGTGATGCGCGAGACCGTGCCCGACACCAGGATCGCCTGCGCGTCCCACTTCTTCTTCGCCGTGATTTCGTTCTTCTTCCAGTCGGCCCAGATGTCGCCCAGCGAAGCCGGCTTGGGGTCGGCCAGCATGCGGAAGTCGCCGCTGAGCACGTCGCCGGTGCCGTCGAGCACGCCGTTGATGGAGGACATTGCGCCATCCATTGACTCACAACCGGCCAGCAACCCGGCCAGGACCAGCCCTGCCATCAGTTTTCCCGTCTGCATTTTGCTTCTTCTCCAGGTCCGCCAGCTCTATCGGCTGACGCCGGGGCATTGTATGCGTACATCTTGCAAAATCCAACAGAACTGCCAAAAGCGCCGCAACGGTCGAGAAACTGAGGCCGGCATCCCCCGAACGGGTCTGGAATGTTACGGCTCGAACGGCAGCACCAGCAGCTCGTTGCGCAGCACGGCGTTGGCGCGTTCGCGCCCGGACTCGACCGGTTCGGCCGGCCACGGCGCAGGGTTGGCCACGCCGCCGTGCTCGCCATCGAAGGCGGAATGCTCGCGGCCCCAGGCCAGCGAGCAGTCGCCCTGGCGGCCCTGCAGCAGCGCCGCGCGCGGCTTGCCGCCGGCGGCGAAGCTGAACTGCACCGCCGGCTGGGCCAGCGGGGCGGCCAGCGCCTCGATATAGATGGTCTTGGGCAAGGACGCCCAGTAACGGGTATCGGCCTCGGCATTGGCCGCGCCGGACAGTGCCCCGGCGGCGAGGCTGAGCAGCGAGCCGGCCGCCCCGGCGGCGCCCAGGCCCTGTGCCAGGCTGGCGTTGCCGCTGCTGGCTCCTGACACCGCCGCCTGCGCCAGGCCCGACGACAACGCCCCGGCGGCGTCCGCCAGCGTGGCGGTGTTTTCCTTGAACACCGCCTTGCCGTCCAGGATGCCCTGGATTGGCCGCCCACCACGGGTCAGCGCGACCCGGTCCAGGCTGGCGGCGGTGCCCGCGGCCAGCGGCTTCACCTGCGCGCCGTAGCCGATCCTTGGCGCGCCCGGGGCCGCGCCTTGCGGCAGGAAGCCGAGCAGGCTCCTGGTCTCGCCGAGCGTGACCTTCTCCGGCCCGAGGCCGGCCTCGAACAGGCTCAGGTGCCGCGGCAGCGCGCCACGGGTTTGCGCGTAGAACGGCTCGGCCGCACCGGCCGCACGGGCTGCCAGTTCGGCCGCGCGCGCGGGGTCGCCGGCGCATTGCGAGGCCCATGCCGCCAGCCATGCCATCAGCGCAAAGCTGCCGTGGCCGCCGTCAGGCTGTTCGTATTGCCCGAAGGCGTTCTGGATATCGGCCTGCAGGAAGGCGGCGCGGGCGTTCTGGTAGTCGCCGGCGTGCGCGTAGAGCAGGCCGCGGTAGTAGAACGTCATGGCGCGTTCGTACGGCTCGCCCTTCCAGTCCTTGACGCTCTCGGCGGACCACAGCGAGCGCGCCTGCCGGGCATGGGGGTCGTCGGCATAGACGCGCAGGATGCGTGCCGCGGCCATGTCGAAGGCGCGCTCGGCCAGGCGCGGCCGGCCGGCCTCGATCGCGGCCAGGCCGAGCAGGTCGAGGTTGAGCACCGCATTCCATTCGCCCTCCATGTACAGCGTATGCAGGATGCGCTGGAGCTCGGCGGGCTTGTCGGCGACAAAGCGGTCCGCCTCGGCCGCGAGGCGCTTCTCGTCGCTGCCGAACCAGGCCGCCGCGCCGGACAGTGGCGCGGCCAGCGCCAGCGCCAACAGCGCCGCGCCGGCGCGCCGCCATGCCGCGGCCGTGTCGCGAAACCGCACCGCTGCTCCTTACTGCTGCCGCGCCAGCGGCGCCGCGGTTTCGCGCAGATCGGCCAGTTCCGCTTCGCCCGGCAACTGGTAGCGCACGTGCATGGTGAAGCCGACGGCCTGGCCGGGCTCCAGCACCAGCCGCTGGAAGCTGAACTTCTGCACCTGGTCCAGGCGTTCATGGCGCATCGGCACCGCTTCGTCGGAGCGCGAATAGTTGTCCATGGCCAGCGTCACCAGCGACAGGAACGGCAGTCCGCCCAGCACGCCCTTGACCATGGTCTGGTCGGTGTACTTGTTGGCGCTGCCGAGCTTCACCAGGTCCAGCTCGGCGGGCAGCAGGTCATAGACCGTCAGGTCGCCGCGGAAGGCCTTGTCGCCGCGGTTGAAGGCGAGGAAGTGGATGGTGCGGTTGAACTCGTCCGGGTCCTTGCTGTGCAGGTCCAGCAGGATCTCGCGGCGGATGAAGTCGCCGCGGTGCAGTTCGCCCTTGATGAATTCGATGCGCGGCGCGTCCTTGCGGTTGACCGTGAGCTGCTGGCGCCTGACCTCGGCCTGCGTCACCATGCCGTCTTCATACAGGGTGTAGACCAGCGGGGTCGAGGCCACCACGACCTTGTTGTTGCCCGGCGAAACGGCGACGGTATCGCCCACGTTCAGGCCCGCCAGGTCAGCCTTGCCGGCCACGTCGGCGCGCACCACGGGCGCGCTGTCGCCGCCGGTGCGGGTGGATTTGAGCGCCATCGGCGGCGCGGCGCAGCCGGCGGCCAGGAGGGTGGCAAGGAGGGCGGCCAGCGGCGTGGCGAGCGAAGCAAAGCGTGGCATGAAGTGGGCAACGGTCATGGCTGGGGCATGAAAAAGGCGTTAGAGGATGTCTGTGCTGCTGGCCCGGCGGCGGCCAGGGGCGGTCACGGCCGCGCGGGCCCGGGCAGGACCGGATAGTGCTGTCCCGGCCGGTAGGGCTGCTGCGCGCGCTGGGCGTCGAGGATTTCCAGTGCGGCCGGCACCGAACCGGCCATGACGGCATGCTCGGCGTAGTCGACCTGCGTGCGGGGCGGCAGCACCAGCGTGTGCCAGGCGCTGGGCGGCTCAGCCGCTGTGGCCGGCTGCGTCGCGCGAAAGCGCGTGCGCACCAGCAACGCGACGTCGAATTCGGTGCAGTTGTGCAGGGCGGCGTGGACCGCGCTCAGCCCGCTGGCGTTAGGCGCGGTGCCGGCTTCAGGCACCGCCACCATGGCGGCAAGCTCCGGCGACAGGAACGAGACCGGCAGGGCCGGGCGCGCGCGCTGCTGCTGCCACGGCGTGCAGCCGGTATGGGCGGGCGGCGTGGCGGCGCAGGCGGCCAGCAGCGATGCCGCGGCGAGCGCGCCGCAGCGGCTAGCGATAGACCACATCGTCTGCCGCGGCGCGCTGGAATGCATAGATGTTGCTCCAGACCAGTTCGCCGGTTTCCACCTCGACCAGTTCGAACGAGATCTGCATATAGCGCTGCACCATGCCGGTGGTGGCGCTGCGGCTGTCGAGCGAACCGATCCGGCCCGACAGGCTGTAGTCGGCGCCCAGGCGCGCGCGGGCCAGCCCCAGCGTGCCGGCGTCGGTGGCGCCGCTGCGCTTGGCCTGGCGTTCGCGCTCGACCAGCGCGGTCTGCGTGCTGACAAACTGGATGCGCGCCTGCGCGGCGCGGTTCAGGCTGACGCGCAGCCGGTCCACGATCAGCTGGCGGTCCAGCGGCTGCGCGCTGTCGTTGACGAAGTTGGCGCCGTCCAGGGCAATGCGCGGGCGCTTGCCGTCGCGGCCGGGCGCGAAGCGCGGCTGCGCCAGGATGTCGCGCATCATCTGGTCGGCCATGGCGACGATGTCGTGGCCCTCCAGGCCCACGCCGGACACCGCGCCCTTGCGGCCGGGGTCCAGTTCCATGGCGGACACGCCGGCGGCGTTCGGCGCGGTGGCAAGGCATCCCGCCAGCAGCGCCACCAGCCCGCATGCCGCCATCCCGCCAGCCAGCCGCAGCGCGGCCGTTGGCGGGATGGCGCGCGCGGCTTTCCCCTCTGCTTCCCCGATTTCCCGTGCCGCCGGTGTGCCGGCTGTCTTGTCTGTCACGGTCATGCTCCCCGTATTCCCGTCATGTCTTTGTTGCCCGCGCTGCCGGCCGTCATCCGGACGGGCGGGGCTGTTTTGCCGCGATCATAGGAGCAGCCCCGGCGCGCCGCCTCCCCTGAATATGGGATGGGCAACACCGTGCGGCCGTGCGATGGGTACGGGCGGCGGCGTTTACCCTGAACGGGCCCGCCGGGCCGTCCGCGCGCGGGCGGGATATGTCAGAATCCGCCGTCGTGCCGGCGCAACTTGCCCAACCAGCGCACCGCGCGGCAACACAGAGGGGCAGGGGCTCGCATCGCGGCGTGGCTCGGGAATACAGGCATGGCAAGCACAACAAGAGTCCTCATCGTCGAAGACGACCCCCTGGCGCTGCGCCGGCTGGTGCAGGCCGTCGACCTGCATGCGGCGGATGCCGTGGTGGCGGCCTGCGCCTCCACCGTGGCGGAGGCGCAGGCGTGGCTGGCGCAGCACCAGCCCGACGTGCTGCTGTGCGACCTCGGCCTGCCCGACGGCAGCGGCATCGACGTGATCCGCAACGCGCGCGAGCGCTATCGCGCCTGCGACTGCATGGTCGTGACGGTGTTCGGCGACGACCAGCATGTGCTGGCCAGCATCGAGGCCGGCGCCATCGGCTACCTGCTCAAGGACGAAACCACCGACCGCATCGCCGCCTCGATCGGCGAACTGCGCGCGGGCGGCTCGCCGATGAGCCCGCTGATCGCGCGGCAGGTGGTGAACCGGCTGCGCGGCGCGCCGCCGGAGGCAGTGGCGCGCGATGCCGCGGCCCCTGTCGCGGTAGTGCTGTCGGTGCGCGAGAACGAGATCCTGGACCTGATCTCGCGCGGCTATACCTACGCCGAAACCGCGCGCTACCTGGGGCTGAGCGTGCATACCGTGCAATCGCACATCAAGAACATCTACGGCAAGCTGGCGGTGCGATCGCGCGGCGAGGCCGTGTTCGAGGCGGCCAAGCTCGGCCTGCTCAAGTCCCTGTAAGCGCGCCATGCCGTCCTGGCCGCCATCCGTGCGCACCATGCTTGCCCTGCTGCTGGCGTGGGCCAGCCTGCTGCTGCCCGGCATGGCGGCGGCGCAAACGATGGTGCTGGCCGAGGCCACGCGCGCGGCCACGCTCGCCGACGGCACCGTGCTGCCGGCGCGCGCGCTGACGCTGCCCGACTACTGGGACCGGGTGATGCCGGGCAAGTCCGGCACCGTGGTCTACGAACTGCGCTTCGACCGCAACTGGCCCGCGGCGGCGCCCGGCGGACTGTTCGTACCGTGGGCCGGCGGCAGCTACGAGGTACGCCTCAACGGCGTGCTGATCGCCGCCGGCGGACGCCTGGACGCGCCGGCGTCGGCGCTGGCCAAGCGCCCGTATTACGTGGCGGTGCCGCCCGAGCTGGCCAACACGCACGGCAACCTGCTGCGCATCACCGTGGCCGCGCGCGCCTATGCGCGCTCGGGCCTGCTGCCGGTGACGGTGGGCCCGGCCGCCGAGGTGCGCGCGCAGTATGAGCGGGCCTTCCTGCTGCGCGTGGTCGGCCCGCTGATCGCGGCGGTGCTCAGCGTCGTGCTGGGCGGGCTGGCGCTGCTGATCTGGTGGCGCCAGCGCGATCCGCTGTTCGGCCTGTACGGGCTGGCCGAAGTTGCCTGGAGCGTTCGCCTGCTCGACTACTTCGTCGATGACCTTGCCATCCCGGCGGAAGTGCGCGGCTATGTCGTCGCTGCCGCGCGCGAGGTGTTCCTGGGCGCCATCGCCAGGTTCTGCCTGCTGGTGATCCGGGTGCCGTGGCGCTGGCTGCATCGCACCCTCAACGCTTACCTGTGGCTGGCGCTGCCGGTGCTTGCGCCGCTGGCCGCCATCTCCAGCCATCCGCTGGTGTTTCCGCTGAGCTGGCTGGTCAAGGTCGGCATCATCCTGACCGTGGCCGGCGCGATGGTGTGGGGCGCGCTGCGCCGGCCCAGCCGCGAGGCGACGCTGCTGGCCGTCACCGTGGGCGTGTCGGCGGTGCTGTTCCTGGCGGACTGGATCAAGGTCTGGCTGACCGGCGACTATTACTGGGTCCATTCGATGACCCGCTATGTTTCGGTGCCGTTCAGCGTGGTGATGGCGTGGATGCTGGTGGAACGCTACACCAGCGCGGTACAGAGCCTGCAGAACGCCAACCAGGTGCTGACCGAGCGCGTCGCGCAGCGCGAGGCGCAGCTGCGCGCGGCCTTTGCGCGCACGCAGAAGATTGCCGCCGAAGAAACCGCGCTGCGCGAACGCGGGCGCATCCTGCGCGACATGCACGACGGCCTGGGCAGCCAGCTGGTCACGACCTTGTCGATGCTGGAGTCGGGCAAGGCCAGCGGCCCGGAGGTGGCGACGCAGGTGCGGCATGCGCTGGATTCGCTGAAGCTCTCGATCGATGCGATGCAGGACACCGGCGGCGACCTGGCGGCGGTGCTGGGCAACCTGCGCTACCGGCTGGGGCCGCGCATCGCCGATGCCGGGCTGGAGATCCGCTGGGAGGTCGAACGCCTGCCGGTGCTGCCGCATTTCTCCGCGCGCAAGGTGCAGGAGCTGCAATACCTGCTGCTGGAAGGCATCACCAACGTGCTGCAGCACGCTGCGGCGCGCACGCTGACCGTGACCGCCCAGGCGGACACGCAGGCGATCCGCATCACGCTGGCCGACGACGGCCGCGGTTTCGATGCCGAGGCCACGCGCGGCGGGCGCGGGCTGCGCAATATGCAGGTGCGCGCCGCGGCGATCGGCGGCCGCCTGCAGATCCGCTCGGCGCCCGGCGGCACGGCGCTGACGGTGGAGGTGCCGCTGGCGCCGGCGCAGGGCGATGAGGCGGGCACGCCCGGCGAAGGGGCCGCGCCCGCGGCATAGGGCCGGTTCCGGCTTACTGCGCCGCGCCCTTCGGCAGCAGCCGCACCGCCAGCGCAGCCAGGGCAGCGGCGGTGGCCAGCGCGGCCACGCCGGTCCAGCCGAAGCGCGCCAGCGCCAGGCTGCCGAGCGCCGCGCCGGCGGCCATGCCGGTGAACATGCAGACGAACAGCACCGCATTGAGGCGGCTGCGCGCGCCCGGGTCGATGCCATAGACGATGGTCTGGTGCGCGACCAGCGCCACCTGCACCCCCAGGTCGAAGCCGATGGCGCTGGCGCCGATCAGCCACAGCTGCGCCTGCGGCGGCACCAGCGGGGTCAGCAGCATGGCGGCAAACGACAGCGCCGCCAGCGCCGCGCCCGCGCGGGTCACCCGTTCCGGGCCGCCGCGGTCGGCCAGGCGGCCGGCCAGCGGCGCGCCGAGCGCGCCGGCGGCCCCGGCCAGGCCGAACGCGCCGGCGGCCTCGCTGCCCAGGTGGAAGGGCGCGCCATGCAGCATCACCGCCAGCGTCGACCAGAACGCGCTGAAGCCCACCGCAAGCAGCCCCTGCGCCAGTGCCGCGCGGCGCAGCGCGCCATGCTGCCGCCACAGTGCTGCCAGCGAGGCCAGCAGGGCGCGGTACGGCAGCGTCGTGGCCGGGGCAAAGCGCGGCAGCTGGCGCCGCGCCACCAGCGCGACCGCGGCGATGCTGGCCGCCGCCAGCATGAACATCGTGCGCCAGCCGAAGTGCGCGGCGACGAAGCCACTGACCACCCGCGACAGCAGGATGCCCAGCAGCAGCCCCGTCATCACGGTGCCGACCACCTTGCCGCGCTGCGCGGCCGGCGCCAGCGCGGCGGCCGCCGGCACGATGTCCTGCGCCAGCGTGGCGGACAGGCCCACCACCAGGCTCGACACCAGCAGCATGCCGATGCCCGGCGCCAGGCCCGCCAGCAGCAGCGCGCCGACCAGCGCCACCGCCTTGGCCACGATGATATGGCGGCGGTCATAGCGGTCGCCCAGCGGCGCCAGCAGCAGGATGCCCAGCGCATAGCCGAGCTGCGTCAGGGTGGGGATGGCACCGGCGGTGGCATCGCTGGCGTGCAGGTCCGGGGCCATCACGCCGAGCATGGGCTGGCTGTAGTACAGCGACGCCACCGCCAGGCCGGCGCCGGTGGCGAGCAGCAGGACCAGGCGGCCAGGCACAGCCGGGCTGGCCAGCGTGGCGGCGGGCGAGGTTGCGGGAACAGGGGACATGGCGGGTTTGCGCGGTTCGCAAAAGGGTTGGGATGGCCCGAAGTGTTGTCCACGCGCGCCGATTCTGGTAGACGTGCGGGATGAACAATGGCTATACGAGACGCGTATGAAAGGCCAGCCAGCCACCAACCCGAGCGCCGCCCCTGCCGCCGCCATCCGCGGTGCGCCCGGCGCTGACCGCATCGACCTGATGCAGACCTTCGTGCGCATCGTCGAGGCCGGCAGCCTGTCGCTGGCCGCCGCGCAGCTGCAGACCACCCAGCCCACCATCAGCCGGCGCCTGCAGACGCTGGAGCGGCTGCTGGGCGTGCGCCTGCTGCAGCGGTCCACCCATGCGATGAAGCTGACCGAAGACGGCGCGCGCTGCTACGAGCGCGCGCGCGAACTGGTGGCCGACTGGGCCCGCTTCGAAGCCGACGTGCGCGGCGTCGGCCACGCCCCCAGCGGCACGCTGCGCGTGGTGGTGCCGCACGCGTTCGGGCAGGAGGTGCTGGTGGGCCCCCTGGCGGACTACCTGCGGCAATATCCGCAGGTCGCGGTCGAATGGCTGCTGCACGACCGGACTCCGGATTTCATCGCCGAGGCCATCGATTGCGCGATCCACGTGGGCGAGGTGCATGAACCCGGCCTGGTCGCCGTGCGCCTGGCGGAAGTGCCGCGCGCGGTCATCGCCGCGCCGTCGCTGTTCGACGGCAAGCCGCTGCCGCGCCGGCCGCAGGACCTGGAAGGCCTGCCCTGGCTGGCGCTGCGCACGTTCTACCGCAACGAGATCGTGCTGCAGAACCTGCAGACCGAGGCGCGCCAGGGCCTGTCGTTCGCGCCGCGCATGAGCACGGACAGCCTGTACGCGCTGCATGCGGCAGCCCGGCTGGGACTGGGCGTTGCCGTGGGCTCGTCGTGGATCTTTGCCGACGACATCGCCAGCGGCCGGCTGTTGCACCTGCTGCCGCAATGGCAGGCCGATCCTCTGCCGATCTACCTGGTCTATCCGCATGCGCGCTTCTATCCGGCCAAGCTGCGCCTGTTCGCCGACGCCATGCGGCAGGCCATTCCGACCGCCGGCATGGTCGAACGCAGGCGCGTGCCACGCGGGCGCGGCGCGGGCCGGATGCCACAAGCGCGCCGATAACGCCTATCCTGTATCGGCCACTACATCCGCCGCGGGCAACCCCGCGCCCCACATCATGGTGCCTGCGTGATCCGCCGCGTCTTTCCCAGGTTTCGGACAAGGGGCCGCATGTTCGCGTTTGCCGCCGCCATCGTGTTGCTTGCCCTGGCGGGCATCGTCGCCTACAACCTGGTCGGCGGCGAGAAGCGCATCGAGCGCCGCCTCGACCGCCTCTACAGCCTGGAAGACCCGCAGTTCGCGCGCGAGCTGGGCGTGTTGCTGGGCCCGCCGGTGGTCGACGGCAACCGCTACCGCGTGCTCAGGAACGGCGACGAGATCTTCCCGGCGATGCTGGGTGCGATCCGCGCCGCGCAGAAGACCATCAACTTCGAGTCGTATATCTACTGGTCGGGCGATATCGGCCATGATTTCGCACAGGCACTGGCCGAGCGCGCCAGGGCCGGCGTCAGCGTCAAGGTGCTGCTGGACGCGGTCGGCAGTTCCAAGATCGACAAGGGCGCGCTCGACCTGATGACCCGTGCCGGCGTGGATGTGCGGCGCTACCATCCGGTGCGCTGGTACACCATCGGCAAGCTCAACAACCGCACCCACCGCAAGGTGCTGGTGGTCGACGGCCGCATCGGCTTTACAGGCGGCGTCGGCATCGCGCCGGAGTGGACCGGCCATGCGCAGGACCCCGGGCACTGGCGCGATACGCATTTCGAGGTGGAAGGCCCGGTGGTCGGCCAGATGCAGTCAGTGTTCCTGGACAACTGGATCAAGGTCAGCGGCGCGGTGCCGCACGGCTCCGACTACTTTCCCGAGCTGGCGCCGGTCGGCAATGGGCGGGCGCAGATGTTCAGCAGCTCGCCGACGGGCGGCAGCGAGAGCATGGCGCTGATGTACCACCTGGCGATCACCGCCGCGGCGCGCACCATCGATTTGTCCGCGGCATATTTCGTTCCCGACGCGCTCACCGAGAAGGCATTGCTGGCGGCGCTGGCAAGAGGTGTCCGGGTGCGGGTGATCGTGCCGGGCGAGCATATCGACTCGGAAACCGTGCGCTCCGCGTCGCGGGCGCGCTGGGGCGAACTGCTGAAGGCCGGCGCGCTGATCGCCGAGTACGCGCCGACCATGTACCACTGCAAGGTGCTGATCGTCGACGACCTGCTGGTCTCGGTGGGGTCCACCAACTTCGACAACCGTTCGTTCCGCCTCAATGACGAGGCCACGCTCAACATCCTTGACGCGACGTTTGCCGCGCAGCAGACGCGGATCTTCGAGGAAGACCTGAAGCTGTCGCGGGCGATGACCTATGAGGCGTGGCGCAACCGTCCATGGCGGGAACGGCTGCGCGACCGCCTGGCCTCGCTGATCGGCGCACAGCTGTAATCCGACCGGCGATGCCCGAAAAAAAACCGCCCGCCAACAGGGCGGCATGCCCCGGTTCGGCGCGCGTTCTGCCCAACTTCAGCGCTTTGGTCGCACCGCATTTGCGCATGGTCAAAAACCCGGACATCTGCGCTTCAGCACCGCCAAACCGGGCCGATAGCAGGGGAAACCCAGCCCCTCCGAGACCATCGATGCCCCCCTTCTTCCTTCCCGCCGAACGCCTGATGGCGCGCCTGAATATCCGCCGCAAGCTGGCCTTGATTGCCGTGCTGTTCCTGGTGCCCCTGGTCGGCGCGATGTCCGTGGCGCTGCGCGATGCGGCGCAAGCGCGCCGCACCACCAGCCAGGAAATCCGCGGGCTGGCAGTGGTCGCGCACGCGCTCGACTTCATGCGCGAGGTCCAGGTCCGGCGTGGCGCCGCGCATGCGGTGCTGTCCGGCAATGCCGCCTTCCGCGCCACCTTCGACAAGGCCGATCGGCAGGCAGCGGCCAGCCTTGCCGCACTGGCGCGCAGCATTGCACAGAATCCCGGCTTTGCGCTCGCCCCAGGCTTGGGCCAGCTGGAGCAGGACTGGCAGCAATTGCGCGGCCCTGGGCTGGACACCGCGGCGAAGCCGCTGTTCGAGCGCCACAGCGCGCTGGTGCGGCAGACGCAGGCGTATATCGCCGACGTGGCCGAGCGCTCGCAACTGGCGCTGGACAGCGAGACCGGCTCGTACTACCTGGTCAGCCTGCTGACGGGACCGCTGCCGCAACTGGCAGAACAGAGCGCGCTGGCACGCGGCCGCGGCGCCGGCATCATCGCGCAGGGTGGCTATGCCGATGCCGTGCAGCAGGCGGGACTGGGTGCGCTGGCCGAACAGATCCGCGCAGGGCTGGACACGATACGGCGCGATATCGCTCGCGTCGGCAAGGCCGCGCCCGCTTACCGTACGCGCATCGATGCCGCGCTGGCACGGCTGGAGGCGATGGACCGCTTCCATCGCACGCTGCAGGTGCGCATGCTGGGCGCGGCCGGCATCGACATCGAGGCCAGGGCCTATTTCGACGAAGCCACCGCCGCCATCGAAGGCGTGGCGGAAGCCAGCCGCGAATTCGCCGCAATCGCCAGCGAGATGCTGGCACAGCGTGCCGCGGCGCAGGCCCGGCAGACCGCGTGGCTGGCCGGCATTGCGCTGGTAACGGTGGCCGCCGCGTTCTACCTGTTCATCGGCTTCAGCCGCGGCATGCGTGCCGACGTAAGCGAGGTCGCCGCGATGGTCGCGCGCATCAATGCGGGCGACCTGACCGCGCGCCTCGCGGTGAACGGGCGCGACGAGCTGAGCGAGATCAAGCGGCACCTGCTTTCGTTGGCGGCTGGCTGGCGCACGCTGATCGGCGACACCAAGGCCGGCGCGCACAACGTGCTGGCCGCGGCGGCCGATATCGCGCAGGGCAATATCGACCTGTCGCAGCGCACCGAGCAGCAGGCGTCGTCGCTGGAGCAGACCGCGGCCAGCATGGAGCAGCTGACCGCCACCGTCCAGCAGAACGCCGGCAATGCCGCGCAGGCCAGCGCGCTGGCGCGCGAGGCGTCTGCCGCGGCGCGCGCCGGCGGCGACGCGGTCGGCCGCATGCAGCAGACCATGCAGGCGATCGACGCCGACTCGAGGCGCATCGCCGACATCATCGCGGTGATCGACGGCATTGCCTTCCAGACCAATATCCTGGCGCTGAACGCGGCGGTGGAAGCGGCGCGCGCCGGCGAGGCCGGCCGCGGCTTTGCGGTGGTGGCCAGCGAAGTGCGCGGGCTGGCGCAGCGCACCGGCGCCTCGGCCAAGGAGATCCGCATGCTGATCTCGCAATCCGGCGAGCGCGTGGCCGCGGGCAACACGCTGGCGCTGGACGTTGCCGGGACCATGGCCGGCACCGTCGCCGCTATCGGCCGGGTCACGGCGATGATGGATGAGATCAGCCAGGCCTCGCGCGAGCAGAGCAGCGGCATCGGCCAGGTCAACCAGGCGGTGGCGCAGATGGACCAGGTCACGCAGCAGAACGCGGCGCTGGTGGAGCAGGCCGCGGCCGCGGCGCAGTCATTGCAGGAGCAGGCGCTGCAGATGCAGCGGGCGGTGGCGGTGTTCCGCACCGAGGCGCAGGCGGACTGATGCCGTTGGCGCGGGCTTAGCGCCGCAGCAGCCAGATCACCACCGAAACCACCACCGACACCAGGATGCAGGTCGTGATCGGCAGGTAGAAGCTGAAGCCGTCGCGGACGATGTGGATATCGCCGGGCAGGCGGCCCAGGCGGTCGAACGGCAATTTGGCGAGCCAGGGCCAGGCGGCGCCGGCGGCAAGCAGCACGGCGCCCAGGATGAGTAACAGGCGTTGCATCGGGATGGGAGATGGTGAGGCCAACTTGAGCATTTGACCGGCGGATGGACGCGTTGATTCCGGCCTGCTGGGGGCGCCAGGTTCCTGACTTCACGGATTCCCGGAATGTAAATTGAAGGCTGGCGCTTTCGATATGAAATTTCCTTATTCATCAGTCGGGGTCAGGTGGAAAATTTCTCGACCATAGGAATCTATGGAAGAAAACATCTTCTGATTGTTCTGAGAGTTGATTTAGGGCTGGATAAGGCGGGAACTACTGGTGAATCCTTGCGCCCCAATCCGACTGCTTTTGCCGGGTTAACGCCAATTCTTGGCCCCGATCCCCGTTGCCTAAGATGCGTTCAGTTAGAGAACGTTAGTTCGCTATTAGAACAAGTTCCTGGCGTTGGTCGTGCCTGCTTGCAGGCGCACTGCGCGATTTCCAAGGCAGACGGAGACAACAGTGCCTCAATCCCTCCCATCCAAGGCTGGCGTCGCGGACGTCCAGGCCCTGATCGACGGACAGCGATTCACTGGCTACCAGTGGCTCATTCTTGTGCTGTGCTTCCTGGTGGTTGCTGTCGACGGTTTCGATACCGCCGCCATCGGGTATATCGCGCCGGCGCTGGTGCAGGACTGGGGGATCGAGAAATCGGCCCTCGGGCCCGTCATGAGCGCGGCGCTGTTCGGCCTGGCTTTCGGCGCGATCTTTGCCGGTCCGCTGGCCGACCGCATCGGCCGCAAGAAGGTGCTGGTGCTGTCGGTTTTCTTCTTTGGCGCCTGCAGCCTGGCCACGGCCTACGCGCCCACGCTGGGCTGGCTGACGGTGCTGCGCTTCCTGACCGGCCTGGGCCTGGGTGCCGCCATGCCCAATGCCGTGACGCTCACCGCCGAGTTCGCGCCGCAACGCCGCCGGGCGGTGCTGGTCAACACCATGTTCTGCGGCTTTCCGCTCGGCTCCGCCGCCGGCGGCTTTGTCGCCGCCGCGATGATCCCGCACTTCGGCTGGCACAGCGTGCTGCTGCTCGGCGGCATCGTGCCGCTTGCGCTCGCGCTGCTGCTGGTGGTGCTGCTGCCTGAGTCGGTGCGCTACATGGTGGTGCGCAACTATCCCGCCGACCAGATCCGCCAGCTGCTGCGGCGCGTGACCGGCGCGGACCTGGGGGCAGCGAATGCCTTCATCGTCGGCGAGCAGGCGCCCGCGACCCGGTCCGCCATTGGCACGGTGCTGGCGCCGGGCTATCGCCTGGGTTCGGCGATGCTGTGGTGCACCTACTTCATGGGCCTGGTCATCTTCTACCTGCTGACGAGCTGGATGCCCACGCTGATGAAGGACGCCGGCTTCTCGATCCAGCACGCGTCATTCCTGACGGCGCTGTTCCCGCTCGGCGGCGGCATCGGCACCATCGCGGCCGGCTGGTTCATGGACCGTTTCAATCCGAACAAGGTGATCGCCATCACCTACGCCGCCACCGGCGTGCTGATCTACGCCGTGGGCCAGGGCACCGGCAGCCAGGTGCTGCTAGGCGTGCTGATCTTCCTCGCCGGCACCGCGATGAACGGGGCGCAGTCGTCGATGCCGTCGCTGGCGGCGGCGTTCTACCCGACGCAGGGCCGGGCCACCGGGGTGGCGTGGATGCTGGGCATCGGCCGCTTCGGTGGCATCACCGGGGCGTTGCTCGGTGCCGAACTGCTGCGCCTGCATCTGGGCTTCGACACCATCTTTACGCTGCTCGCCGTGCCGGCATTCCTGGCCGCCGGTGCGCTCGTGATCAAGCATGTCAGCGGCAGCCGTGCGACAAGTGCGGATGCCGCCGGCAGCGCAGGCGTGGCCGCTCACTGAGACCTCACTGACCTCTCACTCAGCGGCAAGCGGCCTGGCCGCGGCGCGGATGCAGTCGGCCAGCGCTTCGGCCATCGGGCTGAGCGTGCGGTCGCCGTGCCGCAGCAGGCCGATCGGTTCCTCGGTGCCCTGCGTATCGAGCGGCAGCAAAACCAGCTCATCCTCGGCCACCGCGCGCCGCGCGGCGGACAGGGGCGCCGCCCACACGCAGTCGCTGTGGCGGGCCAGCAGCCGTCCGAGGTAGGCATCCGACGTTTCCACGCATCCGCCTGGCAGGGGCAGGCCGTGGCGGGCCAGCAGGCTTTCGGTGTTGTGGCGGGGGATCGAGCCCGCGGCGGGGATCACCAGCGGCCATGCCAGCACGTCGAGCAAGGTCGGCCGCGAGACGGCGGCAAGCGGATGCGCGGGGCGTACCGCCAGGGCCAGCGAGTCGGGCCCCAGCGATTCGAACCACAGGCTTTCCATGGCAACCGGGTCATCCATGCGGCCAATGACCAGGTCCAGCACATCGGCCTTGAGCTGGTCGATCAGGCTGCGGTTCATGCCGGTCTGGACGGCAAGCCCGACCTCGGGGTGCGCGGCACGGAAGCGCAGCAAGGCATCGGTCAGCACTGCCGGCACCACGCTGGGCAGCGCCCCCAGCCGGATGCGCTCCCGGGGCTGCGCCTGCTCGCCGGCCATGCTGTCGGCCGCCGCATCGATATCCGCAAGGATGCGCAGCGCGTGACGCAGGAAGCGCGTGCCGGCGGTGGTCAGTTCCGTGCCCGCACGCTGGCGCACCAGCAGGCGGGTGCCGGTCAGCTCCTCCAGTTCGCTCAGGGTCTTGGACACGGCTGGCTGTGTCAGCCCGAGGCGGTCGGCGGCGCGGCCCAGGTGCTGCGTCTGCGACACCGCCACGAAGCAGTAGAGATGCCGCAGCCGAACGCGGTTGCGGAAGATTTCAAGCGCGGGCCGGGCGGTGGCTTTCATGCGG
The DNA here is from genome assembly GCF_035818815.1 of Cupriavidus sp. SS-3. Classification (NCBI taxonomy): domain Bacteria; kingdom Pseudomonadati; phylum Pseudomonadota; class Betaproteobacteria; order Burkholderiales; family Burkholderiaceae; genus Cupriavidus; species Cupriavidus sp. SS-3. The sequence continues at coordinate 429,066 of NZ_JAYLVT010000001.1, forward strand.
GAAAGTTATCGTAATTCTCAGAAAACTTAATTTACATGACTTTATGTGTTGCCTAAAGTCCTGTCACGCCAACCACAAGGAGACTGCGCAATGACCCGTCTAGCCCAATATCGCCGTCCCTACTGGGACACCCAGCCCGAATACCGCTTCGACCCCTACGCTTCCACGCAGAAGCGCTCGCCCGGCCAGCCGCTGATTGCGCTGCCGCAGTCGCTGTCCGAAGTGACCGGTCCCACCTTCGGCGCCGAATTCGTCCGCGAAGGCGATAACGACCTCACCGCCGGCAACGGTGGGGAGGCTATCGGCGAGCGCATCCTGGTGACCGGCCGCGTGCTGGACGAGAATGGCCGGCCGGTGCCGAACGCGCTGATCGAGGTGTGGCAGGCCAACGCAGCCGGCCGCTACGTGCACAAGCGCGACCAGCATGACGCGCCGCTGGACCCGCATTTCTCCGGCGAGGGCCGCACCGTCACCGACGCCAACGGGCACTACCGGTTCAAGACCATCAGGCCCGGCGCCTATCCCTGGCGCAACCACCACAACGCCTGGCGGCCGCAGCATATCCACTTCTCTCTGTTCGGCAATGCCTACGCCACGCGGCTGGTGACGCAGATGTACTTCCCCGGCGATCCGCTGTTGCCGTTCGACCCGATCTTCAACTGCGTGCCGGACGAGAAGGCACGCGACCGGCTCATCGCCAGTCTCGACTGGGAGACTACCCAGCCCGAATACGCGCTCGGCTACCGTTTCGATATCGTGCTGCGTGGCCGCGATGCCACGCCGATGGAGTAAGACCATGCTTTACGCCACCGCATCCCAGACCGTCGGCCCCTACCTCCATATCGGCCTGAGCGGACTGAACTGCGCCGACCTGACCGCCAGCGCCCCGGACCTGGCCGGCCAGCGCATCGTGATCGAAGGCCGCGTCACCGACGGCAACGGCGAGCCCGTGCCGGACGGCATGGTCGAGATCTGGCAGGCCAATCCCGCCGGTCGCTACCGCCACGCCGAAGACACGCGCGAACTGCCGCTGGTGCCCGGCTTTACCGGCTTCGGCCGCGTGCCGACCGAGGCCGACGGGTCGTTCCGCTTCGTCACCGTCAAGCCGGGCGCCGTGCCCGGGGCCGACGGCCGGCCGCAGGCGCCGCACATCATGGTGTCGGTGTTCATGCGCGGGCTGGTCAAGCACGTTGCCACGCGCATGTACTTCCCGGACGAGACCGCGGCCAATGCGGCGGATCCAGTGCTGGCGCTGGTGCCGGCCGAGCGGCGCGGCACGCTCGTTGGCCTCGATTCCGGCAACGATGCCGGCAACGGCACGCTGCGCTGGAACATCGTGCTGCAAGGTCCGGACGAGACGGTGTTCTTCGATATCTGACACGCCGCGCCGGCGGGCAGGCATCTCCCGGCCGCCGGCGACAGACGCATAATCAGGTGGTCGTCATCGCCACGACCCCCTACCGATCGCCCCCATGCCAACCGTCACGCGTCTTACCGATCCCATGTTCGGCAGCCCCGCGGTGCTGGACATCTTCTCCGACGCCGGCACCGTGCAGCGCATGCTTGCCGTCGAGGCCGCGCTCGCGCGTGCCGAAGCGCAATGCGGCGTGATCCCGGCCGCTGCCGCGACCGTCATCACCGAAGTCTGCAGCCACGTCGGCGCCATCGACCGCGAAGCGCTGGCGCAGGCCGCGGTCGCTGCCGGCAATCTGGCCATTCCGTTTGTCAAACAGCTGACCGCCGCCGTGGCCGAGCGCGATGCCGATGCAGCGCGCTTCGTGCACTGGGGCGCCACCAGCCAGGACATCATCGACACCGCGCTGGTCCTCCAGGTCGCGGACGCGCTGCGCGCGCTCGATGCCGACCTGGTACGCCTGGGCGAAGCCTGCGCCGTGCTGGCCAGCGCGCATCGCGCCACGCCGATGGTGGCGCGCACCTGGCTGCAGCATGCACTGCCAACCACCTTTGGCTGCAAGGCCGCCGGCTGGCTCGACGCGCTGCGCCGCGACCTCGCCCGCCTTGGTGCAGCGCGCGCGCAGGCCCGCGCGCTGCAGTTCGGCGGCGCCGCGGGCACGCTCGCGAGCCTGGGCGACGCCGCGCCCGGCGTGACCGCCGCACTGGCCCGCGAACTCGGCCTGGTCGCGCCCGTGCTGCCGTGGCATGCGCATCGCGACCGCATGGTCGAAGTTGCCACCACGCTCGGCATGCTGACCGGCACGCTCGGCAAGATGGCACGCGACATCTCGCTGCTGATGCAGACCGAGGTGGCGGAAGTGGCCGAGCCCGCCGGGCCCGGCCGTGGCGGTTCTAGCACCATGCCGCACAAGCGCAATCCGGTGGGTTGCGCGGCGGTGCTGACGGCATCGGTGCGCGTGCCGCCGCTGGTGGCCACCATGCTGTCAGGCATGGTGCAGGAACACGAGCGTGCGCTGGGCGGCTGGCAGGCGGAATGGGACACGCTGCCGCAGATCGTCGCGCTGGCCGCGGGTGCGCTGCGCCAGATGGGCGAGGTGGTGGCGGGGCTGCAGGTCGATGCGGCGCGCATGCGCAGCAATCTCGATCTCACGCATGGGTTGATTCTCGGCGAGGCCGCGATGCTGGAACTCGGAGGCAGGATCGGCCGGCTGCAAGCGCACCACGTGGTGGAGAGCGCCTCGCGCCGCGCCGTGGCCGACGGCACCAGCCTGCGCGATGCGCTGGCCCGCACGCTGCAGGAAGAACCGGCCCATGCGGGCTTGCTCGACGACACCACGCTTGACCGACTTGCCAATCCTGGCAACTATGCGGGCCAGTCATCGGCTTTCGCGGATGCGGCGGTGCAGGCGTGGCAATCCGCGCTTGCCGAACGTGCCGCACGGTAACTCGCCAAGGATTCTCAGGAGACTGCATTGCCCTATCTCGATCACGCCGGTGCCCGGCTCTTCTACACCGTCGACGGCCCCGAGGCCGCGCCGGCCATCATCTTCTCCAACTCGCTCGGCACCGACCACACCATGTGGGAGCCACAGGCCGCCGCGCTGGCCGGGCGCTGTCGCGTGGTGCGCTACGACACGCGCGGCCACGGCCGCTCGACCGCGCCGGGCGATGCCTTCACGGTTGAACAGCTCGGTCAGGACGTAATCGCCATCCTGGACGCATTGCGGATTGACCAAGCGGTGTTCTGCGGCCTGTCATTGGGCGGCCTGACCGGGATGTGGCTCGGCATCCATGCGCCCGAGCGCTTCTGCCGCATCGTGCTGGCCAATACCGCGGCAAAAATCGGCAACGCCGAGGGATGGAACACGCGCATCGACACCGTGCTGCGCGACGGCATGGCCGGGATGGTCGCGCCATCGATCGAACGTTGGTTCACGCCGGGGTTTGCCGCCACCTCGGACCGCGCGCTGGATGGCCTGCGCGGCGTGCTGGCACGACTCGATCCGCGCGGCTATGCGGCCAGCTGCGCGGCGGTGCGCGACGCCGACTTCCGCGAGACGGTGTCGTCGATCACGGTGCCGGTGCTGGTCATCGCCGGCAGCCAGGACCCGTCGACCACCGCGCAAGAGGGCCGCGCGCTGGCCGATGCGATTCCCGGTGCGCGCTTCGTCGAACTGCCTGCCGCGCATATTTCCAGCTTCGAGCAGCCAGGCCGCTTCACCGCTGCACTGGTGGACTTCGTGCAAGGCCGCCTGCCCGTGACCGACGATCACGCGCGCTACGAGGCCGGACTCTCGGTGCGGCGCGAGGTACTCGGCAGCGCGCACGTCGATCGCTCGCTGGCGCGGCTGACGCCGCTCAACGAAGAATTCCAGCACCTCATCACGCGCTACGCCTGGGGCGAGATCTGGACGCGCGAGGGCCTGCCGCGCCACACCCGCAGCCTGCTGACCATCGCCATGATGGTGGCGCTGAACCGCACGGATGAACTGAAGCTGCATCTGCGCGCTGCCGCCAACAATGGCGTCACGCGCGACCAGATCAAGGAAGTGCTGCTGCAGACCGCGATCTATTGCGGTGTGCCGGCGGCGAATTCGGCCTTCCACCTGGCCGAGGAAATCTTCGCCGCGATGGACCAGCCGGACTGATCGGATCGATCAGCGCACGGCGAACGCCGGCAGCCGCGCCCGTCCCGACTGCCGGAACTCCGTGGGCGCCTGCCCCACCAGCCGGGCGAAGAAGCGCGAGAAGTACGCCGCGTCGGAGAACCCGAGCGACAGCGCGATGTGCTTGATCTCCAGGTCGCTGAAGAGCAGGTCGCGCTGCGCTTCGGCGAGCACGCGCGCGTGGAGCATCTGCAGCGCGGACTGCCCCGAGGCGTGGCGGCACACGCGGTTGAGCTGCGTGGACGTGATCCCGATCGCGCCGGCGTAGTGGCCAATCTCCTTCTGCTCGCGATAGTCGGATTCCAGCAGTTGCTGGAAGTGCTGGAAATGCCGCGCCGGACGGCTGCTGCTGCGCGCGGCGGCCGGCTGATCGGCATTGGCCAGCCGCGCGATACCGATCAGCACCAAAGTCAGCAGCGCCGACAGCGACGCCCCGCGCCAGGCGGACACGGCTTCCATCTCCCCCCGAAACAGCGCCAGCGAACTCGCCAGCACGTGGCCGCGCCGCACGCGGTCATGGCGCGGGTGTTCGAACAGCGGCAGCGCATCCGGCACACCCGCCAGCAGCGTGCGCAGGTGGCTGTCGGTCATGGTGACGACCATGCCGTCAGTGTCCGGCGTAAACACGAAGCCGTGGATATGCCGCGGCGGCATCGTCACCAGTGAGCCGCTGCGCAGCGGCTCGCGGCGCTCTTCGAGCAGGGCTTCGCCGCCACCCGCATGGATGTACAGAATTTGCAGGAAGCGCTCATGCCGGTGAGGCTTGATCTCCCACCCGTGCAGGCGGCTGCGCGCGGCGATGGATTCGAAATGCAGCTGGTCGGACAGCGGCTCGGTTGAATTCACGCCGTACAGGGAGTAGGTCGGGACAGGTTTCACGGGGGCGTCAGTGTTTACCAGCAATGTTCCGATTGTCCTGTCGTTGGTTCCGTCTGTCCATTCCGTAGCCGGTGTGCGGCCACTATCGTTAGCGCCATCAGATCGATATGCACAAGGAGACAAGACATGCGCACCCAGGTCGCCATCATCGGCGCCGGCCCCGCCGGCCTGTTGCTCGGGCAGCTGCTCGCCAGGGCGGGCATCGACAACGTGATCGTCGAGCAACGCAGTCCGGAATACGTGCTGGGGCGCATCCGCGCCGGCATCCTCGAGAGCGTGACCGTCGATGCGCTGAAGCGCGCGGGCGTGGCGGCGCGGCTGCAGGAGGAAGGGCTGGTGCACGACGGCATCGAGCTGTCGTTCGATGGCCAGCGGCATCGCATCGACCTGCACGCGCTGGTCGGCCGCAGCGTGACCGTCTACGGCCAGACCGAGGTCACGCGCGACCTGATGGCGGCACGGCAGGAAGCGGGCATCACCACGGTCTATGACGCGCAGGATGTCAGCCTGCATGACTTCGACAGCGCAAGGCCGGTGGTCCGTTACCGCAAGGACGGCGTGACGCACGAGATCCACTGTGACTACATCGCCGGCTGCGACGGCTTCCATGGTGTCAGCCGCCAGAGCGTGCCGTGTGCCGCCACGCAACTGTTCGAGCGCGTCTATCCGTTCGGCTGGCTTGGCATCCTCTCGGACACACCGCCGGTGACGGACGAGCTGATCTACGCCAGCCACGAACGCGGCTTTGCGCTGTGCAGCATGCGCTCGCGCACGCGCAGCCGCTACTACGTACAGGTGCCGTCGAGCGAGCGTGTGGAGGACTGGTCCGATGAGCGCTTCTGGGACGAACTGCGCCGCCGCCTCGATCCGCAGTCGGCGCAGTCGCTGGTGACGGGCCCGAGCATCGAGAAAAGCATCGCGCCGCTGCGCAGCTTTGTGTGCGAGCCGATGCGCTTCGGCAACCTGTTCCTGGCCGGCGATGCCGCGCATATCGTGCCGCCCACCGGCGCCAAGGGGCTGAACCTGGCCGCCAGCGACGTGCTGACCCTGGCCGACGGACTGATCGCCGCCTGCCGGCATGACGACAAGCGCGAGCTGGATGCCTATTCGGCGCGTTGCCTGCGCCGCATCTGGAAGGCCGAGCGCTTTTCATGGTGGCTGACTTCGCTGATGCATCGCTTCCCGGATGCGGATCCGTTCTCGTTGCGCATGCAGCGGGCCGAGCTCGATTACCTGGTGGGGTCGGACGCGGCGTGCCGGGCGTTGGCGGAGAACTATGTGGGGTTGCCTTACTGACAGTGAGGAACGCAAACCGGCGGCGCGCGCGCGTTGTCGAAAGCAAAAAAGCGCGGCATTTGCCGCGCCTTTCAACCCTGCATCCGGCAGGTATTACCTGACCTCCGCCGCAACCGCCACCGCACGCTCAGCCTGCGCCTGCAGCCGCAGACCCTCGGTGGTCTCTCCCGAGCCATCCGGCGTCCAACCGGGAGGCATCACCAGATAGCCAATCGCATTCCGCACGCTGCCAGCGTTGGCCATGTCCTTGCCCAGTCCGACCCAGTGTTCGAACTGGTTGACCAGCGGGTTGTGCGTGGTGGTCGGGTGGACCAGGCCGTAGCGGCACGGCTCTTCCGCGCGCTCTTCCACATAGGTGCCGAACAGGCGGTCGAAGATGATCAGCACGCCGCCGAAGTTGGCATCGAGGTAGTCGATGTTCGAAGCATGGTGCACGCGGTGCGCCGAGGGGGTGTTGAACACGTATTCGAGCCAGCCCAGCTTCGGGATCCAGGTGGTATGCAGCCAGAACTGATACAGCAGGTTCAGGCTCACCGTGGCCAGCACCACTTCAGGACGAACACCCAGCAAGACCAGCGGCGCGAAGAAGATGGCGGTGCCCGTGACCTTGCCGGTCCAGCCAAGGCGATAGGCGGTGCCCAGCGTCAGTTCGTTCGGCGAGTGGTGCACCGCGTGCGTCGCCCAGAAGAAGCGGATACGGTGCGAGGCGCGGTGGTACCAGTAGTAGCAGAACTCTTGTCCGAGGAAGAGCAGCAGCACGGCCAGCGCGCTGTTGATCTCGACCGTGAAGAGGCGATGTTGCCAGGCCAACGCAAACACGGGAGCGGCCAGCGACAGGGGCAGCAGCGCCAGCAGTTTGCGACCAGCCAGGTCGGCCAGCGACAGCGTGACTTCATGCCAGGGATAGGCCTTGCCCTGGCGATTCGCCTTGCGTGCCAGGAAGAAGGCTTCGACCAGAGAGATCGTCACAACAAGCGCCGTGACATAGAGCGTGAATTTTCCGAGGTTGTGCATGTCGGGGTCCAGTGTGGTGAGGTGGGACGCCTGCTTGCGGGGGCTGCTTGCTGCGTCGGTGAGGCAAAGGTAGTGGCTGGACCCGAGCGGCGCCATCCGGCAATTATTTCGCCGTATGTCATGCCCGCTGGCGGTGTAACACCGCGACATTCTTTCCACCGCGAAATGCCGCGGTCGCTTTCCTATAGTTCGGCCGTCGCCGCGACATGTTGCGCGGCATGAACCGAACCAGAAGGACCTGCCATGACGAAATGCCTCAGCAGTCTCGCCGCCTCCCTGCGCCTGCCCCGGCGGCACGTTCAACAGCGGACATAGCGGCGCCTGCGGTGGCGGCAGCTGCACCTTTACCAATTGCCGGCAAGGCCGGCCGTCCCAGCGGAGTCCATCATGAAGAAGATGATTGCAGTGCTTATGTTGTGTATTGTTTCTGCAGGCGCGCATGCACAAAGTGCCGAGATGCCGGCGGCGGGTGCCGGTGGAGCGCGGGCCGAGCGGGCGCTGCAGCAGCTGCAGGAGCGTTTCGCCAGCGCGAACACCACGCGGGATGGCAAGCTGACCCGCGAGCAGGCGCAGGCCGGCATGCCGATGGTCGCGAGCCACTTCGACCAGATCGACACGCAGCGGCTGGGCTACGTGACGCTGCCGCAGATCGAGGCGTTCATGCAGCAGATGATGATGTCGCGCTGAAGCCGGAGTTCGGACTGCACGCCGGCATCGCCGGGAGACCCGTGATGGAACAGGTGAACAGGATTGTCGTGCTCGACGACGAAGCCGAGCTGCGCAACATGCTGCAGCGCTTCCTGACCGGGCACGGCTTCCGCGTGCGCGCGGTGGCCGATGGCAAGCAGCTCGACAAGTACCTGCAGCGCGAGCCGCACGACCTGCTGGTGCTCGACCTGATGATGGAGCCCGAGGACGGCCTCACCATCTGCAAGCGCCTGCGGGCGGAGGGCCATACGCTGCCGATCCTGATGCTGACGGCCAGGGGCGACCCGATGGACCGCGTGGCGGGGCTGGAAACGGGTGCCGACGACTACCTCGCCAAGCCCTTCGTGCCGGACGAGCTGGTGGCGCGCATCCGCGCGCTGCTGCGCCGGCAGAAGATGTCGGCCGGCGACCCTACCGTGACCACGCAGCGGCTGCGCTTTGGCGATTTCACCTTCGATGTCGGCAAGCAGACGCTGCTGCGCGGCGGCGAGCCGGTCGAAGTGCATTCGGCGCAAATGCTGCTGCTGCACGCGCTGGGCTCGTCGCCGAACCGCGCGGTCAGCCGCGAGAACCTGCTGGCGCGGGCGCGCGGGCGCGACCATGACGCGCTCGACCGCAGCATCGACGTGCAGATCCTGCGGCTGCGCCAGATCATCGAAGACGACCCGTCCAAGCCGCGCTTTATCAAGACCGTGTGGGGCGTCGGCTACATGCTGGTCGCCGGCGTGGATTCGTGACGCGGTCGTCGCCCATGCTCAGTCGCCTGCTGCCGCGCTCGCTGCTGGCGCGCAATATCCTGCTGCTGGTGGCGTTGGTGGCCATCACCCAGGCCTGTTCGCTGACGGTGCTGATGCATTACGTGCAGCGCCCGCGCATCGAGCGCGCCGCCATCGTCTTTGCCGACTACGTGCGCACGCTCGACCGCGTGGTGGCGGCAATGCCGCTTGACCCCAGCGGCGTTGCGGCAACGCGCATGGGGGCGCAGGCGCAAGAGCCCGAGCACGCCGCCGCGAAACCCGCGACCGACCTGCGGCACCTGCTGCGCACCTGGCAACGCGATGTCTTCATGGAGGCGCTGCGGCGCCACCTGCCCGCCGACATGCCGGTGCGATGGCAGGCCGGCGAGGCCGAGCAACTCTGGATCCGCATGCATGTGGGGGGCGAGCCGCGCTGGATCGGCCTGCCGATCAGCGAGGACGTGCGCGCCGGCGGCATCGCCACGGCGCTGGCGCTGTCGACCGCGCTGGCGCTGCTGGCGGCGTTGACGGGCTACCTGATCCAGCGCCACCTGAACCGCCCGCTGCAGGACCTCGCGCGGGCCGCGCGGGAGATCTGCGCGGGCTCGACACCGCCGCCGCTGCCGACCGACGGCCCGACCGAGATCGCCCAGGTCAGCGGTGCCTTCAACCAGATGACGCAAGCCTTGCAGCAGGCCGAGCAGACCCGGGCGCTGATGCTGGCCGGTGTCTCGCACGACATCCGCACGCCACTGACCAAGCTGCGCCTGGCGATGGCCATGTCGATCCCGCGCGGCGCCGACGACGCCTTCGTGGCCTCGGCCGAGGGCTACCTGGACCACATCGAGACCATCCTGCAGCAGTTCATGGACTACGCCGGCAGCGGCGAGAAAGAGCAGCCGCAGCCCGGCGACGTCAACGCGCTGGTGTCGCAGCTCGCCGCCGATTTCGCCGGCCTGGGCCATGAATTCGAGTTGTCGCTGGCGGAACTGCCGCCGGTTCCCTATCGCCCGGTCAGCCTGATGCGGCTGCTGATGAACCTGATGCAGAACGCTGTCGTCTATGGAAAGTCGGGCTTCAGCGTGCGCACGTGGTGCGATGCGGCGTGTGCCTACGTGGCGGTCGGCGATCGCGGCACCGGCATCGCCGCGCATGAGCTGGAGCAGCTCAAGGCGCCCTTCAGCCGTGGTGCCAACGCGCGCGGCCATGCTGGCGGCACGGGGCTCGGGCTGGCCATCGTCGAACGCATTGCGCGGCTGCACGGCGGCTCGCTGCAGTTCCGCCCGCGCGATGGCGGCGGGCTTGAAGCGGTGCTGGCGCTGCCGCTGCACGCCCCGGTGGCGTAGCGCCGCACGCCTCGTGTCCCAGGGCCGTGACATGGCGCGAAATAATTCCCGCGTGGCGCTGCGCGTGGGTTTTTCCCATACTTCCGTCACCGCGCTGCCGAACGGCAACACACTCGGCAACACCGAAGCAGGCAGCGCGGCAAGAAGCGCCCGATGGTTTGCGATCCGCTGATGCAACGATGTCGGTGACAGCTTTTACAGACCACTGACGGCACCACTCGCCAACCCAAGGGAACCGATATGCGCAACGCTCTCCAGACCATCGCCAGGCAAACCAGGCGCCTGACCATCGCTGCACTCGCCGCCACCACCGTGCTGGGCGCCGGCTGCGCCAACGCCGGTGTCACCGGCATCAACCAGATGGGCCTGATGCAGGCCGTGCACGCCGACGTGATCTACGTCCACGCGTTCGATGCCGATGCCGGGCAGGTGAAGCTTGACGGCGGCCTGGCGCAGCAGGTCAGGAGGATGGCCACCGGCGGTTCGCCGGCGAGCGCGCAAGGCCAGGCCGCCGCCGAAGCGCGCGAGCAGGTCGCCAACGAGATCGTGCGCGAACTGCGCGGCATGGGCCTGAACGCGGTGCGTTCCGATGCGCCGGCGCCGGCGGGTGCGAACGCGCTGGTGGTCGAGGGCGACTTCCGCAAGATCGATGAAGGCAGCGGCCGCCGCCGCCTGCTGATCGGCCTGGGTGCGGGCAAGAGCGAAGTCGGCGCCCACGTGCGCATCTCGTACAAGCCCGCCAACGGCGCCCCGGTCCCGCTGCAGAGCTTTGCAGCCAGCGCGGATTCTGGCCATGTCCCGGGCGTGGCGGAAACCGCCGGCATCGGTGCCGCGGCCGGGCATGTGGCGATGGCGGCAGCCGCCGGCGCCGGCGTGCACGGCGCCACGGAAATGACGCAAGACTCGGTCTGTGCCGATGCGACCCGGCTGGGCCACACGATTGCCAGCCAGGTCGCAGCCGCGAGCACCGAAGAAGGCTGGCTGGCTGCCGCGGCGGCCCGCTAAAGCCCAGGTTTGCTCCCCTTTTCCACTAATGGGAGAGGGAAGCAAACACTGGCGCGGCGCCATGGTGGGACGGCGATTGCCGTTGTCCGATTTCGGATCAAGGCCTGTCGGCTGCCGGTTTGGCCGCTGGATGCGCCATCCCTAGACTCAAGCCGTTCGAGTCCAGGAGAACGCGCCATGGCAACCCTGCCACCTTTCCTTCCCCATCTATCCGCCTGCCTGCTCGGGGTGCTTTGTCTGGCCCCGGCCGGCGCTGCCTTCGCACAGGACTGGCCCGCCAAGCCGGTCACGCTGGTGGTACCGTTTCCGGCCGGCGGCGGCACCGACCTGCTGGTCCGCACCATCCAGCCCCGGCTGCAGGCGGCGCTCGGCCAGCCCGTGGTGATCGACAACCGCAGCGGCGCGGGCGGCACCATCGGCGCTACGTTCGTGGCGCGTGCCGCGCCGGACGGCTACGTGGTGGGCGTGGCGACCACCAGCACGCATGCGGTCAGCGCCAGCGTCTATCCCAGGTTGCCGTACAAGCCCGTCGCCGACTTTGCCTACGCTGGCTTTATCGGCACGTCGCCCTATGTGCTCGCGGTCAATCGCGCACTGCAGGCACCTGACGTGAAGACGCTGCTCGACCGGCTGCGCCACGACAAGCCTGCGCAGCACAGCTTTGCCTCGGTCGGCGTGGGCACGGTATCGCACCTGATCGGTGTGCAGTTCCAGGCGTTGTCCAGGGTGCCGCTGACGCATGTGCCGTATCGCGGCGCGGCGCCCGCTTATACCGACCTCATCGGTGGCCAGGTACAGCTGATGTTCGACAACCCCGCGGGACTCGTGCCGTACCTCCGCGCCGGCAAGCTGGTTGCCGTCGCGACGACCGCGCCGACGCCGCTGCTGCCCAACGTGCCGACCTTCGCCAGCCAGGGCGTGCCGGGCTTTGCGCAACAGCTCTGGTATGGACTGGCGTTTCCGCGCGGGACGCCGGCGCCGATCGTTGCGCGCATGAACCAGGCGCTCAACCAGGTGCTGGCGGACAAGGACATCATCCGCGAACTCGCCGACAAGGGCGTGACGGTGCGCCCGGGCACGCCTGCAGAGATGCTCGCCGCCGTGCAGCACGACTTGTCTTACTGGGGCGGAATTGCCCGGTCCGTGGGAGCGACGCTTGAATAAGCCACAGCTACAGACCCTGCCCGCGCGCGGCCGCGCGGCGCTGATCGACGTGTTCGTGCGGGGCCCCGGCGGCGGCAACCCGGTACCGCTGGTGGCCGATGCGCAAGGCATGTCCGAGACGGACATGCAGCAGGTCGCGGCGCGGCACGGCCATGAGTCCGCCTTTGTGCTGCCGCCTTCGTCCGATGGCGCGGACCTGCGCCTGCGCTTCTTCGTGCCGCGGCACGAGATGGAGATGTGCGGCCATGCCACGGTGGGCGCGTTGTGGGCGCTGCGCCAATGGGGCCGCTGGACCACGCCGGCCGCGCGCGTCGAGACGCTGAGCGGCATCGTGACGGCGCGCTGGGACGACGCGGCGCAGCGGGTGTGGATTTCGCAGCCGCCGGTGCAGGCAAGCACGCTGGATCCGGCCCGGCGCAGGGCGGTCGCCGCGGTGCTGGGCCTGCCTGGCGATGGCGCCGGCCATGCCATGACCAATGCCTGCACCAGCCGCGTCAAGACGCTGGTGGCGATGCCGGATGTGGCCACGCTGTCCGCGCTGCGGCCGGACTTCGCACGGATGGCGGAGTTGTGCGATGCGATCGGGTCCACCGGCTTGTACCCGTATGCGGATGCGGCACCAGAAGAACCGGCGCCGCCGCCGGCCACGCGGGCGGTGCATGCACGGCAGTTTCCGCGCGCTTCCGGCTACCCGGAAGACGCCGCCACCGGAATTGCCGCCGCCGCGCTGTGGGGACACCTTGCCGGCAATTCCCGCGGTGTCGCGCCGGTGCTCGCGGTACGGCAGGGCGAAACCATGGGCCGCCCGTCGGAAATCCTGGTGGCACCGCGCGTCGCGGCCGACGGCACGGCGCAGGGCTGCTGGCTCACCGGCGCGGTCCAATGGAGCCAGCCATGAGCGCCACGACGCCGGAAGCCCGGCTCGCCGCCGCGGGCTTTGCGCTGCCGAACGCGCCCGTACCGCGCGGCAGCTACGCGCCCGCCTGCGTAAGCGACGGCCGCGTCAGCATCAGCGGCCAGACCCCGCGGCGTGACGGCATTGCGATGGCGGGGTGCTGCACCACCGACGCCGATATCCCGGCCGCTCGCCTTGCCGCCGAGGTGGCGATGCTGAATGCGCTGGCCGCGCTGCGCGCAGCCGCCGGTGGCCAGCTGGCGGCAGTGCGGCAGGTCACGCGGTTGCGCGGGTTCGTGCGTGCGCATGGCGATTTCACCCGGCATTCGCTGGTGGTGGACAGTGCCTCGGCGCTGCTGGCACTGGCTTTCCCCGATCAGGCGCTGCCGGCCCGCACCGCGGTGGGGGTGGCAAGCCTGCCGGACCGTGCCTGGATCGAGATCGAACTGGAGGCCTGCCTGGCGTGAATGGCAGGCAATGCCCCCGGCCAGTGTGCTCAGTCCGCCGGCGGCACCTCGCGCAGCAGGCGCGCCAGGTGGCCGCTGCTGGCAAAGCCAAGGCGCTCGCTGACGCGCGACAGCGGCAACCCTGCGGCCAGCAGGCTGCGCGCATGCGCCGCGAGCACGCGCCGGCGGACCGCGACCGGGCTGGCACCAAACTCGAGCTGGCAGGCGCGCTGCAGCTGCCGCGCCGAGACGCCCAGGGTACAGGCCGCGGCATCGATCGACGGCAGCGCCTGGTCGCGCTCCAGCGCCGCGCTGAAGCATCGCACCAGCCTGAGCGCGAGCGAGGCCGGCTCCTGCGGCAGCGCCAGCGGCGGGCTGGCCATGACCTGGCCGACGATGGCGCGCACCAGCAGGTCCGCGCTGGCAGGCGCAAGCCCGGGCGTCAGCAGCGCTTCGAGCATCGCCAGCGCAGCGCCGTCGAGCCGCAGCGCGCCGTAGGGCGCGGCGCCGCGCAGCCTGTCAGGGGGCAGGTAGAGTTCGCCGTGATGCTGGCGGCCGGCTTCCGCGGCGGTGAAATGGCGCGTCGACGCCGGCAGCAGCACCGCGCCGCCGCGGACCAGCGTGGCCGCGACCGGGCCGGGCTGCAGCGTGTCGGGCAAGCTTTCCCACACGCTGCGCAGCCGGCCGGCGCGCGTCCACAGCAGCATGCTGCAGTCATGCGTATGCCATTCGCGCCGGAATCCGGCGTGGCGGCTTTCATGCAAGGCAAAGCCACGCTCGGCGGTCAGGTGCAGCTTGGGGGAGTGATGTGTCAGGGCAGCCACTTTCGGCGATTGCGGGGCGCTTGCGTGTGGTTAGGGCGTGCCGAAGATGGTGCCATATCCCGGGCGGGACGGGGAGTCCCGCCCGCGACGGCTACGGCGTGGCGGACGAGGCCGACGAGGCCGACGAGGGCGACGAGGCCGACGAAAGGGCCATCGACTGCGGCATCGCCTCTGCCACCACGCCGCCCACCAGCACCACCGCCGGGCTGGCCATCCCGGCGGCCAATGCATCGGCCAGCGTTTGGACCGTGCCGGCCCAGCAGCGCTCGTCCGCGCCGCCCGCATGCATCACCACCGCGGCCGGCATGTCGGCGCGCATGCCGGCCGCCAGCAGCCCGTCGCGGATCGCCCCGAGCCGGCTCATGCCCATGTAGATGACCAGCGTGGTGCCGCCGCGCACCAGCGCGTCCCAGTCCGGCGAGCCGTGTTCGCTGGTGTGCCCGGTGACGAAGGTCACGCCGTGGCAGTGGGCTCGGTGGGTCAGCGCGATGCCCAGCGCCTGCGCCGCCGCCACGCCGCTGCTGATGCCGTTGACCACTTCCACCGGCACGCCGTGCGCGCGCAGGAAGGCGGCTTCTTCGCCGCCGCGGCCGAACAGCAGCGGATCGCCGCCCTTGACGCGCGCCACGGTGCGGCCGGCCAGCGCATGCTGCAACGTCAGCTGCTGGATGCGCGCCTGGGTGACGGAGCAGCGGCCGCCACGCTTGCCGACCCACTCGACATGCGTGCCGGGCCGGGCATAGCAGGACATCTCCGGCGAGACCAGGTCGTCGACCAGCCACACGTCGGCGCAGGCGAGTGCGCGCACCGCGCGTACCGTGACCAGGTCGGGGCTGCCCGGCCCGGCGCCGACCAGCCAGACTTTGCCGGGCTTGAGGGGTGAGTTCATGCGTAGGACTCCTGCGCGCGCGGCGGCATGGCGTCAATGACTGGTGCCGGCCGAACGCGTGGTCTTGTTGAAGACGTTGTACTTGCCGATGGGCTTGTCCATCGGGATGCGCTTCACCTCCTGCAGCGTGGCGGCGTCGTAGACCACGATCGCGCCGTCGCGCTCCATCAGGCTGACCAGCGCATAGCGCCCGTCGCGCGTGAATTCCACATGCGCGGCGGTGCGGCCCGGGCTGGGCGTGACGCTGCCGGCGACCTGCAGGGTCTGCTTGTCGATCACCTGCAGCGTGTCGCGCCGCGGGCTCATCATGGCGTCGGCCCACGCGTAGCGGCTGTTCTCGTGACTGCGCAGGAAGAAGCCGGGGCCGTGGGTCGGAATGGTGGCGACAGTGTGCCAGTCCTGCATGTCGATCACCGGGATGCGGCCCTGCCCGAGGTCGGGCGACGCCATCACTTGATGGCCGTCCCGTTCCCACGTGATGCCGCTGCCGAGATGAGGCATGCCGCCGAGCGCCAGCGAGGCCACCTTGCGGCCCTGGTCGAGGTCGATCACCTGCCCGCCGCCGCCGCGCGACGCGCCGAGGATGTGGCGGTAAGGCTGGTCGAAGAAGAAGTCGTCGAGCACATCGTCCAGCACGATCGCACGCGGCGCCAGCGACGCCAGTGGCTTGCCGGCGGCGTCGGCATAGGGGATCTCCCAGACCTCGGCGATGTCCTTCAGCGCCGCGATAAAGCTGTGGCGCGGCGCCGCGTCGTAGACCGCTGATACCCGCGAAACGTCGCCACCGCGGCCCTTGACGTCGATCACCCGCGCCAGCGACAGGTCGTCGGCGCGCAGCAGCACCAGCGTGCGCGGCAGGGTATTGCCGGCCAGCACCCAGCGCCCGTCGTCGCTGACGGCAACGTTGCGCGTATTGATGCCGACGCGAATCTCGGCGACATAGGCCAGGTTCCACAGGTCGTACTTGCTGACCCAGCCGTCGCGGCTTGCCATGTAGACATAGCGGCCATCGCGGCTGAACTTCGGGCCGCCGTGCAAGGCGAAGCGCGTGGCAAAGCGATGGATCGGTGCCAGCCGGTCGCCGTCGAGCACGGTCATGTGATGGCTGCCTGCCTCGACCACCACGAACAGGTTCTGCGGATCGGCGCTGTACACGGGACGCGCCGGCAGGGTTCCGGGTGCATGCATGACCACGTGGCTGGCGCGGATCGCGTCGGCGCTCCATTGCGGCGCGGCGGCGGGCGCGGTGCGCAGCCAGCGCGCCAGCGCCTGCAGCTCGGGCGCCGCCAGCGTGGCGCCGAAGGCCGGCATCTGCGTCGCGGCGCGGCCGTCGCGCAGCACGGCGTCGAGTTCGCCGGTGCGCAGGCGCTCCAGGCTTTCGGGCAGCAGCGCCGGGCCCATGGCGCCGAGGCGGTCGGCGCCATGGCAGGCGGCGCAGTGCTGGCCGTAGAGTGCGGCCGGGTCGGCGGCGGCTGCGGCTGGCGCGAGGCAGGCGAGCGCCAGCACGGCCAGCCATCGGATCAGCGCTGTCATGCCGCGACCTCCGCGCCTGGTGCGTGCGCGATCTCGGCATCGCTCAGGTAGCAGCCCGGGTCTTCGGCCCACGGGTTGCCCGTCAGCGCAAAGGCGCGCACGCGCGTATTGCCGTTGCAGATGGCGCGGTGCGCGCAGCCCGCGCAGCGTCCCTGCAGCGGACGCGGCGAGCTGGCCAGGCCCGCCATCAGCGGATCGGCGCGGTCGGCCCAGATTGCGGCGAACGGCCGCTGGCGCACATTGCCCAGCGTCACGTGCCACCACATCGTATCGGGATGGACGTTGCCGAGGTTGTCGATATTGGCCACGCCGACGCCGGTGGCGTTGCCGCCCCAGCGCTCCAGCCGCTGGCGCATGTCGGCGACACGCTGCGGAAAGCGGCGGGCGATCCAGTACAGCAGGTACACGCCGTCGGCATCGTTGTTGCCGGTGACGAAGTCGCCCGCATGTCCCTGGCGCGCGCGCTGCCAGACGTAGTCGAACAGCCAGTCCAGCGCGGCGCGGGTGCGGGCATGGCGTGCGTCGTCGGCGCGGTGGCTGCGCGCGCGGCCGGCATAGTTGAAGTGCGACAGGTAGAACTTGTCGATGCCCTCGCGCTCGGCCAGCGCCACCAGCTCGGGCAGCTGTGCCGCGTTGGCTTCGGTCAGCGTCATGCGCACGCCCACGCGCAGCCCTGCCGCGCGCGCCGTGCGCAGGCCCGCCAGTGCCTGCGCGAAGGCGCCGTCGCTGCGGCGGAAGCGGTCGTGCGTGGCGGGCAGGCCGTCCAGGCTGACGCCGACATAGTCGAACCCCGCCGCAGCCAGCCGCGCGGCGTGGCCGGCATCGAGCAGCGTGCCGTTGGACGACAGCGAAAGGTGGAAGCCGAGCGCGCGCGCATGCGCGGCGATGTCATACAGGTCCGGCCGCAGCAGCGGCTCGCCGCCGGACAGGATCAGTGCGGGCACGCGTGCGTCGTGCAATTGCTGCAGCACGCGCAGCGCCTCGGCGGTACCCAGCTCGCCCTTGAAGTCGGTATCGGCCGAGGTGGCATAGCAATGCCGGCAGTTGAGGTTGCAGCGGCGGATCAGGTTCCAGATCACGACCGGCCCGGCGGCCTTGCGGGCAGGCGGGACCGGCCCGGCATCGCGCAGGGCTTCCATGAAACGGGACAGGCGGAACATCAGCGTG
The DNA here is from genome assembly GCF_035818815.1 of Cupriavidus sp. SS-3. Lineage (NCBI taxonomy): Bacteria > Pseudomonadati > Pseudomonadota > Betaproteobacteria > Burkholderiales > Burkholderiaceae > Cupriavidus > Cupriavidus sp. SS-3. Next base: position 447,051 of record NZ_JAYLVT010000001.1, read on the forward strand.
GCTCCTGTGGGGCAGCGCCGGCCGGCGGCAGGCGCAGGCCGGTTTTCTTCAGGATGCGGGTGGACCACAGCACGTCATGCGCGCGGCAGGCGTCGCGCAGCAGTGCCGCGATGCGGTCGATCAGTGGCGCCGCGTCGGCGCGCGTGTGCGCGTGGACCATCGCGAACAGGTTGTAGGGCCAGTGCGGCAGGCGGCGCGGGCGCAGGTAGCAGTGGCTGACGAAGGGCAGCGCGCCCACGCGTTCGCCGAGCGCATGCGCGCGGGCATCGTCCACGTCCCACACCGTCATGCCATTGGCGCGCCAGCCCAGCCGGTAGTGATTGGGCACCGCGCCGATGCGGCGCAGCATGCCGCGCGTCTGCATCGCCGCCAGCCGGGCGATGACTTCGGCTTCGTCGAGGCCCAGCATGGCGGCGACCGCTGCGAACGGCGCCGGCTCCAGCGGCAGGCCGGCCTGGGTGGCGCGGATCAGGGCAAGGTCGATGGCATCGTGGGCGTCGGCGGACATCATGCGGGAAGGTAGAGGTTGACGAAAAACTCGCGCTCCTTGGGAAACGGCAGGATCTCGACGCCCGCCGCGGCGGCGATGCGCGCGAGCGCCGGGGCCACGTCGTCGGCCCGCGCGACCGCCAGCACGAACCACAGGTTCAGGTGGTGGGTGCGCTGGTAGTGGTGCGCGACCTCGGGGAACGCATTGATCGCGGCGGCCACCGCGTCGAGCCGCTGTTCCGGCGCGTGGCAGGCGCACAGCACGAAGCGGCCGCCCGCGCGCTCGATCTGGTAGAGCGGGCCGAAGCGCGTCAGCACGCCGTGGTCGAGCAGCCGGCGCAGCCGCGCCAGCAGTTCATCCTCCGCGATGCCAAGCGAGGCGGCGGCTTCGGCATAGGGTCGCGGCACCAGCGGCAGGCCCCGCTGCAGCGCGTTGATGATGCGGCGGTCGGTGGCGTCGATGGTGTCGGGAAGCAACGCAGCAGAGGCATCGGCTGTCATGCTCACGCCGCCTCCTGCGTGGCGTAGCGCGTGCCGCGCTGCTTGTAGCAATGCGTGCCGACCAGGACCGTGCCGGGCACCTGCTCCAGGCCGGCGGCGGCCCGGACCTGGGCCAGCGCGGTCTGCAGGTCCGGCGCGCTGCGGGCGTGGATCATCGCAAACAGGTTGTAGGTCCAGTCCGGCAGCCGCCGCGCGCGGCGGTAGCACAGGGTCACGCGCGGCTGCCGCGCCAGCCGCATGCCGACGGCGTCGACGCGGCCGTCGGGCACGTCCCACACGCACATGGCGTTGTGGCGGTAGCCAAAGCGCCCGTGGCGCAGCACCACCCCCAGGCGCCGGATCACGCCTTGCGCCGACCATTGCGCCAGCCGCTCGAGCACCTGCGGCACGGCCAGGCGCGCCTGCCTGGCCAGCGCATGAAAGGGGCGCGGTGTCAGCGGCAGGCCCGCTTCCAGCGCGGCGACCAGGCGCCAGTCATCGTCGTCCAGCGCCACCGCGGCTGCGGGCACCGCCAGCGCGGACCGGCGCGGGCGGGCGCCGTGCTGGCGTGCCAGCGGAAAACCCAGGTCGATGTGGTACTCGCGCGCCATCGGCAGGTCCAGCGGCGGCAGGCCGGTGAGGTTGCCGATCGACGCCAGCGTGGCATCGAGCATGCCGCGCTCGCGCGCGCCCGCGACAAACCACAGGTTGTACCGATGGCCGCTGCGCGCGTAGTTGTGGCTGACCGCCGCGCAGGCGCTGACGCGCGCCGCCACGCGGTCCAGCTGCGCCGGCGGCACCGACAAGGCGCCCAGCGTGCTGACGCCGATCACGTTCGGCGCGAACACCGCGCCGACGCGGCTGATGCGCCCGCTGCCGAGATCGCGCGCCAGCAAGCTCAGCAGTGCGTGCTCGCACAGCCCCGCTTTCGCCGCCAGCGCCTGGTAGGGGCGCGGCTGCAGCGGGAAGCCGCGCTGCAGCTGGTCATAGAGGGTTTGCTCGTTGAACATGGCGGGCCCTACATGCCAAAGCGCTGGGCGCGCGCGGTGAAGAAGATGCCGCTGGGATTGTCGGCCGGCAGCGTCGCCAGGCGTTCCAGGGTGGCGGTGTCGTAGACCTCGACGCGGTTGTCGTCGCGGCAGGACAGCCACAGCGCCTCGCCCTTGGGCGTGAATTCCATGTGCAGCACGCCGCGGCAGGGGCGCAGCGTGCGCAGCACCTGGCGCGTGGCGGTGTCGATCACCTGCACGGTGTCGTTGTGCGGGAAGGCGAAATTGACCCAGACCTGGCGCCCGTCGGGCCGCGCCATGGCGAACACCGGCTGGCCCGCCAGCGCCACGCGCGCGGCCTCGCGCCAGCCGTTGGCGGGATCGGCCACCAGTACTTCATGGCGCCCGACCGCCGGCAGCCACGCCATGCCCTGCGCCATGGCCCAGCCGCGCAGGTGCGGCATCTTGTAGACCGGCAGCGGCGCATTGCCCCGGCCATAGCCGGACAGGATGCGGCGCGCCTGCGGCGGCGCCTGCCACAGGTCGACCAGCGCCAGGCCGTCGTCGCCGAACAGGCCGGCCAGGTACCAGCGGCCGTCGGGCGTGACCAGCCCGTCGTAAGGCTCGCGCCCCGCGGGCAGACGCGTTACCTGCGGCCGGCGCGGATCGCTGGCGTCGATGATCCAGATTTCGCCGGATTCGAACAGGCTCGCGGCGAAGCGGCGGCCGGGCAGGTCGGCCAGCCCGACCACCTTGGCGCGGCGCCCGTCGCTGCCGATCGCCGGCAGCTCTGCCAGCGGCGCCAGCGTCTGCGCGTCGAACAGCCGGATGCCGCCCGGCGCATAGTTCTGCGCGGCGACCACGCGGCCGTCCTGCGAGATCGCGCCGCCGATGCTGTTGCCGGCCTGCAGCACGCGGTGGGTGATGCGCGCGCCAAGCAGGTCCACACGCGTCAGCCCGCCGTCGCGGCCGAACACATAGGCGTAGCGCGCATCGCGCGAGAACACCACGCTGGCATGGGACAGGTCGCCCAGCCCTTCGACCGTGGCGAGGCGCGTCATGCCGGTGGTCTCGACGATCTGCAGCCGGCCCGCCGCGCGCTCCACCACCACGCCCAGGTCGCCGGTGCCGCGCACGGTGCCGGCGCAACCGGCAGCGAGCAGGGCGACGAGCGCAGCGCATGCCGCCGCGGCCAGCCCGCGCATCAGTTGTCTTGCGGCGTGACGGCCGGCGGCTGGCCGGCCTGCAGTCGATCGATCAGCCATCGGGCTTCATCCTGCGTCATGAAAGGTAACCAGGGCGGCATCGCCGTGCCGGGCCGGCCGTACAGCACCGTGGCAACGAGGCCGTCAGGCGGCTTGCCTGCAAGGCCGGCGGGCGTCAGCGGCGGCCCCAGCCCGCCGCGCAGGGTCATGCCGTGGCAGGCGCCGCAGTCATCGCGCAGCCAGTGCGCCAGTTGCGCCTGCCGCGCTGGGGCGGGCGGGTCCGCCGCGGCGAGTGCGCCGGCGCAGCCTGTGACGACCAGCGCCGCGGCCGCGGCGCGGCGCCACGCCATGCGGTTCAGAGGGAAAGGATCCATTTCGCCAGCGTGTTGGCGTCGGCCGCGCTGACGGCGTTGGCCGGCATCGGCACCGGGCCCCAGCGGCCGCTGCTGCCTTTCAGGATGGACTGGACCATCTGCGCCTGCGCGTCCTTCCTGCCGGTGTACTTGCCCTTGATGTCCTGGAAGGCGGGGCCGACCATCTTCTTGTCGATGGCATGGCACGCCAGGCAGGCCTTGCTCGATGCCAGGGCCTGGCTGGCGTGGGCCGGCATGGCTGTGCCGAATGCCAGCGCGCAGCCGAACGATGCCAGCAGCGCAGGTAGCGCGGATGTTGTTCGCATGATGCATTGCTCCATGGAAGTCACGCGGAGGACTGGCGACCCTCGCCGCGCCGGGGCGCAGCGAGGGTGCCGGCTCAGTAGACGTCGTGCTGCGTGTTGTAGGCGTTGAACTTGCCGGTCGGCGTGATCAGTCGCTTGTCCTTGATCACGGTCTTGAGCGTGCGGGTCTTGTCGTCGACCACCACCAGCGCCGACTCGCCGTCCTTGGTGCCCCACACCGAGAACCAGACCTCGTCGCCGGCCTTGTTGTATTCGGCCTGCACCACGCGCCTGGCGCCGCTGCCCTTCAGGTCGGCCCACTCGGCGATGGGAAGCACCTTGAAGCCGGCGTCGAGATTGCGCGTGTCGAACACGGCGACCGACTGGTTGAGCTTGGCATCCGGGTTCAGCGGCGTATCGACCCACAGGTTGGACGACTTGGGATGGGTCTTGATGAAAAGCGAGCCGCCGCCCTGGCCCTTGACCGTCTGCACCACCTTCCACGCCTGCGCCGGATGGCCGGCGGGGTCGGTGCCGATCAGGCTGATGGTCTCGTCGCCGAGGTGGCTGGTGGCCCAGACCGGACCGAACTGCGGATGCGTGAAATTGGCGCCGCGGCCAGGGTGCGGGGTCTTGCCGACGTTGACCAGCGCCGCCAGCTTGTCTTCCTTGGTATCGACCACGGCGATCTTGTCGGAGGCGTTGGCGGCGACCAGGAAGTAGCGTCCGGTCGAATCGAAGCCGCCGTCATGCAGGAACTTGGCCGAGTCGATGGTGGTGGTCTTCAGGTTGGCCAGGTCCGAGTAGTTGACCATCAGGATCTTGCCGGTCTCCTTGGCGTTGATCACGAACTCCGGATGGAAATGGCTGGCCACGATCGACGCCACGCGCGGCTCGGGGTGGTATTCGTTGTCGACGGTCATGCCGCGCGTGGACACTACCTTGAGCGGCTTGAGCGTATCGCCCTCCATGATCACGTACTGCGGCGGCCAGTAGGACCCGGCCACGGCGTACTTGTCCTCGTAGCCCTTGTACTTGGAGGTCTCGACCGAGCGCGCCTCCATGCCGATCTTCACTTCGGCGACGATATCGGGCTTGGGCAGCCACAGGTCGATCAGGTCCAGCCGCGCGTCGCGGCCGATCACGTAGAGGTAGCGTCCCGACGCCGACATGCGCGAGATATGCACCGCATAGCCGGTCTTGACGATATTGATGATCTGCTTGCTGTCGCCGTCGATCAGCGCGACTTCGCCGGCGTCGCGCAGCGTGACCGAGAACAGGTTGTCCAGGTTGTACTGGTTCATCTTCTGCGTCGGGCGCTTGGCCACCGGTACGATGTCCTTGCGGCTTTTCTCGATATCGGCGAGCGAGAACTCGGGCGGCGTCGGCGGGTCGAGCTGGATGTAGCGCGCCATCAGGTCGACTTCCTTGTCGGTGAGGTCGCCCGAGGTGCCCCAGTTGGGCATGCCGGCGGGGCTGCCGTACTTGATGAAGGTCTTCAGGTACTCGGTGCCGCGCGCGCGGGTGATGTCCGGCGTCAGCGCCTTGCCGGTGGCGCCCTTGCGCAGCACGCCGTGGCAGCCGGCGCAGCGTTCGAAGTAGATCTGCCGTGCGTGGTCGAATTCAGCCGCGGTGAGCGTGGGGATTGCCGCCTTCTGTACAGCCTTCTGTTCGGCCTTTGCCTCAGGCTTCGTTGCTGCCCTGGCGGTGTTGGTGGCTGCCTGGGGAAGACCCAGCCAGAGCGAGAGCGGCAGTGCCGCGCATGCGGGGTAAAGCCATTTTCTTGCTTTCATGGTGCCGTGTTTCAGCGGGTTGTGGAAAGCTGTTGTCGCGGTGCTGTGGGGCGCGAACTGGCACCAGGCGCTTGCAGAGATGATGCGGACACACTGCGAGAAGGGGATTGACTGGCATCAAACCGGGCAGGATGTCATGCAGCGGTTCTTTGCCTGTCGAGAAGACGGGGTTGCGTGTGCGGCAGGCGCGCGTGTTCCCGGGGCGGCGCTATCTCGCGGGATCGCGCGCCGCCCTGAAGGCAAGGGCCCCTGCGTAGTGGGAGCGACGCGCTGCTAATCCTTGATCAGCAGCACGGGACAGTGCGCATGGGCGAGGACCCGCCTGGCCACCGACCCGACGATGGCATCCAGGAAGCCGTCCCGGCCGTGCGAGCCCATCACGATCAGGCCGGCACCGATCTGGCTCGCGTACTCGACGATGCGGGCCGGCGCGAAGCCTGTGAAGCCATGGCGCTCGAACGGAATCCCGGCATCGCCGAGGATGCTCGCCACCGAGCCCATCGCCTTCTCGTTCTGTTCGCGATGCCAGTCGTCGAGCGTGCCGCGGTCGATGAACGACTTGATGTCGCCGGGCACATCCGGCTCGCAATGCACCACGTGCACGACGAAGTCGCGGGTCAGCAACGGGCTTTGCGCCAGGTAGCGCGCAGCCGCGTCGCTATAGGACGACCCGTCGGTCGCCAGCAGGATCTTGTTCATGGCTTGCTCCTCATGTGCGCCGGTTACCGGTCTCGCGTTCGCGCGGTGCGCCGCTGCGGCCCGGCTGATCGCGCGCCGCGGCGGCTCGCCTGGTCCTGGCCTGGCTGAGCAGGACGGAAACGAACAGCGTCATCGCGACCGCGCCCAGGGACCAGTGCACCGGTACGTGGAGCCACGGCTCGACCAGCATCTTGGCGCCGATAAAGGCGAGCACGATGGCGAGGCCGTACTTCAGGTAATGGAAATGCGCCGCCAGGTTGGCGAGCAGGAAGTACAGCGCGCGCAGTCCCATGATCGCGAAGATGTTCGAAGTGAAGACGATGAAGGGATCGGTGGTCACGGCGAAGATCGCGGGGATGCTGTCGACCGCGAACACCAGGTCGGTGGCCTCGACCATCAGCACCACCACGAACATCGGGGTGGCATAACGCAGGCCGTCGATGCGCACGAAGAAGCGTTCGCCCTGATACTCCGGGGTGATCCGCATATGCGCGCACAGGAAGCGCACGATGGGATTGCGCGAGAGGTTCGGCGCACGCCTGGACATGAACAGCATCTTGATGCCGGTGATGACGAGGAACACGCCGAACACGTAGAGGACCCAGGCGAACTGGCTGATCAGCCACACCCCCACCAGGATCATCGCGGCGCGCATCAGGATCGCGCCGAGCACGCCGAGCAGCAACACCCGGCGCTGCAGTTCCGGTGGCACGGCGAAATAGCTGAAGATCATCGCAAACACGAACATGTTGTCGACCGACAGCGACAGCTCGATCAGGTAGCCGGTGTAGAACTCCAGCACCTTGCCATAGGCGGCGTCGTGGCCGGCCTCCTCGGCCACCACCCACCAGAGCGCGATGCCGAACAGCGCGGCCAGGGTCATCCAGGTCAGGGTCCATCCCAGCGCCTCGCGCGAGGAGACGCGGTGTGCATGCCGGCCGCCGAGGACAAAGATGTCCACGAACAGTGTGCCCAGCACCAGGACAAAGAATCCGGCCCACATCGGGGCGGTGGCAAAGGTGTCCATTGCCTTATGGTGAGACGGCCGGTGAGACGGCGGGTGTGACGGCCGGCGGCTCGCGCCCGGTCCGGCCAGCAGCGATCATGGCAGTTGCCGCGCGAGGTGGGGCCGCGCAGGCTGCGCCTTGATACGCAGGGCATCGGGTTCGCCGCAGTAGTGCAGGATCTCGGCGCGGGCGGCGTTGCGCAGCCGCATTGCCGCCGGCCAGTCCTGCCCGTCGGGCGGCAGAGGCCGGCCGATGACGACGCCGATCGGGCCCCGGCGCGGCAGCCACTGGCCGTCGCGCAACACCGAGCGGGTGCCCCGCAGCGCAATGGGAACTACCGGGGCGCCGGCGCGGGCGGCGGCGACGAAGGCGCCCGAGCGGAAACGTTGCAGCCCCGGCTCGCGGCCGAAGGTGCCTTCCGGGAACAGCAGGGCAGAGCGCCCGGCGCGCACGGTTGTGACCAGTCGCTCGATGGCCTCGGATTCGCGCACGTTGTCGAAGCGGTCGATGAAGTCGGCCCCGATGCTGGACAGGTAGGCCCCCGGGATGCGCTGTCCTTGCAGCTCGCGCTTGGCCACCACGCACACCGGCATGGGCAGTGCGGCGATCAGCACCATGCCGTCCAGGTAGCTGGCATGGTTCGATACCAGCACGCAGGCGCGATTGCGCGGCAGTTGCTCCAGCCCCTGCACGAACCATGGCACCCCCGCCAGCCGCAGCAGCAGCCGGGCGGTGTGGTGGCTGAGCGTCCAGCCCATGGCAGGCCGGTGCATCGCCACCGATGCCAGGCACGTCACCGGCGCCATTGCGGCGAACAGAAGCCACGCATACAGCGAATAGGACAGCCCGGCGGTGGCATGCCGGCTACGGCGCAGCTGCGGCAGCAGCGCCTGCCAGCCGAAGCGCGCGATCTGCAGCCATGGCGCGGCGTCGCCCAGGCCGGCGCCGCCATGCTCGAATCGCTCGCGGCAAGCGGCGCGGCGGATCTTGCCGCTCGACGTCTTCAGGATGGTGTGCGGCGGCACCAGCACGACATGGTCCGGCGGCATGCCAAGCACATCGAGCGCGGTCTTCAGCGCCTGCCGTTGCAGCGCCCGGCGCGCCGCTTCGTCCGTTGCCGCGGTTTCCGCCATCACCACGATGTGCTCGGTGCCGCTGTCCGGATCGGGGCTGCCGAACACCGCGACGCAGCCCTTGCGGATGCCGGGAATGGTGCCGATGGCCTGCTCCACCTCGTAGGGATAGAGATTGCGGCCGCCGCGAACGATGGTTTCCTTGGCGCGTCCGGTGATGAAGAGCTCGCCGTCGGCGATATAGGCGTAGTCGCCGGTATTGAGCCAACTATGCTCGAAGAGCTGGCGCGTCTGTGCCGCGTTGCGGAAATAGCCGCTGGTGGCCGAAGGCCCGCGGAACTGCAGCAGGCCCTCCCGCCGCTCGGGCAGTTCGCAGCCGCTGGCGTCGACGATGCGGATTTCGTGGCCTGGCAGCGGCCGGCCGCACGAAGGAATCTCCATGGCGTCCCGCTCACCTGCCACGCCAGATCCGTCCGCCGCGGCGGGAATGGCCCGCGAAGTGTGTACGAATGCGGCGCGGTCGATGAGGTCGGCAGCGACCCGGCGGCGGAAAGGTCAGGCCCACCGATGCTTCCGCCAGCCCGTAGACCGGCGCTGCCGCCTGCGCGCGCAGTCCATGGCGGGCGAAGCGCGCCATGAATTGGCGCATGGTCTGCAGGCTGACCGGCTCGGCGCCGTTGAAGGCGAAACGCCAGCTCGACAAATCCAGCCCCGCAAGCGCCGCCTGGGCCAGCCTGTGCAGGCACAGCTCATAGGCGAAATTGGGCCCGCCCGACAGCGTGCCCCGGTACTTGTGGATCGCCCAAAGCCAGCGCTCGGGACGCGCCAGGAACGTGAGCGGCGACATCACCACCAGCGGGAAGGCGAAGTACAAGCTGCCCATCCAGGCGCCGATCAGGCCCATGTCGTGATACAGCGGCAGCCAGCTGACAAAGACGTCGCGCGAGTCGACCGACAGCGCCATGCCCATCGCGCGCAGGTTGGCCAGCAGGTTGGCATGCGTCAATACCACGCCCTTGGGCGAGCCGGTGCTGCCGGAGGTGTATTGCAGCAGCGCGATGTCGTGCGCGCGCAGCATCGCATCGACCGGCGTCGCACCGGTGTCCTCCGCTTCTTGCGGCGTCAGCACGCTTTGCAGCGTGCCGGTGCTGGCCTTGAGCAGGGTGGCAAGCGGCCGCGCCTCGGCCACCGTGATCAGGATCGGCGCCTGCGCGTTGGCCAGGATGCCGGCGTGGCGCTGCAAGTGGTCACCGATCTGCGCCAGCCGCGCCGGCGGGTAGAGCGGCACGGGGATCCCGCCCGCCATCAGGATGCCGGTGAAACAGTAGAAGTACTCCGCGCTGGTTGGCAGCATCAGCGCCACGGTCGTACCGGCGCGCACGCCGCGTGCGGCCAGGCCGGCTGCGACGTTGCAGGCGCGGCGGTGCAGTTGCGCAAAGGTGATCGGCGTATCCGCGCCTTCGCCGCCGAGCAGGATGATGTGGGTACGGTCAGGGTGGCGGTGCAGGTGCCAGCGCAGCACGTCAGTCATGGTCGCGGCGCCTTCCGGCGCCTGCGCCGCGGCCTCTGCCGGTGCCGGGCTGGCGAGTCGTGCGGGCGCATCTTCAGCACCCGGGGGCAGATCCCTGGCGGCGAGCACGGCGCGCAGCAAAGCGCGCGGCGTGTCGGCCTGGGCGAGTACCTGTTCCGGCAGGCTGACGCCGAAGCGCTGCTCGATGCGGGTCAGCAGTTCGGCGCGCGTCAGGCTGTCGAAGCCCAGCTCGGCTTCGAGCGCGCTGTCCATCGAGGGGGCGGCGGCTGCACCGGCTTCGGTTTGCGGCCGCATAGCGGTAGACATCTCCCCCACGATGCCGAGCAAGGCATCCTCATAGTTCTGCCGCGGGGGTGAGTCCTCGTTCATTCGCTTGGTGCCTGCGCCCGGCAAATCGGCAACCGCCGCCGCGGACGGGCAGCCGGCAGCACCGACGCGCCGGTACTGACACCCTTAAGATAGGCGGCGTGCGGAAATTGTCGAGACGGGTGGCGGGGCGGGCACTGGCGCGCGCGTTCCGGCTATGCGCGGACGCTGCATTCCGCACATGCCGCCGGGGCTGCCGGAGGCTGCCCTCAGGCGGCCACCATGTCCATCGCTGTGGGGAAAGCGCCGGGATCGAGCGCATCCAGATGGTTCCGGCCACGCATCGCGAGGATGAGCCGCCCGACCTGCGCGGTATCGTCCAGCGGCAGGCACGGCAGCAATGTGTCGAGCCGCGCATCGGTAGCCACCGCGACGATCGAGGGATCGCAGGGATAGTAGGGCGCACGCCCATGCGCCGGGCGGTACACCTCGATGCGCGGAATGTCCTCCCGGCGGAAGCCTTCGACCAGCGTGATGTCCGCGGGCCGCAGCCGTGCCACCTGCTCGGCAAGCGTCGGCTCGGCTTCATTGGCCAGCTCGCGCACGATGGCGTAGCGATAGGGCGAGGCCACCATCACTTCGGTGGCACCGGCTGCGCGAAAGCGCGCGCTGTCCTTGCCGGGAGGCTCGAGTTCCAGCGGATGGTGGCTGTGCTTGATCACGTTGACGGTCAGGCCTTGCGTGCGAAACCACGGCAGCAGTGCGGTGATCAGCGTGGTCTTGCCGCTGCCCGAGGTGCCGGTGATGCCGAAGATAAAGGGTTTCATGTCGTGACGGATTCGGTTGGTGCGGTGGTAATGGGCAAAGGGCATACCAGCGGCAGGAAGGCATCGGCGCGTTGCGAGTAGGCCAGCAGCGCACCGGCCTGCAGGTCGAAGTACCAGCCGTGCAGCGTCAGCCTTCCGGCTTCGAGCGCGCGCCGCACGAACGGGAAGGTCTGCAGGTTGCGCAGCGAGACCAGGATCGCCGCCTGTTCGCAGGCGCGCTGGCGCTGCGCCGGGCTGGCGTCGGCAAGCGTTTGTTCTACCTGCCGGCGCGCCGGTGCGGCGATGCGCACCCAGGCGCCGAGGTAGTCGCCTTCGTCGGGGGGATGGTCGCCGGCGTCGGCCGGCTGCGCCAGCAGCGCGCGGATGCCGCCGCAGCCGCCATGGCCCATCACGATGATGCGGTCGACCTGCAGCTGCTCGACCGCGAACTGAATCGCGGCGGACACGCCGTGCAGGCTGCCTTCATGACGCCCGGTGCAGGGCGGCACCAGGTTGCAGATATTGCGCACGGTGAAGAGATCGCCCGGGTCGCAGCCCAGCAGCAGGGCCGGGTCCACGCGCGAGTCGCAGCAGCCGATCAGCAGCGTGGGCGGTTGCTGCCCGGTGCGCAGTGCATCGAACAGGCTCGGCGCATCGTCGAAATAGCGTTGCTGGAACCGCTCGAAGCCCTTCAGTAGATGTTCGATCTGATGCATGGCGGTTTCCGTTGGTCAGGATGGCGGCGCTACTGCACCAGCGGGCTGTCGGCGCCTTCCAGCTCGATGCCCTCGATGCGGGCGCGCCCGATCAGCAGGCTGGCGTATTGCTTCCAGGCGCGGTCGCGTGCCGCCGTGGCCAGCGCACAGGCGATGTCGCCACGCACGGCGTCGAAAGGCAGGCGGGTGCCGGTGCAGCGCTCCAGGATGCGCACGATATGCAGCCCGAAGCGGGTCTCGACCAGTTGCGGCAATACCCCGTCATGCTGCGCGGCAAACAACGCGCGCTCGAACTCCGGCGCGGTTTCGCCGCGGAACACGCGGCCCAGGCGGCCGCCGTTGTTGCCGCTCGGGCAATTGGACAGCGCGCGGGCATGCTGCGCGAAGTTCGACGGATCGCCGCGCACCAGCGCCAGCGTCTGCGCCGCGATCTCGCGCAGCGCGTCCAGCGGCACGCGTGGCGTCACCTGGAACAGGATGTGGTCGGCCTCGACCCATTCGCCGTCGCGGAAGCGCTCCGGACGGCTGTCGTAGTGGCGGCGGCAGCTGGCTTCGTCAGGCTCGGGGATGCCGGCCTCGCGTTCCAGCAGCGCCATGGCGAGCGCGTCGTCGTCCTGGCCGGGAACGGCCAGGCCGATGCGGCCAGCCTCTTCGCGTACCAGCAGGCGCAGGATGGCAGAGATCGTCGCCATCCTGGCGGGATTGGCAGCGTCGTGATGATGGTCCAGCTCGCGTTCGATATCGGCGTCGCGCAGTTCCACGCCGTTGACGGTGACAGGCATCGGATTCTCCTTGTGCGGTGATGGCGTTCAGCGGCTGCGCACCAGCTGCCAGGCGCGGCCCAGGTAGCCGAGCGAGGCAAAGCCGCTCCACACATGCACCAGCCGCGTGAACGGGAAGATCACGAACAGGGTCATGCCCATGAACAGGTGCGCCTTGAACAGCAGCGGGGCGTCGGCGATAAAGCCGGCGGCGTCGCCGCGCAGCGTGACGATGTGCTGGGCCCAGTTCATCAGCTGCACCATCATGTGGCCGTCCATATGGCCGGCCGATTCGAAGATGGTGGACAGGCCCAGCAGCAGCGTCGCCAGCAGCCACAGCAGCAGCACCTTGTCGCCGGTGCGGGTCACCGCGGACACGCGCGCGTTGGTCAGGCGGCGGTGCAGCAGGATCAGCAGGCCGGCCAGGCACATGGTGCCCATCACGCCGCCGGCGGCCATGGCCACGCCCTGCTTGAAGCCGTGCGAGACGCCCAGCGCGTCCCACACCGCCACCGGGGTCAGCAGGCCCACCAGGTGGCCGAAGAACAGGCCCAGGATGCCGACATGGAACAGGATGTTGCCGGTGCGCAGGTTGCCGCGGTACAGCACCTGCGAGCTGTCGCTCTTCCAGGTGTATTGCTCGCGCTCGAAACGGGCCAGGCTGCCGAACAGGAAGATGGCAAGCGCGATGTACGGGTAGATGCCGAAGAGGAATTGGTGGAGGGTTGCCATGGTGTGTTAGCTCGGTAAGTGGGGCTGCAAGGGCGTGCGTGTGCGTCTTTGCCGATTGTGTTCCCCTCTCCCCTCAGGGGAGAGGGCAGGGTGAGGGGTGGTTTAAGCACCGGCGCTCCGTTGAAGCTCCCGCCCTCACCCCCGCCCCTCTCCCGCACGCGGGAGAGGGGAGAAAACAAGCGACTCGCGAAAGCATGTCAGCAGGCTGCGGGCGCCGGCGCGGTGCCGCGCGGATAGAACTTCACCGCCTGCGGCCCGGCCTGAGGTGCCAGCAGCGGCTCCACGCCATCGGCGCCCGGACCGAAGGTCTCCAGCGCCTCGTCCATGTCGCGCACCGGCGGCTCCTGCTGCGGTTGCGGCTGCACGTCGGTCAGCGTGCGCAACACGGCGAACACGCCGGCGTACGGACTCTGGTTGCGCGCGAGGCGGTCGCCGATCGCGGCCAGCACGTGGATGGCTTCGCCGAGCAACTGTTCGGCGCGGGCGTCATTGCCGTCGGCCGCAAGCGCGCCGAGGAACTCCAGGAACAACGGCACGTAGTCGGGCAGCTCCGACGCCGCGGGCTCGAAGCCGTCGCGCCGGTACTCGTCGATCAGGTCGACCATGGCCTGGCCGCGGTCGCGGCTTTCGCCGTGCACATGCTCGAACAGGTGCAGCGAGTGCGCCGGGTTGCGGTCGAAGGTGGCGACATAGTTCTCCTGCAGCGCGATCAGCGCTTCGCCGCGCAGCATGTCGGTCACCGGCGCCAGCAGGTGTCGCGCCTGCGGCCACTCGGCCAGCGCGGCGTCGATCTCGGGCAGCGCGTCGACCAGTTCCTGCTCGGGATAGCCGAGCAGCGCGCTGAGGATGGGATAGAGGGGCATGTTGTTCTCCGGTTCGTTCGCGGTCGCTCAGCTCATCACTGCCTTCTTGCGCGACCTGGGCATGTCGACGAAATGCACGCTGCCCTGCGGCTTCTTGCCGAACAGCGCGCCATCCGAGGTGCCGCCCGAGCAGCCGTTGCCGAAGGTGAAGCCGCAGCTGGCCTTGTCGTTGAAGCTGTCCTCGACCATTTCCTTGTGCGAGGACGGGATCACGAAGCGGTCTTCGTAGTTGGCGATGGCCATGGTCTTGTACATGTCCTCGACTTGCGCGGGCGTCAGCCCCACTTGGCTGAGCACGTCCAGGTCCTGCACGCCGTCCACCACTTGCGAGCGCTTGTACGCGCGCATTGCCAGCATGCGGTCCAGCGCAGACAGCACCGGCATCACGTCGCCCGCGGTCAGCAGGTTGGCCAGGTACTTGACCGGGATGCGCAGGCTCTTGACGTCGGGGATGATGCCGTTCATGCCCATGTGGCCGGCCTCGGCCGCCGACTGGATCGGCGACAGCGGCGGGATGTACCAGACCATCGGCAGCGTGCGGTACTCCGGGTGCAGCGGGAAGGCGACCTTCCACTCGCACGCCATCTTGTAGACCGGCGACTTGCGCGCGGCGTCGAGCCAGCCTTGCGGAATCCCCTGGCGCAGCGCCTCGGCCTGCACCGCCGGGTCGTGCGGATCGAGGAAGACGTCGAGCTGCGACTGGTACAGGTCGCGCTCATCGGGCACCGACGCGGCCTGCTCGATGCGGTCGGCGTCGTACAGCATCACGCCGAGGTAGCGGATGCGGCCGACACAGGTCTCTGAGCAGACCGTGGGCTGGCCAGCCTCGATGCGCGGATAGCAGAACAGGCATTTCTCGGCCTTGCCGCTCTGCCAGTTGAAATAGATCTTCTTGTACGGGCAGCCCGAGATGCACATGCGCCAGCCGCGGCACTTGTCCTGGTCGACCAGCACGATGCCGTCGTCCTCGCGCTTGTAGATCGAGCCCGACGGGCACGAGGCCACGCACGCCGGGTTCAGGCAGTGCTCGCACAGGCGCGGCAGGTACATCATGAAGGTGTTCTCGAAGGTCGAGTACATCTCCTTCTGCACGTCGTCGAAGAGCTTGTCGCGGCCGCGCGAGCTGAACTCGCCGCCGAGGTCGTCTTCCCAGTTCGGGCCCCACTCGATCTTTTCCATCTTGCGGCCGGTCAGCACCGAGACCGGACGCGCGGTGGGCGGGGTCTGCGACAGCGGCGCCTTCTGCAGGTGCTCGTAGTCGTAGGTGAAGGGCTCGTAGTACTCGTCGATCGCCGGCAGGTTGGGATTGGCGAACAGGTTCGCCAGGATCTTCAGCTTGCCGCCCTGGCGCGGCTCCAGCGTGCCGTCGGCATTGCGCTTCCAGCCGCCCTGCCACTTGTCCTGGTTCTCCCATTCCTTGGGATAGCCGATGCCGGGCTTGGTCTCGACGTTGTTGAACCACGCGTACTCGACGCCGTCGCGGCTGGTCCAGACGTTCTTGCAGGTCACGGAGCAGGTATGGCAGCCGATGCACTTGTCGAGGTTCAGCACCATGGCCACCTGGGCGCGGATCTTCATTGCGTTGCTCCTTCCTTCTCAGTCTTTTCCACGAGCGGGCCTTCCAGCCAGTCGACCCTCTTCATCTTGCGCAGGATCACGAACTCATCGCGGTTGCTGCCCACGGTGCCGTAGTAGTTGAAGCCGTAGGCCAGCTGCGCGTAGCCGCCGATCATGTGCGTGGGCTTGGTCACGGCGCGCGTGACCGAGTTATGGATGCCGCCGCGCATGCCGCTGGTCTCGGCACCCGGCACGTTCACGATCTTTTCCTGGGCGTGGTACATCAGGCACATGCCCTTGGGCACGCGCTGCGACACCACCACGCGCGCGGTCAGCGTGCCGTTGACGTTGAACACCTCGACCCAGTCGTTGTCGCGAATGCCGTTGGCCTTGGCCTCGGCTTCCGAGATCCACACGTGCGGGCCGCCGCGCGACAGCGTCAGCATGCGCAGGTTGTCCGAATACGTGGAGTGGATGCCCCACTTCTGGTGCGGCGTGATCCAGTTCAGCACCAGCTCCGGGTTGCCGTTGGGCTTCCTGCCCAGCATCGGCGCCACGGTCTTGGTGTCGATGGCCGGCTTGTACACGCACGCGCCTTCGCCGAAGTCCAGCATCCAGCGATGGTCCTGGTAGAACTGCTGGCGGCCGGTCAGCGTGCGCCAGGGGATCAGTTCGTGCACGTTGGTGTAGCCGGCGTTGTAGCTGACTTCCTCCGATTCCAGGCCCGACCACGTCGGCGCGGAAATGATCTTGCGCGGCTGCGCCTGCACGTCGCGGAAGCGGATCTTGTCGTGCTCGCGCCCTTCGGCCAGGTGGGTGTGGTCGCGGCCGGTGATCTTCGACAGCGCTTCCCACGCCTTGACGGCGACGTGGCCGTTGGTTTCGGGCGCGAAGGTCAGGATCATCTCGGCGGCGTCGATCGCCGTTTCGAGCTTCGGTCGGCCCTGGCTCACGCCGGGTTCCGTCACCGTGTGGCTCAGGTCGCCGATTTCCTTGACCTCATGCTGGGTGTTCCAGTTGATGCCCTTGCCGCCATTGCCGAGCTTGTCGAGCAGCGGGCCGATCGAGGTGAATTTCTTGTAGATGTCCGCGTAGTTGCGCTCGACCACCGTCATCGACGGCGCGGTCTTGCCGGGGATCAGGTCGCACTCGCCGGCCTTCCAGTCCTTCGGCTCGAAGGGCTGGCCCAGTTCGCCCGGGGTGTCGTGCAGCAGCGGCGTGCATACCAGGTCCTTGCGCGTGCCCAGGTACGGGCCGGCGATCTCGCTGAACTTCTTTGCGATGGCCTTGTAGATTTCCCAGTCGGTCTTGCTTTCCCACAGCGGCTGCACGGCCTCGGACAGCGGGTGGATAAAGGGGTGCATGTCGGACGTGTTGAGGTCGTCCTTCTCGTACCAGGTTGCCGTCGGCAGCACGATGTCGCCGTACAGGCAGGTGGTGCTCATGCGGAAGTCCAGCACGGTCAGCAGGTCGAGCTTGCCTTCGGCGGCCGGGCGCACCTTGACTTCGCTCGGCGTGATCGCGTCGTTTTCGTCGCCGAATACGGCGTTCTGCGTGCCGAGCAGGTACTTCAGGAAATACTCATGCCCCTTGCCCGAGCTGCCCAGGATATTGGAGCGCCACACGAACATGTTGCGCGGGAAGTTGGCCGGGTTGTCGGGATCGTCGCAGGCAAACTGCAGCGCGCCCGACTTCAGTTGCTCGACGGTGTAGGCCACCGGGTCCTTGCCGGCCTGCTCGGCCGCATCGACCACGTCGAGCGGATTGGCGCCCAGCTGCGGCGCCGACGGCAGCCAGCCCATGCGCTCGGATTTCGCGTTCAGGTCCAGCAGCGACATTCCGTCGTAGCGCTTGCGATCGGCGGTCGGCGACAGGATCTCGTCGACGCCCAGTTTCTCGTGGCGCCACTGGCTGGTGTGGTTGTAGAAGAACGAGGTGCCGTTCATCTGGCGCGGCGGGCGCGACCAGTCCAGGCCGAACGCGAGCGGGGCCCAGCCGAACTGCGGGCGCAGCTTTTCCTGGCCGACATAGTGGGCCCAGCCGCCGCCGCTCTTGCCGATGCAGCCGCACATCATCAGCAGGTTGATGATGCCGCGGTAGATCATGTCGTTGTGGTACCAGTGGTTCAGCGCGGCACCGACGATCACCATGCTCTTGCCTTGCGTGCGGTCGGCGTTGTCGGCGAATTCGCGCGCTACCTGGGTCACCAGGCGGGCCGGGACGGTGGTGTGCTTCTCCTGCCAGGCCGGGGTGTAGGGCACGTCGTCCTCATACGACGACGCCACGTTGGGGCCGCCCAGACCCTGGTCGACACCGTAATTGGCCATCTGCAGGTCGTACACGGTGGCCACCAGTGCGGTGCTGCCATCGGCCAGCGTCAGCCGGCGTGCCGGCACGCGGCGGCGCAGCAGTTCATCGTGTTCGCCGCCGAAGTAGGGGAAGCCCACTTCCACCACCTCGTCTTCCTTGCCGAGCAGCGACAGGCGCGGCTCGACCGCGCGGCCGCTGCCGCCGTCCTTCATTTCCAGGTTCCAGCGCCCCACCTTCTCGCCGCCGTTGTGGGCGCCTTCGCCCCAGCGGAAGCCGATCGAGCCGTTGGGCGCGACGATCTCGCCGGTGGCGTCGTCAATCTGCAGGGTTTTCCATTCGGGATGGTTGGCTTCGCCGAGGTTGTCGGCCAGGTGCGACGCGCGCAGGAAATGGTCGGGCACCAGCGTGCCCTGGTTGTCACGCAGCAGCACCAGCATCGGCATGTCGGTGTACTGCTTCACGTAGTCGCGGAAGTAGGCGGACTTGCCGCTGACGTGGAATTCCTTCAGCACCACATGGCCCATGGCCATCGCCAGCGCGGCATCGGTGCCTTGCTTCGGCGCCAGCCAGATATCGCCGAACTTGACCATTTCGCCGAAGTCGGACGAGACCGCGACGGTCTTGGTGCCCTTGTAGCGGACCTCGGTGTAGAAGTGCGCGTCGGGCGTGCGCGTCTGCGGCACGTTGGAGCCCCACACCATCAGGTAGGTGGAGTTGTACCAGTCGGCCGATTCGGGCACGTCGGTCTGTTCGCCCCAGATCTGCGGGCTGGCCGGCGGCAGGTCGCAGTACCAGTCGTAGAACGACAGGCAGGCGCCGCCGAGCAGGCTCAGGTAGCGCGCACCGGCGGCGTACGAAACCATCGACATCGCCGGGATCGGCGAGAAGCCGATCACGCGGTCCGGGCCGAACTTCTTCACGGTAAGGGCGTTGGCCGCGGCGATCATCTCGGTGGCGGTGTTCCAGTCGGCACGGACGAAGCCGCCCTGGCCGCGCACGCTCTTGTAGCGCGCCGCTTTTTTCGGATCCTGGCTGATCGATTCCCAGGCGGCGATGGGATCCATGGTCTTGCGGGCCTCGCGCCACATCTCCATCAGGCGGCCGCGGATCATCGGGTATTTGACGCGCTGTGCGGAGTAGACGTACCAGCTGTACGAGGCGCCGCGCGGGCAGCCGCGCGGCTCGTGGTTGGGCAGGTCCGGCCGCGTGCGCGGATAGTCGGTCTGCTGCGTTTCCCAGGTGATCAGGCCGTTCTTGACGTAGACCTTCCAGGAGCACGAACCGGTGCAGTTCACGCCGTGGGTGGAGCGCACGATCTTGTCGTGCTGCCAGCGGCTGCGGTAGCCGTCTTCCCACTTGCGGTCTTCGTTCACCACCGCGCCGTGGCCGTCCGCATAGGTGGACTTGACGCGCGACATGAACTTCAGTCGATCCAGGAAATGACTCATTTGCTTGTTCTCCGCGAGGCTATTCTGCGGGGCTCCGGCGGTTGCCCGGGAGCATTTGCAGGGACACCTCGAGCTTATGGGGGAGCGGGGCGGCGGCCAATTCGCTGGTGGAACAGCCGCCGGATGGCGATCGGGGGAGATGCCCGGCGCGGACCTAGTTCCGAAGAACTAGTCCGGCCGGCAAGGGAATCAGCAGGGCATGGGGGCGTTGCGGCGCGCGTAGTACCACCACGTCACCAGCACGCAGCTGAGGTAGAAGGCGATAAAGCAATACAGCGCGGCGTCGGGGGCACCGGTCAGCTCGAGCGAGGTGCCGAAGCTCTTGGGGATGAAGAAGCCGCCGTAGGCGCCGATCGCGCCGGAAAAGCCCAGCACCGCCGCGGATTCCTTGCCGGCTTCCTGCAGCGCCTGGCGCTGCGCGGCGTCGCCCTGGCCCTTCGCGGCGCGCTGGCGCTCGGTCAGGAAGATCACCGGGATCATGCGGAAGGTCGAGCCGTTGCCGATGCCGGTCAGCGCGAACAGCGCGATGAAGGCCGCGAGGAAGTACGTGAAGTTGCCGCCGGCGCCGTCATGCGGCAGCGCCGCCAGCACGGCGAACACCGCCACGATCATGCCGACGAAGGTCCACAGCGTGACGCGCGCGCCGCCGAGCTTGTCGGAGATCCACCCGCCCACGGGACGCGTCAGCGCACCGACGAGGGGCCCGAGGAAGGCATAGGCGGTGGGGTTCACGCCCGGGAACTGCGACTTGGTCAGCAGCGCCAGCCCGGCCGAGAAGCCGATGAACGAGCCGAAGGTGCCCACGTACAGCCAGCACATCAGCCAGTTGTGCTTGCGCTTGAAGATCACGGCCTGCTCGGCGAACGACGCCTTCGCATCGGCGATGTCATGCATGCCGAACCACGCGGCCAGCGCCGACACCACGATGAAAGGCACCCAGATAAAGCCGGCGTTCTGCAGCCACAGGTCCTGCGTGGCGCCGTTGGCCTGGTACTGCTGCGGCTCGCCGCCGAGCGCGCCGAACACCGCCAGCGACACCACCAGCGGCGTGACGAACTGCACCACCGACACGCCCAGGTTGCCGATGCCGGCATTCAGCCCGGTGGCCAGGCCCTTCTTCGCCTTGGGGAAGAAAAAGCTGATATTGGCCATCGACGAACTGAAGTTGGCGCCGCCCAGGCCGCACAGCAGCGCCAGCACCAGCAGCGTGGGATAGCCCGTGGACGGGTCGCGCAGCGCGAAGCCCATGCCCAGCGCCGGGATCAGCAGCAGCGCGGTGGAGATCGCGGTGAAGCGGCGCCCGCCGAACACCGGCACCAGGAAGGAATAGAAGATGCGCAGCGTGGCACCCGACAGTGCCGGCAGCGCGGTCAGCCAGAACAGCTGGTTCTTGGTGAACTGGAAGCCGGCGCGGTCGAGGTTGACCGCGACCACGCTCCACAGCATCCAGACCACGAACGCCAGCATCAGCGCCGGGATCGAGATCCACAGGTTGCGATAGGCGATGCGCTCGCCCTCGCTTTGCCAGAATGCCGCGTTCTCGGGCTCCCAGCGGGTGAGTACGGATGAGGTCATGATTGGTATGCCTTGGTTGAGAGAGCGCGGAGGCGCGCTTGTGAGGTGAGCAATCAGGCTGCCTGCGTGAGGCCGACGGCCTGCGCCTTGCGCTGGCGTTCAGCGCGGTGGCTGTAGTGCATCCACACCAGGCTCACGCACACCGTGCCGTACATCAGCATGAAGCAGCTGCTGCGGATGCCGGTCAGGTCGGCCAGCATGCCGAACAGGATCGGCAGGATGAAGCCGCCCAGGCCGCCGGCCAGGCCGACCACGCCGGAAACCGCGCCGATGTTGTGGGTGAAATCGTTGGAGATGAACTTGAAGACCGAGGCCTTGCCGATGGCGAAGGCAATGCCGACCACGAACAGCAGGACGGTGAATACCGTGGGCGTCAGCGCGATGCGGAAGCCTTGCGGGCCGCTGGTGGTCTGGATGATGAAATCAGTCTGCGGATAGCTCAGCAGGAAGAAGCCGACCCAGCTCACCCACATCACCCACCAGGTGGTGCGATGGGCGCCGTAGCGGTCCGAGATCCAGCCGCCGATGGCGCGCAGCACGCCGCCGGGCAGCGAGAAGCAGGCGGCCAGGAAGGCGGCGGTCTTGATGTCGAAGCCGTATTCGCCGATGTAGTACTTGGTCATCCACAGCGACAGGCCGACATAGCCGCCGAACACCACCGAGTAGTACTGCGAGTAGCGCCACACGCGCGGATCGCGCATCACCGCCAGCTGCTCGCGCCAGCCCACGCTGGACTTGACCATGTGCGCCGGGTTGCTGCGCGAGAACACCCAGAACAGCAGCGCGGTGGCGAGCATCGCCACCGAATAGACGCGCGGCACGACGGTCCAGGTGCCTGCCGCCAGGATCAGCGCTGGCGCGACGAACTTGGTCAGCGCGGCGCCTGAGTTGCCGGCGCCGAAGATGCCCATCGCCAGCCCCTGGCGCGAGCGCGGGAACCAGCGCGCCACGTAGGGCGTGCCGACCGAGAACGAGCCGCCCGCCAGGCCGACGAACAGCCCCAGCACCAGCAGCTGCCACAACGTGGTCGCATACGAGATCAGCCAGATCGGGATCACGGTGGCCAGCATCAGCACGAAGAACACGATGCGGCCGCCGAAGCGGTCGGTCCACAGCCCCAGCGGCACGCGGATCAGCGAGCCGCTCAGCACCGGGGTGGCGGCGAGCAGGCCGAATTCGGTGTCGTTCAGGCCGAGCTGTTGCTTGAGGGGAATGCCGAGGACCGCGAACAGCATCCACACGGCAAAACAGATGGTGAAGGCAAAAGTACTGGACGCCAGTGTCATTGCGGCGCCGGGCGGGATCGGCTCCGGCGCGCGGGGTTGGGTGGCCATGGCCATGCTCCTGTGTCAACTTTGGCGGGGGTGATGCCAGAGTAGGGGCGGGCGCTGGTGCTGCCTATTCGCCGGCCGCACAGCGCAGGCGCGGCGCTGACTGCCTTTGGAAGTAGTTCTACCGGGGGAGGTCGCCGGCGCGGTGGCGGTGCTATCGTGGCGACGACATGCGGCGCAGTGTTGGCGCCGCCGCGGCCGACCGCGCGCCGCACCTCCGTTGCCTTCCAGACATGGACACCATTCCCATCCTTCCCGCGCGGCGCATGCCGCCTTCCGGCAACGCCCCCGCGGGCCCGCCGCCACGTGGCTTTGCCCTGTTTGCGCTGGGATTCCGGCCGTTCTATCTGGGCGGTGCGGTGTTTGCCGCGCTGGCAATCGCGGCCTGGTCGGCAATGCTGGCGGGCATGCAATCGGTCGGTCCGGCACCAGTGCTGCCCGGGATGTTCTGGCATGCGCACGAGATGGTGTTCGGCTTTGCCGCTGCGATCGTGGTGGGATTCCTGTTCACGGCGGGACGTGCTTGGACCGGGCAGCCCACGCCGACCGGCGCGGCGCTGGCCGTGCTGTTCGGGCTGTGGCTGGCCGGACGCGTGGGCCTGTGGGTGGCGCCGGGCACCGTGGCCTTCGCCATCGAAGCCGCGTTCCTGCCGCTGGCGGCGCTGGCCTTCACGCGCACGCTGGTGCGCGGCGGCAATCGCCGCAACTATCCGCTGGCGCTCGCGCTATGGCTGCTGGCGCTGGCCGATATCGCCAGCCTGTGGCTGCAGGCGCGCGGCCATGACGCCGGCGCGATGCTGGCGTGCCGCGCCGGCGTGGCGCTGGTGACGCTGTTCGTGGTGGTGATCGGCGGGCGCGTGATTCCGATGTTCACCACCAATGCGATTCCCGGCTTCCGGTTGCGCCAGTACCGGCAGGTGGATCGGCTGGTGATTCCCGCTGCGGTGCTCGGCCTGGCGGCCGGGCTGCTGCCCGTGCCGGCATGGCTGGCGGCGGCGCTGTCATTGCTGGCGGCGCTGGTGCTGGGCGCGCGCGTGGCGGGGTGGCGCGGTTACGCGGTCGGCAACCGGCCGATCCTGTGGGTGCTGCACCTGGCCTACGCGTGGCTGCCGCTGGCGCTGCTGCTGCAGGCGCTCGGCGCGCTCGGACTGGTGATGGCCGGGCTGGCGACGCACGCGTTCACGGTGGGCGTGCTCGGTGTGGCGATCATTGCCATGATTACCCGCACCGCGCTGGGCCACACCGGCCGCATGCTGGTGGCCGGCCGCGCCGAGACCGCGGCGTACTGGCTGGTGGCCGCGGCGGCGGTGTTGCGCGTGTTCGGGCCGATGGCCTGGCCCGCCGGCTACCTGCATTGGGTGTGGGGCGCGGGGGCGTGCTGGGTGGCGGGCTTTGGCCTTTATGCGCTGACGTATGCGCCGCGGCTGGCGCGCCCGCGCGTGGACGGCAAGCCGGGCTGACGAGACCGCGCTGGCGCTCAGGGGCAGGCCTGCGCCATTGGCGCGCGGTTGCGCGCGCCTTGCTCCAGCTTCACGCTCAGCCAGGCCACCGCCAGCGCCGCCATCGGCGCCAGTGCCGCCACCCAGGGCAGTGCCGTCAGCCCCGGGCCGTGATCGACCACCACCCCGCCCATCCACGCACCCAGGCCGTTGCCCAGGTTGAATGCGGCGATATTGAAGCTCGATGCCAGGTTCTCGCCGGCGCCGTGAGCGTGGCGCAGCACGCGCAGCTGCAGCGGCGACACCGTGGCAAAGGCCGCGACGCCGAGGATGCCGACGAAGGCCACCACCAGCACCTGGCTGTGGATGGCCAGCGTCATCGCCGCCAGCACCACCGTCAGCGCCGCCAGCGTGGCCAGCACCGCGCGCGCCGGGGCGCGGTCGGCAAAGCGGCCGCCCAGCACGTTGCCGACGATCATGCCGGCGCCGAACAGCAGCAGGATCGGCGATACCGCCGCCTCGCCAAAGCCGGACACCCGTGTCAGCAACGGCTGCACATAGGTGATCACGGCGAAGATGCCCATCGACTGCAGCACCGTCATCAACAGCCCCAGCAGCACCTGCGGGCGGCCGATGGTGGCCAGCTCGTCGCGCAGTGCGACGCGTGCGCCGTGGTCCTGGCTCTTCTGCACCAGCAGCGCGATCACCGCCAGCGACAGCAGCCCGACCAGCGTCATGGCCCAGAAGGTCGAGCGCCAGCCCAGGTGCAGGCCCAGCCAGGCGCCGGCGGGCATGCCCAGCAGCGTGGCCAGGGTCAGGCCCGAGAACATCACCGAAATCGCCGAGGCACGGCGGTCCTCCGGCACCAGCCCGGTCGCGACCACCGCGCCGACGCCGAAGAAGGTGCCATGCGTGAGCGAGGTCAGCACGCGCGCGATCATCAGCGTGGTGTAGTCGGGCGCCAGCGCGCAGGCGGCGTTGCCGACGGTATAGATCACCATCAGCGCCAGCAGCACCGCCTTGCGCGGCATGCGGCGCGTCAGCAGCGTCAGTACCGGCGCGCCGGCGAACACGCCCAGCGCGTAGCCGGACACCAGCATGCCGGCCGCGGCGATGGTCACCTGCAGGTCGGCGGCGACCTGCAGCAGCAGGCCCATGATCACGAATTCGGCGCAGCCGATGCCGAACGAGCCGGCCGTCAGCGCGTACAACGCCAGCGGCAGCCGGGCCCGGGCGGGAGCGGCGAAGGTGGAAGGGGAGGAAGCCATGGTCGGAGAGGGGCGCAAGGGAGGACGAAGCCCGCAGTCTGGCCCTTTGCGGCTTCAGCAAAAACCGGCATGATCCATAATCAGTTTCAATAAATCATTGAAAATCATGGACCGGATCGGCGATATCGGCCTGTTTCTGCGCGTGCTCGACCTGGGCTCGATCAGTGCCGCGGCGCGCAGCCTGGACCTGTCGGTGGCGGTGGCCAGCCAGCGCCTGCAACGGCTGGAGCGCGAGCTTGGGGTGCGCCTGCTGCATCGCACCACGCGGCGGCTGCACGCCACCCCGGAGGGCGCGGTGCTGGCCGAGCAGGGGCGCGCGCTGGTGGACGACCTGGAGGCGCTGGGGGCGTCGTTGCGGCAGGCCGGCACCGGCATCACCGGCACCTTGCGGGTCACGACGTCGTCGTCGTTCGGGCGGCTTTACGTCTCGCCGCTGCTGCCGGAATTCCTGGGGCGCCATCCCGGGGTATCGCTCAGCGTCAACCTGAGCGACCACGTGCTGGACCTGGTCAGCGCCGGCTTCGACCTGGCGATCCGGATCGGTGCGCTCGACGACTCGGCGCTGGTCGCGCGCCGCTTGGCCAACAACCGGCGGCTGCTGTGCGCGTCGCCCGACTACCTGCGCCGGCGCGGCACGCCGCGCACGCCGCAGGACCTGGCGCGGCACGATTGCCTGCTGCTGGTGGGCAGCCAGGGACGGCAGGATGTGTGGCGGCTGGGCGATGGCGCCGGCGGCGAGATTGCCGTGCGCGTGCGCGGCCGGATCGAGGCCAATACCGGCGAGCTGCTGTCCGACGCGGCGCTGGCGGGCTTCGGCATCGCGCTGCATTCGGCCTGGCATGTGTGCGCCGACCTGCAGGCCGGCCGGCTGGTGCAGGTGCTGCCCGATTACCCGGTGGCCGACACCGGCATCTACGCGGTGATGCCGCAGCGGCGCCTGGTGCCGCCGCGCGTGCGCGCCTTCGTCGATTTCCTGGCTGAACGCTTTGGCGAACACCCGCCGTGGGAACGGCTCCACGGCGGGTGAGCGGGGCCCGCGCTACGCCGCCGGCTGCGGCGCGGCCGTGGCGTGGCGCCGGTAGTCGCCCGGCGTCATGCCGGTCCAGCGGCGGAACGCGCGGAAGAACGAGTTGGCATCGTCGAAGCCGAGCCGGAACGCGATCTCGCCGAGCGACATCGCGCCTTCGCTCAGGTAGTGGCCGGCCAGGTCGCGCCGCGCGTCTTCGCACAGCGTGCGGAAGCTGGTGCCGGCGGCCATCAGCCGGCGCTGCAAGGTGCGCTCGCTGATGTCGAGGTGGCGCGCCACCGCGGCCAGGCTCAGGGCGCGATCGCCGGCCAGCTGCTGCAGGGCGCTGCGCACATCGCCCAGCGATGCCGCGGCGGGCCGCAGGTCGCGGCTGGCGGCGGGCGCCGCCGGGCTGGAGCGGTCGCGCGCCATCAGCCGCAGCGCCAGGTCGCGGCGGCCGAACACGATCGCGTCTTCGGGCTCGCCAAAGCGCACCGGGCAGTCGAAGGCCTCGGTATAGCGCAGGTGCCAGGCCGGCTGGCCAATGCGCAGCGACACCCGCAGCGGATGCAGCGGCTTGCGCGTGAAGCGCCGGCCGAAGGCCAGCAGCGAGCACAGCTCCATGTCGATGCGCGGCCGGCTGTCGGGCGCCTCGGGATCGCTCGGGCGGATGCAGACCCAGGCTTCGTCGCCCTGGCGGCGCAGCTCGACACGATCGCCGGCCAGCAGCTTTTGGTAGCGCGCGATGCGCCGCAGGGCGGTGCCCAATGACGGGCCGGCCATCGCGGGCAGGCCGGCCAGGCCGAGCAGGTCGGGCGGCATCCGGCTGCCCAGCCACAGTCCGATGGCGGGGTCGCCGGTGGCGTGATAGACGGCCAGCAGCAGGTGGATGGCCTGTTGCGGGTCGGCCGCATGCGCGGCGGGTTGGTGGTCGCAGGAGTCGGAGTCGGATTCCGGGGCAGGCGCGAGTGCCGATACGTCGTAACCGCCTTCACGCAGCGCGTGCAGCAGGTCACGAGGCAACGGCCCGGCCTGGATAGGCTCTTGTTGTGGCATCGTCGTTTTCTGGCTGGCAAGGTGGCGCAATTGCGCCCGTGCAGCCCCCGGTACGAAAGAGATTACGCGGTGACGATGGCCCCTTCAAGGGCGCGGGGCGGCCGGAAGTGTGTGCCAGGCAGCTTAACGGACGCTCAGGAAGGCATCCCTGGATGCCAGGCGACAGGGAGGGCCGCGCCGCTGCTGGCCTGGCGGGTCGCTGCAACCCGTTGCTTAAATTTTGGGCAGTCCGGTGCGGTGGCGCACAGACCGGGGTTTTCGGACAGGTCACGGCAGGATATCCACAGATTCTGTGGATATCACGTCGAAGTTTTCAACATGGGTTTGTGCGGCTGCCGGCGGACGTCGGAAGCGGGTATGCTGGGCCGGTTTGACTGCATGGCGGGGCTCCTGCGGCGCCGGCGGCCACCGGCGGTGGGGGTCGGCCTCGGCGCGATCGGGTCGCATCCATGCGCCATTTCGCATCATCGTGCCGCCAACGCTGCACCAGGCCCGGCATCCCCCTTTCGCGAGTCAACCTGCCCGCTGCCATGCGCCATGACCGGTCGTTCGCCTTCCCGCCCCGCCTTGCCGTGTTGCCGCTGCTTGCCGCCGCCGTGACGCTGTCGGGCTGCGTGGCGCAATACCGGGTACCTGCCGGTGCGCCGTCCGCCAGCGTGCGGCTGATGACCAGCACCGATGAAAACACCTCGTTCACCGTCGTCGATCCGGCCAGATGCCCGGATCCGGCCCGGCCGCTGGTGCTGGCGGGGATGGGCAGGCAGTTGTCGGCGATGGGAAGGGAGCGCGGCCTGGACATGGCCGGGCGTTCGCCGGAGCCGGCCGCGCGCACGCGTGAGCGACTGGTCGAGGCGGGCCGGCGCATCTATGTGGCGGTGACGTCGGCGGCTGCGCCGCCGCTGCCCGAGATGCGCTGCGCCGCGGGCGTGTCGTTCGTGCCGGTGGCCGGCGCGCAGTACGAGATCCGCTACCAGCGGGACGAGACCGCCAGCCAGTGTTCGGCGCGAATCCTGCGCCTGCAGCCGCTGGCCGACGGCGGCGCGCGCCTGACGGCCGAGCCGACGCAGCAGGGTTTCAGGGCGCTGCGAAAGGATTATGTCTGCCAGGCGTTGTGAAACCCGTCCGGGCCCCCCGGCTGCGGACGGGTTGGCGGGGCAGCGGGCAACCGGCGCGGCCCGCTGAGCCCCGACGGCAGGGCTGGCTTACTGCTCGATCAGGAAGCGCTCCGGACGCTTGCCCAGCCAGGCCGGCGCCCGGCCGCGGCCCGACCAGGTCTTGCCGGTCTTGGGGTCCATGTACTTGGGGGGCAGGGCGGCGGCAGTCTTGCGCGCGCTGCTGCCGGCGGGACGGCCGCGCTTGCGCCGCGGCAGGATGTCTTCCGCGGTCAGGCCATATTCGGTCATCAGTTCGCGGATTTTATCGATCACGCCCGCCACTTCGTTCGCGCGCACTTCATTCAGCTTGGCTTCCAGCGCTTCCTTCTCAGCCAGGAGTTGCTTGTATGTCGCCATTTATATCCCCTTTCTGCAATTAGGCCGCTGCATGGTACTAGAAATTCAGGTGTCAGGGCACCTGAAAAAATTTTACAAAAAATAACGCAGATTGCACGGACAGATTGTCGGGGCGCTGGTCGGCATCATTGTCTCGCCGAATGCAGGAACCATTGCCGCTTCCATGGCTGCGACATTGCCCCAGCCAATGGTCGTTTTGCAGTGCGGGTTTCCATTTTCTTGCCCTCATTCCGGGCCAATCGAAATACGCGCGCCGCCCGGCTTTAGCGCCTAGACTGTTTGTCTGCGCCCCGCGCAGTGCCACGCCACGACTACCGGAGCCCCCCATGAGTCAGCAGATCTTTGTCAATTTACCCGTGCGCGACCTGCAAAAGTCGATTGCCTTCTTTACCCAGCTGGGCTTTTCCTTCAATCCGCAATTTACCGACGATACCGCGACCTGCATGATCGTCGGCGAGAACATTTTTGTGATGCTGCTCACTGAAGCCAAGTTCCGCAGCTTCTCGCCCAATGACATCTGCGATGCGCGCAAAGCCACCGAAGTGCTGGTTTGCCTGTCGATGGAAACCCGCGCCCGCGTCGATGAAATGGTCAATGCCGCGGTGCTGGCGGGGGGCAATACCTACAAGCCGCCAATGGATCTGGGCTTTATGTATGGCCACGGCTTCCAGGACCTCGACGGCCATGTCTGGGAGCTGGTGTACATGGATGTGGCGGCAATGCAGGCGTCGCAGTGAACGCGCCATCGCGCCGGGCCCGGGCCAAAAAAAACAGCCCGGGAAAGCAGGAAGCCCGGGCTTGAAATCCACCTGGATCGCGGTGGAGGAGACATCTGGTTGTCAGCGTCCCGGCAACGTCCGGGACGCGCTCATGCGCAGCGTGGTCAGATCGCCCAGCCGCCGGCGTAGAACGCAGCCAGCACCACCGCGATGGCCACGGTGCCGAGATTGAGCTTGCGCCATTCGCCGGCCACCATGCGGCCCACCACCAGGGTGCAGAAGCCGAGCATGATGCCGGTCACGATATTGCAGGTCAGCACGATGAACACGGCGCAGACCAGGCCGGCCAGTGCATCGACCAGGTCATCCATGTGCAGGCGGCTGACGCTCGACAGCATCAGCAGGCCGACGTACATCAGCGCGGGCGCGGTGGCGTAGGACGGCACCAGCGCGGCCAGCGGCGAGAAGAACATCACCGCCACGAACAGCAGGCCCACCACCACCGCGGTCAGGCCGGTCTTGGCGCCGGCGGCGACGCCGACGGTCGACTCGATATAGGCCGCGGCCGGGGCGCCGCCGAACATGCCCGAGAAGATCGAGCTGACCGAGTCCGCGGTCAGCGCGCGCCCGCCGTTGTGGATATGGCCGGCGGCATTGAGCTGCCCGGCCTGCCCGGCGACCGCGCGGATGGTGCCGGTGGCGTCGAACACCGCGGTCATCACCAGTGCCAGCACGCTCGGCAGCACGGCGGCGGTGAGCGCGCCGCGCACGTCCATGGCGCCGATCAGCGACTCGTGGCCCGGTGCGCTCAGCGACGGCAGCGCGAACACGCCGGTGAACTTCACCGCCGGATCGAAGGCCAGGCCCAGCGCCGAGATGGCGATGATGACCAGCAGGATCCCGCCCGGCACCTTGCGGCGCTCGAGCCCGAAAATTGCGGCCAGGCCCAGCACCGACATCACCACCGGGAACGAGGTGATCTTGCCCAGCGCCACCGGCAGGCCGGCATGCGTGTTCTTGACCACCAGCCCGACTTCATTCGAGGCGATCAGCAGCAGGAACAGGCCGATGCCGATGCCGGTGCCGTGCGCGACGCCGGCCGGCAGGTTGCGCAGGATCCAGGAGCGCACGCCGGTGACCGAGATCGCGGTGAAGATCAGGCCCATCAGGAACACCGCGCCGAGCGCCACCGCCGGCGACAGGCCCTGGCCCAGCACCAGGCCAAAGGCCATGAACGCGGTCAGCGAGATGGCGCAGCCGATGGCGATCGGCAGCTTGGCCCACAGGCCCATCAGCAGCGAGCCGAAGGCCGTGGTCAGGCACACCGCGACGAAGACCGCGCTGGTATCGAAGCCAGCCTTGCCCAGCATGCCCGGCACGACGAAGACGGCGTAGACCATCGCCATGAAGGTGGTGACGCCGGCCACCACTTCCTGGCGCTGCGTGCTGCCGCGCGCGGTGATCTCGAAGAAGGCATCGAGCCGGCCTTTGACTTCCGGCACATTGGGGGCGTGGGGGCGTGCGGGATCGGCCTCCGCCGCGGACGACGGATAGGGTTGTTCGATCATGATGGGCTGTCTCCTTGCGGGCGCTGCAACGTCCGTCGTGCGGAACGTCGTCAGACGGTCTCACGTGGTTCTGGTCTGGGCTGGAGGCGGAAATCCTGGCCAACCCCGCTGTTATCGGTGTGCCGCTTGTCGGTGCCTTCTGTGGGCGTGATCCGGGCAAGGCTGAAGGCTAGGTGAGGCGGCGCCGGCCATCATCACCGGCGCTCAATGCGCGGCATGTGCGACGGAGAATATCGAATGTGATGCGTGAGTATCTCTTGGCGGTGAGGGCGCTTCAGGTGGCGTTTTCGGCCGCTGCCATTATCAGGCGCCGCATATACGGCCTATAGGGAATGACCCGGATGCCCGGCGGTCGACTTCTCTATACTAGGGATAACCCTGAATCGTCTCGAGATCCGGGCCGAATCCCGGCCAGAAGTGCTTCACGAGACGCTAAACCTGTTTCCCAACCGGAAAGGAAGAATCGCCATGCAAGCACTCGCCGACACCCTCTATCGCCAGCCCGCCCAGCCGAAGTCCGCGCAGCCTGGCGCCGCGGAGCCGGCGCGCGATGTCGCCTATTACGCCCGCATGGGCGGCGGCCAGTCGCTGGCCGCGCGCGTGCGCGCCTACTTTGCGCAGGGCTGGGCGCTGTACGCCGCCAATGCCCGCGAGGCTGCGCCGATCCGCTGGCTGTAAAGTCCCGCGCGCCGCGTCAGTACATGCCGGTGCGGGCCATGAACGCCTCCAGCGTCCAGCCGCGCCCGAGCAGCAGCATGCGCGTATGCAGGCCGTCGCGCGTGGCGGCATCGACGTCATCGCCGAGCCACGTCAGCGTCTTGCTGCGCAAATCCACATAGCCCATGGCGTAATCGGAGGCCAGTGCCTGCCATAGCGCGTGGGCGCCCGCAGACTGCCGCGCGCCGCTCAGCAGGCATAGCCCGCCGTCCAGCGCCCATCGATAGAGCGCCCGCGCCAGCCCCCGGCGCTGGAAAGCGGGCGCAAACTTGCTATGCGGCGCCCGCACCCACGGATCGGCCCGGCGGCCGACTTCGATCAGCCGGTTGAAGACGGTATAACCGGCCAACCGG
The DNA here is from genome assembly GCF_035818815.1 of Cupriavidus sp. SS-3. Classification (NCBI taxonomy): domain Bacteria; kingdom Pseudomonadati; phylum Pseudomonadota; class Betaproteobacteria; order Burkholderiales; family Burkholderiaceae; genus Cupriavidus; species Cupriavidus sp. SS-3. The sequence continues at coordinate 479,017 of NZ_JAYLVT010000001.1, forward strand.
CGCTGCATCACGTCTTCCACATACACGTAGTACTCGCCGTCCGCCTCGCGGTAGCGCAGGCGCAGGCCGGGCGCGCCCGCCGGCAGGGCGGGCATCGCATGGAGGCGATCGCCCGGCCGGCCGATGCGGCCATGCAGGGCATCGAGTTCGCGCTCGATCTCGGCGGGGGCCAGTTCAACGTCGATGCGCAGTTCGAGCGCGCGCGGCAGCGCCGGCGCCGGCAGGCGCAGGGCATGGAAATTCGCCATGGCAGTCTCGCCCGCTCAGGAATTGAGGAGCAGGTAGAGCGCGGCGAGCGCCACCATGGCGCAGAAGGTATGGCGGTAGAGCGGTGACATGTCTGGCTTTCTCCTGGCTGCATGATCGAGCGGGTGCCGGATGGCATCCGCGACATGGGCCGTGCGGGAAAGCTCAGGGCTGGAGGGTGGCGCCTCGAACTGCCCGCACGGCCAGGAAAAGCACGGCGCGGCGGACCGGGTTGCAGGCGGGGAAGTGCCTGGCCAGGTCAGGGGCAAGGCCTTGCTGCGCGGCGCGCGCGCGCACGCCTGCCGCCGGCTGGGCCGGGCGGTTCAGGGTGGCGAAACGGGCGAAGCAAGGCATGGAGGGTGGGGGCGCGAGGGTGCGAAGGAACATTGCTTATGCCACACTTCATCGGGAATGTCCAGCCAAGTCGCCGGCTTCCGCCGTGAACTCCGTTCTACTTCGAACGCCCGCGGGCGGCTGACAGCGCGCGGGGATGGGCTGTCGCCATCGTTCATTGTGAACACTGTCTACATGTACTAGACTCGGAAACATCGTTCACCCGGCCTTCTTGCAGGAGCCAAGATGACGACTTCCCCCACCCCCGAAACGGACACCGGCCCGGTCCGGCTGCTGGTGGCCACCACCAAGGGCGCCTGGTTCCTGACCAGCGACGCCACGCGCCGCGGCTGGCAGATCGACGGTCCGACCTTCCTTGGCCATACCATCCACCACATCGTGCAGGACCCGCGCGACCCGTCGCGCCTGCTGATGGCGGCCCGCACCGGCCACCTCGGCCCGACCGTGTTCCGCTCCGCCGACGGCGGCCGCAACTGGACCGAGGCGGCCCGCCCGCCCGCGTTCGACAAGGTGCCCGAGGGCGAGAGCGGCCGCGTGGTCGACCACGTGTTCTGGCTCACCCCCGGCCATGCCAGCGAGCCCGGCACCTGGTACGCCGGCACCTCGCCACAGGGGCTGTTCCGCAGTGCTGACCATGGCGCGACCTGGGAGCCGGTGCGCGGCTTCAACGATCATCCGATGTGGCGCGCCTGGACCGGCGGCGAGCAGGACGGCACCCCCGACGGTCCCAAGCTGCATTCCGTGCTGGTCGATCCGCGTGATGCGCGCCACCTGTATATCGGCATGTCCAGCGGCGGCGTGTTCGAGAGCACCGACGCCGGCGCCGACTGGAAGCCGCTGAACCGCGGCAGCATCGCCAATTTCCTGCCGGACCCCAACCCGGAGTACGGCCAGGACCCGCACTGCGTGCTGCAGCATCCCGCCAATCCGGACATCCTGTACCAGCAGAACCATTGCGGCATCTACCGGATGGACCGCCGCGAAGGCGTGTGGAAGCGGATCGGCGAGGCGATGCCGGCCGAAGTCGGCGATATCGGCTTCCCGATCGTGGCGCACCGCCGCGACCCGCGCACGGTGTGGGTGTTCCCGATGGATGGCAGCGACGTGTGGCCGCGCGTGAGCCCGGGCGGCCGGCCCGCCGCCTATGTCACGCGCGATGGCGGCGAGACCTGGCAGCGCCAGGACCGCGGCCTGCCCGCCGAACAGGGCTGGTTCACGGTCAAGCGGCAGGCCATGGCCACCGACGGCCATGCTCCGGTGGGCGTGTACTTCGGCACCACCGGCGGCGAGCTGTGGGCCAGCGCGGACGAAGGCGAGGCCTGGCAATGCATCGCCCGCAACCTGCCGCAGATCTACGCGGTCAGCGTGGCGCGTCCGGCCTGAGCGCCGGCCACCGCGCCGGAGGATTTAACATGCAGGTCCGTATCGCGACGCCGCTGTTTTCCTATACCGGACAGCGCGAATATGTCGAGGGCCACGGCGCCAGCATTGCCGAGTTGCTCGACGACCTCGACCGCCAGTTTCCCGGCATGCGTTTTCGCATCGTCGACGAGCAGGGCAAGCTGCGGCCGTATATCCGCGTCTTCGTCAATCGCGCACAGCTGATGCGGCTGGATGCGCCGTTGCAGGAGACCGACGAGGTGCATATCCTGCAGGCGCTGGCAGGCGGGTGAAACCCGGCTATAGCGCCTGCAGGTACTGCCATGGGTAGATGCCGCGGTCGTGCCCGTCGCTGAACACGATCTGCACGCCGTAGCCCATGTCCCCGAGGGCGACGATTTGCAGGTCGTGCATGCCGCCCTCAGCCGGCTTGCCGCGGCAGGCGGCGCAGCGGCATGCCGCGCGCAATCGGGCCGGGTCCAGCGACTGGCGCTGTCCGTCCGGCCAGCAGATGCGCAGCGCGCCTTCGCTGCGCGACAGCTCCAGGCGCGTGGGGATGACCATGCCGCTGCTCATGCCGGTCCCGGCGGCGAGCCGATCTGCGCCAGCGCGATGCGCGCGGCCTTGCGTACCTCCGGATCGGCATCGTCCGCCGCAACGGTCAGGGCCGGAAGCGCCGCCGTATCCTGCAGGTTGCCCAGCGACAGCGCGGCCTCCTTGCGCAGGTTGCTGATGGCGTGGGTCAGTTGCACTGTCAGCGGCGCCGTCGCGGCGCGATCGCGCAGCTTGCCGAGGGCCCTGGCGGCCTGCAGGCGGACTTGCCAGTAGGGGTCTTCCAGCGCCTCGATCAACGGGCGCACGGCGTCGGGGAATTTCAGTTTTCCCATGGTCCGCGCAGCTTCTTCCCGCACCTGCCAGGCCCTGTCGCGCAGGGCCGCAAGCAAGGCGTCGCATGCCGACGGGTCGGCTGCCAGGCCAAGGGCCCCGGCGGCGGCGCGCCGTACGTCGGTGTCGGTGTCGCCGGTGGCGGCCCGGGCCAGCGCCGGCAAGGCTTCGTTGCGCTTGAGCCAGCCCAGCACGGCCACGGCTTCGCGCCGCACCGGCGCGGCCGCATCGGACAGCGCGGCCATGGCCGCATCGAAGCCTGGCGCATGGCGCAACTCGCGCAGGCCGCGCCACGCGGCCGCGCGGACAAAGGGGTCTTGGTGCGTGACCCACGGCAGCAGGGCGGCGCCGGAAGCGGGGTCTTTCAGTTCTGACAGCCCTTGCGCCGCGGCGTCCGCCACTTCGCGGCCGGGATCGGCCAGGGCGGCGGCCAGGGCCGGCACGACCTCTGCCTGTTCCCAGCTGGCCAGCGTGCGCGCGGCTTCGGCGCGCACGGTCTCGGCGGGGTCGGATTGCAGCCGCTGCAGCAGCAGCGGCACGCCGTCCTCGTCCTCCAGGTCGGCTAGTTGCAGCACGGCCACGCGGCGCACGGCGGGGTCGGGGTCGGCCAGGCGCAGCGCCAGCGCGCGGATGGCGGGATCGAGGTCAGGCAGGGAGGGGTCAGGCAAAGCGCAATCGTGCGGCATGGATGGCAGTCGGGTCGATATGGCAGTCAGGCGGCAGTCGCGAGCGCGCCGGCCTGGGTGTGGTCATGGAGCAGGTCGCGGCAGCGGCGCTTGAGCCGGATGAAATCGTCATCGGTCATCAGCTCGGCGCGGCGGGGCCGCTCGAAGGGGATGGCGATGTCTTCCAGGATGCGTCCGGGCCGCTGCGACATCACCAGCACCCGGTCTGCGAGAAACAACGCCTCGTCGATGTCATGGGTGACAAAGACCACGGTGGTGCGCACCTGCGTCCAGATGTCGAGCAGCAGCGCCTGCATGTGGGCGCGGGTCTGCGCGTCGAGCGCGCCGAAGGGCTCGTCCATCAGCAGCACGCGCGGCCGGTTGATCAGCACGCGCGCGATCTCCACGCGCTGCTGCATGCCGCCCGAGAGCTCGGCCGGATATCGCCGCGCGAAACTGCCCAGCCCGACCAGGTCCAGCAGGGCCTGCGCCTCGCGCTTGCGCGCGGCGGCGGCAACGCCCTGCATCTTCAGGCCGAAGCCGACGTTGTCGAGCACGCGCTTCCACGGGAACAGCGAGTGCTGCTGGAACACCAGCCCGCGCTCCGGGGCGGGGTCGCGCACGGGCGCCCCGTCGAGCAGGATCTCGCCCGCCGCCGCCGGCAGGTGGCCGGCGATAGCGCCCAGCAGCGTGGATTTGCCGCAGCCCGACGGCCCCAGGATGCAGACGAACTGCCCCGCGGGAATGTCGATGGAAAGCTGGTGCACGGCGGTAAAGCCGGACTCGCCGTGGCCCAGCGCCACGTCCAGGCCGCGCACCTGCAAGCGGCCCGCGCGGATCGGTTGGCTCGTCATGCACGCACCTGCTGCAGGCGGGTCCATGGCATCAGCCACGCGCCGGTTCGCTTGATCAGTGCGCTGCTGCCCATGCCGAAGGCGCCGATCAGCAGCATGCCGACGACGATGTCGGCATAGTTCTGCAGGTTGTAGGCCTCCCACGTGTAGTAGCCAATGCCGTACTGGCCCGCGATCATCTCGGCGGTGACCAGGCAGAACCAGGACGTGCCCATGCCGATCGCAAGGCCCGTGACAATGCTGGGCAGCGCCGCCGGCAGCAGCACTTCGGGGAAGAGCGTCCAGCGGCGCGCGCCCAGGCTGCGCGCCGTGGCGATCAGGCGGGGATCGGTACGCTCCACGCCGTGGATGGTGTTGAGCAGGATCGGAAAGAGCGCCCCGATAAAGGTGATGAAGATCATGCTCAGCTCCGACGAGGGGAACATCAGGATTGCCAGCGGAATCCACGCCACGCCCGGGATCGGGCGCAGCACCTCCAGCGGCGGCAGCAGCAGGTCTTCCAGCCAGCGCGAGCGGCCGATTGCCATGCCGAGCACGATGCCCGCCACGGCCGCCGTGCCGAAGCCGGCAAACACGCGGTAAAGGCTGTTGCCCAGGTGCAGCACCAGCTTGGGCGACTGCAGCAACTGCCAGGCCGCGGGCACCACGTCGCTGGGCGCCGGCACGTTGGCGAACGTGACAATGCCAAGATGGGCCCGGTGCGACGAAGCCAGTTGCCACAGCACGATGCAGGCCGCCAGCGCGGCCAGGCGCACCAGCCAGCGCGCCAGCCGCTCGCGTGCCGCGCCCGGCGCGGCCGGCGCCACCGGGGGCGCCCCGGCTTCAAGCGTGATTGCGGTCATCGCTGCGCTCCGCGTCAGTTGCTGGCGACGGCAACGGCTGCGCCGCTGACCGCGGCGAAGTCGCGCACATTGCCACCATTGGCCTTGGCCCAGCCATCGGCGGAGCCCTTGAGCAGGAAGGCGCTGACCTGTCCCTTGCCGTCCTGCACGTACCACGCCTTGTTCGCCAGCAGCTTCAGGCCGGTATTGCGGTCATGCACATACAGCACGCGCGCCTGCCTGCCCTCCTTTGCAGCCTGCCTGAGCGCGGCGAACGCTGCCGCCGGCGAGGCATAGGCGCGCACCCTGGGCTCGCCGCGCAGCCAAAGTTGCGCGGCCAGCTTCGGTTCCGCGATGGGCTTGCCGCTGCCCGCGTCCCTGGCGGCGAGGGGCTGCTTGTCGTAGGCCTTCAGGCGCGCCTCATAGTCCAGGCCCTCGAGCCTGAAGGCTTCGCGGATGTAGCGGTCGTCGATCACGGTGTCGGCGCTCAGGTCGGCATCGGTACGCTTGAGCAGCTTCAGCGTCTCGATCGAGGTCTGCAGCGCCTGGCGGTATTCCGGCTTCCAGGTGTAGTCGCGGTTCTGCAGGCCGAGCGGGCCGTGGAACAGGTAGTCCACCTCGGCGTCGATGCCGGTCACCCTGGCAATCAGTTCGCTGTATTTCTCGGGCTCGGCCGCCATCAGCCGGTCGGCCTCGATGGCGGCGCGCAGGTACGCCACCACGATCTCCGGATACTTCTGCGCATAGTCCGCGCTCACCAGCGCGCCGTGGAAGGTGGGCGCCTCGGCCTGCGAGCCGTCATAGATCTTGCGGGCAAAGCCGCGGAAGGCGAACAACTCGGGGAACGGCACGAAGTTGGCATGGCCGTCGACCTTGTGCGCCTGCAGCGCCGAGCCGCCGACCTCGGGCGACTGCGACACCAGCGTCACGTCCTTGTCCGGGTCCCAGCCCTGGCGCTTGATCGCGCGCAGCAGCATGCCGTGCGCGGTCGAGCCGAACGGTACCGAGATGGTCTTGCCCTTGAGCTCCGCCAGCGACTGGACCGGGGAATCGGTGGGGACCACGATGCCGTTGCCGGTGCCGATCGCATTGCCCGACAGGGGCGCGATAAACAGGCTCTTCTTGCCGGCCTTCTGGAAGGCCGCGGCATTGAGCGAGCCGGGGAAATCCGCCATGGCGCCGAGATCGAGCTTGTCCGCCACCATCTCGTTGGTCAGCGGCGGGCCGGAGGTGAAGTTCTTCCATTGCACGTCGTAGGTGACGTCCTTGTACTTGCCGGTGCGTGGCAGGTATTTGTCGAGCAGCTTCAGTTCGCGAATCAGCAGGCCGCCGGTGGCGCAGTTGATGGTGGTGTCCTGCGTGCCGATGGCGACACGGATGGTCTCGGCGCTGGCTGCGCCGCCCAGGCTGGCGGCGGCCAGCGCGAGGAACAGGTGGAGGCTGGTGGAGGCTTTCATGGGGTTATCTCTGTGGTGCTGTGGTCATGAAGCGGGGCCATCAACGCAGCAGGTACGGGATCTCGACCCGGACCGCGCCCGTCGGGCAATCCTTCTCGCAAGGCATGCAGTACCAGCACTCGTCGAACTGCATATAGGCCTTGCCCTTGGCCAGGTCGATAGCCAGCAGGTCCATCGGGCAGACATCGACGCAGACCGTGCAGCCCTTGTCGGCAATGCATTTGTCTTCGTCGATGGTGACGGGTGCGCTGCTGCGCTGGGTGATTTCATGCGGGGTGTAGGCCATGGCGTGGGTTCCTTCAGGCGGCAGCCAGGGTGGCCGGTCCGGACATTGCGGCCGTGGCGGCCGGGGCGGGAGCGTGGCCGCGGCCGACGCGCAGCCGCTGGTAGGCGGTGGCGTCGTCGCCTTCCACCGGCACGATGTACGGTTCGATCTCGCGCTTGTGGCTGACCATGCGCCCGGCGTGATCCTTGCTGAGGTGCGTATGGCAGAACCATTCGGCGTCATTGCGCTGCGGATAGTCGACGCGATGGTGGTAGAGGCCCCAGCGGCTCTCGGTGCGAAACAGCGAGGCACGTGCCGCCATCTCCGCGCAGTCGCGGATCGCCATCACCTCGACCGCGCGCATCAGCTCGTGCGGATTGGCGGCGCGGATCTGGCCGATGTCCTCGGCGATGGCATCGAAGCGCTGCAGGCCGATTTCCATCTTGCGCGTGACCTTGGGCGGCTGCAGGTAGTCGTTGACCATGCGGCGCAGCTTGTATTCCACCTGCGCGGGCGGCAGGCCGCTCGCGCGGGCCAGCGGTGCGAACACGCGCGCGCGCTCCGCCCCGACCTGGGCCGCATCGGCTTCCGGCAGGGCGCGGCCCGCAACGTAATCGGCGGCGTTCTGCCCGGCAAACCAGCCATAGGTGAAGGCGCCCAGCATGTAGTTGTGAGGCACCGCGGCCATGTCGCCGGCGGCATAGAGGCCCGGCACGGTGGTCTCGGCGCGCTCGTTCACATGCACGCCGGAAGCACTGTGGCCGCTGCAGAAGCCGATCTCGGAGATATGCATCTCGACCATCTGCTTGCGGTAGTCGGTGCCGCGCCCGGCGTGGAACTGTCCGCGGCTGGGGCGTTCGTTGGTGTGCAGGATGGTCTCGATGGTCTGGATGGTTTCTTCGGCCAGGTGGTCCAGCTTCAGGAACACCGGGCCGTTGCCGCCTTGCAACTCCTGGTAGAACTCCCACATCATCTGGCCGCTCCAGTAGTCGCATTCGATAAAGCGCTCGCCCTTGCCGTTGGCGGTATAGCCGCCCAGCGGGCCGGTTACGTAGGCGCAGGCCGGCCCGTTGTAGTCCTTGATCAGCGGATTGATCTGGAAGCACTCCAGGTTGGCCAGCGCCGCGCCGGCGTGATAGGCCATGGCGTAGCCGTCGCCGGCATTGGTGGGGTTCTCGTAGGTGCCCATCAGGTAGCCGGACGCGGGCAGGCCCAGGCGGCCGGCGGCGCCGCAGCACAGGATCACGGCGCGGGCGCGGATCACGTGGAAGTCCGCGGTGCGGCAGTCAAAGCCCATCACGCCGCTGGCGGCGCCGCTGGCGTCGGTCAGCACGCGCGTGGCGACGATGCGGTTGGTGATCTCCACCCGCGCGCGCTTGAGCTGGCGGTACAACACCTTCTTGACGTTATGTCCTTCCGGCATCGGCAGCACGTAAGAGCCCATGTGATGGACCTTTTTCACTGCGTAGTCGCCGGTCTCGTCCTTCTCGAACCGCACGCCCCAGCGGTCCAGTTGCTCGATGGTGGCGAAGCTGTGGCGCGCGTAGGCATAGACGGTGGACTGGTCGACGATGCCGTCGTTGGCCACGGTGATCTCGCGCGTGTACTGCTCGGGGGTGGCGTGGCCGGGGATCACGGCGTTGTTGAGCCCGTCCATGCCCATCGAGATGGCGCCGCTGCGCTTGACGTGCGCCTTGTCGAGCAGCAGCACGCGCAGCGCGGGATTGCGTTCCTTGGCCTTGATCGCGGCCATCGGGCCGGCGGTGCCGCCGCCGACGACAACGATGTCGTATTCGTGAGTCAGGGTGTTCATGCGGAGGGCTTCCCCTTGCTGGCTGGTTTGCGGGGCCGCGCGCGGCCTGCGGTGTGGTTGACGTTGGTGGCGGGCGCCGCCTTGTGCCGGTCTGCACGCAGCCGGTACTGGAACGCGTCGCCGCGGAAGTAGAGGAACTCGTAGTCGATCGGCGTGCCTTGCGCGTCGTGGGTCAGGCGTTCGATGCGCAGCACCGGCGCACCGTCCTGGATGCGCAGCGCCCGGGTCAGGTCGTCGTCGGCGAGGATCGCGTCGACGCTCAGGTCGGCATGGCCGAGCTTTACGCCGCAGTCGTTTTCCAGGATCAGGAAGATGTCGCGCGTGGCGAGGTCGGCATTGAGCAGGCGGCGGCCGACGGCCTCCGGCACCCAGGTCAGCTCCAGCGACACCGGTTCGCGGTTGAGCAGGCGCACGCGCCGGATCTCCACCACCGGGTCGCCTTCGCGCAGACCCAGTTGCGCGGCAACGTGACGGCTGGCGGGCACGCTTTTGCAGCTGCGCACCTGGTTCAGGATCTCATAGCCCATGCTCGACATCGCTTCGGCAAAGCCTTGCAGCGAAGTCACGTTCTGGAAGGCGCGGGGCCTGGAGACGAAGGTGCCCTTGCCATGGATCCTGAAGATCAGGCCCTCTTTCTGCAGGTCGCCCAGCGCCTGGCGCACGGTGATGCGGCTGGCGCGGAAGCTCTCGCCGAGCTCGCTCTCCGACGGCATCTGGTGGTGCGGCGGATAGGTGCCGTCGAGGATGCGGGCGCGCAAGGCATCCTTGATCTGCGTGTAGAGCGGCAGCGGGATCGGCATGGTGGCCGGCAATGCCGTGGCGCCGAGGGTGGGTACCGCGTTGGTCCGGGAGGTCATCGGATCGACATAGCGTGTTATGACAAGTTGGGAATCACTATATGGACGACGCCGTGCCGGAGGAACGAAGCAATCCGGATATGCAAGGATGAAATCCGAACTTGCGCTGGCTGCGCCACTCAACTCCCGATGCCGCTCGCCGATATCCAGTCATGAACCCTGCCGTGCGCCATCCGCCGCGGCCGCGGGCAGATGACAATGATGGCGGCAACACACACACGCACGGCACGGGAGCAACGCATGAGCAGTTCCATGAGGGACATCGACGAACGGACTAACCTCACCAACAACAACCAGTTCGAGCTGCTGCTGTTCCGGCTCGGCGAGGCGGAGCATTCCGGCCAGTCGGAGCTGTTCGGCATCAATGTCTTCAAGGTGCGCGAGATCCTGGTGATGCCGCCGGTGACGACCGTGGTCGGTGCCGGCCCGTCGATCCTGGGCATGGCCGATATCCGCGGCCAGGTGATTCCGGTGATCGACCTGCCGCGGCTGGTGGGTTGCAAGCCGCGCGGCGGCCTGGGCATCCTGCTGGTGACGGAATACGCCCGCTCGACCCAGGGCTTCGCGGTCGAGGCCGTCGAGGAAATCGTGCGGCTGGAATGGAACCAGGTGCATTCGGCCGAAGGCAGCGTGCGCACCGGCCATGTGACCAGCATCGCCAAGCTGGAAGGGGGCGCGGATGGCGCCGGGGGCAGTGCGGACGCGGCACGCCTGGTGCAGGTGCTCGACGTCGAGCAGATCCTGCGCGACGTGCTGCCGACGCGCCAGCCAGACGTGGATCCGGGCGAGGTCGGGCCGCAGCTGCAGCTGCGGCCGGGCGCCAGGGTGATCGCCGCCGACGACTCCGCGCTGGCGCGCGGGCTGATCGAGCAGGGCCTTAAGGCCCTGGGCGCGCCGGTGGTGATGACCAAGTCCGGCAAGGAAGCCTGGGAACTGCTGGACCGCATCGCGACCGAAGCCGCCAGCCAGGGCCGCCCGGTCCAGGACGACGTGGCGCTGGTGCTGACCGACCTGGAAATGCCCGAGATGGACGGCTTTACGCTGACCCGCAAGATCAAGGCCGACAGCCGGCTGAAATCGCTGCCCGTGGTGATTCATTCATCACTGTCGGGCGAGGCCAGCGCAGAACATGTGCGCAAGGTGGGGGCCGATGCCTATGTGGCCAAGTTCGTGGCCAAGGAGCTGGCCGACACCATCCGCGCGGTGCTGACCCGATAGGCACGCTGCCGCGGGTATGAGCGGCAGGCACAAAATGCAAGCGCCCGCAACCATTCCCGTACGCCGGTTGGTTGCCTATAAAACGGGCACTCCAGCGCGTTCCAGCACGGGCGCGCCCTTCGCGGTTGTCAAGAGGGGGGATATCCACTGTTCCTGTGGATATTTTCTGTGGACAAGTCGGAGCCGCCGGTGCCCTCCCGGCCGGCATCGCGCGATGCCGGCCGGGAAGCCCCAGCCGCGGCCCGGCGCGGGCTCCGCGCCGCCGCGCTCCCTGGTGCCGCCGCTCCTCGCTCTCCCTGTTCTCGCCTCCCTGCGTCGTTGCGCTACTTGGGCTGGGCCACCGTGCGCAGGTAGGGCTTCAGCGTCTTGAAGCCCTGCGGGTATTTCTTGCTGGCTTCCTCGTCCGAGACCGAGGTCGGGATGATGACGTCCTCGCCCGGCTTCCAGTTGACCGGCGTGGCCACGGTGTGCTTGGCGTTGAGCTGCAGCGAGTCAAGCAGCCGCAGCACCTCGTCGAAATTGCGTCCCGCGCTCATCGGGTACACCAGCATCGCCTTCACCTTCTTGTCGGGGCCGATGATGAACACCGAACGGATGGTGGCGTTGTCCACCGCGGTGCGCGGACCGCTGCCGCTGGCCTCCGGGTGGATCATGTCGTAGAGCTTGGCCACCTTCAGGTCGGCATCGCCGATCATCGGGTAGTTGACGGTACAGCCCTGCGTTTCCTCGATGTCCTTGACCCAGCGCTGGTGATCCCCCACCGGATCGATGCTCAGTCCGATGATCTTGGTATTGCGCTTGTCGAACTCGGGCTTGAGCCGGGCCATGTAGCCCAGCTCGGTGGTGCACACCGGCGTGAAGTCCTTGGGATGCGAGAACAGGATGGCCCAGCCGTCGCCGATCCACTCATGGAAGCTGATCTGGCCTTCCGTGGTGTCGGCGGTGAAATCAGGGGCTTGCTCGCCCAGTCGAATCGCCATGGTTGCGCTCCTTGCAGTTGGCATGGTTTGGAATCGCGCGTTGCCGCGCACTGTTGCCCGCTATCCCCGCTATCCCGCTACCCCGCCGTGGCGCTGTCTCCCGTCAGCGGAACACCAGCACCGGGATCGTGCTGTGGGTCAGCACCTTGTGCGTCTCGCTGCCGATCAGCAGCGCCTGCAGCCCGCGCTTGCCATGCGACGACATCACAATCAGGTCGCACTCGCGCTGCTGCGCGCACGCGATGATGGCCTGCCAGGGATGGTCGTCGGTGGCGGTGATGGTGTCGCAGGGCACGCCGGCCTGTGCCGCGCTGTGGCTGAGCGCGGCCAGGAAGGTGTCGGCGTGGCGCGCGGCTTCGGCGGCGAAGTTGCTCTTGGTGTCTTGCAGGCTGGTGAGCCGGTAGGTCAGCACGTGGTACTCGGGCAGCACATGCAACCCGGTCACGCGGGCGCCGATGCGGCTGGCGAATGCCATCGCGCGGCCCACCATGGCATCGGCGCGCGCGGAGCCGTCGGTCGGTACTAGGAGGTGCCTGTACATGATGAGCCTCCGCTTGCAAAAAGATACCGCGCCAGCCTGGCGCGTCCGCGCACTGGCGGGCGAGCCAATCCAGTATAGGAATTGCGCGGCATAAGGAACAGGACGCCCGGCGCCCCGGAGCGCGGCCGCCAATCCGGCCGGAGCCGGGGCAAGCATTAACATGCTGTTATCATTCGATTCACCTTTGCCCCCGCACCGATGGAAGGGACTGAAGCATGATTGCGCTACGCGAAGCCTGGCTGGCCGGATTGTTCCAACGCGGCAACTGGCTGCCGAACGTGGTGTCGGGCGTGATCGTCGGGGTGGTGGCGCTGCCGCTGGCGATGGCGTTCGCGATCGCCTCGGGCGCCAAGCCGGAGCAGGGCCTGTACACGGCCATCGTCGCCGGGCTGGCGGTGTCGCTGCTGGGCGGCAGCCGGCTGCAGATCGCCGGGCCCACCGGCGCCTTTATCGTGTTGCTGTCCGCGGTGACGGCGCGCCACGGCATCGACGGCCTGCAGATCGCCACGCTGATGGCGGGCCTGATCCTGCTGGCGATGGGGCTGACGCGGCTGGGCAGCGTGATCCGCTACATTCCCGCGCCGGTGATTGTCGGCTTCACCGCGGGCATCGGCGTGATCATCTTCGTTGGCCAATGGCGCGATTTCTTCGGGCTGCCACCGGTGGCCGGCGCGCATTTCCATGAAAAGCTCTGGCATCTGCTGCAGGCGCTGCCGCAATGGCACCCCGCCACCACCGCGCTGGCGCTGGGCAGCCTGGCGCTGGTGGTGGGCGCGCCGCGCGTGCGCTGGCTGCGGCGCGTGCCGGGGCCGCTGGTGGCGCTGGTGGCGGCCACCGCGGCGCAGGCGCTGTTCGGCTTCGACGGCGTGGCCACCATTGGCACGGCCTTCGGCGGCCTGCCGCGCGGCCTGCCGGTGCCGGCGCTGCCGGAGGTCACGCTGGCGCGCGTGCTGGAGCTGGCGGGGCCTGCCTTCACCATTGCCATGCTGGGCGCGATCGAGTCCCTGCTGTCGGCCGTGGTGGCCGACGGCATGGCGGGCACCCGGCACGACTCCAACCAGGAACTGGTGGGACAGGGCATCGCCAATGTGCTGGCACCGTTGTTCGGCGGGTTTGCCGCCACCGGCGCGATCGCGCGCACCGCCACCAATATCCGCAACGGCGGCAACAGCCCGCTGGCCGGCGTGGTGCATGCGCTCACGCTGGTGCTGGTGCTGCTGTTCCTGGCGCCGCTCGCGGCCAGCGTGCCGCTGGCCGCGCTGGCCGCGATCCTGTTCGTGGTGGCCTACAACATGAGCGAGATGCGCCAGTTCGCCCGCATGGTGCGGCGCGCGCCGCGCGCCGATGTCGCGATCCTGCTGATCACCTTTACGCTGACGGTGCTGACCGACCTGGTGGTGGCGGTCAATATCGGCGTGATCCTGGCCATGCTGCAGTTCCTGCGGCGCATGTCGGCATCGGTGGAAGTGGCACCCCAGGCCGCCGAGGCCGTCGCGCGCGAACTGGGTGATGCAGGCACCGGCGCGGGGGCGCCGATGCCGCCGGGCGTGATGGTCTATGTCATCGACGGTCCGTTCTTCTTCGGTGCCGTCGAAGCGTGCGAGCGTGCCCTGGTGCAGACCCATACCGAGCCGCGCGTGCTGCTGATCCGCCTGGGCCGCGTGCCCTTCATGGACATGACCGGGCTGCAGACGCTGGAGGCGGTGATCGTCACGCTGCAGAAGCGCGGCGTCGCCGTGGTGCTGGCCGAGGCCAACGCGCGGGTCCGGGAAAAGCTGGCGCGCGCCGGCGTGCTGGCGGCGCTGGGCGAGGGCAACTACGCGGATTCGCTGGCGCAGGCGGCGCAGCGCTGCGCCGTGCTGGCGGGAGAGGGGCGCGGCGAGGCCAGCGCCCCACGCTGAACTTACTTCTTCTGGCGCGTGCTGCCCGCCGGTTTGGGCTTGGTGGCGTAATCCACGCCATGCTGCGCCAGGTAATCGCGGATCAGCTGGCGCACCACCTGCGACGGCGTCAGGTCCTGCGCGGCGCACAGCGTTTCAAAGGCCTTCTTCTTGACCGGATCGATCAGGATGGTAAGGCGGGCGGTCTTGGATTCCATGAGGGTGTGCGGCGCTCCGGGCCGGAGATGGCGGCGGCGATTGGATGGGCATTATATACAGCGCTGCCGCGGGGCTTTAGCGGCCGTGTGCATGCTGGTGGCTTGCTCCCTCTCCCGCGTGCGGGAGAGGGAGCACACAGCTGGTGCTGGCAAAACCAGTAGTCTTCCCTATTCCGCCATCTCCAGATCCGCAATCACTGCCGCCAGGAACCGCGCCGCTTCCCCGCCCGTGACCACGCGGTGGTCGAAGGTCAGGCTCAGCGGCATGACCCGGTGCACCGCGGGCACGCCGCCGGCCGCGACCACTTCGTCGCGCACGCGCCCGGCGCCCAGGATCGCCACGGTGGGCGGCACCACGATCGGCGCCGCATAGCGCCCGGCGATCATGCCGAAGTTGGACAGCGTGATGGTGTTGCCGCGCATCTCCTCGGGGGCGATGGTGCGCGCGCGGATATCGGCGCGCATGCGGTCGAGCCCGCGGCGCAGGTCGGCGGCGTCGCGGTTGCCGACATCGCGCAGCACCGGCACGAACAGGCCCTCGGGCAGGTCGGCGGCAATGCCGACGTCGATCTTCTTCAGCACGTGGCGGCGCCCGGTCTGTCCTTCGTACCAGGCGTTGAGCCCGGGCTCGGCGCGGCAGCCGGCCACCAGCGCGCGCACCAGCCGGATGGTGACGTCGGCGCCGGCGTGCCAGGCGTGGATGTCGGCGTCGTCCATCACGGTGGCGGCGGCCACTTCCGCCTGCGCGCGCGCCATGTTCTGCGCCATCGCGCGGCGCACGCCGCGCAGTTCTTCCGGCGCGCCAAGATCCTTCAGCGTGGCGGCGACCCGTTCCACGTCGGCGGCGGTGACGATGCCCTCGGGGCCCGAGGCGGTCGCCATCGCCAGGTCCACGCCCAGCCGGCGCGCCAGCGCTCGTACCGCCGGCGTGGCCTTGACGCGCGCGGCCATGCCCGCCGCGGGCGCGGCCGTGCCGGGCGGCGCGGCTTCGCTGGCCACGTGCGTGCCGACCTGGACCGAGCCCACCACGGTGCCGGCGTCGGCATCCTCGCCGGCGCCCTCGAAGCCCACCAGCGGCGCGCCCAGGTGCACGATGTCGCCCGGCTGCGCAAACAGCTTGCCGATGCTGCCGGCATAAGGCGAGGGGATTTCGACGATCGCCTTGGCGGTCTCCACCGACAGCAGCGGCTGGTCGGCCGCCACCGTGTCGCCGGTCTTGACGTGCCAGGCCACGATCTCGGCCTCCTGCAGGCCTTCGCCCAGGTCGGGCAGCTTGAAGACTCGCATCGGTCCTCCTTGGCTAGCTTGAACGGTCCGGTTGCGGCCGGCGGCCTACGCCGCCAGCGCCCTGCGCGCGGCATCGACGATGCGCGCGACGCCGGGCAGGTAGGTGTACTCCAGCCGCGCCAGCGGCACCACGGTATCGAAGCCGGTCACGCGCTGCACCGGCGCGGCCAGCGAGTACAGCCCCGCATCGGCCAGCTGCGCCGCGATCTCGGCGCCGAAGCCGGCGGTGCGCGGTGCCTCGTGCACGATCACGCAGCGGCCGGTGCGCGAGACCGCCTCCAGGATGGTCTGCATGTCCAGCGGCTTGAGCGTGGCCACGTCGATGACGGTCGCGGTGACGCCTTCGGCGGCCAGCGCGTCGGCGGCGGCGAGGGTCTCCTGGACCATCGCGCCCCAGCTCACCAGCGTGATGTCGCTGCCTTCGCGCAGCGTGAAGCAGGTGTCGAGCGGCAGCGCCGCGCCGTCATCGGCCACCTCCTGGCGGAACAGCCGGTACAGCCGCGTGGGCTCGAGGAAGATGACCGGATCGGGATCGGCGATTGCCGCCAGCAGCAGCCCGTACGCGCGTGCCGGCGATGACGGCACCACCACGCGGATGCCCGGCATGTGCGCGAACATCGCCTCCGGGCTTTCGGAATGATGCTCGGGCGCGTGGATGCCCGCGCCGCACGGCGAGCGCACCACCAGCGGGCAGGCGAGCCGCCCGCGCGTGCGGTGCCGCATGCGCCCGGCGTGGTTGATGATGTGATCGACCGCCGGGTAGATAAAGCCGGTGAACTGGATCTCGGCCACGGGTTTGAGCCCCATCGCCGCCATGCCGATCGCCGCGCCGACGATGCCGCCTTCGGCCAGCGGCGTATCCATGACGCGCGCGGCGCCGAAGCGCGCCTGCAGGCCCACGGTGGCGCGGAACACGCCGCCGTTGACGCCGATGTCCTCGCCCAGCAGCAGCACATCGGGATCGTGGTCCAGCGCATGGGCCAGCGCCAGGTTGACTGCTTCGACCAGATTGATTTCCGCCATGGTTCGCTCGCTGTGGGACCGGGTCGGGGAAGGAGTGCGCGCGCGGCGCCGGCGGCGCCGGCAGCGGCTAGCCGTGCTGCGCCGGGAAGCGCCGCGCGATCTCCAGCTGCGCCTGCAGCTCGGCCGGCATGGCCGCGTACAGGCAGTCGAACATCGCGGCCGGGTCTGGCGGCGGCATGGCCAGATAGGTTTCGACCGCCTGCGCCACTTGCTGCGAACACGCCCTGACCAGCGCTTCTTCGCGCGCCGCGTCCCAGGCATGCAGGGCCAGCAGGTGGGTGCGCAGCCGCAACAGCGGCTCGTGCTGCCAGTGCGCCTTGACGCTGGCTTCGTCGCGGTAGCGCGAGGCATCGTCGGCGGTAGTGTGGTCGCCCAGCCGGTAGGTGATGGCCTCGATCAGCGCGGGGCCGCCGCCATCGCGGGCGCGCGCGATCGCTTCGCCGACGCGGTGGCGCACCGCGACCACGTCGTTGCCGTCGACCTGCTCGCCCGGGATGCCCGCGGCAATGGCCTTCTGCGCCAGCGTCTGGGCCGCGGTCTGGCCGCTGCGCGGCATCGAGATCGCCCACTGGTTGTTGTTGATCACGATCACCAGCGGCGCGCGCCACGCGCCGGCCATGTTCATGCCTTCATAGAAGTCGCCCTTGGAGGTGCCGCCGTCGCCCAGCAGGCAGACCGCGACGCGCGGCTCGCCGCGCAGCTGGAACGCGTAGGCCGCGCCGGCCGCGTGGCACACCTGCGTGCCGATCGGCACGCAGTTGGCAAAGTCATGCGGCGCCGCGGCAAAGCCGCTGCCGCGCTCGTCGCCGCCCCAGTAGAGCAGGCTCTCGGTCATCGTGACGCCGCGCACAAACTGCGCCGCGTGGTCGCGGTACGAGGGCACCAGCACATCTTCCGGTCGCATGGCGTAGGCCACGCCCACGCCGATGGCCTCCTGGCCCAGGGCCGACGCGAACGTGCCGATCTTGCCGGTGCGCTGCAGCGCGATTGCCTTCAGGTCGAACTGGCGCGTCAGCACCATGGCCTGGTACAGCGGTACCAGCGCGTCAGGGTCGCTGCCGAACGGTGGAAGGGGAACAGTGGTGGGAGTGGTGTCGCCCGGTGGGGCAAGGTAGCGGGTATAGCCGATCTCAAAGCGCGCAACCGTGGACATGGCAGGTCTCTCGATGCGGTTGTCTCGACAGGATCCGCGCGGACCGGGGCGAGGATCTTCGCAGCCCTCCGCGGCAATGATCGCGTTGTGATCCCTGCCGTGCTTTTTGGGCGCGCGGGACTTGAGCTTGAGTGTAGGGCATTTGCGCGGCCGGCGCCGCGCGAAATTGTCTTGCTGCGCACAATGCGGCAGTGCGCGCGCGGGGGCCGCCGCTCAGCCTTCCAGGTGCGGCTGCATCAGCGCGCGGAACCACTCCAGGAACACCGCGAGCCGTTGCGAACGCTGGCGCCGGTGCGGGTAGAGCAGCGACACCGGCATGGTGGGCGGGCGACAGTCGGGCATGACTTCCAGCAACTGCCCGCTGTCGAGCAGGTGCTGCACGTCGAAGCGCGGAATCTGGATCAGGCCGATTCCGCCGAGGCAGCAGGCGATATAGCTCTCGGCATTGTTGACCGAGACGCGCGTTGCCACTTCGGCCTCGTGCGCGCTGCCCTCGGCATCCAGGAATTCCCACGGCAGGTCCCGGCCGGTGCGGGGGCTGGCGTAGCCCACCGCGAGATGGCCGCGGCGCAGCTCGCTCGGCTCACGGGGCTCGCCGTGTTCGCGCAGGTAGGCCGGGCTGGCGCAGTTGACCAGCGCGATCCGGCCCAGCGGCCGCACTACCAGGCTGCTGTCGGCCAGCACGCCGAAGCGCACCGCGCAGTCCACGCCTTCCTGCACCAGGTCGATGGCACGGTCGCTGGAGCCGAGCGACAGCTGCAGCCGCGGATGGCGCCGCAGCAAGGCGGGCAACGCAGGTGCCACCAGCCGGCGCGCGATGCGGCTGGGCATATCGACGTTCAGTCGGCCGCTGGCCTGGCGCTGGCCGGCCTGGAACAGCTGGTCGATATCCTCGACCTCGGCCAGCAGCGGGCGCAATCGTTCAAGCAATTGCGCGCCGTCGGCGCTCAGCCGCACCTGGCGCGTGGTCCGGTGCAGCAGGCGCGTGCCGACCTGGGCCTCCAGACCCTGCACCGCCGCCGACACCGAGGCGCGCGGCAGCCCAAGCGCATGGGCGGCCTTGATGAAGCTGCCCATCTCGGCCACCTGCAGGAATACGCGGTACTGGTCGAATCTGTCCATGCGCCTCGCTCGTCGATGGCGCAAGCATACCTGCAATGCGTGCGGGTACCGGCGCCTGGCGGGCTGGCCTATGGCTTATTTGGTCGTGTATCCGCCGTTGATGAGCAGGGTCTGGCCGGTGATCCACCAGCCGTCGCTGACCAGATGGCGGATCAAGGGCACCACATCCTCGATATGCGTCAGTCCCGTCGGCGAGAACGGCGACAGCGCCGCCGCGCTCTTGTGATAGGCCACGGCATCGTCGCCCTCCTGGCCGTAGAAGAACGGCGTGTCCATCGGGCCCGGACCCACCGCCGTCACCGAGATGCCGCGCGCGCCGAACTCCTTGGCCGCGGCGCGGGTAAAGTGTTCGACCGGCGCCTTGGTGCCGGCATAGGCGGCATAGAAGGGCGTGAACGCACCCAGCAGCGAGGTCACCAGCGTGACGATCTTGCCGTGGTCGTTGACGTGGCGGCCGGCTTCCTTGAGGAAGAAGAAGGCGCTCTTGGCGTTGACGGCCGACATCTCGTCGTACTCGGCCTCGCTGATGTCGGCGAACGGCTTCTTCAGCACCTTGCCCACCGTGTTGATGGCGATATCGGGACGGCCCACCGCGGCCACGGCATCGGCAAACAACCGCTCGACCGCGCCCGCGCGGGTCAGGTCCGCCTGCAGCGCCACGGCCTCGGCGCCGCTTGCCTGGAGCGCCCGGACCGTGGCATCGGCGTCGGCGCGCGAGGCCGCGCTGTTGTAGTGGATGGCGATGGCGCGGGCGCCCTGGGCGGCCAGGTCGCGCGCGATCAGCCCGCCCAGGTTCTTGGCGCCGCCGGCGATCAGCGCGACCTTGCCGCGGATGGAATGGTCAGCCATGAAACTCTCCTGTGGATGCGTCGAAGGAGGCTTCAGCTTAGGCGGGCAAGAGGTGGGAATAAATCGGCGGCGACTGGATAGATCATCCAGAAAACCAGAACAATGCGGGGCGGCATCGGACGCGGTGGCGGTGCCGTGCCGGCCCGTAGAAGTAACGCGAAGGCGCGCCCCGTGGCGCGCCTTGCAGGCCCGGCCCAGCGTTCAGCGCTGGTACGGCGGCGGCACGAAGCCGGCGAAGCGCTGCTGCGTCACCGCCTTGAACTCCGTGGACTGGTAGGCCTCGCGGATGTCCTTGACGAAGGGCTTGTTCAGGTCGGCGGTCTTCACCGCGACCAGGTTCATGTAGTAGTCCGGAATCTTCTCCAGCGCCAGCGCCGAGGTCAGCTTCAGCCCCGAGGCCAGCGCATAGTTGCCGTTGACGAAGGCATAGTCGACATCGTCGAGCGAGCGCGGCAGCTGCGCGGCTTCGAGCTGGACCAGCTTGAGCTTGTGCGGGTTGGCGTCGATATCGCGTTCGCTGGCGCGGATCGGGTCGGTGCCTGGCTTGAGCGTGACCCAGCCGATCTGCTGCAGGATGGCGATGGCGCGCGCCAGGTTGGTCGGATCGTTCGGCAACGACACGGTGTTGCCCGCCTTCACCTCGGCCAGCGCCTTGTGCTTGCGGCTGTAGATGCCGATCGGCGCGGTCGGCACCTGGACCACGTCGCTCAGGGCCAGCTTGCGGTCGGCCGAGAATTTCTTCAGGTAGGCCACGTGCTGGAAGGCATTGGCGTCGATGGCGCCGTCGGCCAGCGCCAGGTTGGGCTGCACGTAGTCGCTGAACTCGACGATGGTGACCTTGTAGCCGCGCTGTTCCAGCACCGGCTTGACGCCATAGCGGATCTGGTCTGCGTACGGGCCCGCGGTGGCCCCGAAGCGGATTTCCTTCTTGTCCGGATCGGCCGCGGCGGCGCCATGGACCACGCCCAGCGCCAGCACGACTGCTGCCAGCCGCGCGGCCAGGCCGAATTTCCCGTATTGCATCGGATGCTCCCCTTTGATGTGGTTGTTGCCCGCGGCGTCGCGCCGTGGCATCGGCCCATTGTATGGAAAGGCAGCCAAAGGACGAACGAGCGATTACGCATGGCGATATGCCCGGGCGGAATAAGGCCTACGCTGTAGGAACGCGACACCCGCTTGCCCTGCCCCTGGGAGGCTGCCATGCCCGAACAACTGACCAAGCATCCCGACGTCACCCTGCAGGTGTTGCGCAGCGCCGGCGCCCGCTGCGGCGAGGGCGAGACCCAGGCCATTCTGCGCAGTTGTCCGCCGGCGCGCTTTTGCAAGCTGCCCGGCGGCGAGGTCTGCGTGTACGGGCTCGATGGCGCGCCCGCGATGACGCAGTTTACCGCCGCCGACTGGCAGTCGCTCGCCCCCCTGGCTCGCGGCAGCGCCGACGCCGACGCCGCGGGCCCGTGGAGCGGCATGACGGTGGCGATCTTCGTTGCCGGCGTGGCGGCCGGTGCGCTGGCCGCCGCGGTGCTGGCCCGCTGGCGGCGCGGCCGTCGCCCGGGTTAGGAGCGACCGGCCCCGGGTTTTCGCTGGCATGGTGTTTGCGGCGATTTCCCGGCCATGACACAGTTGCCGACCGCTTCCGACCGCTTCCGCCTGCTGGAGAACGGCGAGGAGTATTTTCCGCGCGTGTTCGACGCCATTGCGCGCGCGCGCCGAAGCGTACTGTTGGAAACTTTTATCCTCTTTGAAGACGAGGTAGGTCACAAATTGCACGCCGCCCTGCTGGCGGCGGCGCGCCGCGGCGTGCGCGTGGCGCTGACGGTGGACGGCTTCGGCTCGCATGACCTGTCGCCGGCCTTCATCACCAGCCTGGTCGATGCAGGCGTGCAGTTCTGCACATTCTCGCCGCGGCCGCGGCTGTTCGGCGTGCGCACGCATATCTTCCGGCGCATGCACCGCAAGCTGATCGCGGTCGATGCCGAAGTCGCGTTCGTCGGCGGCCTAAATTTCTCCGCGCAGCACCTGTACCAGTTCGGGCCGCTGGCCAAGCAGGACTATGCGGTGGAAATCCGCGGGCCGTTTGCGCGCCAGGTCCACGACTTCCTGGTGCGCGCGATGCCAGGCGCGTGCCTGCCGCCGGCCCTGGCCGGGCCGCAGGCCGGGCGCGAGGAGCAGGATCCGTGCACGCATCCCGCACGCGCTTGCCTGGTCACGCGCGACAACCATCGCCACCGCAACGACATCGAGTTTGCCTACCTGGACGCGATCCGCGCGGCGCGGCGCGAGGTCATCATCGCCAATGCGTACTTCCTGCCGGGCTACCGGCTGTTGCATGCGCTGTGCGAGGCCGCCGCGCGCGGCGTGCGGGTGCGGCTGCTGTTGCAGGGCAAGCCCGACATGCCGTGGGTGGCGCGCGCCGGCGGCCTGCTCTACGCGCAGCTGCAGGACGCCGGGGTGCAGATCCTCGAATACGTCGAGCGGCCGTTTCACGGCAAGGTCGCGGTGGTCGATGACGACTGGGCTACGGTCGGCTCAAGCAACCTCGACCCGCTGAGCCTGTCGCTGAACCTCGAGGCCAATCTCGTGATCCGCGATGAAGCCTTTGCACGCCACCTGCGCAGCCGGCTGGAAGCGCTCATCGGCGCGCGCTGCCGCGCGGTGCCGCCGGGGCTGAAGTCTCCGCGCAACCGCCTCGATGCGCTGGGCGCGACGCTGATGTTCCACTTCCTGCGGCGCTTCCCGGCCTGGGCGGGCTGGCTGCCGGCGCATGCGCCCCGGCTGGTGCAGCCGATGCCGGGCGGGCGGCGCAACGCGCGGCGCGTGGTGGTGTTGCGCGGAGGCGCGGAATGACGGGCGCCGAGGCCCTGACCGCCATCCGCCAGCACGCGCACTGGCCGGCCTGGCGCCGTGCCATCGGCATCCTCTTCATTGCCGCCGTGCTGGCGCTGATCGCGCGCAAGCTGGGCACCATCGACTGGAACGCGGTGCTGGAAGCGCTGCGCGGCTTCAACGCGCGCACGCTGCTGCCGGCGGCCGGATTCGTGGCACTGAGCGGGCTGCTGTACAGCCAGTTCGACGTGCTCGGCTGCCGCTATGCCGGGCACCCGCTGCCGCTGCGCCGGGTGATGGCGATCTCCTATGTCAGCTACACGCTCAGCCTCAACCTGGGCGCCACGCTGGGCGGCGCGGGCGTGCGCTACCGGCTGTACTCGCGCGCGGGACTGAGCGCGCCGCAGATCTGGAGCCTGTTCGTGGTGGTGGTCACCACCAACTGGCTCGGCTATGCGGTGCTGGCGGGCGCCATCCTCGCCGGCGAACTGGTGGTGCTGCCGCCGGAGTGGGGCATTCCCGCGGCGCTGACGCGGATGCTCGGCGTGCTGATGCTGGCCCTCCCGGCCGCCTACCTGGCCGCGTGCGCGCTCTGGCACGGCCGCCACCGTACCGTGCGCGATCACGACATCTACGTGCCCACGGTGCGCTTCGCCGCGTTGCAATGCGTGCTGTCGGCCGCCCACTGGATGTCGATGGGCGCGATCCTGTACGCGCTGCTGCATACGCATGCGACCTACTTCACGGTGCTGGGCGTGCTGCTGGCGTCCGGGCTGGCGGGCGTGGTGGTGCGCATCCCCGGCGGGCTGGGCGTGATCGAGACCGTGTTCCTGACGATGCTGGGCGACCAGGTGCCGCACGGGCTGCTGCTTGCCGCGCTGATCGCGTATCGGGCGCTGTATTACCTGATTCCGTTGATGATCGGGGCCGTGAGCTATTTCGTGCTGGAGGCGCGGGGCAAGCGCGGTGACGAGGAAGAGGTGAGATGATCGGCTAGTGCATGCGCCTACCCTCTCCCCCGGCCCCTCTCCCGCGAGCGGGAGAGGGGAGAAAAACCGCGGGCAGGAGGTCAGGCCGCGGCCAGCGCGCGGTCCAGGTCTTCGATCAGGTCGTCGATATGCTCGATGCCGATCGACAGACGCACCATGTCTTCACTGACGCCGGCCGCCTGCAGTTCTTGGGCGTTGAGCTGGCGGTGCGTGGTCGACGCAGGGTGCGTGGCCAGCGACTTGGCGTCGCCGATATTGACCAGCCGCGTGAACAGCTGCAGCGCGTCGAGGAAACGCGCGCCGCCCTCGCGGCCGCCCTGCTTCAGGCCGAACGACAGGATGCCGGGCCCGCGGCCGCCCAGGTATTGCTGCACCAGCGCGTGGTCGGCGTGGTCCGGCAGGCCGGCAAAATTGACCCACGCCACCTTGGCGTGCTGCTGCAGGTGGCGCGCGATCGCCAGGGCGTTGTCGGTGATGCGGTCCAGCCGCAGCGCCAGGGTCTCGATGCCCTGCAGGATCAGGAAGGCGTTGAACGGCGACAGCGCCGCGCCGGTATTGCGCAGCGGCACCACGCGCGCGCGGCCGATATAGGCGGCCGGCCCCAGCGCTTCCGTATAGACCACGCCGTGATACGACACGTCCGGCTCGTTCAGGCGGCGGAAGCGCTCCTTGTGCTGCGCCCACGGGAACTTGCCGCTGTCGACGATGGCGCCGCCGACGCTGTTGCCGTGGCCGCCCAGGTACTTGGTCAGCGAATGCACGACGATATCCGCGCCATGCTCGAATGGCCGGCACAGGTAGGGCGACGGCACCGTGTTATCGACGATCAGCGGCACGCCGTGGTTGTGCGCCACGCGCGCGATCGCGGCGATATCGACCACGTTGCCGAGCGGGTTGCCCACCGACTCGACGAACACGGCCTTGGTGCGGGCATCGATCAGGTCGCCGAAGCTGGACGGATTGCGGCCGTCGGCAAAGCGCGTCTCGATGCCGGACTGCGGCAGCGTGTGCGCCAGCAGGTTGTAGGTGCCGCCATAGAGCTGGCTTGACGAGACGATGTTGTCGCCGGCCTCGGCAATGGTCTGGATCGCATAGGTGATCGCCGCCATGCCGGACGCCAGCGCCAGCGCGCCCACGCCGCCCTCGAGCGCGGCCAGGCGCTGCTCGAGCACGTCGTTGGTCGGGTTCATGATGCGGCTGTAGATATTGCCGGCCACCTTCAGGTCGAACAGGTCGGCGCCATGCTGGGCGTTGTCGAAGGCGTACGCCACCGTCTGGTAGATGGGCACGGCCACCGCGCGCGTGGTGGGATCGGGCGAATAGCCGCCGTGGACGGCCAGGGTTTCGAGTCTCATCTTCTTCTCTCTTCTTCTCGCTGTTGGGTGCCGGACCGGCGCGCGGGGGCAGTGCCTGCCCTGGCGCCGGGCATGCCGAGCAGTGCGCCGCACGGGCGCACCAGGCCGTGCGATGGTACCAGCCGGCCCGCGCACGCCCCTGCGGCGTGGCTGCTATGGTTGCCGACGGCGCTCGCGCGAGGCAAGGAAACTTATTGCATTTGGATATGCGCGGTGCCGCAGCGCAGCGCTCATGCCCCGACCGCGAGCGGCGGTTCGAGCTGCTGCCAGCGCAGGTTCTCCGGCCGGCGCAGCCCCAGGTGCTCGCGCAGCGTGGTGCCCGTATAGTGCTCGCGATAGAGCCCGCGCCGGCGCAGTTCCGGCACCACCAGTTCGATGAAATCATCGAGCCCGCCCGGCAGCCAGGGCGGCATCACGTTGAAGCCATCGGCGGCCTCGCCCTCGAACCACGCCTGCAGCTGGTCGGCGACGGACTGCGGCGTGCCGTGGATCGACCAGTGGCCGCGCGCGGTGGCCACGCGCAGGCACAGCTGGCGGATGGTGAGCCCCTCGCGCCGGGCCAGGCCGGTAACCAGCTGGAAGCGGCTCTTGGCGCCGTTCGGCTCGGCCAGGTTGTCGGGCAACGGGCCGTCCAGCGGATAGCCGCTCAGGTCGATCCCGCCCAGGTGCTGCGACAGCAGGGCCAGCCCCACCGACGGATGGATCAGGTTTTGCAGCGCTTCGAATTTCTCGTGCGCCTCGGCCTCGCTGCGGCCCACCACCGGGAACACGCCCGGCAGGATCTTGAGCTGGTCGGGCGTGCGGCCATAGCGCGCGAGCCGCGCTTTCAGGCCGCGATAGAAGGCCTGCGCATCCGCCAGCGACTGCTGCGCGGTGAAGATGACCTCGGCGGTGCGTGCGGCCAGCTCCTGCCCGGCCTCGGACGAGCCGGCCTGCACGATCACCGGATGGCCCTGCGGCGGGCGCGCGACGTTGAGCGGCCCGCGCACCTGGAAGTGCGCGCCGCGATGGTCCAGCGTGTGCAGCTTGTCCGCATCGAAATGCCGGCCGCTGTGCTTGTCGTACAGGAAGGCATCATCCTCCCAGGTGTCCCACAGCCCGGTGACCACGTCGACGAACTCCTCGGCACGGGCGTAGCGGTCAGCGTGCGCGGGATGACGCTCGAGGCTGAAGTTGCGCGCCTCGGCATCCGACCACGACGTCACCACGTTCCAGCCCGCGCGGCCGCCGCTGAGATGGTCGAGCGAGGCGAACTTGCGCGCCACATGAAAGGGCTCGTTGTAGGTGGTGGAGACGGTCGCCACCAGGCCGATGCGCTGCGTCACCGCCGCCAGTGCCGACAGCAGCGTCAGCGGCTCGAAGGTGGCGGCGCGCGCGGTGCGCGGCAGGGTGGCATCGTCCATGCCGCGGATGGCGACGCCGTCCGCGAGGAACAGCGCATCGAACCCCGCGGCCTCGGCGCGCTGCGCCAGTGCGATGTAGTGCGCCAGGTTGCGCCCGGCATCGGCCTGCGCGCCGGGATGGCGCCACCCGGCGACATGGTGCCCGGTGGCCTGGAGAAAGGCGCCCAGATGCAGCTGGCGCGGCGGCTTTTGCGGTGACATCGATCGTGCTCTCCGGAAGAGACTGGCTGAATCAGGCCGCTTGCCGTTGCGCGGCACCGGCGGACTGGTTGGCCGGCGCCGCGCCCTCGCTGCGCACGCCCGCCTTCACCGCCTTGCTGCGGCGGCCATCCACGCCGACCGGAATGTCGCCGGCGACGGTGGCGCGGCGCACCACGCGGTGCGCGTCGCCATAGTCGTTGATGGCGTAGTGCTGGGTGGCGCGGTTGTCCCAGATGGCGACGTCGCCCGCGCGCCAGCGCCAGCGCACGGTGTTCTCCAGCCGGTGCACATGGCCCTGCAGCACGGCAATCAGGTGCGCCGAATCGGCCGACGCGTAGTCCAGCAGCTTCTTGACGAAGTGGCCCAGCACCAGCGTGCGCTCACCGGTTTCCGGGTGCACGCGCACCACCGGGTGCTCGGTCTCGTAGAGCGCCGAGGTAAATAGCTCGCGGTAGCGCTTCAGCCCTTCGTCGCTCGGATTGACGCGCGTGGCCGCGTAGTCGTAGTCGTTGGTGTGCAGCGCCCACAGCTTGTCGGCCAGTTCGCGCAGCGGCCCGGGCAAGTCCTGGTACGCGGCGGCGGTGTTGGCCCACACCGTGTCGCCGCCGGCGGCGGGAACGGTCACGGCGCGCAGCACCGAGACCGCGGGGTAGGCCAGGTCGAAGGTCACGTCGGTATGCCAGGAGTTGGCGCGGCCGCCGTGCTGCGAGTCCAGCTCAAGCAGCTGCGTGCCGTCGCGCGAAGGCACGGTCGGGTGCGGCACGGTGTCGCCGAACAGGCGCGCAAAGCCCTGCTGCGCGGCATCGTCCAGATGCACCTGGTCGCGGAAGAACAGCACCTTGTGCCTGAGCAAGGCTGCGCGGATGGCGGCGAAGGTGGCGGGCGGCAGGTCGCCGTGCAGCGCGACACCGCGGATCTCGGCGCCGATGCGGCCGGCAACCGGGTGGATGTCGAGCTGGACGGGCTGGTCTGGCGTGGCGTTGGCTTGCATCATCACGAAGCTCCGGGGATAGGGGTGGGTCAGGCGAGTTCAGGTTCGGGGGCCCGCTGCACGACGGGCTCCTGCCCGGCGAATTCGCGCAGCACGGCATCGCGCGCCCGCGCGAAGGGAAGTCCGGCGCGTTCGCGCGGATGCGGCAGGTCCGCCGGCAGGATGCGGCGGATGCGGCCGGGCCGGGGTTCCATCACCACCACGCGGTCGCCCAGGAAGACGGCTTCCTCGACGTCGTGGGTGACCAGGATCATGGTGATGCCCTCGGCCTGCCAGATGCGCTGCAGCTCCTGCTGCAGGTAGGCCCGCGTCATCGCGTCGAGCGCGCCGAAGGGCTCGTCGAGCAGCAGGATCTCCGGCCGCGTCACCAGTGCCCGCGCAATCGCCACGCGCTGCGACATGCCGCCGGAGAGCTGGTGCGGATAGGCCTGCTCGAAGCCGCGCAGGCCAACCAGCGCGATATGCTCGGCAACGTTGCGGTCTTTCTCCGCGTCGCTGCCCGGCGTGTTGAGCAGCGCCAGCCGGATGTTCTGTTCCACCGTCAGCCACGGGAACAGGCGATGTTCCTGGAACACGATGCCGCGCTGCAGGCTGGTGCCCGATACGCGCTTGCCGTCCAGCAGGATCTCGCCGCGGTAATCCTGTTCCAGCCCCACCACCAGCCGCAGCAGGGTGGACTTGCCGCAGCCGCTGGCGCCGACGATGCTGACGAACTCGCCCGGGGCGATGGTCAGGGTGATGTCCTCGAGCACGGGCAGCGCCCGGCCCTCGACTTCATACTGCTTGTGCAGGTGCGCGATGCTTAGCGTGCCGGCATGTGGCATTGGTGGTCTCCGTTCAGTAAGGGGCAGCGCGGCTCAGCCCGCGGCCACCGAGCGCCCGCGCCAGGCGAGCAGGCGGGATTCGATGCGGCTGGCGATCCAGTTCAGCGTGAAGCCGACCAGGCCGACCACGATCACGCCGAAGATCACCAGGTCCATCCAGAAGTTTTCGCGGCCGTCGGTCATGGTGTTGCCGATGCCCTTGCCGGATACCAGCAGGTACTCCGCGCCGAGCGTCGCCAGCCACGCATAGATCAGCGCCAGGTGGATGCCGGCGAAGATCGACGGGGCCGCCGACGGCAGCACCACGCGCCACAGCACCTGGGTGCGCTTGAATCGCAGGACACGCGCAACCTCGAGCAGGTCGGCCGGCACGGCGCGGATGCCTTCGAAGGTGTTCAGCACCACCGGGAAGAATGCGGCCAGCGACAGGAACACCACCTTGGCGGCATCGCCCAGCCCGAACCAGACCGAGATCAGCGGGATCCATGCAAACAGCGAGATCTGCTTGACCGTGTGAAAGCTCGGGCCGACCAGGCGCTCGAACAGGCGCGACAGGCCCAGCGCCGTGCCGAACACCAGCCCGGCGCTGGCGCCGATGGCAAAGCCGGCCAGGTCGCGCCACAGGCTGGCGGCCAATGCCGTGGCCAGCGCGCCGCTTTGCACCTGGCGCACCGCGGTGTCCCAGACGCTGGATACCGGCACCAGCAGCGGCGAAGTGGTCCAGCCAAAGCGCACGGCGGCCCACCACAGCGCGAGCAGCGCGAGCGGCAGCAC
This sequence comes from Cupriavidus sp. SS-3, assembly GCF_035818815.1. Taxonomy (NCBI): domain Bacteria; kingdom Pseudomonadati; phylum Pseudomonadota; class Betaproteobacteria; order Burkholderiales; family Burkholderiaceae; genus Cupriavidus; species Cupriavidus sp. SS-3. The sequence continues at coordinate 508,245 of NZ_JAYLVT010000001.1, forward strand.
CCAGCCGCGCAAGGCGCGGGGCAGGCGAATACGGGGGCGGATAGCGGAAGTGGTCATCGCGGCCTTGCCTCAGAAGCCCGGCTTGCGCCAGCGCAGTACCGCGCCTTCGGCCAGCGCCAGGGTCTTGTCCAGTGCAAAGCCCACCACGCCCACCACCACCACGGCGGCCAGCACCATGTCGAGCTGGAACAGCTGGCGCCCGTAGACGATCATGTAGCCCAGCCCCTCGGACGAGGCCAGCAGCTCCACCACCACCAGTGCCAGCCACGCGTGCGTCAGGCCGTAGCGCACGCCGTTCCACACCGGCGCGGCCGCGGCGGGCAGCACCACGCGCGACAGCGTCTGCCAGCGCGTGAGCTGCAGCACCCGCGCCACTTCCAGGTAGCGGGTCGGCACGCTGCCGATGCCCTTGTACGTGTTCAGCGCCACCGGCACGAAGGCGGCCTTGGCGATCAGGATCACCTTGAGCGCTTCGTCGATGCCGACCAGCAGCATCAGCAACGGCAGCCAGCCCAGCACCGGCACCTGGCTGAACGCCTTGAAAGTCGGGTAGACGTAGTCGCGCAACGTCGGCGACAGGCCCATGGCCGCGCCCAGCGCCAGCCCACCGGCCAGCCCCACGGCAAAGCCACCGGCCACGCGCAGTGCGCTGATGGCCAGGTTGGCCTGCAGTTCACCGCTTTGCCAGAGGTCGGCCAGCGTGCGTGCGACGTCCTCGGGTGCGGGCAGCACCTGCGGCGGAATCCAGGCATTGCGGGCGGCCACGTACCAGACCAGCAGCAGCGCCAGCGGCACCGGCCAGGCCAGCAGCCAGCGTGTGGCATCCTGCCAGCGCAGTGGCTTGCGCGGGGAAGGCGCGCGCGGCGCTGCGGCGGCGGGCAGTGAAAGCGATTCGGCGACGGACATGGTGTCAGGCTCCCAGGATCTTGCCGTTGGGCTGGTAGACGGGCCAGTAGCTCTGCAGGCTCAGGTCGTTGAGTGCGGCCTTCAGGAAGCGCTGGTCGATCCACTGGTCCACGTCAAAGCGCGCACGGCTCAGCTTGAAGCGATAGGCCTGCTCGACCGCGTCCTTGTAGCGGCTGACCAGGAAAGGATCGAAATTCGGGTTCAGCCGCACCCGCAGCGGCTCGCCGTCGAAGTCCTCCTTCCAGTGGTCATAAGGCGTACCCGCACGCGCCCAGGTGCGCAGCACTTCTTCACGATGGCTCTCGTCCGAGGCCCACCGCGCCGCCTCGACCGCGGCCTTCACCAGGTGCTGCGTGGCCTCCGGATAGCGCCCGGCGAATTCGTCGCTCACCAGTACGTGGCTTTGCCGTGTGTAGATCGGCGACTGGTTCTTGCTGGAGTAAAGGATGCGCACCGCGCCCTTGTCGCGCAGGCGCAGGATGTCCATGGCGCCGATGGCGGCGTCGATGTCGCGCGTGGACAGCGCCGCCAGGTAGCCGGCCGTGTCCAGGTTCAGCAGGCGCAGGTCCTTGTCCGACAGCCCGTTCGCTTCCAGCAGCCGCAGCGCGGGCAGATGCATGTTGGTGCCCTTGAACAGCGACACGCGCTTGCCGCGCAGGTCGCTGACCGTCTTCAGCGGCGAATCGGGTGGCACCCCCACGTAGATGTTGGCGCGCACGCCGGTAGCCAGCACCAGCCGCGTCTTCAGGCCGGCGGAGCGCGCCACGATGGACGGCAGGTCGCCCTGCAGCGCAAAGTCGAGCTGGCGGTTGGCCAGCGCCTCGTTGACGGCGGGGCCGGCGCCCTTGAAGAAGAACCACTCCACGCGCGTGCCGGTCGGCTTGAACGATTCCTCGAGCCAGCCGCGCGCATGGGCAATCGCCAGCGAGCTGCCGGCAAAGCTGGGCGGGGTGCCGGTGGCGGGCTGGGCCACGCCGACGCGGATCACGTCAGGCCGCGCGGCGGGGCTGGCGCTGAACGCGGACAGTGGCGACAGCGACGCGGCCATGCCCAGCCCGGACCAGGCCGCGCAGCGCAGCAGCTCGCGGCGGGTCAGCGTGGGTGCAGCGGTGGCATCCGGGCGCGGGGTCGTCATCGTGCAGACCTTCTTGAAGTTGAGGACAGCTCCACGATAAGCGGCGCTGCGCGCGGACCAGAACGAATGATTCCGGCTTTGGTTATCGGCCCCGCGCATATGGCGCGCGGCGCGGCGTTGGCATATCGGCATGCAATCTTCTTCGTTGGCCGAGCGCCGGTGCTGTCCTACAGTCTGCGCATTTTGATCCCTGCCAGACTGACCACGCCCTCACGATGAGCAATGACCTGACTTCCGGCCGCCGGCGCTTCCTGCAGCGCGGGGCGGTGCTGGGTGCCGCCGCGGCTGGCGCCGCCACTGCGGCGCGCGCAGAACCCCTGACGGTTGCGCCGTGGACGCGCACGCCGGGCGAGCCCGTGCTGTGGCATCCGTATGGCCAGCCGTCCCCGTTCGAGAAAGACGTGGTGCGGCGCAGCCGCAGCGCGGCGCCGCTGCCTGGCGCCAACTCGTCGATGACGCCGCTGCAGGACCTGCGCGGCATCATCACGCCGACCGGGCTGGTGTTCGAGCGCCATCACGCCGGCATCCCGCTGATCGACCCGGCGCAGCACCGGCTGGCGGTGCACGGGCTGGTGGCGCGCCCGCGCATCTTCACCATGGACGACCTGGTGCGCCTGCCGTCGGTGTCGCGCATCCATTTCCTGGAGTGCTCGGGCAACACCGGACGCGAGTGGAAGGCGCCCGGCGCCAAGTCCGTGCAGATCAGCCATGGCCTGCTGTCTTGCTGTGAGTGGACCGGCGTGCCGTTGTCCGTGGTGCTGGACGAAGCCGGCGTGGCGCCCGATGCGGCCTGGGTGCTGGCGGAGGGCGCCGATGGCGCAGCCATGACGCGCAGCGTGCCGCTGGCCAAGGCGCTGGAAGACGCGCTGCTGGTCTATGCGCAGAACGGCGAGATGCTGCGCCCTGAGCATGGCTATCCGCTGCGGCTGTTCCTGCCGGGCTATGAGGGCAACATGTCCATCAAGTGGCTGCGGCGCCTGAAGCTGGGGCGCGCGCCGTTCATGTCGCGCGAAGAGACTGCGAAATACACGGATTCCCTGCCCGACGGCAGCGCGCGGCAGTTCACCTTCCTGATGGATGTGAAGTCCGTGATCACCTTCCCCGCGCCGGATCACAAACTGCGTGAGCGCGGGTTCTATGAAATCTCGGGCCTGGCGTGGTCGGGCCACGGGCGCATCCGCCGCGTCGAGGTGTCGGTCGACGGCGGCCGCAGCTGGCGCGAGGCGCAGCTGCAGGAGCCGGTGCTGGACCGCGCCCTGGTGCGCTTCCGCCTGCCGTGGCGCTGGGATGGCGGGCCAGCTTCGCTGGAGAGCCGCGCCATCGACGAAGCCGGCAACGTCCAGCCCACGCCGGACCAGCTGGTGGCCGCGCGCGGCGTGGCTTCCACCTATCACTACAACGCGATCCAGCGCTGGCGCGTGGCCGCGGACGGGAGCATTGCCAATGCGCGCGCTTGAACGAATCAGTGGTGCCGCCGCCGTGCTGGCACTGGCTTGCGCTGCCCAAACGGTCCTTGCGCAGACCTACGGCATAGGCCGCGCCGCCAGCGAGCGCGACCTTGCCGCGTGGAATATCGATGTGACCCCGGACGGCACGGGCCTGCCGCCAGGCAGCGGCACGGTCGCGCGGGGCCAGCAGGTCTATGCGCAGCACTGTGCCGCATGTCACGGCGTCAATGGCGAAGGTAAGCCGGCCGATGCGCTGGTGGGCGGGCAGGGCACGCTGAAGGACGCCGCCAGCGGCAAGAACCCCGTCAAGACCATCGGCAGCTTCTGGCCCTACGCCACCACGGTATTCGACTTCATCAACCGCGCCATGCCCTACAACGCGCCGCAGAGCCTGGCGCCGGACGAGGTCTATGCCGTCACCGCGTGGCTGCTGCACAAGAACGGCATCCTGCCCGCAGATGCCGTGCTGGACGCGCGCGCGTTGCCGCAGGTGAAGATGCCGAACCGCGACGGCTTTGTCGCCGACGCGCGCCCGGATACGGCCAACGTGCCGTGCCGCAGCGGTTGCCCCGGCAAGCCCTGATGGCCCGCCAATGTCGAGACATGGATATGCGATAAGTGGATAAGGGCCAGCGATATGATTCGTTGACCGTGTAATGGCCGGCTCTCTACAGTGCAAGCTTGTACGCGGCATCCCGGATGTCGCATCGGCTTCCCCCGTATGCCAGAGCTTGCCATGACGACCGCAACCGCCCACGCCAGTGTTTCGCGCCAGCAGAGCGCGCCGCTTTCCACCGCGTTTTCCGCAGACGCGGGCAACTTCGAGATCCGTCCGCTGGACGCGCCGCTGGGCGCGGAAGTGATCGGGCTCGACTTGTCGCAGCCGCTGTCCGACGCGGATTTTGCCCGCATCCATCGCGCCCACCTCGACTACCACGTGGTGGTGTTCCGCGACCAGCAGATCACGCCCGCGCAGCAGATCGGCTTCAGCCGTCGCTTCGGCCCGCTGCAGATACACGTGCTGCACCAGTTCCAGCTGCCGGGCCATGCGGAAGTGCTGGTGGTGTCCAACGTGGTCGAGAACGGCAAGCCGATCGGGCTGGGCGATGCCGGCCACTTCTGGCATTCGGACCTGTCGTACAAGGAAAAGCCCAGCCTCGGTTCGCTGCTGCATGCGCGCGAACTGCCTGCCGAGGGAGGCGACACGCTGTTCGCCAACATGCACCTGGCCTGGGACACGCTGCCGGCGGCGCTGCAAAGCGCCGTCGATGGCCTGCAGGCCGAGCACACCTACCTGGCGCGCTATGCCGAGCTGCAGCAGCGCAGCCCGTGGCGGCCCAACCTGACGCCGGAGCAGATTGCGCAGGTCAGGCCGGTGCTGCAGCCGGTGGTGCGCACCCACCCGGAAACGGGGCGCAAGGCGCTCTTTGTCAGCGAGCACTTCACCACCCGCATCGTCGGCCTGCCCGAGGATGAAAGCCGCGATCTGCTGGACCAGTTGTTCGCGCACAGCGTCAAGCCCGCTCACATCTACCGCCACCAGTGGCAGCCGCACGACCTGGTGTTCTGGGACAACCGCTCGCTGCTGCATCTTGCCGCGGGCTGTCCGCCGGAACTGCGGCGCGTGATGTACCGCACCACCATCGAAGGCGACGTGCCGCGCTGAAGGCGGCAGCGGTTTCGCAAGTCATCCCAGGGCACTCGCAGTGGCGAGCGCCAATCCACCGTATTCCCCGGAGTCTAGATCATGTTCTCTCGTTTTTCCCGCAAGCTCGGCCTGCTGGCGCTGAGCGCCGGCCTGGCCATCACCGGCAGCGCGCACGCCGAAGGCAAGCTTCGCATCGCCGAACAGTTCGGCGTGGTCTACCTGCTGCTCAACGTGGCGCGCGACCAGCAGCTGATCGAGAAGCACGGCAAGCAGCAGGGTGTCGACATCAAGGTCGAATGGACCCAGCTGTCGGGCGGCGCCGCGGTCAATGACGCGCTGCTGTCCGGTGCCATCGATATCGCCGGCGCCGGCGTGGGCCCGCTGCTGACGCTGTGGGACCGCACCCACGGCAAGCAGAACGTGCGCGGCGTGGCGTCGCTGGGCAACTTCCCGTACTACCTGGTCAGCAACAACCCCAAGGTGAAGTCGATTGCCGATTTCACCGAGAAGGACCGCATCGCGCTGCCGGCGGTGGGCGTATCGGTGCAGTCGCGCGTGCTGCAACTGGCTGCGGCAAAGCAGTGGGGCGACAAGGAATACAACCGGCTCGACAAATGGACCGTGGCGGTGCCGCATCCGGATGCCGCCGCAGCCATCATCTCCGGCGGCACCGAGATCACCGGCCACTTCGGCAATCCGCCGTTCCAGGAGCAGGAGCTGGCCGGCAACCCGAATGCGCGCATCGTGCTGAACTCGTACGACGTGCTGGGCGGACCGAGTTCGTCCACGGTGCTGTACGCCACCGAGAAGTTCCGCAACGACAACCCGAAAACATATCGCGCCTTTGTCGATGCGCTGGCCGAGGCCGCCGCCTTTGCCACCGCCAATCCCGAGGCCGCCGCGGACATCTACCTGCGCCAGAGCAAGGCCCGCACCGACCGCGCGCTGCTGCTGCGCGTGCTGAAGAACCCGCAGGTGCAGTTCCGCGTGGCGCCGCAGAACACCTTTGCGCTGGCCGCTTTCATGCACCGCGTGGGCGCGATCCGCAACCAGCCGAAGTCCTGGCAGGACTATTTCTTCCAGGACCCGGTCACCGCGCAGGGGAGCTGAGCATGGCCACCCACAACCTGCGCGTGGTGTCGGAGCGCGCCACGCCCTTGCTGCAGGTGGACGGCGTGTCGCTGGAATACCGCACGCCCGAGCGCATCGTGCGTGCCACCCATCGCGTCAGCTTCGACGTGCATGCCGGCGACCGCTTCGTGCTGCTGGGCCCGTCCGGCTGCGGCAAGTCCACGCTGCTGAAGGCGGTTGCCGGATTCGTTCCGCCCAGCGAGGGCGAGATCCGGCTCGAGGGCCGGCGTGTGCTGCAGCCCGGCCCGGACCGCATCGTGGTGTTCCAGGAGTTCGACCAGCTGCCGCCGTGGAAAACGGTGGTGCAGAACGTGATGTTCCCGCTGCGGCAGGCGCGCAGGCTGTCGCGGGCGGAGGCGCGCGAGCTGGCGCTGGACAGCCTGCACAAGGTCGGGCTGGCCGATTTTGCCGATGCCTACCCGCATACGCTGTCGGGCGGCATGAAGCAGCGCGTGGCGATCGCGCGCGCGCTGGCGATGCGCCCCAAGGTGCTGCTGATGGACGAGCCCTTTGCCGCGCTGGACGCGCTCACGCGCCGGCGCATGCAGGAAGAGCTGCTGGCGCTGTGGGACGACGCGGCCTTCACCTTGATGTTCGTTACGCATTCGATCGAAGAGGCGCTGGTGGTGGGCAGCCGCATCCTGCTGCTGTCGCCGCACCCGGGCCGCGTGCGCGCGGAGCTCAACAGCCACCAGTTCAGCCTGGCGAGCCAGGGCGGCGCCGAATTCCAGGCCGCGGCGCAGCGCATCCACGGCCTGCTGTTCGACGCGCCGGCCACCATCGACCCGCCGCCGGCGCGCAGCGCGGTGGCACGCTGAAACCGACATCGCATCATGACGCAAACGACGCTGACCCTCGCCGACCCGCTGCGGCCCGAATACGAGCGCGAGCCCGAGCCGTTCACCGAGGCCCCGCTGGCGCGCGCGTTGCCGTGGCACCAGCGCGCGTGGCAGCAGGACTGGCTGCGCAAGGCGCTGATCCTGCTGGCGCTGGGACTGATCTGGGAAGCGGTGGCGCGCATCCAGGACAACGACCTGTTGCTGCCCTCGTGCCTGGCCACGCTGCGCGCCTTCGGCGCGGCGGTCGCCAGCGGCGAGCTGCCGGGCAAGGCGGCGATCTCCCTTTCGGTGCTGCTGCGCGGCTATGCCGCCGGCATCGTGCTGGCATTCGTGCTGACCTCGCTGGCGGTATCGACGCGCCTCGGGCGCGACCTGCTGGACACGCTTACCGCGATGTTCAACCCGCTGCCGGCGATTGCGCTGTTGCCGCTGGCGCTGCTGTGGTTCGGGCTTGGCACCGGCAGCCTGGTGTTCGTGCTGATCCATTCGGTGCTATGGCCGCTGGCGCTGAACATGTACGCGGGCTTCCGCGCGGTGCCGCCGACGTTGCGCATGGCGGGGCGCAACTACGGCCTGCGCGGGCTGCGCTATGTCGCGCTGGTGCTGGTGCCGGCGGCGCTGCCCGCGATCCTGTCCGGCCTGAAGATCGGGTGGGCCTTCGCCTGGCGCACGCTGATCGCCGCCGAACTGGTGTTCGGCGCGTCGTCGGGGCAGGGCGGGCTGGGCTGGTTCATCTTCCAGAACCGCAACGAGCTCTATACCGACCGCGTGTTCGCCGGGCTGGCCGCGGTGATCCTGATCGGATTGCTGGTCGAGGGGCTGGTGTTCACCACGCTGGAGCGGCTGACCGTGCGCCGCTGGGGCATGCAGCATTAGGCGGCGGGCGGCGGCGCCGGCACCGGCGATCAACCTGAGCCTACATAGTCGCCTGCCTTACCCAGAATGCCGCGCCGACGCGCACCGCGCAGCGCTCGCGCTGGCGCTCCGCTTCCGCACGGCGCCGCGCGCGGGTGCTGGCCTGGATCTGCTCCCAGATCTCGAGCATGGCGCAGATCTTGGGCAAGGCATTGAATCCGGCCGCGGTCGGCAGCCAGGCGGCGCCGCACGGCTGGAACAGCGGCATGCCGAGCGCGGTCTCGAGCTGGCGCAGCTGGTAATGGAGCCGTTGCGACTGGATCCCGAGCGCCTGCGCGGCGCGGCCGGCGTCGCGATGCTGCATCAGCGCGACAAAGACACGCAGGGAGAGGAACGAGACGCGCCGGTTGATGAGTCGGTAAGCCATGCCCATGTCATGGCCGGGGGGCGGTTTCGCGCTCGCGCGCTGCTACGGGTCCCCGGCGGATCGAAGTGGATCGATCGTAGCGGGGCGGCGCGGGGCAGGTGGACAGCCGGATTCAGAAATGCAGTGCGGAATCTTCCGGCGAGGCGTGCGGCAGCGACGCAGTCAGTGCATCGGCAACTGGCCGATCGCGGTCAGTGCCAGCACCACGTCGGGCGACAGGCGGCGTTCGCTGCATGGCACGCCTGCGGTTTCGAGCGTGGTCCACAGGTCGGCGTCGCCGGTGACGATGCGTAGCCGCAGCTGGGCCAGGTATGCATATTCCGCGGGGGTCAGCGGCCGCGGGGCGCTGCGCAGGTCGTCCAGGATGGCACCAAGCGAGAGTGCGGGAACGGTCATACCAAGGTCGGGAATAGCACGGCGATGAGACATTGCGGCGGAAACAGCAGGATGGCGCGGAGTTGAGCAACGCATGATTCTATCCATCCGCTGCGGCGGCCGCTAAAGCAAAAGCCGGGGCAATTTACCCCGCTGATTCCGCTTGCAAAGCCAGGAGTGGCGAATAGGCTAAGCGCGGGGCGCGCGATGTGGCGCATGCGGTGTCCAAAGGGCGCAGAACGCGCTTGCGCAACCGCGCAATCGGGCCAGGCACCGCGTATGGGTGTTGCAGAAAAACGCCACCATGCTGGCGTGCGTGCGTCGACTCCACCGCACACGGCCCCGCCCGGCAGCGCGGATTGACAACCCCCCGACCGTTCTATACGGTGGCGCATCGTTTCGACCCAACGCCTTCCGGGTTCATCACCCGCCGCCCGCCATGCCCCGCAAAGCCGCACAGGTTTCCGAAGCCGACAAGCACGCCGCCGCCGGCGGCGCCATCGCCGTGGACCGGGCGCTGTTCGTGCTGTCGGTGTTCCGGCTCGGCGATGGCGCGCTGGCGCTGGCCGAACTGGCGCAGCGCAGCGGCCTCTACAAAAGCACGCTGCTGCGCCTGCTGGCATCGCTTGAACACGCCGGGCTGGTGCTGCGCCACGCCGATGGCCGCTACGGCCTGGGGCCGGAGGTGGCGCGGCTGCACGCGGTCTACGCGGCATCGTTCTCGCTCGAGGCGGTGGTGATGCCGGCGCTGCGCGAACTGGTCAACGTCACGCGCGAGAGCGCGGCCTTTCATGTCGAGCAGGGCGGGCACCGGCTGTGCCTGTACCGCGTCGATTCGCCACAGCCGGTGCGGGACCACGTGCGCGCGGGCGAGCTGCTGCCGCGCGACCGCGGCGCCGGCGCGCGCGTGCTGCGTGCCTTCGCCGGCGAGCCCGGCGAGCTCTATGACCGGATCCGGCAAGACGGCGTGGCGGCGCTGGTCGGCGACCGCAGCCCCGATCTGGCCGGCGTGTCCGCGCCGGTGTTCGGCCCGGGCGGTGTGCTGGCCGGGGCGCTGACGCTGACCTGTCCGGCGGCGCGCTACCGCGACGCTTTCCGCGATGATGTGCTGCAGGCAGCGCGTTCGCTGACGCGCGCGCTCGGCGGCACGGCGCCGCAGGCTACCCCGGCATCGGCAGTCCCGGACTGAGCGTAAACCGCGGGGGGTGCAGTGCACCCGACCCGGCTTGCAGGGGGTGCCAAGCTGGCGCCGGCACGGGCTATCATGCGGCTGGCATGAAAAACAGCGCACGTCACATCTGGTGAAATCAGCGCCCGCATGCCTCGCGTCGCGCCCCCGTGCCCCGATGCCCGCCGATCGATATTGACGGCAGGCGGACGGCATCCTTGAGGAAATCCCTTGCACCTGGACCAGCAGACCATTGCGGTGGTGATGATGGTGTTTTTCTGCGGCACGCTGATCATTGCAGCGGGGCTGGTGTTTGCGCTGCGCGCGAGCACGGCGGGGCGGCTATGGGCCTTCGGCCATGTGCTGGTGTCGGCCGCGGGCCTGGCGCTGGCGGTCAGCGCGGCCAGCGGCACCGGCCAGCTCGGCACGCTGGGCGCGTTCGCCTTCGTCGCCGGCTGGCTGCTGATCTACCGCGGCGTGCGGGTCTACTACGGCGTGCCGGCGCATCCGGGTGCGCTGGTGGGGGCGGGCGCGATCGTGCTCGGCCTGATGGTGGCCTCGAGCGGCCTGCCCGAAGGCCCGCAGCTGGTGCTGCGCATCGTCTATGGCGTGCTGGCGCTGGTGTCGCTGGCCACTTTCGCCACGCTGGCGCGCGCTGGGCGCGGGCGCCGCAGCATCGGGGCGCCGCTGGTGCTGGTGGCCAGCCTGGTGCAACTGGCCACGCAGCTGGCGGGCTTCAGCCATGCCATGAGCCTGCCCGCGGGCGGCACGGCCGCGGCGCCGCTGACCCTGTTCTTCGCCGGCCCGGCCGATTCGGCCTGGGTGCTGGCGCCGCTGATCGCCACGCTGCTCGGGCTGTTCGGCTTTACCGTGATGGCGATGGAGCAGATCGTCGCGCACAACGAAAGCGGCGCGCGCATCGACGCGCTGACCGGCCTGCTCAACCGCGGCGCGCTGGAGATGTCGGCGCTGTCGCTGGTGGCGCGCTGGCAGCGCGATGGCCAGCCGCTGTCGTGCCTGGTGATCGATATCGACTACTTCAAGCAGGTCAACGATACCTGCGGCCACCACGCCGGCGATGCGGTGCTGCGCGAAGTGGCGCAGGCACTGGACAACTCGCGCCGCGCCTCGGATGTGGCCGGGCGCTACGGCGGTGAAGAGTTCTGCGTGCTGTGCCCGCATACCGACGAGCAGCAGGCCTCGGCACTGGCCAACCGCGTGCTGCGCAAGGTGCATGCGATCGCCTTGCCCGCCGGGCGCGGCCATGCCAGCGTCAGCATCGGCGTGGCGCAGCTGCGCGGCGGCGCGGGCAGCCGGGAGGCGCTGTGGCGGACCCTGTTCGCCGATGCCGACCGCGCGCTCTACCACGCCAAGGCGCATGGGCGCGACCGCTATGTGCTGGCATCGTCGATGGCGCAGCCCGCCGCCGGCGCGGCGGCTGCGCCGCTGCTGCAGCCGCAACCGGACCTGGCCGGCTGAGCGCGCGATCCGGCCTGCCGGCGGGTGTTGCCGCTGATGCGGACTTTTTTATGTGGGCTGGTGCGGTTCCGGTACGTCGCGCGGCGGCGCGCCGTCATAGCGCCACAGGAACTGGCGCGGCATCGGGCCCTTGTTGCGCCCGCCCTCGCACTGCTGCTCCCACGCGTGCGCGAGGATGCCGACCGAGCGCGACAGGCAGAACAGCCCGCGCGCCAGCGGCGCGGCAAAGCCCAGTTCGGCGTAGATCACCGCGGTGGCGCCATCAATGTTCATCGGGATCGGCTTGCCGCGCCCGGCACCGAGCGCAGCCTCGATCGCGCGCGCGATGCCCGCGTAGCGGCCGCTCACCACGCCGTCTTCCGCCGCCCGCGCGACCAGCGCCAGCAGCCGAGGCGCGCGCGGATCGACCGGATGGAAGCGGTGGCCGAAGCCGCCGACGTACTTGCCGTGCAGGTCGCGGTAGTGCCGCAGCGCGTCTTCGACCGCCAGCGCCATCGTGCTGCCGGCGTCCAGCCGCTGCGCCACGTCGTGGTACAGCGCCACCGCCTGCTCGCCCGCGCCGCCATGCACGTCGCCCAGCACGTTGACGGCCGACGCCATGGCATTGTTCAGCCCCACGCCGCACGTTGCGGCCATGCGCGCGATGGCGATGCTGGGCGCCTGCGGGCCATGGTCGACCGCGGCCATCAGCGCCGCGTCCAGCAGTTCGCCCTGGCCCGGCCCGGGCAGCTCGCCGCGCAGCATCAGCCAGATCATCTGCGCGAACGACACCCGGCCGATCAGCTGCTCGATCGGGTAGCCGCGGTAGCGGATCTCGCCCGGGCGCATGTCGATGATGCCGGTGCGCCACCAGTCCTGCGACAGTTGCTGGCCCGCATCCATGCCGTCGTCCTGTGTCTGGCTGCCGCTCATATCGCACCCTCCCGGTTCAGTGCATCGATGTCCGCATCGCTGTAGCCCAGGCTGCCCAGCACCTGGCGCGTGTGCTGGCCCAGTTGCGGCGGCGGCGTGTCGACCGCCGGCGCTTCGCGGTTGAGCTTGAAGCCGGTGCGCACCACGCGTATGTCGCGGCCCACCCCGGGGGCATCGGCAAAGTCGCCGATCATGCCGCGCTCGCTGACCTGCGGATGGGCCAGCGTCTGCGGCACGTCCAGCACCGAGCCCGCGGGCACGCCGGCCGCGGTCAGCAGCGGCCACCACTCGGCGGCCGGCCGGGTCGCCAGTTCGGCTTCGAGCGCCTGCGTCAGCGCGGCCCGGTTGGCCAGCCGCGCCTGCCGCTGCGCGAAGCGCGCATCGTCAGCCAGCGCCGGGCGGCCCACTACGCGGCACAGCGCTTCGAACTGTTCCTGCTTGTTGGCGGCGATATTGAGCAGGCCGTCGGCGGTGCGGAAGGTGCCGGACGGGCTCGCGGTCATGTTCTCGTTGCCCATCGGCGTGGGCGCCCGGCCCGCGATCAGGTGGTTGGATACCGCCCAGCCCATCGTGGCCAGCGTCGCCTCGAGCATCGAAACGTCGATGAAATAGCCCTCGGTGCGCCCGGTATCGGCCAGCGCCGCCGACACCGCGAGCGCCGCGGTCAGCCCGCCGATGGTGTCGGACACCGGATAGCCCACCCGCAGCGGCGCGCTGTGCGCGTCGCCGGTGATCTGCATCACGCCGGCCATGCCCTGGATGATCTGGTCATAGGCCGGCAACCCTGCGAGCGGCCCGTCCTGGCCGAAGCCCGAGATCGCGCAGTAGATCAGCCGCGGGTTGTCCTGCTTCAGGGTTTCATAGCCCAGTCCCAGGCGTTCCATCACGCCCGGCCGGAAGTTCTCGACCACCACGTCGGCGTTTTGCACCAGCCTGCGGAACACGGCCTTGCCGCTGGCGTGCTTCAGGTTCAGGGTGACCGACTGCTTGCCGGGGTTCTGCGCCAGGAACGACACGCCCATCAGGCGCTGGTTCAGCTCCGGGTCGGCGCCCAGCTGGCGCGCCAGGTCGCCGCTGCCAGGGGCTTCGACCTTGATCACTTCGGCGCCGAGGTGGGCCAGCTGGTGGCAGCAGAACGGCCCGGCCAGCACATTGGTGAGGTCGAGCACGCGAACATGGCGTAATGGTTTTTGCATGGCAGGGGTCTGTGTGCGTATTCTGTACAACAGAACAACGCTCTTTTATAAAGAACAGACGCAGCATAGGAGCCGCTCCGCATCCCTGTCAAGGTTGCCTTGGAGGTGCCGCCGGCATGGCGGTCGGAGCCGACAGGCACGGACCCGGTGGCTGCCCTACAATAGCGCCCCCGCCCGCAACGGCCTTGTGCCGCGTGGGCCACTTAGCTGGCAGGAAAATGGAATCGAAGATGTCAAACGCATGCGGCCTGGATTTCGGCACGTCCAACTCGACGGTGGGCTGGAGCCGCCCGGGCAGCGCGGCCGCGTTGCTGCCGCTGGAGGATGGCAAGGCGACGCTGCCGTCGGTGATCTTCTTCCATGCCGAGGATCCGCTGGTCAGCTACGGCCGCGCCGCGCTGGGCGATTACCTGGCAGGCTACGAGGGCCGGCTGATGCGCTCGCTCAAGAGCCTGCTGGGCACCTCGATGATGGACGACAGCACCGAGGTGATGGGCCAGGCCATGCCGTTCCGCAAGCTGCTGGCGCATTTCATCGGCGAGCTTAAGTCGCGCGCCGAGCAGGCCGCCGGTACCGGGTTCTCGCGCGCGGTGCTGGGGCGTCCGGTGTTCTTTATCGACGAGGACCCGGTGGCCGACCAGCTGGCCGAAGACACCCTGGCCGGGATCGCGCGCGACGCGGGCTTCAGCGAGATCGCGTTCCAGTATGAGCCGATCGCGGCGGCCTTCGACTACGAGGCCGGCATCACGCGCGAGGAGCTGGTGCTGGTTGCCGATATCGGCGGCGGCACCTCGGACTTCTCGCTGGTGCGGCTGTCGCCCGAGCGCGCCGCGCGCAGCGACCGGCGCGACGACATCCTGGCCAACGGCGGCGTGCACATCGGCGGCACCGACTTCGACCGCGCGCTCAGCCTGGCGCGCGCGATGCCGCTGCTGGGCCTGGGCAGCGCGCTGCGCAACGGCAAGGCGATGCCGTCGAGCCAGTATTTCGACCTGGCCAGCTGGCACACCATCAACCTGCTCTATACGCGCAAGGCGTGGTCGCTGGTGATGGACAACTATCGCGACGCCGCGGACACGGTCAAGCTCGACCGCCTGGTGCGGCTGATCCGCGAGCGCGCGGGACACTGGCTGGCAATCCAGGTCGAAGCCGCCAAGATCGCGCTGTCGGACACGGGCAGCACCGAGGTGGACCTGCACCGGCTGGAACCGGGCCTGTCGCTGACCATCACGCGCGACGAGTTCGATGCGTCGATCGACAAGCTGGTGACGAAGACCGAGCAGACCGTGCACAAGCTGCTGGCCGACGCCGGCGTGCGCGGCGCCGCGGTCGACACCATCTTCTTTACCGGCGGCTCCAGCAGCGTGCCGCTGCTGCGCCAGCGGCTGGCAGCGCTGCTGCCCGAGGCGCGCTGCGTGGAAGGAGACCGCTTCGGCAGCATCGGCAGCGGGCTGGCGCTGGATGCGGCGAGGAAGTTTGGATGAGGGATTGGTTTTAGCTTTGCTCCCTCTCCCGCTTGCGGGAGAGGGAGCCCCCAGTTAGTGTTGGAGAAACCGGCGTCATCTCGCTGCTCCGCGGGTCCCCATCAGCCGCTTCAAGAGTCAGCGTGCTGTGAGCGCATGTCGCGCAGGCCAAATACATCGCCCAGCGCCAGCCTTGCGGCTCGCAGCGCCCCGCGCGCGGCCGCAGCATCGCCAGCGAGGCGCAACAGCGCCGGCAGTTCCTGCGGCGCGCGCAGCAGCCCGCCCAGCACCGCGGCCACATCGGTCTTGCCGTCATCGCCCATGCCAGCCGCGGCAGCGGCCGGCACGGCGCGAGAAGCCGGATCGACGATCACCCGGCACGCCGCGAACGGCAGCCGGCACGCCGACGCCATGCGCGCGGCCAGGTGCGATTCCATGTCGACGCACAGCGCCCCCGTGGCCCGGTGCAGCGATGCCTTGGCGGCCACCGTCAGGACTGGCTGGTCGGCCCCGGCCGCGGTGCCGATGCGGGCGTGCGGCAGTGCCGCGTGCATGGCGCGCGTCCACGTCGTGTCGGTGTCGTAGCGCTCGCCGGGCGCGCACACCGCATCGGCCAGCACCACATCGCCCGGCGCCAGCGCCGGCTCCAGCCCGCCCGCCACGCCAAAGCTGAGGATGCCCATGCAGTGCCGGCTGGCCATTGCCGACACCTCTTGCTCCAGCGCCAGGCCGCGCACGCCGTGCACCACGCGGCAGTGCGGTCCGGCCGCGATGCGCGCCTCGAACGCCATGCCGGTGACGACCAGCACGAACGGCGCCGTCACAGACCCCACGACACCTGGCCGCTGTGGCCCCTGTGATCGGCATGGCCGCGCTGCAGGTTGCGGTAGCGCGCCAGTGCCCACAGCGGAAAGTAGCGCGCATAGCCGTGATAGCGCAGGTAGAACACGCGCGGGAAGCCCACCGCGGTAAAGCGGGGCTCATGCCACAGGCCGCCGGGCTGCTGCGTGCGCAGCAGGTAGTCGATGCCGCGCGCCACCGCCGCATGCTGCGCGGCGCCCGCCGCCATCATTGCCAGCAGCGCCCACGCGGTTTGCGAGGCCACGCTGGGCGCGGGTTCGTAGCCGCGGTAGTCGAGCCGGTAGCTGCTGCCGTCCTCGCCCCAGCCGCCGTCGGCGTTCTGGATCCGTGCCAGCCACGCCACCGCGCGCTGCAGTTCGGGCGCAGCAGGCGGCAGGCCGGCGGCGTTCAGCGCGCACAGCGCGCTCCAGGTGCCGTAGATGTAGTTGGTGCCCCAGCGGCCGAACCAGCTGCCGTCGGGCATCTGCTCGGCCAGCAGGTAGCGCAGCGCGCGCGCGGCGGGCTCGCTCTTGCGGGGGGTGGCGCCGGTCTGGCACAGCATCGACAGGCAGCGCGCCGACACGTCCGCGGTGGGCGGGTCCAGCAGCGCGCCGTGGTCGGCGAAGGGAATGTTGTTCAGGTACAGGTGCGTGTTCTCGGGCTCGAATGCGCCCCAGCCGCCGTTGCCGCTCTGCATGCCGACGATCCACTCGGTGGCGCGCGCCACCGCTTCGCCGTAGCGCCCCGGCGCATCGTGCGCGCGCATGAAGCGGTCCATGGCGGCGGCCACCACCGCGGTGTCGTCGACGTCGGGGTAGTAGGCGTTGGCGTACTGGAAGGCCCAGCCGCCGGGGCGCACCAGCGGGCGCCGCACCGCCCAGTCGCCGCGCAGGTCCAGCACCTGCAGCGGCCTGAGCCAGTCAAGCGCGCGCCCGGCGGCCTGCGCCGCGCGCACTTCGCCGGTTTCCATCAGCGCGTGCGTGGCCAGCGCGGTATCCCACACCGGCGACAGGCAGGGCTGGCAATAGGCCTCGTCGCCGTGCTCGACCAGCAGGCGCTCGAGCGAACGCCGCGCCACCGCGCGCGCCGGATCGTCGGGCGGCACGCCCAGCACGTCGAACATCATCACGCTGTTGGCCATCGCCGGGAAGATCGCGCCCAGCCCGTCCTCGCCGTTGAGTCGCTCGCGCACGAAGCGCTGTGCCGCGGCAATGGCGCGCCGGCGCAGCGTGCGCGGGAGCAGCGGCTCGGCCGCGCGCAGCAGCGCATCGAGCCCGCGGAACACCGTGTACCAGCCGGCATGCTGGTGCGGCGCGCGCGGCGGCAGGCCCACCGTGTGGCAGTTGCCGACGAAGAGTTCGTTGATGCCGATGCCGCGCGGGTTGCGCGCCTGCGGGCGCAGGCTGTTGAGCACCAGCAGCGGCACGATCACCGTGCGGGCCCAGTACGAGATCTTGGACAGGTGGAACGGGAACCAGCGCGGCAGCAGCATGATCTCGACCGGCATCATCGGCACCGCCTTCCATGGCAGCACGCCGTACAGCGCCAGCAGCGTGCGCGTGAACACGTTAGTGGCCTCGGCGCCGCCCATGGCGTGGATGGCCTGGCGCGCGCGCTGCATCGGCGCGGACTGCGGATCGTCGCCCGCCATCTTCAGCGCGAAATACGCCTTGACGCTGGCACTGACGTCGGAGCGGCCCTGATGGAACAGCGGCCAGCCGCCGTCGGGGTTCTGGATGCGGCGCAGGTAGCGCGCCATGCGCGCTTCCAGGTCGAGGTCGGGCGCTTCGCCGAGGTAGTGCACCATCAGCACGTATTCGGCGGGGATGGTGGCGTCGGCCTCGAGTTCATAGATCCAGTGGCCGTCGGGGCGCTGCTGGTGCAGCAGCGCGTCGAGGGCGCGGCCGATGCCATGGTCTAGCGCTGGCGCGGACAAGCGTGTCGCCGGCGCTTGCGCCGGGCCGGCCGGCTCACGCTGCGCCGCATCGGTGTGCGGCGCGGCGTTGGCAAGGGCGGTCTCGTTAATCGACATGCAACCTCCTTGTGCCGGCGCCGGCATGGCCGGCCCCGGCGTGCATCGACATGCCGCGCTCAGCCAATGGCGTGGCGCAGCACGATCCAGAGCAATTGCGCGCGCGGCAGGCGTACGCGCTGGCGCGGCGCCCGCCAGGCCTGCGCGCACAGCCGCGCCAGGATGCGGTGGTAGACCTCGGCCATGATGCGCGGCGAACGCACCTGGCGTGCCGGGCAGCGCGCCATGATGGCCTGGGCCTGGTCGTAGTGGGCCTGGGCCTCGCGCGCCACGGCCGCGCATGCCTGCCCGAGCGCCGGGTGCGCGGCCACGGCCGCGGGCGTGGCGGCCGCGATGCCGGCCGCCGCCAGCGCCTCGGCCGGCAGGTAGAGCCGGCCGATGGCGGCATCCTCGTCGATATCGCGCAGGATATTGGTCAGCTGCAGCGCACGGCCCAGGTGGTGCGCCAGCGCAATCCCGCAATCCGTCTCCAGCCCGAACACGCGCACCGCCAGCCGGCCCACCGCGCTGGCCACGCGGTCGCAGTACAGGTCGAGGGTGGCGGCATCCGGTGCGCGGATATCCTGCACCACGTCCATGGTCATGCCGTCGAGCACGGCGAGGAAGTCAGCCTGCTGCAGGTCGTAGGCGCGGATCTGCGCGTACAGGGGCTGCAGCGGCGCGGGCGGGTTGCCGGCGTAGCAGGCGTCGATGTCGCGGCGCCAGGCATTGAGCGCGGCCAGGCGCTCGGCATGCGGCGCGTCGCCGTCGGCGATATCGTCGACGGCGCGGCAGAACGCGTAGATCTGGAACATGGCCTGGCGCTGCGCCGCCGGCAGGATGCGCAGCGCGGCATGGAAGGAGCTGCCCGACGAGGCGGCGGGACCAGCCTGGGCGCCGATGCCGGAGCGGCTGTCTGAAGCTGCGATCTGAGTACCGGCCACGTAACTCCTCGACACGCTGCTTACCGTCCCGCGCCGGCCGCGCGGCGTTGGCGCGCGACTCGTTTGGGAGGTGGTTGTGGGTCGGGCGATTATAGCAATTTCACCTGCAACGGCGCGGGCGCAACCGTGCTGCAGCATGGTTGCGCCCAAACAAAAAGCCCCGCAAATCTGCGGGGCTTTCGTGCCGGCCGACCCGTCGGGCCAGCCGGAACCTCACCGGTATCAGAGGGCCTGAATCTTGGTGGCTTGCTCGCCCTTCTGGCCCATGGCCTTGACGTAGCGCACCTTCTGGCCTTCCTTCAGCGACTTGAAGCCATTGCCTTCAATTGCGGAGAAGTGCGCGAACAGATCGTTGCCGCCTTCATCCGGCGTGATGAAGCCGAAGCCCTTGGCGTCGTTGAACCACTTAACGGTACCGGTTTCCATATCTATCTCAACCTTGAATTTCAAAATGAGCGAAAACGCTCGTTATACACCGTGTGCAAGCACCCGGCGGATCTGTTTTATCTTCCCCGCCAGCGCATTCCATATGACTTCGATATGTCGCTGTCGTGACAACCGAAACCGTCACGGAACGACAACACCAAATGACACACCGAATGGGCGCTGCACAAGTGGGAATCATTCTGCCGAATTTTCCCGGTGTGTCAATCAGGCTAAGCGCCTAATCATGATGAGAGGTTCCGACAGGAGATATTAGCGTTTTCTACTTCAGTACCGATTCAGTGAATTCCCTGATTTTTTATTGTTGCGTTTGCCTGTGCATGCACCGCAGCCGGGCCGCGTGCCATGTAGTCGTGCATAATGGGCTGCCGCCCGCTGCAAGCTGGTGCCATCTTTTTTACAAATTTTTACGGCACCGTTCCTACCGCGTTCGGGTGAGGTCAGTCCGGCGCGGATATAACATTATGCGGATAAACCACAATACCCGTGACCGCAGTCAGGCTATCCATGCCAATACATGAGTCAACGGCCTGCATGCGCGTCCATACATAAGAGAATGAACGCAAAGATTTCATGTGGTGGCAAAGCGGCTGTCCGGAAATCCGCTAACGGACAGCGACGTCGCCGGGCGTAGCGGGGATCTTCTTTCGCCGGCTGGCAGCCCGTTGTCCCAAAGCATCGACCGCCCACGCGCGCGGCCGTCGAGGCAGCAAGTCGCCTCCATGTCTCCTTTTCGGGACAATTGTTGACAATACGGGGCCGGTGCCTGCTCTAGCATGCGGATGCCGGATACCATCGGACTTTTCCGAATTGACGGTCAGAACCAGGCGCACGCGGTCGCGAACCGCCTCTAAAATGTCTGGCACCGTGCACTTCGGGTGCGCAAAAATAAAGGGAAGCACGCTGTGAATCGACTGGGGGAAGCGCAAGGCAGCCGGCGCGGCCTGGGTGGCTGCACGCCATGCCGGCCGGGATGGTTGGCCTTGCTGGGGCATCTGGCGCAGTGCGCTGCGCTGGCGCTGGCCCTCGGAGCGGCCGGGGCCGCCGCGGCACAGCCGGCAGCCGGCGCTGCGGCATCCGCGCCGGCAATGCCGTCGATCGCGCTGCACTACGGCGCCAAGCCGCCGGTCGACGCGCTGCAGGCATTCGATATCGCCGTGGTCGAACCCGACAGCGGCTTCGACCCGCGCCGGGTCGCCACCCCCGCGACCGCCTGGTTTGCCTATGTCAGCGTGGGCGAGGTGCTGGAAGGCCGCCCGTATTTCAAGGACATCCCCAAGAGCTGGTTCGTCGGCCGCAACGACGCGTGGAACGCGCCGGTGATCGACCAGGCGGCCGACGGCTGGCCCGCCTTCTATGTCGACAAGGTGATCGCGCCGCTGTGGGCACGGGGTTTCCGCGGCTTCTTTCTGGATACCCTGGACTCGTACCAGCTCGCCGCCAAAACCGACGCCGAGCGCGCGCGGCAGGAAGCCGGCCTGGTGCGCGTGGTGCGCGCGATCAAGGCGCGCTACCCCGATGCCCGGCTGATCTTCAACCGCGGCTTCGAGATCCTGCCGCAGGTGCATGGCCTGGCGTATGCCGTTGCCTTCGAGTCGCTGTTCCGCGGCTGGAACCAGGCCCAGGGCCGCTATGTCGAGGTGCCGCAGGCCGACCGCGACTGGCTGCTGGCGCAGGCGCGCACCATCCGCGAGCAATACCGGCTGCCGGTGGTGTCGATCGACTACTGCCCGCCGGCGGACCGCCGCTGCGCGCGCGACACCGCGCGGCGCATCCGCGCGCTGGGCATCACCCCCTATGTTGCCGACCCCGGCCTGCAGACCATCGGCATCGGCAAGGTCGAAGTGCTGCCGCGGCGCGTGCTGGTGGTGCAGGAGCGCGGCCCGGGCGTGGCGATCGACCAGTCCGAGGGCGTGCGCTTTGTCTCGATGCCGCTCAACTACCTGGGCTACCGCGTCGAATTTGCCGACACCAGCGAGGAGCTGCCCGAGATCGGCCCCGACCGTTATGCCGGCGTGGTGATGTACCTGACGGGCAAGGTCACGGCGCAGCCGGGCCGTTTCCACACCTGGGTGCAGGCGCGCATGGCGCAGGGCATGCCGGTGGTGTTCCTGAACGACTTCGGCACCAGCGTCAGTGGCGCGGTGGCGCGCGGCTTCGGCCTGAAGGCGGTCAGGGGGCGCGTATCGGGCCCGGTCGAGGTGCTGGCCAAGGACCCGATGATGGGTTTCGAGATGCCGGTGGCGCCTGACCGCAACCAGGCCGAGGCGATCCAGGTGCCGGACGGCGACGGCTTCCGCACGCTGCTGCGCCTGCGCTCCGGCACGCTGACCTATGACGCCGCGGCCATCACGCCGTGGGGCGGCTATGTGCTGGGGCCGTATGCGGTGCACGAGAGCGGCATCGGCACCGCCGACAGCCGCTGGGTGGTGCAGCCGCTGGACTTCCTGCGCGAGGCGCTGCGCCTGCCCGCGATGCCGGTGCCCGACGTCACCACCGAGAACGGCCGGCGCCTGCTGACCATCCATATCGATGGCGACGGCTTTGCCTCGCGCGCCGAGATTCCCGGCGGCGGCTTCTCCGGCGAGGTGCTGTTGCGCGAGATCTTCGACCGCTACCGGCTGCCGATGACCATGTCGGTGATCCAGGGCGAGGTCAGCCGCGACGGCATGTACCCGAAGCTCGCCGCCGAACTGGAGCCGATCGCGCGCAAGATCTTCGCCCAGCCCTATGTCGAGGTGGCCAGCCATACCTTCTCGCACCCGTTCGAGTGGGCGCGCACGGTTCCGGCTCAGGGCGGCAACGCCGCCGCGGGCGCGGGCGACGAGGCCTTCCACCTGAACATCCCCGGCTACACCATGGACCTGAACCGCGAGATCGGTGGTTCCATCGACTACATCAACCGCAGCCTGGCGCCCGCCGGCAAGCCGGTCAGCCTGCTGCTGTGGTCGGGCGACTGCCAGCCGCCGGCCGAGGCCCTGCGCCTGACCGACCAGGCGCGCGTGTTCAACATGAACGGCGGCGACACGCTGATCACGCGCAGCAATCCCAGCTGGACCGCGATCGCGCCGCTGGGCATCAACAAGCCGGGCGGCACCTTCCAGGTGTTCGCGCCCAACCAGAACGAGAATGTCTACACCAACCTGTGGCATGGCCCGTTCTACGGCTTCGAGCGCGTGATCGAGACCTTCGAGCTGACCGACCGGCCGTATCGCTTCAAGCCCGTCAACATCTACTACCACAGCTACTCCGGCACCAAGGCGGCGTCGCTGAAGGCGCTGCGCAAGGTCTACGACTACGTGCTGGCGCAGCCGCTGCTGCCGCTGCATTCGACCGATTACGTGCGCAAGGTGCTCGACTGGCAGGAGATGGCGGTGGCGCGCGAAGTGGGCGACGGCAGTGCCGGCAGCAGCGCCACGCAATGGATCGTGCGCGGCGACGGCAACCTGCGCAACCTGCGCTGGAGCGGCGCGGGCCTGCCCGACATTGCCACGGCGAAGGGCGTGACCGGAACCTCGCCGGCGCCCGGCGGCGGCGTCTACCTGCACCTGGACGGCGGCGATGCGCGCTTTGCCGTGCGCGACTCGGCCGCACTGACGGCGGCCGCCACGCCGCAACTCGCCGAAGCCAACGGCATCGTGCGCGACTGGTCGCAGCGCGACGGCGTCACCCGTTTTGCCTTCAGTGGCTACTTCAAGCCGTTCTTCCGCCTGGCCAACGCCGGCCACTGCCGCATCAGCGTCGATGGCAAGGCCGTGGCGGCGGTGCGCGAACGCAACACGCTGCGCGTCGATACCGCACCCGTGACCGACCCCAATCATGTCAGGCAACAAGTCGAAGTCCGCTGCGCCGGCTGAGCGCGAGCGGCTGCTGCCGCCGACGCTGGTGCTGACCTTTACCGCGATCGTGGGCATCGGCCTGGCGCTGATGTTCCCGCGCGAAACCCTGCGCGAACGGCTGCTGGGGCAGGGCCGCACCATCGACGGGCTGACCATGGCCTACCTGGAAGCCTGGTGGAAGGTCACGCCCGACGATCCCGCCTTCATGGGCGTGCTGGCCGAGCAATACGCGCGCACCGGCCGCCTGGAAGACGCGCAGGCGATGCTGGAGCGGATGCAGGCGGTGCAGGGCATCGACCTGTCGGGCCAGGTGCTGCGCACGCGTATCGAGATCGCGCAGCAGCGCGCCTGGGCCGCGCAGCCGGAAACCGCCGAGCGCGAACAGAACCTGGTGCAGCTGCGCAGCCTGCTGGACCAGGCCGCCGGCCGCCGCTGGAGCGTGGCCGACCTGCAGGCACTGGCCACGCAGGCGCGCCAGGCCGGCGCGGATGCCGCGATGCGCCGTTTCTATACCGCGCTGGCGAGCCAGGACCGCAACAACGCGGCATTCTGGAACCGCCAGCTGGCGGAGATGGCGATTGCCGGCGGCGACTACCGCGATGCCGCCAACGCACTGTTCGCGCAGCAGGCGGCCGCGACCACGCTGGCCGAGCGGCGCGCGCTGTTCCTGAAGGCGGTGCAGACCCTGCAGTCCGGCAACCTTCTGGACGAGGCGCTGGCGCAGGCCGAGCGCCACGGCGGCAAGCTGCTCGACGACCCCGAGGTGCTGCGCTACCTGACCCGGCTGGCGCTGGCGGCCAACAAGCCCGAGCAGGCCAGCCGCTATGTCGAGCGGCTGCTGAAGGTGTCGGCGCGGCTGCGCGATGCCGGCCATGCGCACCCGGCCGCGCTGGCCGCGCGCGAGGCCGAGGTGCGGCGCATCGCGGCCAGCCAGCCGTGGCGCGAGCGCGGCGTGGTGTTTCTCGACGGGCCGCGCGGCGTGGCGCTGCGCGAGGCGCTGGCCGCTTCCGGCCAGTTCGGCGTGCGCAGGGCTGCGGCCCAGGCAACCGCGCCCGCGCAGCCGGACGAGACCAGGTTCAATGCCGACGACTACGAGCTGGCCTATCGCGTGTTCCTGGCCGCGGGCAAGCTCGACCAGGCCCAGCGCGTGGCCGAGACCGCGGTGCGCCGGCTGCCGGCCGAGCCGGTCTGGCGCGAGCGGCTGGCGCAGGTGGCGGAATGGAACCGCCAGCCGGCGGTGGCGCTGAAGAGCTGGCTCGACTATGCCCGCGCCACCAACGACGAGCGCGCGTGGGATGCGGTGATGCGGCTGGCGCCGGGGCTGTCAGACGATCGCGCCTACCTGGCCGCGCTGCGCCACCGCGCGGGCGGCTCGGACCTGAAGACGGTGGACGAGGTGGTGGCCGCCTACGAGCGCCTGGGCGAGCCGGAAGTGGCCATGCGCTTCCTCGAAGGCCTGAGCCGGGGCCCGAAGGCGCGCGACATTATGGAGCGCCACGCCGCGCTGGCCGAACGCGCCGGCAAGGACGAGCGCGCCTTCCAGCTCTATACGCAGCTGCAGCAGCGCTTCGGCCCGCGCCCCGCCTACGCGCTCAAGCTGGCCAACCTGCTCTATGTGCGCGGCCGCCTGCCCCAGGCGCTGGACGCGATGCTGCCGGCGCGCGCCGCCGCGGGTCCGCGCGACCTGCTGTTCTGGCGCACGTTCACCGAGCTGGCGCGGCTCAACCAGCGCGACGACCTGCTGCAGGACGGCTATCGGCATCTGATGATGGCGGCCGCGCAGACCCGCGACGAGCACTGCCGGCAGCTGCCGGAGGGCCCGGCGCGCAACGACTGCACGGCCGAGGTCCGCGCCACGCAGCAAGCGGACTTCTCCAACCTGATCGCCTACTACGACAGGACCCCGATCGACGCCGGCCGCATCGCCGAGGCCGACTGGCGCCGCAGCGCCAGCCCGGCCTCGCTGGAGCTGGCGCTGTACTACTACACGCGCGCCCACGCCTACCGCCGCATCGAGCGGCTGCTGCAGGACATGAGCGCGGAGCAGCGCCGCGCCGCCTGGCAGTCGGGCCGCTTCCTGATGCGTCGCGCCGAGTACTACCGCGTCACGGGCCAACGCGAGCAGGCCCTGGCCGACCTGCGCCATGCCGCGGGCCTGCCGGACGCCGACAGCGAAACGCTGGCGGCGCTGCTGTGGACGCTGGTCGACCAGGGCAGCGATACCGAGGTGCGCGCGGTGATGCGCCGCCTGCAGGACCAGGCCGAGGACAATCCCGACCTGTGGGGCGCCTTCGCCGCCGGCCATATGCGCTTCCACGACGGGCGCGCGGCGCTGCATTACCTGCGCAAGCTCAACGACGGCAAGAGCGCCGATCCGCTCTGGCTCAGCCTGCTGGCCGACGCCTATGAAGCCGTCGGCCAGACCGACATGGCCTGGCGCGTGCGCCGGCAGGCGTGGATCGATCTGCATCGTGGCTGGGCCCGGCGCGGCGCTGGCGATGCGCGCATGCGCCCGGACCATGCCGATGGCGACGAGGAGCGCGAAAACGCCTCGGGCGCGCCGTCGCGCGCGGACCTGCGCCGCCAGACCGTGGCGCTGGGGCAGATCTTTGCCTCGGGCGAGGTCTCGCGCGCGCTGGTGGTCCAGATGCTGCGCGCCGACCGCGCTTCCACGGCGGCGCGCGAACTAAGCCCGCCCGACGCGGACGCGGCGTCGCAGCTGGGCGAGATCGCAGGATTGCCGCCGCTGCGCGAGCCGGTGCCCGCCGAGGTCGTGCGCGACGCGGCGCGGCGCGAGGCAGCATTGTCGGCCGCCGGGCGCGATGCCGCGCTGGCGTGGGCGATGTCGGCGGAATCGAACGAACTGGCGCGCGGCTGGCTGGCACGCCAGTACGCCAGCCGGCTGCAGCGCCCGGCGTATGCCGAGGTGGCGATCGCGCTGGACCGGCAGGACCTGAACAGCCTGGACCGCATCCTGGAGCGCCAGGCCGGCCGCGTGCCGGTGGCGAGCCAGATCGAGGCCAACCAGCGGCTGGACCGCCTGGGCGCGGCGCAGACGCTGGCCTTCGAAACCCAGGAGCGGGCCCGCTCCGACGACGCGCTGCAGGAAACCCTGCGCGACACGCTGCTGTTCAACGCCCAGGCGATCGAGCCGCGCGTGCGCTTTCTGCACCAGAAGCCGCTGGAGTTCACCGAAGGCAGCCTGGCCGGCGGCGTGCGGCTGTGGGACGGCTATGACCTGAACCTGCGCGGCACCTGGCGCGACCAGCGCAGCACCGATCCGCGCCAGCTGGCCAACGTGCCAGCATCGGACCGGAGCGCCGACCTGTCGCTGGGCTACCGCGACAGCAACCAGCGCTGGCGCGCTACCGCGGGCTACCGCGAGGGCCTCGACACCATGGCCACGGCGCGCTTCTTCGGCGAGTGGAACCAGCAGGGGCGGCTGCAGTTCAGCACGCTGGCCGGGCTCAACCAGCCGGCCGACGAGTCCGCGCCGCTGCGCGTGGGCGGCGCCAAGGACGTGCTGGGGCTGGGCGCGACGTGGCGCTTCAGCCTGCGCGAGTTCGTCGGCGCGCGCATCGAGTACAGCCGCTTCCGCGGCCAGGACCGCAGCACGCTGGGCCACGGCATGGTGTATGACGTCGAGGCCGGCTACAAGATCCGCACCGCGTATCCGGACTACACCGTGCGCGTGGTCGCCACGCACGCCAGCTACAGCACGCAGGGCGGCAGCCTGACGCCGCGCCAGGCCGCGCTGGTGCCGGCCGGCGACGCCGCGACGCCGGCGTTCTACATGCCGCAGGGCTTCACGCAGGCTGGCGTGCTGTTCGGCTTCGGCACCGAGCTGCTGGACGAATACACCCGCAAGTGGCGGCCGTTCGGCGAGATCGGGTTGTTGCACGACACCCGCGCGCGGCAGAACTTCCGGGTGCAGGGCGGCGTGGCGGGATCTCTGTTCGGCAACGACCACCTGGCGCTCTATGTCTCGCACGAGACCGCGGCGCGCAACGGCGGGCGGCCGATGACGGAACTGGGGTTGCGCTACCGCTGGCTGTACTGAGCGCGCGGCGCATGGCGGGACAGGCGGGGCATCAACAGATATGGCAATACGGAAAAAGGGGATGAATATGGACAAGCAAGGCACGGGCATGACGGGCAAGACGGTGGCGAGGCGGCTGGCGGCATGGTGCGGCGCGCTGGGCGCGGCGCTGTGGCTGGCGGGCTGCGCGGTGACGGACGTCGGCCGCGCGCCGGCGCTGGCGCGCGGCGAGACCATCGCGGTGCTGCCGATCGTCAACTACACCGAGACGCCGCAGGCCGGCCTGCGCGCCGAAGCCATCGCCGAGAGCCTGCTCAAGACCGGCGGCGTGGCCAGCCTGAAGCGCTATCCGGCCGCGCTGAACCCGGAAACGCTGTTCGAGCCGGCCGAGCGCGAGGCGGTGGGCAAGGCGCTGGAATGGGCGCGCGCCGAGAAGGCCCGCTATGCGCTCACCGGCGCGGTGCAGGAATGGCGCTACAAGGTGGGCGTGGACGGCGAGCCGGCGGTCGGCATCTCGCTGCAGCTGCTCGACGTGAACAGCGGCGAAGTGGTGTGGTCCGCCACCGGCAGCGACAGCGGCTGGAGCCGTGCCTCGCTGTCGGGCACCGCGCAGAAGCTGCTGCGCCGCCTGCTGGCGCCACTGATGCAGGGCTGAGGTGAGGGTGGCGTTGATCGGCACGGCGCCGCGCCAGCGCGGCGATGGATGGTTGGAGCAAGGGGATGAGCGTGGCCAAGACGGCTGACAACACCTATCGCGCGCGGCAGGGACAGGGCATCGGCCTGGGCGGGCGCTATGCGCGCCTGCTCGCGCCCGCGGTCACCGGGCCGGCCGCCGTGGTGGAACTGGTGGTGGCAATGCTGGCCGCGCTGGGGCTGGCCTGGCTGGTGCTGCCGCAGAACCCGCTGCTGCTGGGCATGGGCTTTCCGTGGGCCTGGCTGCTGCCGGTGGTCCTGGCGCTGCGCTACGGCACGCTGATCGGCGTGGGCAGCGTGCTGATGCTGCTGGGCGCCTGGTATGTGTACCACCAGACCGGCGTGATGCCCGGCCCGTTCCCGCGCCTGTTCTTCCTGGGCGGCCTGCTGCTGGTGCTGGTGGCGGGGCAGTTCGGCGATATCTGGGGCACGCGCCTGGCGCGCGCGCGCGCCGTCAACCGCTACCTGGACGAGCGCCTGGCGGCGCTGACCAAGAACCACTACCTGCTGCGCATCTCCCACTCGCGGCTGGAAAACGACCTGCTGGCGCGGCCCACCACGCTGCGCGACACGCTGTCGCAGCTGCGCGGCGTGGCGCTGGAAGAGGCCGCCCGCGGCGGCCACGTGCTGGCCGGCGCGCAGCCGGTGCTGCAGGTGGTGGCGCAGGCCTGCCAGGTCGAGGCGGCCGCGCTCTACGCCTGCAACGGCGAGCGCGTCGACGCCGAGCCCGCGGCCAGCATCGGCCCGGCCTTTACCCTCGACCCCACCGATCCGCTGGTGCGCCACTGCCTGGACACGCGCCAGCTGGCCCACCTGCGCGCCGAGGGCCTGCAGCACGATGCCCGCACGCGCTACGTGGCGGTGGCGCCGGTGCTGGCGGGCTCCGACCACCTGATCGGCCTGCTGGTGGTGGAGCGCATGCCGTTCCTGTCGCTCAACTACGAGAACCTGCAGATGCTGATGGTGCTGCTGGGCTACTACGCCGACGGCGTCGAGCATGTCGGCGCCACCCGCACCATCCTGGCGGCGCTGCCGGCATGCCCGTATCCGTTTGCGCTGGACTATGCGCGCCTGTCGCGGCTGCAGCGCGAGACCGGCATCGACAGCTCGGTGGTGGCGCTGGTGTTCGACACCGATCCCGAGCGCGATGCGCTGTTCGAGCAGGTGGTGCGCAGCCGGCGCGCGCTGGACGTGGCCTGGCCACTGGTCAATCCCCACCACCGCGCCATGCTGACGCTGATGCCGCTGTCCGATGCGCAGGCCGTGGCGGCCTACCTGGTGCGCATCGAAGACATGCTGCGCGCGCAGTTCGGCACCGATTTCACCAGCGCCGGCATCGGCGTCTACTCGCTGGCGGTGCCCGCGACCGGCGCGGAAGAGGCGCTGGTCAAGCTGCTGCGCCGGGCCCAGGTCGACGGCACGGCGGCGCGGCCGACACCGGCGGCCGGGGAAGCGCCCCATGTTTAAGTTCGGCGTCGGCGGCCTGGCCGCCCAGATCGCCGCGCTGGCGCTGCTGGCGCGCGCCGGCAACAGCACCGCGCTGCTGCTGGCGTTCCTGGGCATGCAGGCGGTGGCCGCGGCGCTGACGGCGCTGCTGCTGTGGCGCCTGCTGCCGCGGCGCATGCGCGTGCCGTTCGCGTGGAGCTACGGCTTCCTGGCGCTGTTCTGCTTCTTCGTGCCGCTCGGCGGCGCGCTGGTGTGCGTGGGCAGCTACCTGCTGTCGAAGCTGTTCCCGCGCCGCATCGATACCAGCGGCATCGGCACCGTGGGCCTGCCCGAGTTCGTCACGCACCTGATGTCGCGCGTCACGCACGGCGGCGGCGCGCGGCTGCGGGCGCAGCTGGGCAATGCGCGCGCGCCGCTGCCGGAGCGCATGACCGCGCTGGTGGCGATGCAGTCGATGCCGGCGCGCACCGTCAGCCCGGTGCTGCGCGAGCTGCTGGCCGACAGCGCCGACGATATCCGGCTGCTGGCCTACGGCATGCTGGACGGCGCCGAGAAGCAGCTGACCCAGCAGATCCTGGCCGAGCTGCCGCGGCTGGAAACCGCCTACAGTCCGAGCGAGCGCGCCGAGATCAGCAAGCGCCTGGCCGACCTGTACTGGGAACTGATCTACCAGAACCTGGTGCAGGGCGACGTCTACCGCTATACCGCCAGCCAGGTCGAGCGCTACGCCAGCGCGGCGCTGTCGCATGACGACGGCATTGCCTCGCTGTGGTACATGCGCGGGCGCCTGGCGCTGGCGCGCAACGCCCCGCGCGAGGCGCGCGCCTGGCTGCAGCGCGCCGAGGCGCTCGGCTTCGCGCGCGAGCGCGTGCTGCCGCACCTGGCCGAAGCCGCCTACCTGGAGCGCGACTACGCCGCGGTGCGACAGCTGATGGCATCGTTTGACAGCCCCTCGCCGCTCCCGCTGGTGCGGCCCCTGTTGCGGTACTGGCAATCATGAGCGAGATCCTCTTGAAAGCGGCGTCGGCCGACGTCATGCTGCTGCTCGAAGGCACCTTCCCGTACGTGAGCGGCGGCGTGTCGAGCTGGGTCAACCAGATGATCCGCGCGTTCCCCGAGCTGCGCTTCGGCATCGTCTTTATCGGCAGCCGGCGCGAGGACTATGGCGATATGGCCTACCAGCTGCCGGCCAACGTGGTGCACCTGGAAACGCATTATCTCTATGACTTCCCGCCGCCGCCGCTGGCGCAGGGCCGCAGCGGCGACGCGAAGGCGTTCGACGCGGCCGACCGCCTGCACGACCTGCTGCGCGAGCCGGGCCGCGAGGCCGAGGCTGGCGCGATGATCCGCGAACTGATGCCGGCGCTGCGCGAAGGCGGCGCGCTGGGCGAGGACGCGTTCCTGTACAGCCGCCGTGCCTGGCAGACCATCACCGACCAATACCGGCGCTTCTGCACCGACCCGTCGTTCACCGATTACTTCTGGACCGTGCGCATCATGCACAAGCCGCTGTGGCAGCTGGTGCGGATTGCCGACGGGCTGATCCCGGCGCGCGTCTACCACACCGTTTCCACCGGCTATGCGGGCTTTCTGGGCGCGCTGCTGCGCCACCGCAACCAGCGCCCGCTGCTGGTGTCGGAGCACGGCATCTATACCAAGGAACGCAAGATCGACCTGTTCCAGAGCCAGTGGATCCGCGACAACCGCAATGTGTTCGAGCGCGACATCTCCCAGATCAGCTATTTCCGCGAGCTGTGGGTGCGCTTTTTCGAAACCCTGGGCCGGGTCTGCTATGACGCCGGCGACGACATCGTCGCGCTGTACGAAGGCAACCGCCGCCGCCAGGTGCAGGACGGCGCGCCCGAGGCGCGCACGCGCAGCATCCCCAACGGCATCGACCTGCCGCGCCTGGCGCCGCTGCGCGCGCGGCGCCAGCCGGGGGTGCCGCCGGTGCTGTGCCTGATCGGCCGGGTAGTGCCGATCAAGGACGTCAAGACCTTTATCCGCGCGATGCTGACGGTGGTGCGCGAATACCCCGAGGCCGAAGGCTGGATCGCCGGCCCGGAGGACGAAGACCCGGAATACGCGCGCGAATGCCGCAGCCTGGCCGAAAGCCTGGGCCTGGGCAAGAAGGTGAAATTCCTCGGCTTCCAGCGCATCGACGCGCTGCTGCCGCAGGTGGGCGTGCTGGTGCTCAGTTCGATCAGCGAGGCGCTGCCGCTGGTGGTGCTGGAAGGCTTTGCCGCGGGCGTGCCGTGCGTGACCACCGACGTGGGCTCGTGCCGCGAGCTGCTGTTCGGCCTGCCCGGCGAGGACGCCGCGCTGGGCCAGGCGGGCGAGGTGGTGCGCATCGCCGACCCCGCCGCGCTGGCCGCGGCCGCGCTCGGGCTGCTGCGCGAGCCGGCGCGCTGGCAGGCGGCGCAGGCCGCGGGCGTGGCGCGCGTGGAGCGCTACTACACCCAGGAGCGCATGGTCGGCAGCTACCGCGAACTGTATCAACGGCTGATGGCGCAGCCCGATGGCGCCGGGCATGACGGACCAGCACGGCACGGCGGCAATCCCGCGCGCTGCCCGGTCCACCGAGGAGCCTGAGCATGGCTGGGATTGGATTCGAGCTGCGCAAGATGCTGCGGCGGGACAACCTGTCCGGCATGCTGAGCGCCTACGCGTATGCCGGCATCATCAGCTCGGGGCCGTGGATCCTGTCGATCGTCGGCATCCTGCTGATCGGCATGCTGAGCCTGCCGTTCGTGGTGCCGGGCACGCTGATCACGCAGTTCCAGGTCTCGGTGACCTACCTGATCGCGGGCAGCCTGATCCTGACCGGGCCGATGCAGCTGTCGTTCACGCGCTTTACCTCGGACCGGCTGTTCGAGAAGCGCGACCACCTGATCCTCAGCAACTACCACGCGGTGGCGCTGCTGGCCACGGTGCTGTCGGGCGGCATCGGCGTGGCGTGCGCGGCGTTCAGCTTCGGCGAGCAGTCGGTGCTGTACCGGCTGCTGATGGTGGCGGGCTTCGTGGTGCTGAGCAATATCTGGATCGCCGCGATCTTCCTGTCGAGCATGAAGCAATACAAGGCCATCGTCTGGACCTTCCTGCTGGGCTACGCGGTCTCGGTGGCGGCCGCGCTGGGGCTGCGCCGCTACGGCATGGAAGGGCTGCTGGGCGGGTTTGTCGCGGGCCAGCTGTGCCTGCTGACCGGCATGGTGACCCTGATCTACCGCAACTACACCAGCCGCCAGTTCATCTCGTTCGAGGTGTTCCGGCGCCGCTATGCCTACCCCAGCCTGGTGGCGATCGGGCTGCTCTACAACCTGGGCATCTGGATCGACAAGTTCATGTTCTGGTACGCGCCGTCCACCGGCCACCAGGTGATCGGGCCGCTGCGCGCGTCGATCATCTACGACATCCCGGTGTTCCTGGCCTACCTCGCCATCATTCCCGGCATGGCGGTGTTCCTGGTGCGAATCGAGACCGATTTCGTCGAATACTACGACGCGTTCTACGATGCGGTGCGCGGCGGCAGCTCGCTCGAGCATATCGAGGACATGCGCAACACCATGGTCCAGACCATCCGGCTGGGCCTGTACGAGATCGTCAAGGTGCAGGCCATTGCCGCGCTGCTGCTGTTCGCGGTCGGTACCTGGGTGCTGCGGCTGCTGGGCATTTCCGAGCTGTACCTGCCGCTGCTGTACGTCGACGTGATCGGCGCCAGCCTGCAAGTGGTGCTGCTGGGCGTGCTCAACATCTACTTCTACCTGGACCGGCGCCGCGAGGTGCTGCTGCTGACCGCGCTGTTCGTGGTGCTGAACTGCGCCCTGACGCTGGTGACGCTGCAGCTGGGGCCGGCCTGGTATGGCTATGGCTTCGCGGTGTCGCTGCTGGTGGTGGTGGCGCTGGCGCTGGCCATGCTGGACCACAAGCTCGAGCGGCTGGAGTACGAGACCTACATGCTGCAATAGCGTGCGCAGGGTGCAATGGTGCCAGGTGGGCACGCCGGCGCACCCCACCTCGGGGCGTCTCGACGGAATGGGCCGCGATTGGGTAACATGGCGGCAGCCGGCGGGCTTCGGCCTGGCCCGCCGGTTCAGATCGACGGCCGCGCCCCCTTGCCAGGGTGAAATACAAAGAATGACTTGCCGGCCGAGCCGTCGACACGCCGTGGCAGAGACCGCAGTTGCAGTCGGAAGCTGGCAGAAGGGTGTAGAGGTATGCGAATTGCATCCGTGGAGGATGATCCGGATCAGGCCGAACTGATCCGGCAGATTTTGGGCGAAGCCGGTTTCGAGTGCGAATCCTTCGCCAACGGTGCCGACTTGCTGCGCGCGCTGCGCGAGCGCGCCTACGACCTGCTGCTGGTCGACTGGCAGCTGCCGGGCACCAGCGGCTATGAGCTGGTCAGCTGGGTGCGGCAAAAGTCCGGCAACATGCCGCCGATCCTGTTCGTCACCAGCCGTACCGCCGAATCCGATATCGTCGACGGCCTGACGGTGGGCGCCGACGACTACATGCTCAAGCCTATCCGCGCCGGCGAGCTGGTCGCGCGCGTGCGCTCGCTGCTGCGTCGCGCCTACCCGGAGGCCGCGCAGGAAGTCGAGCTGATCCGGCGCGGCAACTACACCGTCGATACCCACGCGCGCACCATCACCGTCGGCGGCGAAGCTGCGGTGCTGTCGCCGCGCGAATATGAGCTGGCCCTGTTCCTGTTCCGCAATACCGGGCGCCTGCTGGCGCGCGAAGTGATGGAGCAGGCGGTGTGGGGCCGCGCCATGGGGGCGGGCTCGCGCACGCTCGACACGCATATTTCCCGCTTGCGCCTGAAGCTGGGGCTGCGCCCCGAGAACGGCGTGCGGCTGACCTCGGTGTATTCGCACGGCTATCGTTTCGAGGAGATTTCCGCCGCCGAAGCGCAGGCGGATGAGGACCGCGATGCTTAGGTGCGTGCTTAGGGTCGTGCGTGGTATCGCGCTGGCCGTGCTGGCCGGTGCAGCAGTGCCGGCGCAGGCCGGGCCCGCGGGCGCGCAGGGCGCCGACTTCATCTACGTGGTGGAACCGGGCGATACGCTGATCGGGCTGGCCTCGCGCTACATGGCATCCGAGCAGGGCTGGCGCACGCTGCAGCGCCTGAACGGCGTGGCCGATCCGTACCGGCTGGTGCCGGGGTCGCGCGTGCGCATCCCGCTGAGCCAGATCCCGGAGCAGGCGGCGTCGGCGCGTGTGGTTTACGTCAGCGGCGAGGTGCGCGCCAACGGCCGGCCGGTGCAAGTGGGCATGACCCTTGACGAGGCAGCGCGCATCGAGACTCCCGCCGGCGGCTCGGTCACGCTGGAGCTGCCGGACCGCACCCGCGTCACCTTGCCGCCCGCGACCACGGTGGCGGTGAACCGGCTGCGCACGTTCGCGCGCAGCGGCCTGGTCGATACCGTGATCCGCCTCGACAAGGGGGCCGCCGAGACCCGTGTGGCGCCCGAGGGCGGTGGCGTCGGCCGCTTCGAGATGCATACGCCGATGATGGTGACCGGCGTGCGCGGCACCCGTTACCGGGTTTCGGCAGATGCCGGCGGCAGCCGCAGCGAGGTGCTGCAAGGCCGTGTCGGCGTCAGCGCCGCGCGCGCAAGATCGGCAGCGGCAGCGGCACCGGAGCGCGCGATGACCGCGGCGGCGTCGCTCGAGGCCGGCTTTGGTATCGGCGTGTCGGCGGGCGGCAAGCTGTCGCAGCCGGTGGCGCTGCTGCCGGCGCCGGCCTTGCTGCCGCCGAATGAAACCGTGCTGGGGCCCTCGTTCGAGGCGGCCTGGCAACCGGTGCCGGGCGCCGTGGCCTACCGCGTGCGGGTGGCGCGCGATGCGGCGCTGAGCGAACTGGTCTGGACCGGCACCGCCAGCGGCGCCGATGCCGTCCGGGTGCGGGTCGATGGCCTGCCGGAAGGCACGCTGTACCTGAGCGTCAGCGCCATCGACCGGCACCAGCTGACCGGCCATGACGCGCAGGCGCCGGTCTCGGTGCGGCTCAACCCGCCGGCACCTTTCACGCAGCAGCCCGCCGCGGATGCGGTGCGCTATGCCGATGCCGTGAGTTTCGAATGGGCCACGGTGCCGGGCGCGGCCAGCTACGAGCTGGCGCTCGCCACCGATGCCGCCTTTACCCGCGACGCCGCCGTCCACGCCGCCGCCGCGTCGCCCGCCGCGCAGGCGCTGGCGCCGGGCCGCTGGTGGTGGCGCGTGCGCAGTGTCGATGCGGCGGGACTGACGGGCCCGTGGTCGGACGCGGTGCCGTTCCGCGTCGAGCCCAAGCCGCCGGTTCCCACCCTGCAGGACGACGGCGGCGCGCTGCACATCGGCTGGCCCGATGGCGGCAGCGGCCCCGGCTACCGGGTGCAGCTGGCGGCCGATGCGGGCTTTGCCACGCTGCTGGCGGACGAGCACACCGCCACCAACGCCATCGACCTGCCGCGCCCCGCGCCGGGGGTCTATTTCATCCGCGTGGCGCGCGCCGCGCCCGGCGTGGCGCCCGACCCGGCCGCGTTCTCGGCGCCGCAGCGCATTGAAGTCATCGCCATGCTGCGCGACGGGCAGGGCGGTGCAATCGGTTCGGGCGACCGGGCGGACGGCGGTGGCCGCATCCGGCTCCGCTGACGCAACCCGCGCGCCGGGCGCGCGCGCGGAGCCGCGTGCGGCGGGGCGCGCCTTCGGCCAGCGCACGCTGGTCGAATGGTGCCTGCTGGCCGCCGCGGTGCTGGCGCTGGTAATGCTCGCGGCGCGCCAGGGCTGGACCGAACGCGCCGACCTGGCCGCCTACGACATCGCCATCGGCGCCCAGCCTCATCCCGCCCGCAACGACATCGTCATCGTCGGCATCGACGACGCCAGCATCACCGCCATCGGCCGCTGGCCATGGCGGCGCGCGGTGCTGGCGCAGCTGATCGAACGCATCGCCGCCGGTGGCCCGCGCGTGATCGGCGTCGACGTGATCCTGTCCGAGCGCGATACCCGCTATCCGCAGGACGACGCCGTGCTGGCGCGCAGCATGGCGCTGGCCGGCAACGTGGTGCTGCCGGTGCTGGCCGAGCCCGGTCCCGCCGGGATGCTGGTGCGCTACCCGCTGGCCGGACTGGGCGCCGCCGTCGGCCATATCAACATGGTGGTCGATACCGATGGCGTGGCGCGCCAGGTCTACCTGCGCGAAGGCCCGCATCCGGTCGCTGCCGCTGGCGTGCCGCACCTGGCCGCGGTGATGGCTGGCTTCGGCCGCGCGGGCGCGCTGCCAGAGAACGTGCGCCACGAGCCCGCCGTGGTCGCCGAAGCCAATGGCTGGGAACGCAGCGGCCGCCTGCGCATCCCCTACGCCGGCCCGCCCGGCACCTTCGCCCGCGTGTCGGTGCGCGACGTGCTCGATGGCCGCGTCGATCCGACCATGTTTGCCGGCAAGGCGGTGCTGATCGGCGCGCTTGCCACCGGCATGGGCGACGTGCTGCCGACACCGGTCTCGCGTGACGGCCGCGGCATGAGCGGCGTAGAGATTCTGGCCAACACGGTGCAGGCGGTGAGCGACGGCGATGCCATTGTCGCGGTGTCGCCGGCATGGCAGGCCGGCGGCACGTTGCTGGCGGTGCTGCTGGCGGCGCTGGCGGCGCTGCGGCTGCCGCCGCGCGGCGCGCTGGTCGCCACCGGGCTGCTGCTGTCCGGCCTGCTGCTGGGGTCGCTGGCGCTGCTGGCGCTGGCGCGGCTATGGTTCGCGCCGGCCGCCGCGGCGCTGGGCTGCGTGCTGTTCTATCCGTTGTGGAGCTGGCTGCGCCAGGAAGCGGCGTTGCGCTTTCTCAGCGACGAGCTGGCGCGGCTGGAGCGCGAGCCCGGCGTGATGCCCGCGCCGCGCCACCCCGGCGCCACGCTCGACAGCCGCATGCGCGCGGTCTACGGCATGAGCGCGCAGCTGCGCGGCCTGCGCCGCTTCCTTTCCGACGGGCTGGAAAGCCTGCCCGATGCCACCGCCATCTGCGACCTCGACGGCGGCGTGCTGCTGGCCAACCGGCGCTGCGTGGCGCTGGCCCCGGCGCTGCTGGCGCGCGTACCGGAAGGGCCGGTGGAGCCTGGCCTGTCGCGTCCCGGCATCCGCGCGCTGATCGAGGCGGTGTGCCCGGCACCGGCACCGGCGCTGGCCTACTGGCAGGCGCTGCACGATCGCTACGCCGGCGCACCGGCGGCGTGGACCCAGGCCGCGGCGCCGGTGCCCGAGGGCGGCATCGAAGTGTCCGGGCGCGGCGACCGCCGCTACCTGCTGCATGGCGCGCCGCTGCATGGCGAATCCGGCGCCGTGGCGGGCCTGATCGTCAGCGTGATCGACATCACCGCGATCCGCCTGGCGGAGCGCCAGCGCGAGCAGATGCTGCGTTTCCTGTCGCACGACATGCGCTCGCCGCAGGCGTCGATCCTGGCGCTGATCGAACTGGAACAGCGTCGCGCGCATCAGGCGGGCTCCAGCACCGGCGATGCCGCCGCAGGCAGCGGCGTGCTGGCCCGCATCGGCGCGCATGCGCGCCGCACGCTGACGCTGGCCGACGATTTCATCAGCGTCGCGCGCGCGGAGTCGAAGGCGCTGGCGTTCATGGAGGTGGAGCTCGGCGGGCTGGTGCTCGACGCCACCGATCAGTTATGGGCGCTGGCCAGGGCGCGCGAGGTGTCCTTGCAGATCGACCTGCCCGACGACCCCGCGGTGCTGCAGGGCGAACCCGCGTTGCTGGTGCGCGCCATCGCCAACCTGGTCAGCAATGCGATCAAGTTCAGCCCCGCGGGCGGGACCGTGACGGTGTCGCTGACGCGCGCGCCGGAGCGCTTCGTGGTGGCCGTGCAGGATCATGGGCCGGGCATCGCCGAGGCTGACCAGGCGCGGCTGTTCGAGCCATTTGCGCGGCTGCACGAAGGCCAGCAGGGCGCGCCGGAAGGGACCGGCCTGGGCCTGGTGCTGGTGCGCGCCGTGGCCGAGCGACATGGCGGCCAGGCCAGCGTGCGCAGCCAGCCCGGCATGGGTGCGGTGTTCCGCATCGAGCTGCCGTTTTCCGCGACCTCGCAGCCTGCCTCGGCATGACGTGATCGCGGCCCGGCACGCGTTTCAGGGCACTGCCTGTTACGGCCGCCGACACAATTGTTGGCAGTCGCAAACGGGGGATTTGCGTAGCATCGGAGCACCGCTGGAGCCGCATCCGGCGGTCTTCACGCCCACGCCAGCTCCCCCACGGCTGTAACTGGCGTGGGCGGCTTTTTCTTGCCCAAGGCGCGAAAGGAAGCGCAAAACCAAGCGCAAAACTAAGCGGGGAACGTCAGGGTAAAACGCGTCTTGCCCGCCTCTGACGACACGCCGATTGCGCCACCGTGCGCGGTTACGATGGCCTGCGTGATCGCCAGCCCCAGCCCCAGTCCCGCGCCATCCGACTCGGGCCGCGCGCGCGACTTGTCGGCGCGGAAGAAGCGGTCGAACAGCGCGGGCAGCAACTCCGGACGGATGGTCTCGCCTTCGTTCTCCACCACCACCTGCACCGCGTTGGCGCCGGGCGTGATCTCGACCACGATGCCCTTGCCCGCGGGTGTATGCCGCAGCGCATTCGACAACAGGTTGCTCAGCGCCCGGCGCAGCATCAGCCGGTCGCCGGTGATGCGGCCGCGGCCGCGCAGCGCGAGCCGCACGCCCTTGTCCTCGGCGAGCGCATCGTAGAAGTCGAACAGCGCCCCGACTTCATCCGCCACCTCGATCGGTTCCGCGCTGGGCAGCGTGATGCCATGCTCGGTCTTCGCCAGGTACAGCATGTCCGAGACCATGCGCGACAGTCGCTGCAACTCTTCCATGTTCGAGGACAGCACGTCGCGGTAGCGCGCCGCATCGCGCGGCTGCGACAGCACCACCTGGGTCTGCGTCATCAGGTTGGTGATCGGCGTGCGCAGCTCGTGCGCCAGGTCCGAAGAGAATTCCGACAGGCGCGCGAAGTCGCGCTGCAGGCGCTCCAGCATCGCGTTGAGGTTGGCGGCCAGGTCAGCCATTTCCACCGGCACGGTCTCGACCGGCATGCGCGCGTCGAGCTTGTGCGCGGTGACGGCGCGCGCGCGCGAGGCCATGGTGCGCAGCGGCGACAGCCCGCGGCGCGCCGCCCACCAGCCCAGCAGCCCGCTCGCCAGCGCCGCCAGCGTGCCGTAGAAGGCCAGCGTGTTGCGGAACGCGTGCAGGAAGTGGTCATGCAGCGCCGTGTCCATGCCGACCAGCACCCGCAGCGCGCCCGGCTGGCCGCCCGACTGTGCACCAGCATGCGCCAGCCGCGCGCGCAGGCCGCGGTAGGTCTGGCCCTGCTGTTCCCAGGCAAAGGCGTCGTTTCCTGCCGGCGCCTGCGCGGCGGCAGCCAGCGCCGGGCGGAAGTCGAAATCCCGCGTGGCGTACAGGCGCTTGCCATCGGCGCCACGCACTTCGGCGACGAAGCCGGCATGGTGTTCCAGCGCCGGCCCCAGCCGTTGCGGCAGTGACGCCGCCGGGCCGTCGGCGGCGATCTTCTCGATCAGCCGCACGTTGTCAGCCAGCACCGCGTAGTCCTCGTCGGCGAAATGATCGTCGATCGCCAGCCAGATCAGCACCCCCAGACCCAGCAGCACTGCCGCCGACGACAGCGAGAACAGGATGGTGAGTCGTGCCGTCAGCGACAGCCGGGGCGTCATGTGGGCCGCCCGTCGTGTGCCGGCGGCGCGTCTGCTTCATCGGCGGCTTCGGGCGCTTCCAGCACATAGCCCATGCCGCGCACGGTCTGGATCAGGCGGGCCTCGAAGCCGTCGTCGATCTTGGCGCGCAGGCGCCGGATCGCGACGTCGATGACATTGCTGTCGCTGTCGAAGTTCATGTCCCACACCTGCGAGGCGATCAGCGAGCGCGGCAGCACCTCGCCGCGGCGGCGCGCCAGCAATTCCAGCAACGCAAACTCCTTGCTGGTCAGCGTGATGCGGCGGCCGGCGCGCGTGGCGCGGCGGCGGGTCAGGTCCAGCACCAGGTCGGCCACCTGGATGCGGTCCAGCGTCATCTGCGCAGTGCCGCGGCGCAGCAGCGTGCGCACGCGCGCCAGCAGTTCGGAGAAGGCGAATGGCTTGACCAGGTAGTCGTCGGCGCCCAGCTCGAGGCCCTTGACGCGGTCGGCCACGCTGTCGCGCGCGGTCAGGAACAGCACCGGCACCGGGTTCTGCCCCGCGCGCAGCGCCTGCACGATGCGCCAGCCATCGACGTCCGGCAGCATCACGTCCAGGATGATCAGGTCATAGGGCTCGGTCATGGCCATGTGCTGGCCGTCCAGCCCGTTGCGCACCAGGTCGACGACGAAGCCCGCCTCCGTCAGTCCCTGGCGCAGGTATTCGCCGGTCTTGGATTCGTCCTCCACCACAAGCAGTTTCATCAGCGCTTTCCTTATGCGATTGGCCCCTGGTACAAGGCCGGCCAACTCTACGCCGGCGTTGCCGGCGCCAACATGACCGCAAGATTACCGGATTGTCATGTTCCGGTCAGACCTCGGTAGGGTGGCGCTGGCTACGCTTGGCGTGCCAACTAACCGAACCGACTGACATGCGACGCCATCCAAGCCCCGGCCGCCCAGCGCTGCCACTTTTGCTGCCCGACCCGCTCTCCGGATTGCCTGATCTCCGGCGCCGCCGCTTCGTGCAGGGGCTGGCCGCCGGCGGCGTGGTGGCCGGCCTGGCCGGGTTTGGCGGCAGCGCCTGGGCGCAGCATGCGGGGCACGGCGGCGGCGCGCGCGAGGGACAGCCCGCCCCCGCGGGCAGCGGTGCCGGCCCGGTGCTGCGCGGCACCGAGTTCGACCTGGTGATCGGCGAAGCGCTGGTCAACTACACCGGCAAGCCGGCCATCGCCACCACCATCAACGGCATGCTGCCCGGCCCGACGCTGCGCTGGCGCGAGGGCGACACCGTCACCATCCGCGTGACCAACCGCCTGCGCGAGGCCACCTCGATCCACTGGCACGGCATCATCCTGCCCTACCAGATGGACGGCGTGCCCGGCATCAGCTTCCCGGGCATCCCGCCCGGCGAGACCTTTACCTACTGCTTCAAGGTCGCGCAGACCGGCAGCTACTGGTATCACTCGCACTCCGGCTTCCAGGAGATGACCGGCGTGTACGGCGGCATCGTCATTGATCCCGCCTCCGGGCACGAGCGCGCGCACGCCGACCGCGACCATACCGTGCTGCTGTCGGACTGGACCGACGAAGATCCGATGCGGGTGCTGAACAAGCTCAAGATCCAGGGCGACTACTACAACTACAACCAGCCCACGGTGGTCGACTTCTTCCGCGACGTGTCGCGCGACGGCCTGAAGCAGGCGCTGGACAAGCGCCGCATGTGGAACCAGATGCGGATGAGCCCGACCGACCTGGCGGACCTGTCCAGCGCCACCCTGACCCACCTGGCCAACGGCGTCACGCCGGCGGGCAACTGGACCGGCCTGTTCCGCCGCGGCGAGACCGTGCGCCTGCGCTTTATCAACGGTTCGGGCAACACCTTCTACGACGTGCGCATCCCCGGCCTCAAGCTGCGCGTGGTGCAGGTCGACGGCCAGGACATCGAGCCCGTCAGCGTCGACGAATTCCGCTTCGGTCCCGGCGAGACCTGCGACGCGATCGTGACGCCGCAGGACGACGCCTACACCCTGTTCGCCCAATCGATGGACCGCACCGGCTATGCGCGCGGCACGCTGGCGGTGCGCGAAGGCCTGTCGGCGCCGGTGCCCGCGCTGGACCGGGCCGAATGGCTGACCATGACCGACATGATGGGCGCGATGACCGGCCATGGCGGCCATGGAGCAGATGGCGGCCACGGTGCTCACGCCGGCCATGGCGCGATGCCGATGGCGGGCATGGACCACGCCGGCATGGATCACAGCCAGCACGCGATGGCGCCCACCGATGCGCTGCGGGTGCCCAGCAAGACCGCGCGCCATGCCCGCACCGAATACGGCGCCAGCACCGACATGCGCGTCGACATGGCCCGCACCAACCTCGACGACCCCGGCATCGGCCTGCGCAACAACGGCAGGCGCGTGCTGACGCTGGCCGACCAGCACACCATCGGCGGGGCCATGGATGCGCGCGGGCCGGGGCGCGAGGTCGAGTTGCACCTGACCGGCAATATGGAGCGCTATACGTGGTCGTTCGACGGGGTCGAGTTCGGCAACTCCACGCCGATCTACTTCAAGCATGGCGAGCGGCTGCGCGTGATCCTGCACAACGACACCATGATGACCCACCCCATGCACCTGCACGGCATGTGGAGCGAGCTGGAGGCGCCCGACGGCAGCTTCCAGGCGCGGCGCCACACCATCCCGGTGCAGCCGGCGCAGCGCATCAGCTTCCTGGTCACGGCCGATGCCCTGGGGCGCTGGGCCTGGCATTGCCACCTGATGCTGCATATGGATGCGGGCATGTTCCGCGAAGTGGTGGTGGCTTGATGAAGCAAGCTGAACTCTCGATTGTCATGCCCGGATACAAGAAGACCATGCTCGCCGCGGCGCTGGCGCTGGGCGCCATGAGCGCAGCCTTTGCGCAGGACCCGCATGCCGGCCATGCGCACGGCCATGGCCAACAGGCCGCGCCGGCCGCGCCTGCCGCGATGCAAGGGATGGACCATAGCCAGATGCAAGGGATGGACCAGCCGGAGATCCAGACCATGGACGGCGCCAACGCGCCGCCGCAAGAGTCGGCCCCGGCGATGGACCATGGCGACATGAAAATGCAGGGCGGCAGCGCACCGCCCGACGCGCGCGACCCGCACGCCTATTCCGGCGGCTACCAGCTCGGCGTCGGCCAGTACGCACTGGGCGACAAGCGCCAGCTGGTGATGGCCGACGAGCACCTGTTCGCGTCGGTGCTGGTCGACCGCCTGGAATGGGCCCATGCCAACGGCCACAATGCCGCCGCCTACGAGGCGCAGGCATGGTTCGGCAACAGCTTCGACAAGCTGGTGCTCAAGGCCGAGGGCGAGGCCTCCAGGGGCAAGCTGCACGAAGCCCGCACCGAGCTGCTGTGGGGCCATGCCGTGGCCAGCTACTGGGACACCCAGCTGGGCCTGCGCAACGACGCCGGCAGCGGGCGCCCGGCGCGCAACTGGCTGGCGTTCGGCGTGCAGGGCCTGGCGCCGTACTGGTTCGAGGTCGATGCCACCGCCTATGTCGGCACCAGCGGCCGCACCGCGCTGCGGCTGTCGGCGGAGTATGAACTGCTGCTGACGCAGCGCCTGATCCTGCAGCCGCGCATCGAGGCCAACCTCTATGGCAAGAACGACCCCGAAGTGGGCATCGGCAGCGGCTTGTCCAACGGCACCGTGGGGCTGCGGCTGCGCTATGAGTTCAGCCGGCAGTTCGCCCCGTATATCGGCGTCGAGCGCTACCAGAGCTTCGGCAATACCGCGGACATGATCCGCAGCGCCGGCGGCAAGTCGGGCGAAACGCGCTTCGTCGCCGGCGTGCGCGTGTGGTTCTGACGCGGTCGCCCGGATCATCCCACTTCTACATCCCTCAGCGGAGACCCTCATGCATGCCAATCGCCCCCTGATCCACGCCATGATTGCGGCCACTGCCGCGCTGGCCAGCAGCCTTGCCTTCGCGCATCCCAAGCTGGAAGCGTCGGCGCCCGCCGACAAGGCCGAGGTGCCCGCGCCGCAGAAGATCGAGCTGCGCTTCTCCGAGAACCTCGTCACCCAGTTTTCCGGCGCCAACCTGGTGATGACCGGGATGCCGGGCATGGCCAACCATGCGCCGATGAAGATGGCGGTGAAGGTCTCGGGCAGCGATGACCCCAAGACCATGGTCATCACCCCCACGCAGCCGCTGCCGCCGGGCAGCTACCGGGTGGACTGGCGCGCGGTCTCTTCCGACACCCATCCCGTCAATGGCAACGTCACGTTCACGGTGAAGTAATTGGCGCAGCCGCAATGGCTGGCCGCCGGGCTGCGCCTGGCGCTTTATCTCGACCTCGCGCTGGTGTTCGGGCTGCCGCTGTTCTGCCTCTACGCACTGCATCGGGATGAACGCGCCGGCCGCTTCGCGCGCCGTTGCCGGGCGCTCGCGCTGGGTGGCGCCGGCATGGGCATCGCGCTGTCGCTGCTGGCGCTGGTCGAGATGGCGCGCGCCATGACGGGCGTGTCGGACTATGCCGCGCTGCAGGCCCATGCGCTGGCGATGATCGTCACCGGGACCGATTTCGGCGTGGCCTGGTGCGCGCGCGTGGCGGCGCTGCTGTTGTTCGTGCTGGCCGGCATGCGCCTGCACCGCTTGCGCGCGCACTGCGCCGTGCTGGCCGCGTATGGCGGCGTGGCGCTGGCCACGCTGGCGTGGGGCGGGCATGGCGCGATGCACGACGGTGCGGTGCGCTACCTGCACCTGGCGTCGGACGTGACCCACCTGCTGGCCGCGGGCGCATGGGTGGGGGCGCTGGCGGCGTTCCTGCTGATGGCGTGGCCCGGGCCGCCGCCGCACCGCGAGGCCCTTGCGCTGCTGAGCCGCAGCACCAACGGCTTCGCGCGCATCGGTACCGGGATCGTGGCCCTGCTGGTGATTACCGGCGCGCTCAATTACTGGTTCATCGTCGGGCCGGTGCTGCCGGAATTTGCGCCGATGTCCTATGGCGGGCTGCTGGC
The DNA here is from genome assembly GCF_035818815.1 of Cupriavidus sp. SS-3. NCBI lineage: Bacteria > Pseudomonadati > Pseudomonadota > Betaproteobacteria > Burkholderiales > Burkholderiaceae > Cupriavidus > Cupriavidus sp. SS-3. The sequence continues at coordinate 553,146 of NZ_JAYLVT010000001.1, forward strand.
GGCCAAGCTTGCGCTGTTTGCCACCATGCTCGGGCTGGCGGCGGCGAACCGGTTTGCGCTGGCGCCGCGGCTGGAAGCGGCGGCGCGCACCGGCGAGCGGGGCCCGGCGCTGCAGGCAGTCCAGGCGCTGCGGCGCAGCCTGCTGCTGGAAGCCGGCACCGCCGCGCTGGTGCTGGCGCTGGTGGCGGTGCTGGGCATGCAGTCGCCGACGCCGGCATGACTGCCGCGGGCTGGCACTCGCGGCATGGGCCAGCCAATGCTTGCGCGCCGGCGTGCCGCTTCAGACATAAGCGATCAGCCGTCCGGCGCAGATCACCAGCAGCCAGGCGGCAATGGACAGGATGGCGTTCAGGCGGACGCCGGCAGGCGGCGGGGCGTCGGCGTCCCAGCCGCGTTCACGGTCATGCAGGCTGCGGCTGGGCCCGGCGTGGAACCACAACACGTTGGCGAGCGCCAGCGCGATCAGCCCCAGCTTGGCGAGGAACGCGGGGTTGGCGGCCAGTTCGTCGGCATGGGCCACGAACAGCAGCACGCCGCTGGCCGCGACGGCGAAGAAGGCGCCGATGGTGAAGGGCAGCGCATGGCGCAGCAGCAGGCTGACCGGCAGGCGCCGGCCAAGCCCCGCCAGCCGCATGTCGACCACGACGATGGAGCCGAACAGCAGCGCCATGCCGGCGAGGTGGACGATCTCCACCGCGGGATAGGCCCACGCCGAACTGCGCAGCGCCGTCGCGAACGGCAGCCGCGCCAGCGCGCCGGCCCATTCCGTCCAGGTGGTGAAGAGCGCCGGCATGCGGCGTGCCGGCTCAGCGCAGCTCGACCGTCTTGCCGTCCACGGTGATGCGCTCGGCGCGCAGCTCGTCCGGTTTTTCCTTGCTGGCGTAGCCGACCAGCGTGACCTCGCGGCCCACCGCGACCTTGTCCGAGGTCGCGCCGCGCGCTTCCATGCGCGACACGGGCGCCAGCACCGCGAGCCAGCGCTTGCCGCCGGCGTCGATGCGGATATGCGCGTGCGGGTTCTCGTAATGGCTTTCGACGATCTTGCCGGTCAGCGTCATCGGTTTGGCCTCGTCATAGGTCGACCAGCCGTGGTGGGCGATGGCCGGCACGGCCGCCATGGCCAGGGCGGCGGCGCCGAGGATGGGGCGGAGCAGGGCGGGACGGAACAGGGCGCGGATGCTGGGCATGGCGGGTCTCCGGTCAGGACAGGTGCAGTATAGGCGCCCGTGTCCGTCCTTGCGGCCCTTGCCGCCGCGCCGGCCAGCGCCTCAGGGTTGCGCGCGGCAGGTGTCGGCGCGCTGCACCAGCCGGCGCAGGCTCGGGCTGACGGGCTTGAGCGCGGCGCGCTCGGCGGTGAGCGCGAGCGCCAGGTTGCCGCTGCCGCTGCGCAGCGCCGCTTCGAGCAGGGTCAGGCCGATCACGTCGCGCTGCGCGTGGCTGCCGCCGAAGCGGTGGGCCACCAGGCGCACCGGCACCAGCAGCTCGATGGCGGTGGCGTAATCGCCCTGTGCGAACGCGATCAGCGCATCGGCGACCGGCAGCCCCACCTCGCGCGACATCATCGCGTTGGTGCCGTTGCCCAGCGCGGCCCGCTCCAGTGCGGCGCGCACCTGGTCGGCCGCGGCGGGGCGCTGCGCGCCCAGGCTGGCCATCACCGCATGCACGTCGTTGAAGGCGTAATAACCGGCCGCACCGCGGCCGAGCCAGTCATCCGCCACTGCATGCCAGCGCCGGCCCACGTCGACGCCGCGCAGCTGCAGCCGCCACAGCAGCGCCGAGGCATCGACCAGGTCCAGCGCGATCGCCGGCGCGGGCCGGCTGATGGCGCGGTCGTACAGCGCGAGCACCTCGTCGGTCCGGTCGTCTTCCAGCAGAAACAGCGCCAGGTGCCACCAGTTATGCACCGCCAGCATGTTGTCGTCGGCCCAGTCCTGGCGCCGGCCTTCGAGCCAGGCAATGCCGTCGTCGGTCCGGCCCTGCATCTCCATCACGTGCGCGACCGCATGCACGGCCCACGGGTCGCGCGGCTGGCATTCCAGCGCGCGCCGTCCGGCTTCTTCGGCGCGTTCGTAGAGCTGCGTCTCTTCCAGGCCGAACGCGTGCATGCCGAGCACGTAGCCGTAGCCGGGCATGGCGGCGTCCCAGTGCGGCAGCGCCCGCGCCACGCGGTCGCGCAGCATGGTCGACTGGCCCAGCAGGAAGTCGCCCAGGTGCGCGGTCTGCAGCGCCAGCAGGTCGCGTGGATAATCGATCACGATGTCGCCATAGCAGCGCACCGCGCGCTCGAAGTCCCCGTCGAGCCAGGCGCGCGCCGCGGCGATATGGCGGCGCTCGCGCTCATTGGCGCGGGCGTGCAGGGCCTCGCCGGCCTCGACGCTCTGGCGCAGCATGGGCTCGGCGGTGCCGTCGCCGGAGGTTACCATCAGCGCGGCGCGCAGCGCGTGGCCCATGGCGAAGCCGGGGTCGTCGGCCAGCGCCGCGTCGATCACGGCGAGCGGGTCGCCGTAGTAGCCGTTCAGCAGGCGCAGGGCGGTCTCGTACTGCGCCACCGAGCGCGTGTTCAGGGTCGAGACCGCGAGGTCCCTGGAATCCGTCAGTGCCATGACCGTCTCCGTGCGCCCGCGCGGCAGCGGGCTGTCACGAACCATCGTAGACGGCAAAACGGCCGGTGTAACGGACGCGGCGCGGTGCGGCGCACCATGCCCGCGGGCGGCGCGGCCGCGGAGCGCGATATGCCGCCGCCGCCATACCGGCGGCGCGGGTCGGTTAAACTGCCGCATCCCCAATCACGACCTCGAGAGCAGGCCCTTCCATGAAAACACTCGCGCTTTTCCTTGGCACCCTGACCCTTGCCGGCGCCGCCTGCGCTGCCGGGCCGGCCGCTTCGGCGCCTGCCGCCTCCGCCGCCCCTGCTGCCCCTGCCGCGGCGCCGCAGACGCTGGCGTCGGGCATGACCATCCAGCACCTGATCAAGGGCACCGGCGCCTCGCCCAAGGCCACCGACACGGTCCAGGTGCACTACCGCGGCACGCTTGCGGACGGCACCGAATTCGACAGCTCGTACAAGCGCGGCCAGCCGATCTCGTTTCCGCTCAATCGTGTAATCCCGTGCTGGACCGAAGGCGTGCAGGCCATGCAGGTGGGCGGGAAGGCGCGCCTGACCTGCCCGCCGGGCACCGCCTACGGCGCGCGCGGCGTGCCGGGCACGATCCCGCCGAACGCCACGCTGACCTTCGAGGTGGTGCTGCTGGGCATCGGTAGCTGAGCGCCTCGGCGCGGCGCCTGCGGCTGCGCGGGCGTCGGCGTCCCGGCGGGGGCCGGCGCTGGCGGCACCGGCTGCGCGCCGGCGTCCTCGTCATCCCCGTAGTCCGGCAACGCGGTGTTCTCACCGAGCAGGTAGCGCCGCCGCTGCAGGTAGGCGTCGCGCACGAAGGCGTACTTGTCCAGCGCCGCCAGCTTGAGCAGATCGGTCGCGCCGAGCAGGTTGGTGCGCACGTCGACCACGTTCATCCCGTACACCGAGTTGCGCACCGCCGGCTCGGCATAGGTGGTGGGATCGAACCAGAAATTCACATACAGGCCCGCGCCGTCGCGGAAAGAACTGGGGCCGAACAGCGGCAGCACCAGGTAGGGCCCTGACGGCACGCCCCACGTGCCCAGTGTCAGCCCGAAATCCTGCGAGTGCTTCGGCAGCCCCGCCGGCGTGGCGATATCGATCAGCCCACCCAGGCCCAGCACGGAATTCATCGCCACCCGCATAAAACTCTCCGCCGCCGCCACGCCCTTGCCTTGCAGCAGGTTGTTGGCAAAGTTGCCGATGTCCGCGAGGTTCGAATAGAAATTGCTGACCGCCGCGCGCACCGGCTCCGGCGTGACCGCCTTGTAGCCTTTGGCCACCGGCATCGCGACATACTGGTCGAGCTTGTCGTTGACGCTGAAGATGGCGCGGTTCATCGGCTCCAGCGGATCGTCCGGACTGGCTTGCGGGCCGGCGGCGCAGCCCGCGAGCACGGTCGCGGCGATGGCGGCTGTGGCGAGCGTCGGTAAGCGAAGCGGAACGGGCATCGAGACAACGAGGGTCGCGCGGGCGCAATGCGCGTTCAGGGCCGGGCCGGCTGGTCCGGTCCCTGATGGCCGCCTTCGTGGCCATCCGCGCGCGGACGGCCCATCAGGATCGGCTGGAAGAACACCGCGCCGACCAGCGTGCACGCCAGCGCCAGCGCCAGCAGCTTGCCCATGCTGGCGGTGCCGGGATGCCGCGACAGCCACAGGCTGCCGAAGGCGACCGCGGTGGTGGCGGCGCTGTACAGCACGGCGTGCGTCAGGCTGGACTGCAGCAGCTGGGTCTTGCCGTGCCGCCAGGCAATCACGTAGTAGATCTTGAAGGCGACGCCCACGCCCAGCAGCAGCGGCAGCGCGATCACGTTGGCGAAGTTCAGCGCAATGCCGAACACCACGCACAGTTCCAGCGTGACGATGGCCGACACCAGCAGCGGGATCAGCGTGCGCAGCACGTCGCCGAAGCGGCGCAGCGTGATCCACAGCAGGATGGTGATCGACAGCACCGCCCAGGCCCCTGCCTGCGCAAACGCGGTCATGATGGTATCGGCCGAGCCGCGGATCGAAATCGGCCCTCCGGTGGCGGCGGGCGCCACGCGCTGCACCGCGGCGATAAAGCGTGCCAGCGCGGCTTCGCGCTGTGCGCTGGCGGGCGGCGGCAGCTTCGGGCTGACGTTGACCAGCGCGCGCCCGTCCGGGGCGATCCAGTCGCGCACCAGCTCGGGTGGCAGCGTCTGCTGGCTGACCGCCTGCGGCGTCAGCGCCAGCTTCAGTTTTGCCAGTGCCAGCTGCAGCGGCAGGGCGACGGCACGCTCGGCGCGGTCGCGCATGGGCGCATCGGCGCTGGCCAGCTTTTTCAGCGTGGCGGAAAGGTGCGCCGCTTCGGCAGCGCCGGGACCGGGATGTTCGTCGGCGGCGATGGCCAGTTGCCGCGCGGCATTGCGCAGCGCATTGACGCGTGCGCCGTCGGTGGCGGGCGCCGCGGGGGCCTGGGTCAGTGCCGGCATCAGCGCGGCCGAGGCCGCTGCGATGGCCTGCAGCTTGGGCGGCTGGTTGTCGGGTATAAAGCTCTGCAGCGTGACCGCGCGCGCCACTTCGGGCAGCGCCGCGAGCTGGCCCGCCAGCGCGTGCGCGGCCGGCAGCGATGGCGCCAGCACGCTGACATCGTCGGTGCCGGCCTGCGGCGCGTCCTGCAGCGACAGCAGCGTGGCCATCGATTCGGACTGCGGGTCCTTCAGGTGCAGCGGGTCGAAGTCGAAGCGCAGGTGCGGCAGCAGCGGTGCGCCCGCGAGGATGGCGAGCAGCGTCACCAGCAGCACCGGCTTGCGGTAGCGGTCGAAGAAGCGGTCCGCCGGCGCCAGCCAGGCAAAGCCCGGCGACGCGGATTCGCCGCCGGGCCTGAGCACCGCGATCAGCGCGGGCAGCAGTGTGAAGGTGGTGGCGAAGGCCACCACCATGCCGACTCCGGCGATCAGGCCCAGTTCGGCCACGCCGCGGTAGTCGGTGGGCAGGAAGCAGAAGAACGCCGCCGCCGTGGCCGCGGCGGCCAGCGCCAGCGGCGCGCCGACGGCGCGCGCGGCCAGGCCCAGCGCATCGACGATATGGTCGCGGCCATGGCGCTCGGCGCGGTAGCGCACGCCGAACTGGATGCCGAAGTCCACGCCCAGGCCGACGAACAGCACCGCGAACGCCACCGAGATCATGTTCAGCGCGCCCACCATCGCCAGCCCCAGCGCGGCGGTGATCAGCAGCCCGGCGAACAGGCTCGCCAGCACCGCCACGATCAGCCGCGCCGAACGCAGCGCCAGCCACAGGATCAGCACTACTGCCAGCACCGTCAGCACGCCGTTGAGCACGGCACCGTCGCTGACCGAGGCGAATTCATCGTCGGCCAGCGCCTGCGGGCCGGTCAGGCGCACCGAGGCCTGGTAGCGCTGTGCCAGCTGCAGTTCGTCCGCGGCGTGGCGGATCGCGCGCGCCGCCGCGGCGCCGGCTTTGAGGTCGCTGTAGTCGAGGACCGGGCTGAGCGCGACATAGCGGTAGACCTGGCCGTCGGGGCCGGGCTTGAGGCTGTCATCGAGCAGCCCCGCCCACGACAGCGCGGCGGGCTTGCCGGCCAGCACCTGGTCCAGCGTGCGCGCGCTGCTGCCCATCAGCCCGGCCATGTCGCCCAGCTTGACCTGCCCCATCTGCAGCGGCAGCGCCAGCGTGGTGGCGAGCACATCGGACAGGCCGCGCAGCGTCGGGTCGTGTGCCAGGGCGTTGAGCAGCGGGCGCGCCTGCGTCAGTTGCTGCGTCAGCTGGTTGACTTCATCGGTGCCGGCGAACAGCAGCCCGTTGCGCGCGAAGAAGGCGCCGCCGCCGGGCTGGCTGACCGCGTTGAAACGCGCCGGCTGCCGGCGCAAGGCATCGGCCAGCGCATCGGCGGCGGCATCGGCCAGCTCCGCGGCCGGCGCCTGCACCACCGCCAGGATCATCTGGCCGCGTTGCGGAAACGCTTTGGCGATGGCTTCGTCGCGCTGGGCCCAGGGCGCGTCGGAATCCAGCAGGCGGCCGATGTCGGTGTTGATGGCAAAGTTGCGGGCCACGTAGACGCCGCTGGCAGCCGTCAGCAGTGCCGCCAGCAGGATGACGCGCCACGGCCAGGCGGTGGCAAGCCGGACGATGCGTGTCAGCAGCGAGGTCAGCATGGACGGATCCGGAAGGAGCACGAACCGCGAGTATATCGGCTGGCGCCGTGCCGCATGCGCCATGCGGCACGGCGCGGCCGCGATGCGGGCCGATCCGCTATACACTGTCAGCCGGTGCCGGCCGGGGCGTCGTATGGCGCGGCGCCACCGCCGCACCGACTTCCGTCATTTCCCCGCTCTTGCATCCATGACGATTCACCGTTTGCTTTCCGTGGCGCCGCTTGCGGCGATGGCCATGGCATCCGTCGTGCACGCCCAGGCAGTCCAGCCCGGCGACCTGCGCGCCAGCCCCGAGCGGCTGGTGCAGGCGGCGGTGGAGGGCGTGATCGGCACCATCCAGTCGGAGCCGCAGACCCGCGCCGGCGATCTCGGCAAGATCACCGCGGTCGTGCAGCAGCAATTCCTGCCCTACACCGATTTCCAGCGCACCACGCGGCTGGCGCTGGGCAGCGCCTGGCGCACGGCCACGCCGGAGCAGCAGCAACAGCTGTACGAGCAGTTCCAGACCCTGCTGGTGCGCAGCTATGCGGTCTCGCTGGCGCAACTGCGCGAGCAGAACGTCAGGTTCCGCTACCAGCCGGCCAAAGCCGCCAGCGGCGCCACCGACGTGGTGGTGCAGACGCGCGTGATCAACAATGCCGACGAGATGCAGATCGACTACCGCCTGCAGCGCACCGCGACCGGCTGGAAGATCTATGACATCAACATGATGGGGGCGTGGCTGATCGAGGTGTACCGCAAGCAGTTTGCCGATATCGTCGCGCGCAACGGGGTCGACGGGCTGGTGAAGCACCTGACCACGCACAACGCGCGCCAGGCGTCGGAGACCTGAGCGGGCGCCCGCCGCGGCCGCGCTAGGGGTGCCCGCGCCCGGGCGCGGCCCGTGCGCGCCGCCAGCGGCGCAGTTCCACCCATTGCCATGACAGCAGCGCCGGCACCCCGAACAGGATCTCGCGCGCGCGCTTGACCAGCGCCACCGCCAGCGCCACCTCCGCGCTCATCCCCAGCACCTGGCCCAGCAGCATCACCGCCGCTTCCTGCACGCCCAGCCCGGCCGGCACGAAGAAGGCCACGTGGCGCGCGGCCTGCGTCAGCGACTCGATCGCCAGCGCCTGCCAGAGCGGCACCGGATGTCCCAGCAGCCATAGCGCCAGCCAGATCTCCAGCGTGCCGCTGACCAGTCCGGCCAGTTGCCAGCACAAGGCCTTTGCCAGTTCGCGGTGGCGCCGGTTGAGCGCGCGGATATGCGCGTCCAGGCGCGCCCCGTCGATCAGCGCGACGATGCGGTGGTCGGCGCCGAACAGCCGGCGCGCCGCGCCTTCCAGTTTCTCGAACAAGGCGGCGTGGCGCAGCGACAGCGCGAACAGCACCGGCACCGGCAGCGACAGCAGCAAGCCGGCCAGGATGATCCACGCACTGGCGCTCTGCCGCAGCGCGGCCACCAGCATCAGCACGCCGATGGCCGCGAACAGGTACTGCGAGAACATCGTCAGCATCACTTCGACCACCACGCTGGCGGTCACGGCTGTGGTATCGCGGATGCGCAGACGCGTCAGGCGGATGCCGACCAGTTCGCCGCCCACGCCCACGGTGGGCAGCAGGCGGCCCACCGCCTCGCGCACCGCGGCGACCCACCACAGGAAGCCGACGCCGGCTCGTTCGTCGGGATCGGCGGAGGTCAGCAGCACGCGCCAGCCCTGCGCGTCGAGCAGCAGCGGCAGCGCGTGCAGCGGCACCAGCAACAGCAGCGGCCAGCCGCCCCGGGCCATCACGGCGGCGATATCGCCGGCGCCCTGGTGGATCACCAGCGCGGTCAGCGCCAGCAGCCCGAGCAGTCCGGTCAGGTAGGCCAGGCGTTTCATCGGCAATCGTCAGCGCAACGTCCTGCCGCCAAGCACATCGGCAAAGCCGCCGCGCCGGTGGGCAGCCTGCTCCAGCGCCGCGCGCACGCGCGGCGACAGCAGCGCGGCCAGCTCGTCGGCATGGCGGTAGCCGTGCATCGACGGGGCGATGGCGGCGCCGGACACCACCGCCGGATGCAGGTAGATCTCGCCCACGCCGGCGGGCAGTTGCGCCAGCGCCTGCAGCAGCGCGGCCTCGTCCATCTGGCCGCTGCGCGCGATGCCGACCACGTAGTCATTGTGCGCAATGCCGGCGCGGTCCAGCCGGCGGCGCAGCAACGCCAGCCACGGGCGCAGCAGCCAGGGCGCGCCCGCCTCGCGCGGCAGCCGCATCGCGCGCAGCCCGTAGTCGCGTCCGATCGACAGGATCAGCGACAGCACGGTCGGATGCAGGTGGAAGTGCTTGTGCGCATTGACGTGGTCCAGCGCCAGGCCGGTGGCGGCAAAGGCCTCGAACTGCGCGCGGATCTCCGCGGCAAGCTGGCGGCGCACCGCGGGCAGGAAGAAGAAGCGGCACCCGTCCAGCGCCATGGCCGAGCCGAAGCGGCCGTGCGCATCGGCCAGCGCCGGGATGCGCGCGCGCGGCAGCGTGGCCGGGCCATCGGCCAGCACCACGTGCAGGCCCACGCGCAACGCCGGCAGCCGGCGCGCGCGCGCCACCGCATCCGCCACCGCGGGCGCGCCCACCATCAGGCTGGCGGCGTTGAGCACGCCGTCGCGATGGGCCAGCTCGACCGCTTCGTTGATGGCCGGGTGCAGCCCGAAGTCGTCGGCGGTGACGATCAGCGCGCGATGTGCGGCAGCGGGTGCCGCACCGGTTGCCGCACCGGAAAGGGCCCGGGCCAGGATCAGGCCTCGTGCGAGCGCAGGAAGCGGAAGAACTCCACGCCTTCGCGCAGGCGCCGCTTCATCATGTCCCAGCTGCCGAGCATCTCGCGCACGATTTCCCAGATCTTGCCGGGGCGGAAGTAGAAGCGCTTGTAGAAGGTCTCGACGCCGTGGTAGATGTCCTCCTTCGACAAGTGCGGGTAGCTGATCGCCGCCAGCTGCACGCCCTGGTCGTTGACCAGGTTGATGACCTTGTTCTCCTCGAGCCAGCCGTTCTCCACCGCCTGGCGGTACAGCGTGGTGCCGGGGTAGGGCGCGGCCAGCGAGACCTGGATGGTGTGCGGGTTGATTTCCTTGGCGTACTCGATGGTCTTCTCGATGGTCTCGCGGGTTTCGCCAGGCAGGCCCAGGATGAAGGTGCCGTGGATCTGGATGCCGAGCTTGCGGCAATCTTCGGTGAAGCGGCGCGCGATGTCGGTGCGCAGGCCCTTCTTGATGTTCAGCAGGATCTGGTCGTCGCCGGACTCATAGCCCACCAGCAGCAGGCGCAGCCCGTTTTCCTTCATGACCTTGAGCGTGCTGTACGGCACGTTGGCCTTGGCGTTGCACGACCACGTCACGCCCAGCTGGCCCAGCCCGCGCGCGATTTCTTCCACGCGCGGCTTGAAGTCGGTGAAGGTGTCGTCGTCGAACATGATCTCCCTGACCTCGGGCATGTTCTCCTTGATCCATTTCACCTCGGCGATCACGCTTGCGGCCGAGCGCGTGCGGTAGCGATGCCCGCCCACGGTCTGCGGCCACAGGCAGAAGGTGCAGCGCGAACGGCAGCCGCGGCCGGTGTAGATCGACACGTAAGGATGCTTCAGATAGCCGATGAAGTAGTTCTCGATCTTGAGGTCGCGCTGGTAGACCGGCGCCACGAACGGCAGCGCGTCCATGTCCTCGATCATCGGCCGCTGGCCGTTGTGTTCGAGCGAGCCGTCCGGCAGGCGATAGGACAGCCCGAGAATTTCCTTGAGCGGTTTGCCCGCGGCCACGTCCTGGCAGGTGTAGTCGAATTCCTCGCGGCAGACGAAGTCGATGGCGTCGCTCGCGCCCAGCGTGCCGCCGGGATCGACCGCGGGCTTGGCGCCGACCATGCCGATCATCACGCCGGGATGGCGCTGCTTGAGCGCCTCGGCGAATTTTGCGTCGGTGGGGAACGACGGCGTGCTGGTGTGGATGATCACCAGTTCATAGTCCGCGGCGATCTCCAGCGTCTGCTGCGCGGTCAGGCCGTCGGCCGGGGCATCGAGCACGCGGCTGCCGGGCACCAGTGCGGCCGGCTGTGCCAGCCACGTGGGATACCAGAACGACTTGATCTCTCGCTTGGCCTGGTAGCGCGAACCGGCGCCGCCATCGAAGCCGTCGAAGGACGGGGCCTGCAGAAAAAGGGTTTTTTTCATAACGGCCTCTTGGTATGGATGCCGGCGAAAGGTTGGGTGTCAGGGACGGGCTTCGTCGGTTTTCGCCCCTCTCCCGCTTGCGGGAGAGGGGCGGGGGAGAGGGCCGGCGCTCGCCCGGAGCGCTGCCTGTCGTGGACCGACAGCACCTGCTCCCCCCACCACACCCGCTTGCCAGCCAACGCCAGCGCCCAGCAGGCCAGCAACAAGCCATCGCGCAACGGCGCCCGCAGTGCCCCCGCGACGCCACCCGCCAGCATGCTGCGCGCCATCACGCCGACGGCCGCCGCGGCGATCACCAGCGGCAGCGGCGCCAGCCACACGCCCAACGCCAGCATCGGCCAGGTGAACGTGACGAAGCTGAACCCATAGCCCGCCGGGTTCAGCGAGGCGATCGTGCGCATCCAGCGCAACTCATGCCGCCACAGCAGCGTAAAGCTGTCTTCGGTGATATCGGTCGACACCATCACCTCCGACAGCACCGTGCGCAAGCCCAGTCGCCGCGTCAGCTCGCCCAGCCAGAAATCGTCCGCCAGCCGGTCGCGCAAGGCCTCGAAACCGCCGATCGCCGCCAGCGCATCGCGGCGCAGCGCGATGGTCGCGCCGAAGGCAAAGCGCCGCGAGCCGCCCGCGTGGGCGATGCGCACCGCCGGCACGAACCAGTCGTCGATGAACTGCGCGCCCAGGCGCGACCAGAAGCCGCCGATGGCATGGCCACGGTACAGGCAGGTGACCACGCCGACGCCGGCATCCGCCAGCGGCGCCGTCACGCGGGCCAGGTAGTCCGGCGCCACCGCGACGTCGCTGTCGGCGATGACCAGCGCATCGTGCCGGGCCGCGCCGGACAGGTTGATCAGGTTGCTGACCTTGAGGTTGCTGCCGTGCACCCGCGGATCGATCACCAGTGCGATGTCGCAGTCCGGGAAGTCGCGCCGCAGCCGCTCCACCACCGCGATCGCGGGATCGTCCGCGGCACGTACGCCGAACACCAGCTGGAAGCACGGATGTCGCTGCCGGCAGAAGCTGGCCAGGTTGGCGTAGAGACGGGGTTCGGCGCCGCACAGCGGCTTGAGCACGCTGACCGGTGTGGCGGCCATGGCGCCGCGTGGCGCAGGCTTGCGTCGCGACAGCCAGGCCGCGGCCAGTGCATAGCCAGCCGCCACGCAGACCAGCGCTGCGCCGGGCAGGATGCTGGCAAGTCCGGCGGCCATGGCAATGGCTTCAGTGCGTGGCGGCGCTGGCAGGCGCCTCGGCCGGCCGCGGCTGCTGCGCGGGCGGCCGGGCGCGCTGGATTTCCTCGAGCTTGATCTCGACGTGGCGCGAGAACACGTATTCGGCCGGCCGCTGCCGGTCCAGCGCAATGTCCGGCGCCATCGGGCCGCTGGTGCGCACGCCGCGCAGGCTGACGCCGAGCGCCTTGAGCGGATGGGCAAAGGTGTCGGCCACGGCGGTGGCTTCATAGCCGCTGTGCACCATGCAGTCGGCGCATTTCTCGTAGTTGCCGGTGCCGTAGGCGTCCCAGTCGGTCTCTTCCATCAGTTCGCGGAAGGTCGCGGCATAGCCTTCGCCCACCAGGTAGCACGGCCGCTGCCAGCCAAATACCGTGCGCGCCGGGTTGCCCCACGGGGTGCAGTGGTAGGTCTGGTTGCCGGCGAGGAAGTCCAGGAACAGCGTCGACTGGCTGAACGCCCAGTTCTTGCCCGCGCGGCCGCGGCCGAGGATGTCGCGGAACAGCTGGCGGGTCTTGCCGCGGTTCAGGAAGTGCTGCTGGTCCGGCGCGCGCTCATAGGCATAGCCCGGCGACACGGTGATGCCATCGACGCCCAGCGCCTTGACCGAATCGAAGAACCTGGCCACGCGCTCGGGCTGCGCGTCGTTGAACAGCGTGCAATTGATATTGACGCGGAAGCCGCGCGCCTTGGCCGCGCGGATCGCCTCGACGCAGCGGTCGTACACGCCTTCCTGGCACACCGAGCGGTCGTGCATCTCGCGGTCGCCGTCCAGGTGCACCGACCAGATGAAATACGGGCTGGGCTGGTACTGGTCCAGCTTCTTTTCCATCAGCAGCGCATTGGTGCACAGGTAGACGAACTTGCGCCGCCGGATGATGCCTTGCACGATCCGCGGCATGTCCTTGTGCAGCAGCGGCTCGCCGCCGGCGATGGACACCACCGGGGCGCCGCACTCGTCCACTGCCTCGAGGCATTGCTGCACCGACAGGCGCTGGTTCAGGATGGGATCGGGGTAGTCGATCTTGCCGCAGCCCGAGCACGCCAGGTTGCAGCGGAACAGCGGTTCGAGCATCAGCGCGAGCGGATAGCGTTTCTGCCGCGACAGGTGCTTGCCGACGATATAGGCGCCCACGCGGGCAACCTGCAGGAGCGGAATGGCCACGACAGCTTCCTCTGGTTGGTTCAGCCTGCAATGTTCTCGTTGGCGGCATCGCTGCAGTCGGGCGCGGTGTCCGTGCCGGCCTCCGCCGATGCCGCCGGTGGCTTCACGTCGGCCAGTTCGGCCGGCAGCCGGAACTCGGCATGCTCTTCGCGCCCGGCCATGGTGGTGACCTCCACCGGGCCCAGCCGGCGCAGCGCCGCAATCACGTCTTCGACCATGGCCTCGGGGGCCGAGGCGCCCGCGGTGATGCCGACCACGTTGGCGTCGCGCACCCAGGCCGGGTCCAGCTCGCTGCCTTCGGCGATCAGGTAGCTGGGCACGCCGCTTTCGGTGCCGATCTCGCGCAGGCGGTTGGAGTTGGAACTGTTGGTCGCGCCGATCACCAGGATCACGTCGGCCAGCTTGCACAGGTCGCGCACCGCGCTCTGGCGGTTCTGCGTGGCGTAGCAGATGTCGCGCGTGTCGGGACCGACCAGGTTGCTGAAGCGCCGTCCGAGCGCGGCGATGATGTTGCGGGTGTCGTCCACGCTCAGCGTGGTCTGGGTGACGTAGGCGACCGGGGTCTGGTCGGGCAGGTCTAGCTTGGCGACGTCGGCCTCGTTCTGCACCAGGATCACCTTGCCGGGGATCTGGCCCATGGTGCCTTCGACCTCGGGGTGGCCGGCATGGCCGATCAGGATCACGGTGCGGCCGCTGGCGGCGTACTGGCGGCCCTGGGTGTGGACCTTGATTACCAGCGGACAGGTGGCGTCAATGGCATGCAGCTGGCGCTGGCGGGCATCGGCGACGACTTCGCGCGAGACCCCGTGCGCGCTGAAGATGGTGACCGCGCCGGCCGGCACTTCGTCCAGTTCCTCGACGAAACGCGCGCCCTTGTCCTTCAGTCCCTGGACGACGTGCTTGTTATGCACGATCTCATGCCGCACGAACACCGGCGCACCGTGCTTGACGAGGGCGCGGTCGACGATCTCGATCGCGCGCACCACGCCGGCACAGAAGCCCCGGGGCTGAGCAAGAATCACCTGCATGGAGTAGGCCCCCGACCCTTTTGCTACGGGTTTCAGTGTTTGGGATCGCGCAACGGAAAACGATGCCGGTATCGAGCCAGACCCACCGGAGATCCGCCGCGGATCACATTTTCCTCGCACGGTGGTTACTATATACCCGACACGCCGGCTTTGTCTGGCGCCGCCATGGCCGGCGCCGGGCCGGCCATGGCGACGCCGCCTTACGGGGAAACGGGCTGATGACCAAAAACGATGACGTGCTGGTGACAGGTGCAGCGGGTTTCCTGGGCTCGGCGGTGGCGCGCCAGGCGCTGGCGCGCGGCTGGCGCGTGCGCGTGCTGGTGCGCCCGCAGAGCCCCCGCACCAACCTCGCGGGGCTGCCGGTGAACGTGGCACAGGGCGACATGCGCGATGCCGCCGCGGTGGCCGCGGCGCTGCAGGGCGTGCGCTACCTGTTCCATGTCGCCGCCGACTACCGGCTGTGGGCGCGCGACCCGGAAGACATCGTGCGCACCAATGTCGACGGCACGCTGGCGGTGATGGAGGCCGCGCAGCGGGCCGGGGTCGAGCGCGTGGTCTATACCAGCAGCGTGGCGACGCTGCGCGTCGCCGGCGCCCAGGCACCGGTGGACGAGACCGCGGCGATGCGCCCGCATGAAGCCATTGGCGCCTACAAGCGCAGCAAGGTCCTGGCCGAGCGCGTGGTCGAGCAACGTATCGCCGAACACGGCCTGCCCGCGGTCATCGTCAACCCGTCCACCCCCATCGGCCCGCGCGACGTGCGGCCCACGCCGACCGGCCGCATCATCGTCGAGGCCGCCACCGGCAAGATCCCGGCCTTTGTCGATACCGGGCTGAACCTGGCCCACGTCGACGACGTGGCCCACGGGCATTTGCTGGCGCTGGAGCGCGGCCGCACCGGCGAGCGCTACATCCTGGGCGGGCAGGACGTGATGCTGCAGCAGATGCTGCGCGATATCGCCCAGCTGTGCGGCCGGCGCCCCCCGACCCTGCAGCTGCCGCGCTGGCCGCTGTATCCGCTGGCCTACGGCGCGGAAGCGGCGGCGCGGCTGACCGGCAAGGAGCCCTTCCTGACTGTCGATGGACTCAATATGTCCCGCTACCGGATGTTCTTTACCTCGGACAAGGCGCGCAAGGAACTGGGGTATCAGCCGCGCCCGTACCAGGAGGGGCTGCGCGATGCGCTGGCGTGGTTCCGCGCGCACGGATACCTGGGCCATCCCTGAGCCGCCGGCTCAGGGGCGCAACGGGGCCTGGCTGCGGCCCTTCCACTGGCCGCCGCGCCGCAGCCGGTAGCGCCGCGCCGAGTCGAGCGTCGCGCCCAGGTAGAACAGCGCCGTCACCGGCAGCAGCGGTGCCAGCCACCACGGCTGCCGGTACTCGCGCAGCATCGGCAGGTAGGCCAGCGCCATCGCGGCCCAGGCCAGCCATGCCGGCCATACCCGCCAGCCCAGCGCCAGCACCGGCGGCACCAAATAGGTCAGCACCATGCCGGCGAGCGCGCCCGCCAGCCACAGCGGCGAATGGCGCAGCTGCGTGTAGGCGCTGCGCGCGATCATGTCCCACAGGCTGCGCCAGTCGTCATAGGGGCGCAGCGATACGCTGTCGTCGGCCAGGTCGAGCCGGATGGCGCCGCCGGGCTTGATGCGCGCGGCCAGGCTGCAGTCGTCGATCAGCTCGCCACGGATCGCGGCAAAGCCGCCGATGCGCGCCAGCGCCGCACGGCGCGCCAGCATGCAGCCGCCGGCCGCGGCGGCAACGCGGCTGCGCGGATCGCGCACGCGGGCAAAGGGGTAGAGCTTGGCGAAGAAGAAGACAAAGGCCGGCACCACCAGCCGTTCCCACGCCGAGACGCAGCGCAGCCGCACCATCAGCGAGACCAGGTCGCGCCGCTCCGCCTCGGCGCGCGCCACCAGGCCGGCCAGCACGCCCGGGCCGTGGCGGATGTCGGCATCGGTCAGCCAGACATAGCGTGCCTGCGGCGCGATGCGGTCGGCGGCGGCCAGGCCCTCGGACTGCGCCCAGACCTTGCCGCTCCAGCCGGCCGGCAATTCGCGCGCGCCGATGACGGTGAGCGAGTGGGGCCGCGCGGTGACGGCCGCGGCGGCGCGGGCAATATCGGCGGTGCCGTCCGCGCTGTGGTCGTCCACCACCACCAGCGCCAGCGGGCCCGGGTAGCGCTGGCCCAGCACTGCCGCCACCGCGCTGCCGATGACCTCGGCCTCGTCGCGCGCGGGGATGATGGCGACTACCCGCGGCCAATGCGCCGGCGCCGGCGCGGCCGGTGGCTTGCGCACGCGCCAGAAGCCGGCGCGCCCGAACAGCAGTAGGCCCCAGATCGCCAGCGACAGCAGCGACAGCGCCATGGCGGCGCCGGGCACGGTGGTCTCGGACATGCGGCCCCCTGCGGTGGCATGGTTCGGGGGCCATTTTAGGCGATGGCCAGCCGGCGGGCGCGGGCCCGTCGGTGGGGCGCGGACCCGCCGTTGGCTCAGGCGCGGTAGCTCACCGGACCGCGCGAGCGCATGTCGAGCGCGTAGTAGCAGATCGTCAGCAGCACCAGCCAGCCCGGCCCCACGTACAGCGCCACGCGCGTATCGGGGAAGTAGGCCATCAGCGCCACCACCAGCGCCAGGAAGGCCAGCGCGATATACGAGCCATACGGCCAGAACGGCATGCGGAACGCCAGTGCCTTGCGCGCGGCCGGCGCGAGCGAGCGCCGGAACTGGATCTGCGTGACCAGGATGATGGCCCAGGTCCAGACCGCGCCGAAGGTGGAGATCGCGGTCACCCAGACGAAGACCTTCTCCGGCACCAGGTAGTTGAGCAGCACGCCGGCCAGCAGCGCGGCGATCGACACCAGCAGCGCGCGGCGCGGCACGCCGTTGCGGTCCACCTTGGCGAAGGCCGCCGGCGCCTGGCCCTGCAGCGACAGGTTGTACAGCATGCGCCCGGTGCTGAAGATGCCGCCGTTGCACGACGACAGCGCCGCGGTCAGCACCACGAAGTTGATGATGCCGGCGGCGGTCTTGATGCCCAGGCGCTCGAAGGTCAGCACGAACGGGCTGCCCTGCGCGCCGATCTCGTTCCACGGGTACAGCGCCAGGATCACGAACAGCGCGCCGACGTAGAAGATCAGGATGCGCCAGAACACCGAGTTGATCGCATCGGGGATCGACTTCTTCGGGTTGCGCGCCTCGCCGGCGGTCAGGCCGATCATCTCGACGCCGAGGTAGGCGAACATCACCATCTGCAGCGACATCAGCACGCCCGAGGCGCCGTTCGGCATGAAGCCGCCGTGCGCCCACAGGTTGGAGATGCCGGTGGCGACGCCGCCATTGCCGAAGCCGAACACGATCATCGCGCCGCCGCCGATCAGCATCAGCACGATGGTGACGATCTTGATCATGGCGAACCAGAACTCGAACTCGCCATAGGCCTTGACCGCCATCAGGTTGACCGAGCCCATCGCCGCCAGCGCCGCCAGCGCCCAGATCCAGCGCGGCACGTCGGGGAACCACATGCCCATGTAGATGGCCACGGCGGTGATCTCGGCCACGCAGGTCACCAGCCACAGGAACCAGTAGTTCCAGCCGGTCAGGTAGCCCGCCAGCGGCCCCATGTGGTCCTGCGCGTAGCGGCAGAACGAGCCGGCCACCGGGTTGTGCACGGCCATCTCGCCCAGCGCGCGCATGATCAGGAAGATCACCGCGCCGCCGATCAGGTAGGCCAGCATGATTGCCGGGCCCGCCATCTTGATGGCATTGCCGGCGCCCAGGAACAGGCCCACGCCGATGGCCGATCCCAGCGCCATCAGCCGGATATGGCGTTCGCCCAGGCCGCGTTGCAGATGTTCTGCGCTTGCACTCATTGTTCGTTGTCTCCGTGTGATCTGAATGGCCGCGCCAGCCCTTGTGGGGCTGGCGGGGGCAGAGAACTTTTGCGTCTGCGGCGCACGCAAACGGAAAAGAGCCGGCAGGTTAATCAGATAACGGGGATATTTGTTGCTGAATTCGTGCTGAAATGCAGGAAAAGTTGCTGGCGCCGCGGGATGCCGGCGGCCCCGCGCAATGACATGGCATGGGCCGCGGAAGGCGCGCAGGGGGGTGGCACGGTGGCCGGCCGGGAATGCGGGACGGGCCAGTCAGGGATGCCAGGTTGCCGGCTGCCTGTCGCCTGGCAGCGCGGGCCGCTGACTGCCCGCCATCGCATAGGAAAGCTTGTTCGCGGCGTCGACCACGGTCTGCGCCAGCTCCAGCAGCCGCGCTTCGCCAAGCCGGGAAGTCGGCCCGGAAATGCACATCGACCCCAGCAGGCGCCAGTGCAATCCGAACACCGGCGCCGACACGCTGGAGACCTCGGGCTCGCGTTCGCCGAGCGACAGGTGGAAGCCGCGGCGCCGGATCATCTCGTAAAGCTCCCCTGGTTCGCCAGAAAAAGCCAGGATCACCCGCCCCGGCGAGCCGCTGTCCAGCGGCAGCGCCGCGCCGATCCTGACGTGATGGCGAATGGCCTGGGGGCCTTCGACACGGACCAGGCAGGTTCGCTGCTGGCCCTCGCGCACGTAGAACGAAGCGCTTTCACCGGTCTTGATGGTCAGTTCGCGCAGCACCGGCTCGACCACTTCCTGCACGTTGAAGGTGGCCTGGTAGCACGCGCCCAGCCAGCCGGCGGCGCGGCCGAGACGCCAGTTGCCGTCCTCCTTCTGCACCAGGTAGTTGTCCGCCGCCAGCGTGCGCGCCAGGCGCAGCACCGTGGTCTTGTGGATGCCGGTGCGCCGGCTCAGTTCGGCCAGCGACAGCTGCGGGTCGTTGACGCCGAAGGCTTCCAGCACGCGCAACGCGCGCGTCACGGCGATCACGGCGCCGGAACCCTCATCGGCGGATGGGGAGTTGTGTGAATCACTTTTGAGGTTCATGGCACGAAACGCGGTGCACAGTGTGAAACGGCATTGTATGCCGTGAAACGATGCACCACAATCCGAAGCACAACGAAACCAGATTCGGAGACATCCATGCAGTCCACATCCCGCCGCGTCCTCCTGGCCCTTGCCAGCCTGCTGATGGCATCCGCCAGCGTCCATGCCGCGTCGCCATATCCCGCCAAGCCCATCCGCGTGATCGTGCCATTCCCGGCCGGCGGCGGCACCGACATCATCGCGCGCGAGGTGACCAATACCGTGGCGAAGTCGACCGGCTGGGTCTTTGTCGTGGAAAACAAGCCGGGCTCCGGCGGCAACCTTGGCGTCGACGCGGCGGCCAAGGCGCCGGCCGATGGCTACACCATCGCCATGGGGCAGACCAGCAACCTGGCCATCAACGCCTCGCTGTACGAACACCTGCCGTATGACCCGCTGAAGGACCTGGCGCCGGTCAGCCTGGTCGCCTCCGCGCCGCTGGTGCTGGTGACGCACGTCAACTCGCCCTACAAGACCATGAAGGACGTGATCCAGGCCGCCCGGGCCAAGCCCGCATCGCTGAACTTTGCCTCGCCGGGCAACGGCACCGTTGCCCACCTGGGTGGCGAGCAGCTGCAAAGCACCGCGAAAGTCAAATTCACCCACGTCCCGTACAAGGGCGCGGCACAGGCTGTCAACGACCTGATGGGCGGACAGGTGGACCTGTACATGGCGTCCGTGCCGACGCTGCTCGGCCACATCAAGAACAACAAGCTGCGGCCGCTGGCCGTGACGTCAGCGAAGCGCCTGCCCGACCTGCCCCAGGTTCCAACCGTGGCCGAGTCCGGCTATCCCGGCTTCGAGACGGCGACCTGGTTCGGCTTCGTCGCGCCGGCCGCGACCCCGAAGGACATCGTCGTGCGGCTCAATGCGGAATTCAACAAGGCGCTGCAGTCCCAGGCGCTGGCCAGGAAGCTGAACGAACAAGGCGCCTCGGTGCTGGTCGGCACGCCCGAAGCGTTCGCCACGCTGATCAGGCAGGACATCGGCCGCTGGGCCGCGGTCATCAAGGCCTCCGGCACCAAGCTGGACTGATCGACTTCGACCCTATCCCTCTCATCTTGCTGGAGTTTTCCATGAGCTTGCCCAACATCATCAAATCGTTCGAGCGCGTGCCCGCCGCCGTGGTCGAGCGTGCCGCGCGCTTCCAGCCGGCGATCCTGTCGGATGTCGGCGGACGCCGCGGCGCCCTGCATGGCCGCATCCGCGCCCTGCGTCCGACCATGAAGGTCGCCGGCCCCGCCTTCACCGTGGAAGTCCGTCCCGGCGACAACCTCATGATCCACGCCGCGCTGGCGCTGGCGCAGCCCGGCGATGTGCTGGTGGTGGACGGCAAGGGCGACCAGACCTCCGCGCTGATGGGAACGATCATGATGCATGCCGCAAGGCAGCGGGGGATCGCCGGGGTCGTGATCGATGGCGCCGTGCGTGACAGCCTCGAGCTGGAGGACATGCAGTTCCCGGTTTTCTCGGTGGGCACCAATCCCAATGGCCCGACCAAGGAAGTCGGCGGCCGCATCGGCCACCCGATTTCCGTCGGCGGCGTCACGGTGAACCCGGGCGACTATATCTGCGGCGATGCCGATGGACTGGTCGTGGTGGAGCGCGGCAAGATCGAGGCGCTGCTCGATGCCGCGGCGAAGAAGGAAGAGGCCGAAGCCATGCGCATCGCGCAGATCAAGGAGGGCAATACCACCGCGCCGTGGCTGCTGGCATCGCTGGTCACGGCCGGCGTCCTGAAGCAGGGAGAAGCCCTGTGACCAGCAAGGACGTCATTATCGTCACGGGTGCGGACCTGGCACCGGAAGCGCTCGCGCTGCTTGGTGACTACCAGATCGTGTTCGCGGGCAAGAAGCCGCAGACCGACGAGCTGGTTGCGCTGGCGCGGCAGCACAACCCGGTCGGCATCATCGTGCGCTATGGCAACGTGACGGCCGAAGTCATGGATGCGGCGCCGGCCCTGAAGGTGATCTCGAAGCACGGCAGCGGCATCGACGTGATCGACCAGAAGGCCGCGGCCGCGCGCGGCATCGCCGTGAAGGCCGCGGTCGGCGCCAATGCCGCCGCGGTGGCCGAACATGCCTGGGCGCTGATCCTCGCCTGTGCCAAGGCGGTGCCGCAGCTGAACGCGCGCATGCGCGCGGGCCACTGGGACAAGTCGATCCACAAGACCATCGAACTCAATGGCCGCACCCTGGGCATCGTCGGCCTGGGCGAGATCGGCCGCCGCGTCGCGGTGACCGGGGTGGCCATGGGCATGCGCGTGATCGCCTTCGATCCCTATGCGAAGACACCACCCGCCGGCGTCGCGCTGGTCAGCGAGCTGCCGCAGCTCTACCAGGCAGCGGACGTGGTGTCGCTGCACTGTCCGCTGACCGACGAAAACCGCGGCATGCTCAACCGCGAGACGCTGGCCCTGTTCAAGCACGGCGCCATCCTGGTCAACACCGCCCGCGGTGGCCTGGTCGACGAGCCGGCGCTGGCCGAGGCGCTCGACGGCAAGCTCTACGCGGCGGGCCTCGACAGCTTCGCCGTCGAGCCGATGGCCGTGCCGCATCCGTTCCAGAACCTCCCGAACGTCATCCTGTCGCCGCATATCGGCGGCGTCAGCGATGCCGCATACGTGAACATGGGCGTGGGCGCCGCGAACAACGTGCTTGCCGTGCTGCAGGGCTCTGCCGCGGCGGTCTAGGCGAGGCTTCGACGCTTCACCGGTCAAAACAATACAGGCATGGCGGCCGGCGGGCAGTCGGACCGGCCGCTGCCAGGAGACAACGATGATTCATCGCAAATTTGGTCTGTTTGCAGTGCTCGCCGCGATCGCCACCGCCAGTGCGGCGCCGGCGTTGGCGGCCTACCCCGACAAGCCCGTGCGCATTGTCGTGCCGAATCCCCCGGGCGGCGCCGTCGACGTGGTGACCCGCAAGGTGGCGCAGAAGCTCACCGAGCAGACCGGCCAGAGTTTCGTGGTCGAGAACAAGCCGGGCGCTTCCGGCACCATCGGCACCACGCTGGTCGTCAAGGCGCCGGCCGACGGCTATACGCTGCTGGCCAATGACAACTCCTACACCACGCTGCCCTACGTCTTCAAGAAACTGAACTGGGACCACCAGACCGCGCTGGTGCCGATCGCCCCGTTCGCGTTCTCGCCGGTGGTGGTCGGGGTCAAGGCCGATTCGCGCTTCAAGGACCTGGAGTCGCTGATCCGATACGCCAAGGCGCATCCGGGCGAGGTGACATTCGGGAGCGGCGGTCCGGGCAGCTCGCCCCATTTTTCTGCGGAAGCCTTTCAGCAGGCCGCCGGCATCAGGCTGATGCACGTTCCGTACAAGGGTGCCGGCGAAGCCATGGTCGGCCTGCTGGGCGGCAGCGTCGACTTGCTGGTGGTGTCCACGCCGACCGCGCTGGCGCCGGTCAAGGGCAACCAGATGCGCCTGCTTGCCATCAGCGGCAAGCGCCGGCTCGATGTGTTCCCGGAAGTGCCGACCTTCGCGGAAGCCGGGCTGCCGACATTCAACCTGTTCAACTGGTCAGGCCTGGCGGCACCGAAGGGAACGCCCTTGGAAGTGATCGCCCGGCTGCAGGCAGAGGTGCAGAAGGCCCTGCAGTCGCCTGACATGAAGCAGTTCCTGGCGCAAATGGGCTCGCAACCGGGCAGCCTGGACAGCAGCGCGTTTGCACAGCTGATCCAGCGCGAAACCGAGCAATGGGCGGCCGTTGCGCAGAAGGCCAATATCGAAAAGCAGTAATCGCACTGGCATCCACGATGATCCTTCTTCAGCAACCCACCGTGCGCGATGCCACGGTGCTTACCCGCCTGCCGCAATCGTTCCGGCGGCAGGATCGGGACAACGCGTGGTCGCTGGCCAATCGCGGCGGCGCGGTCACGGAGTCATTCCTGGAAGGCCCGGTCTGGTCGGAAGGCCACCTGTGGGTGACCGACATTCCCTATGGCCGCGTGTTCCGCATATCGCTGCAGGGCAGCTGGGAACTGGTGGCCGAGTACGACGGCGAGCCGAACGGCATGAAGCGCCTGGCCAGCGGCGACTTCCTGATCACCGACTACCGCAACGGGCTGATGCGGCTGGACCCGGAGACCGGTGCCGTGACGCCGTTCCTTGAGCGCAGGAATTCAGAGCGCTTCCGCGGTGTCAACGACCTGACCTTCGATTCGGCGGGCAACCTGTACTTCACGGACCAGGGCCAGACCGGCATGCACGATCCCACCGGCCGCGTCTACCGCCTGTCGCCCGCGGGCAAGCTCGATGTGCTGCTGAACAATGCGCCGAGCCCGAATGGCCTGGTGCTGTCGCCCGACGAGAAGGTGCTGTATGTCGCCATGACGCGGGGCAACTGCGTGTGGCGCGTGCCGCTGCAGGCCGACGGCTCCGTCAGCAAGGTGGGCCGGTTCTTCACGTCATACGGACCGAGCGGTCCGGACGGGCTGGCCATGCGTGCCGACGGGTTCCTGCTGGTGGCCAATCCGGGGCTTGGCTATGTCTGGGTGCTGAACCATCGCGCCGAGCCGGTCGAAGTCATCCGCACGCCGGTCGGCGCGTCGTTGACCAACCTGTGCTTCGGCGGCGCTGACGGCAAGACGCTGCTGATGACGGAATCCACCACGGGGACGATTCTGAGTGCGGAGGTGCCCGAAGGCGGTGCGCCGGTGCATGGCGGGGTTGTGGCCTGACGATTGCCATGGGTGCCCGGCGCATCGTCGGGAAGCGGGCGCCTCAGGGCCTCAGGATCTCAGGGGTCCGTTTGACCGTGTGCCTTGACCGGCGGCGCACCGATATCGATCTGCAGGCTGGGGAAGGCTTCGGCCGCCGCGGCGACAGCTTCCTGCCTGGTGGAGAAAGTCTCTGTCAGCGAGACGACGAAGCCATCCGTCAGCATCCGGACGTGCCATCCGCCGTCGTCTTCGCGCATGACCAGTACGAAAGGGGGCTGCGCGGGAGCGGCATCGGGCATGATGAAGCGGACATTCATACGATAAGGCGAGCGGGCGCATACGGTCGCGGGACGCATGGGGACCAGTGCGCGGCAATCCGACTGGAAAAAAGGGCTGGCCCGCGGCCAGCCCTTTCCCACTGCAAGCTACAACTACCGGGTAACGATCAGACCCAGACCAGGTCCGACGTCGACAGGCTGCCCAGCTGGTTCGCCGCGCCCAGCAGCGCGACTTCGTGCTCGGCCTGTACGAAGGCCTGGGCGCCGTTGTTCAGCGTGAAGTCGAGCGGGTTGAACGCCTCGCCTTCGGTGTTGAACAGCAGTTGCAGGTCGGTGCCGCTGGCGTTGTAGTTGAACGAGCCGTCTTCGTTGTACGTGCCCACGCGGATCACGACGTTGACCGGATCCAGGCCGTCGCCGATGTAGAAGGCGAATGCCGGCAGGCCGTTGCCGCCCGGGGCGTTCGTCACGTACATGGCGTAGTCGCCCTGGGCCAGCGGGTTCGACACGTCGACCAGGATGGTGTCCTCGGCCACCTTGAAGTCGGTGATGACGTCCTGCTTGGCCGCCGCGCCCGGGTTCGTCGACTTGCCAGCCTCGGCCAGGTGGTTCTGGTCGAAGTTGAAGTAGAACGAATCCGCGCCCGCGCCGCCGGTCAGTACGTCGGCGTGGAGGCCGCCGGCGATGAAGTCATCGCCTGCGCCGCCGTCGAGCGTGTCGTTGCCTTCGCCGCCGAACAGCTCGTCGTCGCCCGCTTCGCCGTTGATCACGTCGGCACCGCCGTTACCAAACAGCGTGTCGTCGCCGGCGCCACCGTTGAGCGTATCGGCGCTGTTCGAGGCGTAGACCACATCACGCTGGCCCGAGCCGATGAAGGTGAACGCTGCCGCGTCGGACGGATCTTCCATCACGATCGTCACGCCGCTGCCCTTGAGGGCCGATGCGTCGATGGTGGCGAAGTTGTTGTCCTCGAACGCGAAGCCGGTGACCTCGCCGGAACCCGACAGGATCAGCTTGCTGTCGGCGCCGGCCTGCTCGTCCAGGTCCAGGCGCACCAGGCTGGAGTAGCCGACCGGGATGTCGAGGCCGGCATAGCCTTGACCATTCGCCCACACCGTACCGCTGGCGTCGCCGTTCACCGAAGCGCCGGCAGCCACGTCGACCTTCATCAGGTTGACGGATGCAGCCTGCAGCCATTCGCCGCCTTCGAAGCCGCCGAGCAGGTGCATATGGCCCGAAGCCGCGGCAGCAATGTCGATGCTGGTGATGGTGGCGCGCTTGTCAGCGCCGGCGGCATCGATGCCCCACGAGGTGAACTCGGTGCTGATGCCGGTGCTGAGCTTCACGGTTTCGAGGTCGCCGGCGGCACGGGCATCACCCACGCGGCCGATCTCGATGTCGCTGTCGGTGGCGCCTTCCACGACCAGGTGCTGCAGGTTGGTCGCTTCATCCATCAGGCTTTCGAACTGGTTGCCCAGCGACAGGTCGCCCAGGCCGGTCGACTTGATGTTCAGGCGCTGCACGGTGTCGCCATCAAGGATGACGCTGTCCGTGAAGTTGTTGCCATCGATGGTGAGGTTGCCAGCGGAGTTGTTGGTGATCGACAGGTCGGTGGTGTAGCGGCCCGAGAACGAGTCGTCCACCTGCAGGCCGCGGGAAATCACCACGCTCTCGCTGCCGTTGTGGCTCAGCGCCACCTTGTCGGCGTTGATGACGCGGATGCCCGACGGATTGCCGGCGTTGCCGATTGCGCTGGTGGTGCCTTCGATGTTGATATCGAGCGTGGTCAGCGCCTGGCCGTCGTAATCCACTTCGACGCCCTGCGCCAGGTTGCCCTGGATGTTCAGGGTCTTCAGCGTGCTGTCGAAGTTGTTGAAGTCGGCACGGCCGGTCGAGGCCTTCAGGTTGATCGTGGCCAGGTCGTTGATGTTGGTGCCGTCCAGGTGGACCGCGTTCAGGAACGTGGCGTCCAGCGTCTCGACGCGGCTCATGGTCGGCGCGCGGTTGGCTTCGGCGACCGTGGCGTTGGCATCGAACACGGCGACGACCTTGTCGGCGCCGGCACCGCCGTCGATCACGTCACCCGTGCGCAGCGAGTCGCCGACGTTCAGCACGTCGTTGCCCGAGCCCAGCTTGACGTTGACCTGCTGGTCCGATTCCGAGATGTTCAGGTTCAGGTTGGCCAGTGCGCCCGAGGCGTCGATGGTGGTCAGGGTCGAGTCCAGCGCGCCCTTGATGCCGAAGTTCAGGCCGGCCTGGCCGCCCTTGATGTTCAGCGTCTTGGTACCGTCGCCGATCAGGTCGGTCAGGTTCGACTCGAAGCCAGCCTTGTCATCGTTGATGGTCAGGTTGATGGTCTCGACGTCGAAGCCGGCATCGGTGTTGATCTCGACCGTCGCGTTGACTTCCTTGACCGAGACGTTGGCTTCCTTGCCCTGGATCTGCTGGCCGTCGAAGTTCAGCGTGATCTTGTCTTCGGCCTGGATCGCGTCGACGAGGTCATACTGCGTGGCGGCGCCCTGCAGGTCTTCCAGGCTCACGTCGCCCTTGACCTTCTCGACCACGACCTGCTGGATGTCGGTCCAGTTCTTGGTGGTGACGGCGACATCGCCGGTCGGCTGGATGGTGACCTTGCTGGCGCCGGCGATGGTGGTGCCGGAGTAGAGATCCTGCTTGGCAGCCAGGCTCAGCACGACCTTGCCCGGGCCGGTGATGGAGTCGCCCTGGGTCAGGGTCTCGGTGCCGCCGGTCACGGTATCGGCGGCGCCCAGCGTGATGGTGTCGATGGCGGTGGTCAGCACCTTGCTGCCCGGTTGCGGTGCCGGGCCGGCGACGATCTTGTCGATCGCGGCTTGCGGGTTGCCACCCTCGCCAGCCTGGTCGACCGGCTTGAGCCAGTCACGCGCCTGCTGTGCGGCCCAGTCGCCGCTGTACTTCAGGATTTCGGTGGTGGTGTTGAGGGCCGCGGTGAAGCCTTCGGCCGCGGCCAGCTTGGCATCGATGGCGACCTTGTCGCTGCCTTGCGCGCCGTTGACGATGTCCAGCGCGATGCTGGCCAGGGTGGCCTTGGGCGGGTTTGCCGCGAGCAGGCCGGTATAGAAGGCGAGGCCGGCCGGTTCGGCGTCACGGCCGAACATCTGCTGGTAAATCGCGTTGATCTTCTCGCCGTGGGTCTGGCCGCCATACAGCGCAGTCGACTCGGCCGAATTGCCGAAGGCATCGATGATCGCGTTCAGATTGCCACCGACACCGTCCAGCTTGGTGGCCCAGAACTCCAGGCCCGTCGGATCGGCCGGGCGGCCGTAGTAGGCGACGTAGACCTTCTGTACCTGATCGTAGTAGGCAGATGCTGCCATAGTGTTCTCCTGGGAATAAAAACAAGCGATCTGGACTTCGGCCTGCCATCCCGCGGCGCGGGCCAGTACGAAATCCGGATCTCGCTTCCGTTGCAGCCTGCAAGGTCAACGACATTGGCAGTGCAGGCTGCGACACGCTGCAAAACGCGTCGGGGGCAGTATCCGGAAATGCGCACGTCGAATCAGTGACTGGGGCCACAAAAACGCGCAAAGGCAGAGGCCATGCATCGGTGCGCCGAAACGCTTGCGGTGGAGAACGACGCCAACGCGCCGTTGGCGTGACGCTCTACCCGGCGCCGTGGCTCGTTGCCAGTGCGCAGACCGGGATCTCGAGTTCGCGCGCAAGCCGGCGCAGCAAGTCGGCGGCGGGCCGGCGGCGGCCGGTCTCGATCATCGAGATATAGGCGCGCGTTACACCGACGCGCTCGGCCAGTTGAGAACTCGGCAAGCCGCGAAAGCGGCGCCATGCGCGCAGCTCGGAGCTGCCGGCGGAAATCGCGGCCTGCACCAGCAGCGGCGGGCAGAACGAAGTCGCGGTACCGGCATCCTTTCCCGCTTCCTCCAGCAGCCGCTGGATGCAGCCCCTGATGTCCTTCCACGTCCGCTCGGGAACCAGCACGAAGCGCCGGCCCTCGTACTCGATGAATTCCACCTCATGCATGTCGGCTTGCCCTGAGAAGCGCACCGGGTGGTGCGTGCCTGTCGAAAGGCAAGGCTAGCCGATGGCATGCGCACGGGGATGTGACAGGTGTCACAGCATTGCCGCCGCCGTCCCCTTTGGTGGGGTGTCTATCGAACTCGCCGCAAGTTGTCTTGCTTTTCTGACGAAATGACTTTAATAATTCGTCTGAGATTTATTGCAAATTCATCTGTTATGGCAAACATGCCATGTCAATACCGAATTTCGGCGACGCGCAGGTTACCCATGTTTGGGTGATGAGCGGGGCCGCGATTGCGGGCACCATGTTGTGCCGGCAATGTCCGAACGATGTGCCCGGGGCATGGGCGCATCGATAGCAATACTGCCTTGGTCTGTGTATTGAGGTTTTTGCTTTACCAACGAAAAAGACCGTGATGCAAAGCACGGCTCGACGGGGAATGAAGGTGGTTGAACGAATAACAATAGTGGTTCGTACGGAAACGGGTTGGGCGATCGAGCAGCATGTCGGAGAATTTGCCGTCGTCTTCAATGGGGAGTACCTGAGCTGCATGCAGGCCAAAGAGGCAGCCGAGCGACTCTTCCCCAATCAGCATGTCACAGTCGCGCCGGTCAGCCGGCATCCACATTCAGGGCCGGCTGCCAAGCCAAGGCCAACGCGACGAACAAGGCGGGGTTCACACTGAGCATGGCGGGCGCATGATTTCGCAGATGCGCCTGCCCTCACCCCCGCCCCTCTCCCGCAAGCGGGAGAGGGGAGCAAACAAGCAAGAGAGCAGGCCTGTGGCCTCACCCGCGATAACGCGTGCGAGCGCAGCGATGCGCTCCGTGCCCGTGCGCTTGACCCGAGATGATGGGCGCGTGCGGCGCAGCCGCAGGCGACCCACCGCCCCACCCGCTCCCTTCCCACAAAAAAAGATGCCAGGCGTGCGGGGGCAGCCTGGCGATAACGGGAAAGTTGGCGGGGTCATTGCGCCAACAGGACCCACTATAGAAGCTCGCGATCCACCCGGCTGTGATCGGTATCACAAGCCCCTACGGGCGTCCGCCCGCGCGGCGGTGCCGGCTGAATCTCCATGTCCCGCAACACGATGCCACTTCGCAAACCTTCGTCGGGCTCGCGCACGAAGAACGACGGGCGCTGTTTTTGCGCGTCATAGACGCGTGCCAGATAGACGGCCAGCACGCCCACTGCGAGCAGCAACAGGCTGCTGAACGCTGCCTGCGCAATGATCACGGTGGTAAAGCCGTCCAGGGCATTGCCACTGAGGTAGCGCGCCACGGTCTGCACGATCAGCAGGAAGCTCAGCACCACGCCGGCGAAGCCCGCGATGGCGACCGCCTGCAGCGGCAGCGACGAGAATGCCACCAGGCTGCGCAGCGAATAGCGCAGCAAGCCGGCCACCGACCATGAGGAATGCCCCGCTTCCCGAGGCGCCACGTCGAAGGGGATATCGACCTGACGGAACCCCACCCACGCCACCAGCCCGCGAAAGAAGCGGTCCCGCTCCGGGCAGCGCAGCAGCGCATCGGCTACCTGGCGGTCGAGCAGCTTGTAGTCGCTGGCGCCTTCGAAGGAAAAGCCGGTGGCGCGCTCGAACATCCGGTAGAACAGGCGCGACGCCGTGGCATAGGCAGCGTGCTCCTCGCCGCGATGCCGCTTGCGCGCATTGACCACATCGGCGCCGGCGCGCCAGGCACTGATCATCTGCGGGATCAGCGCGGGCGGATGCTGCAGGTCCGCGTCGATGAAGAGCAGGCCGCGGCCGCGGGCACAGGCCAGCCCCGCTTCCAGTGCCGCCTCCTTGCCGAAGTTGCGCGAAAAATGGATGGCGCGCACGAACCGGTGGCGCCGTGCCAGCTCGTCGGCAACCGCCGCGGTCTGGTCGCTGGAACCGTCATTGACGATCACGATCTCGAAGCGCGAGACGGCCTGTGCGAGTTCGCTGACGATACGGGGCAGCGCGAGCGGCAGGCTGGCCGCTTCGTTGTACGCGGGGATGATGACGGACAGCTCCGTCGGTTCGCTGGTGTGCATGGGGATCACCTGATGCCGGAGCTACAGAAGTGCAGACCATGCCGGGCCAGGCAATGGGCGGTCCACCCGCGCCCGGCAATGTACTGCGTGTCATACGGCGGCCCGAGCACGACCAGCACGCCTGGCGCAAGCCCCTGTCCGGACAGGGCCGCGGCGAAGCGCGTGCAGTCGGTCTGCTGGCGTGCGCCGGAGAGACTGTTGATGGCGAGGCCGCCACGCGCGGCCAGCAGCTGCAGGGCGAATCCGCCATGCATGGCGGCTCGGTCGTCGGAGCAGCCCACTGGCGGATGGAACGCCAGCGCGGCATGGCGCCCGACCAGCGCGCCGACCAGCGGGTCGGATGACACCGGGTCCATGGGCTTCTCGGCAACGGCGACCGAGCGCAGCACCGCGGTGTCGAGCCACTGCAGTGCGGCGACGGCCACCATGCAGGCAGCGGCCGTGCGCGGACGGTAGCAGCGCGCCAGCCCATACAGCACGAAGGCGGCAATGGCATAGCCCACCGGCCAGAAGAAGCGCCCCGAGGCGCGGAAGGTCGTGCTCAGGCCCTGCAGGCCCGCCGGCCAGTCGTAGCGCAACAGGCGATAGCCGCCGGCATACACAGTGGTGGACAAGGCGTAGAGCGTCAGGCAGGCCAGCAGCGCCAGCAGCGGCCATTGCCGCCGGGCCGCGGCGCGCAGCGGAGCGCCGCGGCCCGCGCAGGCGGCTCCCGCCACCAGCAGCAGGCCTGCCAGCAGGCCCAGGCCGAGGTAGTTGAATCCCTCCATCTGGCCCGGCGTGCCGCGCGCAAAATGCCCGCTGCCCGGCAGCAGGCCGCTCTTCCCCATCGCGCCGAACGGCGCGAGCAGGTTCATCGAGTAGATGCCGAAACCCTCGCTGCCGCGCACCAGGCCCTGGCCGAGATAGCCGCCCAGCGCAAGCGCAAAGCCAAGCACGCACAGGGTCAGGCCGACGGCCGCCAGCGCGCCGCGCGCCGCGCCAGGCTGCCGCGCAAACGCCGCACACAGTGCGCTCAGCAGGAAGAACGGCAAGGTCATGGCCAGCAGGTAGGGATGGATGCCCAGTGCCACGACCAGCAGGGCTGGCCACCTCCAGTCCAGCGGCGCGCGCACCATGGCCGCGGGCGGGCCCAGTGCCAGCGCCAGCGCGAGGATCAGGACGAACTGGCCGCACAGCGCCAGATGCCACATCCAGTAACGGAACAGCAGGGCAGGCATGACCAGGGCCAGCACCGTGCCGGCGGCAACGTGAACGGCCTGGCGCAGGCCCAACCGGTCTAGCAGCAATGTCATTGCCCAGGCTTGTCCCAGCATGCAGATCCAGAGCCAGGCGGGCGTCGGTTCCGGCGCCGCGCCGCCGGCCCGGTACCACAGCTTGCCGGCCAGGGCAAAGAGCGGAATGCTGTCGGTGAAGATCACGCTGCGCAGGCCGTCGAGGCTGGGCACGCGCATCGAGAACAGCGGCAGCCGCCAGCTATCGGCGTAGTAGTACCAGGCGCCGGCCAGCGCCTGTGCCTGGTCGCCTTGCGGAAAACGCAGGGCCGGATCCGTGCCCAGCATCACTGCCGGCGACAGCACCGCGGGAGCAAGGATAAGCGCCGTGAGCAGCGCAACGGCGATGCGCCGGCCGAGCGTCAATTCAGTTGACGCACGCTGGAGAGCCACGCGCAAGGCGCCGGCCATCATGGCGTACCGGCCGCACGCGCACGGAACAGCCAGCGCATCGCAACGAAGTTGACGACGGCCATCACCACTTCCGCCGCCAGCTTGGCCACCAGCAGCCGCTCGCCACAAAGCCGCAGTGCCAGTGTCAGCACCACCGGCGAGAGCGCCACGCCGGCGAGCGTCAGCACGCCGTAGCCACCGCCCTGGGAAAGCAGTCCGTGCGCATCCACGCCCCCATGGCGGAAGGAATAGCCCTTGTGCGCGACGAAACCGATGATGGCGCCAGCGCCACGGCTCGCCGCCTGCGCCGCCGCCGGCGCGACACCGGCGTGCGTGAGCGAAAGGAACAGCGCGATATCCGCGAGCAACAGCGCGCAGCCGGTCACCACGTAGCGGCCGAAGGTCGTGCGCACCGGCAGCGCGTGCACGCCGCCGTGCCGGTGCTGACGCGTCATGGGCAAGCTCCGGTGGCATGCAGATGCTCGCGCAGCACGACTACCGGCGGCGCCGCGCCCTGCAGGAAGCGCAGGCGCGCGGCGTGCTGCAGCCGGGCCAGCGCGGTGTCGATATCCGCGGCCGGTCCGCCGGCCGAGCGGCGCGCCTGCGAACCGGCCTCGGCGGAAGCCGTGCATGGAATGCGGAACCCGTCCACCATGATGTCGAACTGAATGGCGTGGCTCATGCTCTGGCTGCCTTGCTTTTCTCGCTGGGTCAAAGCGGCAAGCGTAGCCGGCGGACTGCACCCGTTCCGTGATGGGTGTCACATTCCTCCGCGTGCCGTCACCCGCGCCCCGTGGCGAGCAGTTCGCGATAGACCTCGAGGGTTTCGCGCGCGCAGCGCTGCCAGCTGAAGCCGGCGGCGCGGCGCAGGGCGCGTGCGCCGATGGCCGCACGCCAGTGCGCGTCTTCGCAGGCGCGCAACATTGCCGCGCTGAAGCCATCGATGTCGTCCGGGTCCAGCAAAACCCCGCCATCACCCACCACGTCCGGCAGCGCCGAACGGTCCGAGCAGATGACCGGTACCCCGCAGGCCATGGCTTCAAGCGGCGGCAGGCCGAAGCCTTCGTAGATGGACGGGTAGACCATGGCGCAGGCGCCGGCGACCAGGCTCGGCAGATCCGCGTCGGGCACATAGCCCGCCACGCGAACCTCGCCCCGCGCCACGGCGGGTGCCATCTCGCGCTCCAGCTCGCTGGTCAGCCAGCCCTTGATGCCGGCCAGCACCAGCGGCATATGGCGTCGCAGCGCGGCCGGCAACCGCTGGTGCGCGCGCAGCGCCGTGGAAAGCCGCTTGCGCGGCTCCAGGGTGCCCAGTGCCAGCAGATAGCGGCCGGGCAGCAGACCCTGGCGTGCGAGCACCGGCGCAAGCACGTCGGTCGCAAGGGGCCGGAACGCCGGCGCGACGCCGTTGTGGACCACCCTGACCTTGCCGGGGTCGACCTCGCACAGTGCCAGCAACTCGGCGCGCACGAAGTCGGACACCACGATGACGCGGTCGGCCCTCGTCAGCGCGCGCGGAAACTGGCGGCGCATCAGGTCGACCCGTGCAGCGGGATGGGTCTCCGGATAGCGCAGCCACGATACGTCGTGCGCCGTGAGTACGGTCGGCAGCGCGCCGTAGCAGAAGGGCAGGAAGTTGGTCTCATGGTAGAGCGCCGCCTCGCGCGGCAGGCCCGCGCGGAACCGGTGCGCCTGCCACGCGCGCGAGGCGGCATGCGCCAGCCCCGAGCGGCGCAGCAGGCCCCGCCCCGCGGTACGCCATGCGGCGGGGCGCGCCGCATTGTGCGGCGCCAGCCCATCGGCCCCGGCGTGAGCGCTGGCGCTGCGGGCCTCGCTCCAGCCTGTGCCCAGGAAACAGTGCGGCGCCGCGCCAAGCGCCGCCAGCTCGCGCACCAGGTGACGCGTGTACTGGCCGATTCCGGTCAGCGGGGATGACAGCGAAACGGCACCCACCGCGACGCACAGCGGCTGGGCCAGGAAGCAGGAGGACAGGGGCATGAGGCGCAACCATAGCGAGCCGGTGGCCGCCGTTCTGTGACAGCCATCACACTGCGCGGGTGCGCGCCACGAGAGACTCTGCCACCAGCGCCGACCAGGGCCGGATGCCAAGCCACACACTGACATGAATATTCTGCACGTCTTCAAGGTGTACTACCCGGACTCGTACGGGGGCATCGAACAGGTCATCCGCCAGCTCGCGCGCAGGCAGCCCGACGGCCTGGCGCACGAGGTATTCACCCTGAGCCGGCATGGCGGTGGCGCGCAGCGCGAGCTGGAGATCGACGGCGTGCGCGTCACGCGCGCGCGTGCGCACCTGTCGCCAGCCTCGACGCCGATCTCGTTCAGTGCGCTGGCGCAGTTC
The DNA here is from genome assembly GCF_035818815.1 of Cupriavidus sp. SS-3. NCBI lineage: Bacteria > Pseudomonadati > Pseudomonadota > Betaproteobacteria > Burkholderiales > Burkholderiaceae > Cupriavidus > Cupriavidus sp. SS-3. Next base: position 587,473 of record NZ_JAYLVT010000001.1, read on the forward strand.
CGGCGCGCGGTGGCGTGGGCCGATGTCGTGCAGTACCACTTCCCATGGCCCTTCGGCGACGTGCTGCATTTTGCCGCGGGCGTGCGCGTGCCGGCGCTCGTCACCTACCACTCCGACATCGTGCGCCAGCGCCTGCTGATGCCCGTGTATGCGCCGCTGATGCATCGTTTCCTGGGCAGCATGCAGGCCATCGTCGCCACCTCGCCCAACTACCTCGAAACCAGCGACGTACTGCGCCGCCATCGCGCGCGCGTGCACACCATCCCGATCGGCCTCGATGCCAGCGAATGCGAGGCGGACCCCGCCCGCGTCGCCATGTGGCGCGAACGCGTGGGGGAGGGCTTCTTCCTGTTCGTGGGCGTGATCCGCTACTACAAGGGCCTGCATATCCTGATGCAGGCGTGCCGCGACGCGGCGTTCCGCGTCGTCATCGTCGGCACCGGACCGCAGGAAGACGCCCTGAGGCAACAGGCCGTCGCGCTGGGGCTCGACAACGTGACGTTCCTCGGCGTGCTGCCGGATGCCGACAAGCATGCGCTGCTGTCGCTGTGCCGGGGTGTGGTGTTCCCCTCGCACCTGCGGGCCGAAGCTTTCGGCGTCACGCTGCTCGAAGGGGCAATGTTCGGCAAGCCGCTGGTGTCTTCCGAGATCGGCACCGGCAGCAGCTATGTCAACGTGCACGATCACACCGGCTACGTGGTGCCGCCGGCCGATCCGGCATCCCTGCGTGCCGCGCTCACGCGGCTGCACGCCGACGCCAGCCTGGCCGCAACCCTCGGCCGTAACGCCCGCGCCCGCTTCGTCGAAAAATTCAGCGCCAGCACGATGCGGCGGCGTTACCACGCGCTCTACGAAAGCGTGTTGCGCGACGGCGCGGTGACAACGCCGGCGGGCGAACCGGAGTTTCGGCGCTGGTGAGGTTGCTGCCAGCATGCGTCAACGAATTGGGATAGCGAACGCCTTGCGGATTCTGGTCGCGTACTCCGTTGATGCGCCGGCCCTCACCCCCGCCCCTCTCCCGCAAGCGGGAGAGGGGAGCAAACAAGCGGGCAATAAGAACCAGAGGGATCGCCCGCGATAGCGCGTGCGAGCGCAGCGATGCACTCCGTGCCCGAGCCGTAGACCTGAGCTAGTGAGCGCGCGCAGCGCAGCCGAAGGCGTCCTACCAACAACGCCGTTCGCAGGCGGCCACCGACCTGAAGTCGGGTTCGTCCATCCGACCTCGAACGCCAGGCACATCCAGGTAGCGTCAGCAGGGTCGAACCACCAACCGCTTCACCGCAAGTCACCACCGTTCGAACCACCAACGCCGCCTTAGCCAGCCGCTCAGGCGACGCGTTTCTTGCCTACTTCTTGGCGCTCGGCCAAGAAGTAGGTCGCCGGCTGCGCCGGCGAAACAGCCGCGCCCGCCAAGCACGACAGCCATCCGCATTGCCTAAAGAAAACCTCTCACCCACCAAAACAAAACCAACCGTGACCCACCTCACACAATTTTGTGATGAACGTCACAAGCACCACCCCAGCCCTCATCCAGAATTCGCACCTGCTTTGTGACACCACGTCACAACGCGACCAGCCCCCGGCAGGTGCCATTCTCCGCAGTGCTTAAGGTGTATCCGCAATCCATATGAGCCAATCCGCGCCTCCCGGCAGTGAAATCCTGACAGCCCTGCGCGCGCACAAGAGTGCCCTGCGCAATATCGGCGTGTTCAGTGCCGTGATCAACCTGCTGATGCTCGTGCCGTCGCTCTACATGCTGCAGGTCTACGACCGCGTGCTGCAAAGCCGCAGCGAGACCACGCTGTGGATGCTCAGCGCCATCACGCTGGGCTTGTTTGCGCTGATCTCCGTGCTCGAGTACGTGCGCAGCCAGGTGGCCATCCATGTCGGTGCCCAGCTTGACGCCCAGCTCAACCGGCGCGTCTACACCGCCGCCTTCGAAACCAACCTGCGCCAGGGTGGCTACATCGCCGGCCAGGCGCTCAACGACCTGACCACGCTGCGTCAGTTCATTTCCGGCTCGACGCTGTTTGCGTTCTTCGACGCGCCGTGGTTCCCGCTTTATCTGGGCGTGATCTTCCTATTCGACTTCCATCTCGGACTGTTTGCGTTGTGCGGCGCCGCCGTGCTGATTGCGCTGGCGGTGATCAACGAGCGCATCTCGCGCCAGCCGCTGGACGAAGCGGGCCGGCTGTCGCTGCGTTCCGCCGAATCGGCCACGGTGACGCTGCGCAATGCCGAGGCCATCGAGGCAATGGGCATGCTGGGCCCGCTGCAGGCGCGCTGGCTGCGCATTCACGAAGCCTTTCTCGGCAAGCAGGGCGAGGCGAGCGAGAAGGCGTCGATCGTCGGCGCGTGGACCCGCTTCGCGCGCATCGCCTTGCAATCGATGGTGCTCGGCGTGGGTGCCTTGCTGGTGCTGGACAACGAGATCACCGCCGGGATGATGATCGCGGCCTCGATCCTGATGGGCAAGACCCTGAGCCCGGTCGAAGGCGTGATCGGCGGCTGGAAGCAGTGGAGCGCGGCGCGGGCGGCCCACGAGCGCCTGCACAAGCTTCTGGCGGCCAATCCGGCGCGGCGCAGCGCGATGTCGCTGCCGCGCCCGCGCGGGCAGCTCGCCGTGGCGCGGCTGGTCGGCGGCGCGCCGGGCACCGCGCCGGTGCTCAAGAACGTCAACTTCGCGCTGCCGCCGGGCGAGGTGCTTGGCGTGATCGGTCCCAGCGCTTCGGGCAAATCCACGCTGGCGCGCCTGCTGGTTGGCGTATGGCCGCCATTGGCGGGCGAGGTGCGGCTCGACGGCGCCGATGTCTGGCAATGGAACAAGGATGAACTGGGACCGTTCGTCGGCTATCTGCCGCAGGACATCGAGCTGTTCGCGGGGACGGTGGCGGAGAACATCGCGCGCTTTGGCGAGCTTGATGCCGAGGCTGTGGTCGAAGCCGCGCGCCTTGCCGGTGTGCACGACATGGTGCTGAAACTGCCCAAGGGCTACGGCACCGAGCTTGGCCCGGATGGCGCCGGACTGTCGGGCGGGCAGAAGCAGCGCATCGCGCTGGCGCGCGCGCTGTATGGCTCGCCGGCGCTGATCGTGCTCGACGAGCCGAACTCCAACCTGGACGAAGCCGGAGAGGCGGCGCTGGCCCGGGCGATCACGCTGTGCCGCGAACGCGGCGCCACGGTCGTCATCGTCAGCCATCGCAGCAGCGTCCTGGCCGTGACGACCCGGCTGCTGGTGCTGCAGGACGGTACCTCGCATGCATTCGGCCCGACGCAAGAGGTGCTGCGCGCGATGCAGCAGCGGGCACAGCCGCAAGCGGGCGGCAAGCCGGCGCGCGGCGCCGAGCCAGTCCTGGCGAGCCGCGGCGAGCCCGCGCGTGCCGCCGGCTCACATTCCTGACCTGAATCGCCATGCCTTTCGATCATGCATCGTCGCTGCCGCCGGCCGTCGCCGCCGCGCAGCCATCTGCGCCCGCGGTTCCCGCGCGCCGCTACAGCCGCATCGGCTGGACCGTCATCGCCGCCGGGCTGGGAGGCTTCCTGTTGTGGGCGGCGCTGGCGCCGCTGGACAAGGGCGTGCCGGTGGCGGGTACCGTCATCGTCTCGGGCAACCGCAAGGTGGTCCAGCACCCGAGCGGCGGCATTGTCGAGAAGATCCTGGTCAAGGACGGCGACAAGGTCAGGACCGGGCAGGTCCTGGTCACCATGAACCATACGCAGGCGCGCGCGCAGGCCGAGGCGACGCGTGCGCAGCTGCTCACCGCGCGTGCGGTCGAGGCGCGCCTGCTGGCGGAGCGCGACGGCCTTGCCGACATCGACTTCGGCGAGATCGGTCGCGAGGCGGCATCGGATCCGGGCGTGGCCGAGGTGATCGCCGTGCAGCGGCAACTCTTTGCCTCGCGCCGGCAGGCCTTGCAGAAGGAGCTTGGCACGATTGCCGAGGGCATCACCGGGCTGCAATCACAGTTGAGCGGGCTGCGCGATGCGCGCCAGAACAAGCAGCAGCAGCTGGCCGCACTGCGCGAGCAGCTGCAAAACATGCGTGAGCTGGCGCGCGAAGGCTACATGCCACGCAACCGTCTGCTCGACACCGAGCGCCTCTACGCGCAGGTCAACGGCGAGATCTCGGCAGATCTTGGCACCATCGGCCGCACCCAGAGCCAGCTCACCGAACTGCGCATACGCGCCAGCCTTCGCCGCGAGCAGGAACAGAAGGAGGTGCGGACGCTGCTGGGCGAAGCGCAGCGCGATGTACGCATGCTGCGCAGCCGGCTGGAGGGGCTTGACTTCGACGTCGCCAACACGCAGGTGCGCGCGCCGGTGTCGGGCTCGGTGGTGGGGCTGGCCATCTTTACCCAGGGCGGCGTGGTCGCGCCCGGCGCCCGGCTGATGGACGTGGTGCCGGACGGCGAGCCGCTCGAAGTCGAGGCGCGGGTGCCGGTCAACCTGATCGACAAGGTCACCAGCGGCCTGCCGGTGGAACTGATGTTCACGGCGTTCAACCAGAGCCGCACGCCGCGTATCCCGGCAGCGGTCTCGGTGGTGTCGGCGGACCGCCTGACCGAAGAAGAGGGCGCGCCGTACTACAAGATCCGCGCGCAGGTGACGCCGGACGGCATGGACCGGCTCGCCGGCCACCAGGTCCGGCCCGGCATGCCGGTGGAGGTCTTCATCAAGACCGGCGAGCGCACCATGCTGAGCTATCTGTTCAAGCCGGTGGCCGATCGCGCGAGAACGGCGCTGACGGAGGAATGATGCGCGTCGTTCGTGCTGGAACCGGCGTGCTGGCCACGCTCGCCGCCGCTTGCCTGCTGTGCGCGCCAGGTGGCGCCGCCGCGCAGGCCATGTCGCTGTTCGATGCCTATCACCTGGCGCTCGCGCAGGATCCCCGCTTCCGCGCCGCGGTCGAAGAGGCCGCCGCCGGCGAGCAGTACCGCGTGATCGGGCGGTCCTTCCTGTTGCCGCAGATCCAGTTCACCTACAACTGGGCGCGCAACCGTTCGGACATCACCCGCTATGCCGGGCCGCGGCTCGGCGACCAGACCACCACCGAGTTCTATCGCAGCTACAGCGGCGCGGTGCAGCTGCGCCAGCCGCTGTTCAACTGGGACTACTGGTCGCGCTTCCGCCAGGGCGAAGCGCAGTCGCAGGCCAGCGCGGCGTTGTTCGACAGCCGGCGCCAGGAACTGGCGCTGCGCGTAACCACGGCCTTCACCGAGGTGCTGGAGGCCTACGACGTGATCGCACTGGCCGAAGCAGAGCGCGACGCGCTGCAGGAACAGCTGAAACAGAACTACCGCTTCTTCGACAAGGGCGAGGGTACGCGCACCGACATCGTCGAGACGCAGGCCCGGCTCGACCTCGCGGTGGCGCAGGTGATCGAGGCACGCGACGGCCTGACCGCCGCGCGCAAGCGCCTGGACGCGATCCTCGGAGCCAGCGAGGGCGGCCAGGACCGGCTACTGGCGACATTGTCGCCGGAGTTCCGCGCGCTGGGACCGGTGCCGGCCGATATCGGGTACTGGACCGATGCCGCCATCGCCAACAATCCGGAGCTGCAGTCGCGCGAGCACGGCGTGGAGGCGGCGCGGCAGGATATCGGCCGCGCGCGTGCCGGCCACCTGCCCAGGATCGACCTGGTGGCCAGCTACGGCGAGAACAAGTCGGAAACAGTCAACACGCTGAACACCAAGTACGACACCGCGTACGTCGGCCTGCAGGTGGCCGTGCCGCTGTTCAGCGGCGGTGCCGTCAGCGCCCAGGTCAGCCAGGCCGAGGCCGGCTACCGCAAGGCGATGGCCGAGTTCGACGGGCGTCGTACCGAGGTCACGGACGAAGTGCGCAAGCAGTTCGACCTGGCCCTCAGCAGCGTGGTCAAGGTCGGCGCCTACGAGCAGGCGGAACAGGCCGCGCGGGAACTGCTGCGCGCGACGCGCCTGAGCATCGCCGCGGGCATGCGCGTCAACCTGGACCTGCTCAATGCGCAGCAGCAGCTGCATACCGCGCGCCGCAACCTGGCCCGCGCCCGCTATACCAACGTCGTCACGCGGCTGCGGCTGCGGTTTGCGGCGGGCCTGCTTACCGAGCAGGACGTGCGCGAAGCCAGTGCGCAGTTTTCAGGCCACGCCGCGACGGTGCAGCGTGAGCGGCCGGAGCGGCCCGAGCGGCAAGAGCGCAGAACCGCAAGCCGCGCCCCGGATGCGTCGGCCGCCACCAAGCCCTTTGGAGAACCCAGACATGGACAACACTGATCTGCCGGTACTGGTCCCGGTGGTGATTTCCGGCGGCGCCGGAACCCGGCTCTGGCCGGTCTCGCGCGAGACCTTTCCCAAGCCGATGATGACGCTGGCGGATGGCGAAAGTCTGCTGCAGAAGACGTTCAACCGCGTGGCGGCCCTGCCGGGCGTGCAGGAGGTAGTGACCGTCATCAACCGCGACATCTACTTTCTCGCTCGCGACACGTTCGCGCGCAGCGCCGCGGGAGCCATGCCATGCAGCTTCCTGCTCGAGCCGGTCGGCCGCAACACCGCCGCGGCCATTGCCGCGGCAGCGAGCTGGGTGGCGCGCCGGCACGGCGATCATGCCTTGATGCTGGTGCTGCCCGCCGACCACCTGATCGAGCCGCTGGAGAGTTTCGTCGAAGCGGTGACGGCGGCGGCGGCGGTGGCGCGGCAGGGGTGGCTGGCCACGTTCGGCGTGGCGCCTACCGCGCCGGAAACCGGTTACGGCTACATCCAGGCCGGGCCGCGCATCGGCGCGGCGGGCGAGTCGGCGCACCTGGCGTGCCGCTTCGTGGAGAAGCCCGCGCTGGAGCTGGCCAAGGCCTACCTGGCCAGCGGCGACTACCTGTGGAACTCGGGCATGTTCTGCTTCGCGGCCGGCGCCGTGCTGGCCGAGCTGCAGCGCTACGCCTCGGATATCGTCGACCAGGCTGCCGGCAGTGTCCGCGGCGGCCGCGAACTGCGCGCCGGCGACCAGCTGTCGCTCGAGCTTGACCCGGTGGCGTTCGAGGCGGTGCGCGCCCAGTCGCTGGATTTTGCCTTGATGGAGCGCTCCCAGCGCGTGGCCGTGGTGCGCAACACCATGCGCTGGAGCGATGTCGGTTCGTGGTCGAGCGTGAGCGCGCTGCTGCCGCAGGATGGCGAGGGCAACAGCGTGAGCGCCGAGGCCGTGCTGCACAACACCCGCCGCTGCTTTATCCGCAGCGAGCGCGTGGTCGGTGCCGTCGGCCTGGACAACCTGATGATCGTCGACACCGAGGACGCGCTGCTGGTCGCGCACCGCGAGCATGCCGAGGATGTACGCCACATCGTCACGGCGCTGCAGCGCAAAGGGCATGACGCCTACCGGCACCATCGGACGGTGCGGCGGCCCTGGGGCGCGTATTCCGTGCTGGTGGAGGGCGAGCGCTTCAAGGTCAAGCGCATTGTGGTCGCGCCCGGCCAGTCGCTGTCGCTGCAGCTGCACGCGCATCGCTACGAGCACTGGATCGTGGTGTCCGGCGAAGCGCTGGTCGAGAACGGCACGCAGCACGCGCGGCTGCTGGCCAACCAGTCCACCTACATTCCCGCGGGACAGAAGCACCGGCTGCACAACCCCGGCAGCGGCGAGCTGGTGCTGATCGAAGTGCAGTGCGGCAACTATCTGGGCGAGGACGACATCGTGCGCTTCGAGGACAACTATGGCCGTGCGCCGGCTTCGGCGCACCACGCCTGAAGTGGGCCGGTCGCGCAGACGAGGGAACAAGGACCATGGCAAGACGCGAGGCACTTTCAACGATGCTGCTGTTCGCGCGGCAGGAGCTGGTGGACCGCCAGCAGGGCCAGCTGTTCGGCATGGCCTGGCTGATCATCCACCCGCTGTGCCTTATCATCGTGTTCAGTACCGTGTTCTCGCACCTGATGCGGGCGCGGCTCGGCAGCGACGGCAGCCCCTACGCCTATACCGTGTACCTGATCGGCGGGATGCTGGCGTGGAACCTGTTCGCCAACACGCTGTCGCGCCTGTCCACGGTCTACACCGCCAAGGCACACCTGATCCGCAAGGTACCGGTAAGCCTGGGGCTGATGCCCCTGCACGTGGTCGCGGTGGAACTGGTGGTCTACGGCATATCGATGGCGCTCTATGCCGCCTACCTGGCCGTGATCGGCTTTCCGTTCAACCCGGCCTGGCTGGCGCTGCCGGCGGTGGTCGGGCTGCTGGGCGCGTTCGCCTACGGTGTCGGCATCGTGCTCGGCATGCTCGAGGTGTTCCTGCCGGACGTGCGCCATATCGTGGTGGTCGCGCTGCAGTTCGGATTCTGGATGACTCCGGTGGTCTACCTGCCCGAGATCCTGCCGCCATGGGCGCGCGGCTTGCTGTTGCTCAACCCGGCGTACTGGGCCATCGACGCGGTCCACGTCATCATCCTCGGCGGGCGGTTGCCGGCGCCGGCCCCGCTGGCGGCACTGGCGCTGCTGGCGGCCGCGCTGCTGCTGGCCGCGCGCTGGATGAAGCGGCGGCTGGAACGCGAACTACGGGACTTGCTCTGACATGCCGGGCACTGCATCCACGGCGCCGCTGCTCGCGCTGACGCGCGTCAGCAAGGCGTTCCGCCTCTACGCATCACCCGCGGACCGGCTCAGGGAGGCGCTGCTGCGCCGGGCCTGCCATCGCGACCACCAGGCGCTCGATGGCGTCAGCCTGGAAGTCCGGCCGGGCGACGCAGTCGGGGTGATCGGGCGCAACGGCGCGGGCAAGTCCACGCTGCTCAAGCTGGTCACCGGGGTACTGCTGCCCGATGCGGGCACGGTCCGGCATGCCGGCCGGGTCACCGGCTTGCTGGAACTGGGCACGGGGTTCGATCCCAACCTGTCGGGGCGCGACAACATCGACGTCAATGCCCGGCTGCTGGGCATGGACGCGGCGGAAGTGCGGCGCAAGCGCGATGCCATCATCGCGTTCTCCGAGCTGGGGCCGTTCATCGATGCCCCGGTGCGCACATACTCGTCAGGGATGACGATGCGCCTTGGCTTTGCCATCGCCATTCACGCGGATCCGGACTGCTTTGTCGTCGACGAAGCGCTGTCGGTCGGCGATGCCCGCTTCCAGCAGAAGTGCATCGCCAGGATCCGCGAGTACCGGGAGCAGGGTGGCGGCATTCTTTTTGTCTCGCACGATGTCAACGCGATCAAGCTGGTCTGCAATCGCGCGGTGGTGCTGGAAGCGGGCCGGCTGCTGTTCGACGGCCCGCCGGAGCAGGCCGTGAGCCGCTATTTCCGGCTGATCGCCGGGGTGCCCGCCGACATGCAGATGACGGCGCGCGATGACGACGGCGATGGCGACCGCGACTACGGGCAACGGCGCACGCGCATCGTGGCCGCCACGCTGCATGACGGACAAGGCCGGGCATCGCGCAAGTTTGTCTGCGGCGATGCGGTCAGCCTGCGGCTTGCCGTGGCCTCGGACGACAACGTGGCGCTGAACGTCGGCTTCCTGCTGCGCGACCGCTTCGGCCAGGACATGTTCGGCACCAATACCGGACTGCTGGGGCGCCGGGTCGAGTTCCGCCGCGGCACGGTGTCGGAATGCCGCTTCGATTTCCCGGTGCGGCTGGCGCCGGGCAGCTATTCGGTCACGCTCGCGGTCCACTCGGAGCTGACCCACCTTCACAACTGCCAGCACTGGCTGGACAACGCACTCGAGTTCGAAGTATCGGCATTTGGTTCCTGCGCCTTCGCCGGGGTGTGCGAGCTGCCGGTCAGCTTCAGCCAGACGCCGCAGGGCGTGCGCGCCGGTGCCGGTGCCGACAAGGAGATTCCCTTTGCTTCATGAGCGATATGCGCCATCCGAGCCCACTGAACCGGTCGCGCCGGCCAGGCCCGCGCCAGGCGCGGACGCCGCTTGCGCGGACCAGGCGCGGGAGCAGGCGCGCGCGGCGCTGGAGGCGCTGGTCGCCCGCGTGCGCGCCGAGGCCGCCGCGGCCGATGGCAAGGCCAGCGCGCTCGATCCGCTGTCCGCGGACTACCTGAGCCTGCCCGAGCCGGCGCTGCCGGAACTGGGCTATGCCGGCGCGGACGGTGTCCTGCACCCGGTCCATTTGCTGTCGATCCCGCGCGCGGAGTTTGTCGGGCAGGCCTACCGCCTGCTGCTGGGACGCGAGCCCGACGACGCCGGCGCCGCGCACTACGCCGCGGTGCTGGCGTTGACCGGCAGCCGGCTGTGGGTCGTGGCACAGCTGCGCGGCTCGGCCGAGGGCCGTCGTCGCAGCGTACGGCTGGCCGGCGGCGCCGGACTGCTGGCACGGTACCTGGCGGCCCGCGTCGCGGTACGGCTGGGCCTGGGCGGACCGGCGCGGCGCGCCTTCGGCCGCTACGAGCAGCGCCTGGCCAGCCGCGAGGCGGCGGGGGTCTGGCTCGCCGATGCGTTGCAGCGGCAACGCGACGGCATGCTGCGCGCGCAGCGCGCCTGGCGCAAGCCGATCGAGGCGGTCGCGGGCAGCGTGCTGAATGCCCTGCGCGAACAGCGCGACGCACGCGCGCGCCTCGACGTGCTGGAAGACCAGCTCGACAAGCTCTCGGCCGAGCTGACCCATGAGCGCCTGTCGCGCATGGGCGAGCGCCGCACCGCGCCGCCCGTGCCGGGCCTGCTGCCCCACCACGGCGGTGGCGATAACGTGCATGGCGAGGCCGCGCCCGGCGCGGACCTGCGCGCGCAGATCGAAGCCTATTACATGGCCTTCGAGAACGCTAACCGCGGCTCGCGCGAAGAGATCCGCCGCAAGCTGTCCGCCTATGACGACTGGATCGAGGCCCTGCGCAAGGCGGCACCCGGCCCGGTGCTGGACATCGGCTGCGGGCGCGGCGAATGGCTGGAACTGCTGGCCGAGCGTGGCATTCCGGCGCGCGGCGTCGATCTCAACAGCACCATGGTGGCGTTCTGCCGCGGCCGCGGCCTGGAGGTCGACGCCTGCGATGGCGTAGAGGCCATGGCCCGCATGCCGGCCGCCGCGCTGGGCGCGGTGACGGCGTTCCATGTGGTCGAGCATCTGCCTTTCGAAGTGCTGTACGCGATGATCGCCAACGCGGCGCGGGTGCTGGCGCCGGGCGGCTCGATCCTGATCGAGACGCCGAATCCGGAGAACCTGCTGGTGGGCAGCCATACCTTCTATCACGACTTCTCCCACCGCAATCCGGTCACGCCGACGTCGCTGTCGTTCCTGCTGGCATTCCACGGCTTCGAGGCGCCGCAGGTGCTGCGGCTCAATCCTTATCCGGCAGCGGCCAAGGTGCCCGGCGACGACCCCTTGACCGAACGCGTCAACGGCCACCTGTGCGGACCGCAGGACTACGCCATGATCGCGCGCAAGCCGCTGCTGCCGACGGCCACGCCGCACGAAGCCGCCGCACCGTGAAGATCCTGCTGACCGCGAACCTGGTGCCGTTCCTGCACGGCGGCGCCGAGTACCACATCGCCAATCTCGCCGCCGCGCTGCGCGAGGCCGGGCACACGCTCGAGGTGCTGCGGCTGCCGTTTCGCTTCGGGCCGGAGCACGCCGTGGAGCAGGCCATGGCGCACGCAGCCGCGCTCGATATGCATCGCCCCAACGGGGTGGAGATCGACCGCGTGATCAGCCTGCAGTTTCCGGGCTGGGGGCTTGCGCACCCGGATCACCACGTGTGGGTGATGCACCAGCATCGCGCCGTGTACGACCTGTATGCCGAAGCCGCGGCCACGCCGCCGCTGAGGCGCCTGCGCGAGCGTGTGATCGCCTTCGACAACGCCAGCCTTGCCCGCACCCGCCGGCGCTTCGCCAACTCGCAGCGCGTGGCGCAGCGGCTGTGGCAGTACAACCAGATCGAAGCCGAGCCGCTCTATCACCCGCCGCCGCTGGTGGGGCGGTTCCGCTGCGAAGCGGCGCTGCCGTTCGTCTTCATGCCGAGCCGGCTCGAGACGCTCAAGCGCCAGGCGCTGCTGGTCGAGGCCGCCGCGCGGCTGCGTGGCGGGCTGTCGATCGTGCTGGCCGGTACCGGCGGCCAGATGGAAATGCTGCGCCAGCGGATCGAGGCGCTCGGCGTGGGCCACCGCGTGGCGCTGCTGGGCGAGATCAGCGAACAGGAGAAGCTGCACTTCTACGCCCGCGCGCTTGCCGTGTGCTTTCCCGCGCGCGACGAAGACTACGGCTATGTGACGCTCGAGGCGATGCTGTCCGCCAAGCCGGTGGTGGTCTGCAGCGACGGCGGCGGGCCGCTCGAGTTCGTGCGGCACGGGGAAAACGGCTGGGTGGTGCCGCCGGACCCGGACGCGCTGGCCGCGACGCTGGAGGCCATCGCGGCGCATCCGGCGCAGGCCGCCGAGATGGGCGTGGCGGGTCGCCAGATGCTGCTGGCGCGCGGCATCGGCTGGGAACACGTGGTCGCGACGCTGACCTCGTGAGCGGCGCACCGTGAAGACAACTGACCACATCATGGTAGAGCGGAACACATGAGAGTAGCGATCGTGGCACCGAGTCCGGTGCCTTTTATCATCGGCGGCGCCGAGAACCTCTGGTGGGGCATGCTGCGCGAACTGAACCGGCGTGCGGGCGTGGTGGCCGAACTGATCAAGCTGCCGAGCCCGGAGCGCAACCTGATCGAGCTGATCGGCAGCTACCGCACCTTCGCCCGCCTGGACCTGAGCCATTTCGACCTCGTCATCAGCACCAAGTACCCGGCGTGGATGGTCCGGCATCCCAACCATATGGTCTACCTGCAGCACAAGCTGCGCGGCCTCTATGACACTTGCCCGGCGCACCTGGCGCGCCCGCCGGACGCCGCCGCGGTGGCGCGCCTGCGGCTGCCGCCGGGACTCGAGGCAGCCTTGCTGGCGGGCCACGGCGGCGAAAACCTGGATGCCGCGGAGGTGGCCGAGACCCTGCTGGCCGCATTGACGCGCGCGGATGCGCCGCCGGAACTGCTGCATTTTCCCGGGACGTTCGCGCGCGCGGTGGTGCACCTGCTCGACCGCATCGGCATGCAGCCCGGCCATATCCGGCGCTACGCGGCGATCTCGCGCACGGTGCGCGAGCGTGCCTCGCATTTTCCGGCCGGCTGCCAGGTCGAGGTGTGCCATCACCCGACCGGGCTGGAAGGACTGGCGCCAGCCGCGCTGCCGGACGACGCCGGCATCTTCACCGCGAGCCGGCTGGTGGGTGGCAAGCGTATCGACTTGCTGATCGATGCCTATCAGCGCAGCGGCGCGACGCTGCCGCTGCGCATCGCCGGCGCCGGCCCGGAAGAACAGGCCCTGCGCGCGCGCGCGGCGTGCCACGACGGCATTCAGTTCCTGGGCCGGCTCACCGATGCGGAACTGGCCCGGGCCTATGCCCGCGCGGCATTCGTGCCCTTCGTGCCGTACCAGGAGGACTATGGCCTGATCACGCTCGAGGCGATGCTGTGCGGCCGGCCGGTGCTGACCGTCAGCGACAGCGGCGGACCCACCGAGCTGATCGAGGATGGCGTCAATGGCGTGATCGCGGCCCCCGATGCGCAGTCGCTCGGCGCGGCCATCGCGCGGCTTGCGGCGGACCCGGCCGGCGTCGCCGCCATGGGCCGGCGCGCGCGCGAACGCGCGGCGGCAATCCACTGGCAGGCTTTTGGCGACTGGCTGCTGTCCGGTGCCGCCCCCGCGGCTGCGGCGGCGTGCGCCCCGGCGCCCTGCGCGGCGCATGTGGCACGCCCGGCCAAGCCCCGCATCGTGGTGGTCAATACGTTCCCGGTCGAGCCGGTGGTCAGCGGCGGCAAGCTGCGGCTGTTCGGCCTGTACCGCCACCTGGCGCAGGCGTTCGAGGTGCGCTTCGTCAACCTGGCCGACACCGCCATGCCGCGCCATGCCAGGCCGCTGGCGCCGGGGGTGGTGGAGGAGGTGGTGCCGGTGACGCCGCGCCTGCGCGAGCAGGCCCGCGACCTCGAACAAAAGCTTGGCGTGTCGGCGGGCGACCTGGCCGCCGCCATGCATCCCGACAGCGTGCCGCAGTGGCTCGATGCGCTGCGCGAGCAGCTGCGCACCGCGGAGCTGTCGGTTTGCGCGCATCCGTACGGCTTCCCCGCCTTGCAGGCTGCCGGCGTGCCGCGTCCGCACCTGTACGAGGCGCACAATGTCGAGTACGACCTGAAGGCGGGCATGTATGGCCGGCACGCGTGGGCGGCACAGCTGGTGCGGCACTTCGAGCGCCAGTGCGCCGAGCAGGCGTGCGGCGTGACCGCTTGCAGCGAACTCGATGCCGAGCGGCTGCGCGAGCTGTACCAGCTCGACGGAACGCCGGTGGCGGTGCTGGCCAACGGCATCGAGATCGCCGAGACGCCGTTCGTGGCGGTTGCCGAGCGCCACGCCCGCGGGCACCGCCTGGGCAAGGAACGGCCACTGGCCCTGTTCATGGGCAGTGCCCATGGGCCCAATCTCGAAGCCGCCTTGCTGGTGCTGGCGGCGGCCGCGCGCAGTCCGGGGCTGGATTTTGCCATCATGGGCTCGGTCTGCGGCATGATCGACGCCGATGCGCGGCCCGGCAATGTCGCCATGCTCGGGGTGGTCGATGCGGCCGAGAAGTCGCTGTGGCTCGGCCTGGCCGATTACGGCCTCAATCCCGTGCGGGCCGGCTCCGGCACCAACCTCAAGCTGGCCGAGTACACGGCCAGCGGCCTGCTGGTGCTGAGCACGGCGTTCGGCGCGCGCGGCAGCGGCCTGACCGCGTGGGAGGACTTCGTGCCGATCGAGGCCGACGACCTCGCCGGCGCCTTGTGCGCCGCGCACGCGCTCGACGCCGGCCGCCACGGCGCGCTGGTTGCGTCGGCGCGCGCCAAGGTCGCCGCGAGCGGCGACTGGCGCAAGATCGGCGAACGCTACGCCGCCTTTGCCTCGGGCTTCTTGCGTACCTGAATCTCGGCTTCGCCCTTGGCCAGCTTTTCCAGGATGACCGGCTCGCGCACGATCAGCCGGCGCAGGTCTTTCTGGACGATACCGGTGCTGACCAGGGCGTGGATCGCGCGCGACACGGTCTCGCGGCTGACATTGGCCATGATCGCGATGCCCTGCTGGTTGGGCAGGTTCTCGATCGTGACCAGGTTGCCGGTCGGGTTGCGCGCGGCGCTCATCAGGATCGCATAGACGCGCGAGTAGGCCCGGTTCATGCCGAGCATCGAACGGTAGCTGGAGGCCTGGCGGATCGTGTTGCACAGCTTCTGCAGCAGTGTCTCGATCACGCTGGGGTGGTTGTAGAACAACCACTTCGCCTTCTGCCGGGGCAGGAAGCCGACCAGCGAATCGACGCTGGCGACGATCGAGGCGGAGCGGGGCAGGCCGTCGATGATGGACAGCTCCCCGAAATAGTCGCCGGGCTCGACGAAATCGAGCCCCACTTCGCGCCCGTCCTCCGCCAGTGCGATGACCTGCAGCCGGCCGCTCAGCAGCATCATCAGCGAATCGCCGGCGGCGCCGTGGTGAACGACAAATTCCCGCTTGCGAAACCGCTGGATCCGGATCTCGGCCTGCAGCTCGAGCAGCGTTTCGTCATCCAGGCCGGCCAGGAGACGTTGTCGCCTGAGCAGCTCAAGCGGCTTCATTGCTGAAATTCTAGACATGGACGTTACATAGCTGTCACCCCACATCCAAGCTAACACGTCCGCGTTGGCCGCGTTTGTGACTCCTGTCACAAAGCACCGGGCATGGCTCGGTCATCATCATCGCCAGCCTGTCGACGATGCGGGAGCCTCCGGGGCGACCCGCACAGGGGCCGGCGTGCGTCCCCAGGGCCGCACCGAAGTCAGAAGGGGTTGCAATGAAAACGATGATCCGGGGAATGCTGATCGGCTGCCTGTCGATCGGCTGGGCGGTATTGGCATGGGCGCAGGGACCGGCCGAGGTGGGCAAGATCGCGGTGGTGGCCGGCAGCGCCTGGGTCGAGGCGCATGGCCAGCGCCAGCCGCTGCAGGCCGGCAGCGCGCTGCATGAAGGCGTGACGCTGGAGACCGGCAGCGACGGCTATGTCTACGTCAACACGGTGGACCGCGGTTTTGTCAGCCTGCGCCCGAACTCCAGCCTGACCATCGAGGCCTACGCCTACGACAGCGCCGCGCCCGCCAATACCCGGATCAAGCTCAGGTTGAACCGCGGCGTGGTGCGCACCATCTCCGGCGAAGGCGCCCAGGCGGCGCGGGAGCGCTTCCGCATGAACACCCCGGTGGCGGCGATCGGCATCCGCGGCACCGACTTCTCGGTTTTCACCGACGCCCGCACCACGCGTGCCAGCGTGCGTTCCGGCGGCATTGTGATGTCCCCGTTCCTTGCAGGCTGCCGGCCCGCGGACATGGCCCCGTGCGATGGCGGCATGGGGCTGTCGAGCCAGGCCGGCGGCAGCATCCTGCAGCTGCGCCATGGCGAGACCCAGCCGACGCTGCTCGGGCCGCAGTTCCAGCACCTGTCGCCGGAGGCGGTGGCGCCCCCCGGCAAGGACGAGGGGAGCGTCGCCGGCGGACAGGTCAAGACCTCGGCGGTGAGCGCGCCGGCGGTGGTCACCGCCAACGAGATCGCATTCGGCGACGCCGTGAGGTCGCTGCCCGAGCCGCGCCCGGCTCCCGCGCCCGTGCCGGAGCCGCCGGTGGTGCGCCCGCCGCCGCCCGCCCCGCCGGAGGCGCAGAAGCTGTTCTGGGGCCGCTACCAGGCCCTGGCCAACCTGCCCGCGGATACCAGCCTGGACAACCTGCGCGCCGGCGTGCGCGACATTGTGGCGATGGGCGGCTTCGGCCCCTTCGCCATGGTGCGCGACACGCGCGAGCCGATGACGATGCCGGTCACGGGCGTGTTCGGCTTCCAGCTGAAGGGGGCCGAGGCCTACGTGGTGGGCGACGGCAAGGCGACCGCGGCGACCGTCGCCGATCCCTCGCTGGTGATCGATTTCGGCAAGCGCCGCTTCGACACAAGCCTGACCGTCAGCACCGGCCAGCTCCGCCACCAGATGCGGGCGCAAGGCTCGGTGACGGGCGACGGCATTTTGCGCAGCGACCAGGCGGCCGGCAACGCCACCGTGCGCGGCGCGCTGGCCGGCACCGATGCGGCGCAGGCCGGCTACGTGTTCAGCAGCGAGATCGGCGCCTCCGGGCAGACCGCTGTCGGGGCGACAAATTGGGGGCGCTAGGCGCGGCCACGCCGCGCGACTGGCTGCGTCCGGGTCTGTTTGCCGTGGTGCTGGGCGCCTGCGCGCTGCTCGGCAGCGGCATGTGGTCGCCGCGCTGGTTTCACCGCCTGGAGGACCTGATGGCCGACCTGCGCTGGCGGCTGGGGCCGTCCGCGGGCCAGTCGGCGCATGTCGCGGTGGTCGAGATCGACGAGGCCAGCCTGGACATCGTCGGCCCCTGGCCATGGCCGCGCGAAGTCGTGGCCGGGCTGGCGGGAGAACTCTTCACCCGGCACGGAGCCCGCGTGGTCGCCCTGGACATGGTGTTCCCCGAACCGCGGGACGCCGCAGCGGATGCCGCCCTGCTTGCGCTCGCCAGAAGGCACCGGATGGTGTTTTCACAGGCCTTCTACCTGACGCAGCAAACGGCACGCGCCGGCCATCCCGGGGGCGCGCTGCCCGGGCCCGCCGAGCCGTCGGCGCGGGGCGGGCTGGCAGAGGCCCCGGCGGCGACGGGCCATCTCGGCAACTTCTTCGCCGCCGCTGCCGGCGATTGCGTCGGCCATATCACGCCCCAGGTGGACGCCGACGGGGTGGTGCGGCGCATGGCGCCGCTGATCGGCTATGCCGGGCAGCAGTATCCGATGCTGGCCGCGGCTGCCTTGCTGTGCGCAAGGCCCGGCTTGCCCGCGGCGCTGCCATGGACCACGCTGGCGCCGCTGCTGGCGCAGGCCAGGGAGGCGGATGGCTTCGTGCCCATTCCGTGGCGCCACGCGAGCGAAGGGTTTCCGGTATTCAGCGCGGTCGACGTGCTGGCCCGGCGCGTGCCGGCGCAGGCGCTGGCGGGACGTTATGTGCTGGTCGGCGCGTCGGCGCTGGGCCTGTCGGACCATGTCGTCAGCCCGCACGACCCCCGCCTGCCGGGCGTGATGGCGCATGCCGAAATGCTCGACTGGCTGCTGGCCGAGGCTGCCGCGCCCTCGCCGCGGCTGGTGTTGCCGTGGCTGGGCTGGGCCTGGACCGTGGCTACCGTGCTCACGCTAGCGTGGCTGTCGCGCGGCGGCAACCTGCTGACAACCTATGGCGCCCTGACCGGCATGGCCGGGTTATGGCTGCTGGTGCTGCTGGGATTGCCGCCGGGCGCCGCGGGGCGCGCAGCGGTGCTGCCCGTGGTGGCCGCGATCCTGCTGCTGGTCTTGCAGGCGCCCGCTGAGTGGGCGCTGGCGCGCGCGCAGGCGCGGCAGTTCCAGCGCCGTTTCCGCCGCTACCTGCCGCCGGCGGTGATGGAAGCCCTGCTGCGCGAACGCGGCTACGAGGCGATGCTGCCCATGCGCCGGACCGTGACCGTGCTGTTCGCCGACATGGAGGGCTACACCGCGCTGGCCGAAACCATGGCGCCGGAGCGGCTGGTCAGGGTGACCGAGATCGTCCTGGAAGCGCTGACCGCGCAGATCCATGCCGCTGGCGGCACGGTCGACAAGTACATCGGGGATGCGGTGATGGCGTTCTGGAACGCACCGCTCGACCAGCCCGATCACGCGGATCGCGGCCTGGCCTGTGCCTGCGCCATCTTGTCCGGCATGCCGGCGCTGAACGCGCGGCTGCAGGCGGCATGCCCGTGGCTGGCGCCGGTGCGGGTCTGCATCGGGCTGCACAGCGGCGACGCTGTGGTGGGTGAGATCGGCTCGCCGCTGCGCAAGAGCTATACGGCCATCGGCGACACGGTCAACATCGCGTCGCGGCTCCAGGACCTGTGCAAGGCGGTCTCGGCCGACCTCCTGGTGGGCGAGGGGACCGCGGCGCTGGCACAAGGCCACGTACTGAAGCCGGTTGGTCGCGCGCGCCTGCGCGGACGCAGCCGGGCCGAGCAGATCTACGCGGTCCGCGGGCGGCCGTGCCCACAGCCTTTCGACCTGTCGGAGCCGGCTGTTGCGTGATGCGCGTGCCCGGTGCACGCGGGCGAGTCTGTGCGCAATGCTGGTGTGGGCGTGCGGTGCCGCGGCCCAGCCGTTGCTTCCCGCGCGGCCGGCCATGCCCGATCGGGCGGCGCCGCACCAGCCGGGATCCCCCGCGAGCATGGGGGCAGACTTGCCGGCGGCGGCTTTTGACGCGGGCGGCGCCTACGAGTCCTTCTACCAGCGCGTCCATGGCGCGATGCGCGACGGCGACTTCGACGCGGCACGGCAGCTGCTGCTCGATGTCGAGCGGCTGCCCCTGCCGCACGCCGGCGCACGGCTCGATATCGCCATTGCCCTGTGCGAACTGGGCGAGCGCGAACGCGCTTTCACGCAGTTCTCCCAGTTGCAGGCCGGCACCGATGTGCCGCCGGCCATCCGGGTGCTGATCGACTCCTATGTGCGGGGCGGATGCAAGCGCCCGGACCCGCGCCTGCGCGGCCAGATTTCACTGCTGGCCGGCTACACCACCAACGCCAACTATGGCCCGGGGGATCCGCTAGTCCCGCTGGCGCCCGGGGCGCCGGTACCATACCTGTTGCTGCAGCCGTCCCAGCTGGCACAGGCCGACCGCTTTGCCGGCATGGACGGCAGCGTGAACTGGGGAACCGGCGGGGTCGAAGGGTTGAACGTGTCCGTTGGCGCCTCGCTCCGCCAATACGCCCAGCGGCAGGACTATAGCCAGTACGGCGCAAGCCTGGCCGCCCACTATGGCCGCGAAACCGGCGCCGGCCTGGTGGAGGGGCAGGCCGCGCTCGGCTATACCTGGCTAGGCGGGCGGCCTTACCAGTATGGCGCCAGCGGGCTGCTGGGCTACTGGCTGCCGGAGCGCCAGCTGGCCGGCAGGCCCTACCGGGTCGGCATCGATACCAGCATGGCGCTCGACCGCTATCCCGACGGCCACGCCTTCGATGCGCGCCGCCACGACCTGCGTTTGCGCGGGCGCCTGGACCTCGCTCCGAACCTGCAGGTGTCGGCCGCCGTCGGCCTCATCCGCGACCTCGCGCGCTACGAGCGCGCGGGCGGCGACCGCGATGGCTACGCCATCCTGGCGAACCTGACATGGCTGCCACAGCCGCGCCACCTGGTGGTGGCGCTCGCGCAGCGCCAGGAACTGCGCGATCGCCAGCCGTACTTTCGCGCGCTGTTCGGCGACACGCGCCGCCGCCAGGTGCTCAGCCAGGCCCTGCTGCGCTACACCTATCGCCATGCGCCGGATCTCTCGTTCTATATCCAGGGCCTGTACCAGCAATCGGACGATTCCATCCCCCTGTTCCGCTATCGCGCCGGGACCGTCAGCACTGGCGTGCTGATGGACTTCTGAGCGGCGCGGCGGAATTCGCGATGGCGCAGGCAGAGACGGTTCTGGCGGAGATTGTGCCGGCGGACACATTTTCATGCGGCCCGCGCTGCCACAATCGCCTGCTGCGCCTGACATGGAAACTTTGCGCGTCTCATGGATTGGGAAAAACTGACCAACGGCGGCCTGGGCGAATTCCATCGCTATCCGCGGCGGGCCCGCCGCAACCGCACCGTGCCTGTCCTTATCGTGCTGGCGGTTGCCGTGGCGCTGGCTGTCGGCTACTGGATGCGCTGAGCCGGACGCTGCCGTGCGCCTGGCGGCGTGGCTGGCACGGGTTCCAACCTCAGCAGGCTGGCGCAGCACGCAAAAAATGCCGCCAGTGCCCGGGGAGCAACTGGCGGAAAATGCGGGGATTAACGGCCGTGTAGACGACCGTTACGCGGCATTCTAGGCGGGCATGCCGGCCACGTCGGTGATGCCTGTCACACCGTCAGGCAGTTCTGTGCGAGATCCCACCAAGGTGGGGTCAACCGCCGCATCGACAGTGCGCCCGACCGCCGCACTTAGCGCGCCGAGGGCCGCAACGCCCGCATGCCGGCCTTCACCACGCTTACCGCCGCCAGCACCAGCCCGCCGGCGACGATGCCGGCAATGCCGTCCAGCAACACCGGCGCCAGCACCGCCAGCACACCGCCGATTGCCGGCACTCCTGCCGCCGCCAGCGCCGTGGCTTCGGTCACGTGGTGCATCGCCGGAATGCCGTGCATCAGGATGCCGCCGCCCACCAGGAACATCGCCGCCGTCCCGGCAAACGACAAGGTCTTCATCAGCCACGGTGCCAGCCTGAGCAAGCCTTGCCCCAGCGCGCGGAGCCCCGCCGACGCCTGCTTGCTCAGGTACAGGCCCGCGTCGTCGAGCTTGACGATGCCGGCCACCAGGCCATAGACGCCGACCGTCATGATGACCGCGATCGCGCACAGGACGGCAAGCCGCTGGCCGAAGGGAGCGTTGGCGACGGTGCCCAGCGAGATCACGATGATCTCCGCCGACAGGATGAAGTCGGTGCGGACCGCGCCCTTGATCTTCTCTTTCTCGAACGCCACCATGTCGACGGCGGGATCCGAGACGGCCTGGACTTCACGTGCGTGGTGTGCGGCGTCCTCGGCCTTGCTGTGCAGGAACCGGTGTGCCAGTTTTTCAAAGCCTTCGTAGCAAAGAAACGCGCCGCCCACCATCAGCAACGGCACCACGGCCCAGGGCGCCCAGGCGCTGATTGCCAGCGCCGCCGGCACCAGGATCACCTTGTTGCGGATCGACCCCAGCGCAACCGCCCATACCACCGGCAGTTCACGCTCCGCCCTGACGCCGCTGACCTGCTGCGCGTTCAACGCCAGGTCATCGCCCAGCACGCCCGCGGTCTTCTTGGCCGCCATTTTGCTCATGACCGCGACATCGTCCAGGATGGTGGCGATGTCGTCGATCAATACCAGCAAGCTCGAACCCGCCATGTCAGGGCCTCCGCGCGCGGCAGTGCTGCCGCTCATGCAGCCAGTTTGTCATCCGGTCATGCTCCTCGGTGTCGTGGGTCGTGCAAGCAGGTTTCGTACCGGCCGCCGGTTGAGCGGCTCGCCGCCTGGCGTCGGCGATGATGGCCATGACGCATGGGGCGGGCCGTCGGTACCGTGTGGTTTCCGGTGCAGCCGGCGAGATTGTAGAACATGGCTTCGGTCCGGCACCGGCGAGCACCTCGCCGACCGGCCCCTTCGTCATGCATCACCCGCCATCGACAACGAGATGGTCTCGTACAACGCCTGCGCTGCGGGCTGCAGCGGCTTGTCCCGACGGCGTATCAGCGCCAGTACGCGGTCTACATCCGGCTCGACCAGCGGCACGGCGCAAAGCCGTGGATGATCCGGCGGCACCGCCATGCCGGGCAGCACGGCCATGCCCAGGCCGGCCTCGACCAGCGCGAGCACGCCAACGACGTGGTTGGCCTCGTAGTGAATGGTCGGCCGCTGTTCCAGATGGGCGATGGCGTTCTCGATCAGGGCGCGATTGCCGCTGTGCCGGGACACGCTGACCATCCGTTGTCCGGCCAGTTCCTGCCAGGCCACGCGTTCGCGGCCGGCCCATGCGTGGTCCCGGCGCATTGCCAGCCGGTAGCGTTCGGCGCGGATGGCGCGAAAGTCGATATTGGGCTCCTGCGCGCCCATGAAGTTAAGGCCGAAGTCCGATTCTCCGGACAGCACGCTGGCCAGTACGCTGCTGGCGCTTTCGTCGACCACGCGCACGCGCACGCCGGGATGCCGCCCGGCAAACGCGCGGATCGCATGGGGCAGGCAATGCAGGGCAGCGGACGGTATCGCTGCCACGGTCACCAGGCCGCGTTGCAGCGCGGCTTCATCGCCGAGCCGGAACACGGCGTGGTCCAGGATATCGAGCGCGGCGCGGGCCTCTTCCAGGAACTGGCGGCCGACCTGGGTCACCTCCACCCGACGCGTGGTCCGGTCCAGCAGGCGCGAACCCAGCGTTGTTTCCAGCTTTTCGATGCGCCGGCTCAGCGCGGGTTGCGAAATATGCAGCGCTTCGGCCGCCATGCGGAAACTGCCCTTTTCAGCGGTTGCGACAAAGGCCTGCAAATCTTCCAGGGCGAAATTGATGCGCGGCATGCATGAAATGATCAGAACATTGCAATTCACAGAATAGTCTCGCGTGACTACCCTTGCAATGCCCCGAGCGCGCCGTGGCGACGCGATCAACCGCGCGGCCTGGCCCGATGGTTGTACGCCGACAGCCTGAAGGCAGCCAGACGACGCGCCGCAGGGCCAGCGATATGGAGCCACAGGAGACAACATGAGACTGAAGACCCTTGCCGGCAGGCACGCGTTGCTTATATTCGTGCTATGGCTGGCCGCGCCGGCCTGGGCCGACGAGATCCGCGTGATCACCTCGGGCGGCTTTACCGCGGCCTACCAGCAACTGGTGCCGCTGTACGAGGCCGCCACGCAGGACCGTGTCATCACCGCGTATGGCGCGTCGATGGGCAATGCGCCCGACTCCATCCCCAGTAGGCTGGCGCGCGGCGAGAGCTTCGATGTCGTGATCCTGGCGGACTCGGGCCTGGACAAGCTGGTCGAGCAAGGCAAGGTGGCCGCCGGCAGCCGGGTCGACCTGGCGCGTTCGCTGATCGGGATGTCGGTGCGCAAGGGCACGCCCAAGCCGGATATCAGCACGGCCGAGGCGCTGAAGCAGACCCTGCTCAACGCGAAGTCCATCGCCTATTCCGCCAGTGCCAGCGGGACTTACCTCTCCACCGAGCTGTTCGCCCGGCTTGGCGTCGCGGAGCAGGTCCAGGACAAGGCGCGCAAGATCTACAGCGAGCGGGTCGGCGCCGTGGTGGCGCGGGGCGATGCCGAGATCGGCTTCCAGCAGGTCAGCGAGCTGCTGCCCTTCAAGGAGCTGGACTACGTGGGGCCGCTGCCCGCCGAGCTGCAGCAGAGGGTGTTCTTTTCCGCGGGAACGGTCGCGGGCCGGCAAAGCGCGGCAGCGTCCCGCTTCATCCGATTCCTGGCCTCGCCGGCGGCGGCATCGATCGTCAGCAGCACGGGGCTGGAGCCCGTGGCCACGCCGCTGCCGCCCCCGGTGCCCCCGGAGCTGGGGCAGGGGCAGAAGCGTTGAGCCAGGTAGGCTGCGAGGCATGGATCCGATGCAGTCCTGGCCGTACCCTACCGCAGTGATGTCCGCCTCGAAGTGCGCGCCGCGCGCGTGCACGTATTTGCGCTAGCCGGCCGGTGGCGGACGTCGGCCGGCTCGCTCGTCATGCACCGGGCGTGCCCCTGCGCGCCTTTTCCCGCTTCCCGCCTCCCAAGGCCTGTTCCAGGAACTGCATCAGGGCCTGCACGCGCGCCGTACGTCCGCGCCGTGTCGGCACCAGCAATGTCACCGGCGCGCTGTCGCATTCCCAGTCGGCCAGCACCCGCACCAGCCGGCCGTGCGCGACTGCGTCGGCCGTATCCCATTCCGAACGCAGCACCAGCCCCAGGCCCAGTTCCGCCCACTGGCGTGCAATGCTGCCGTCATTGCTGGTGTAGGCGGGCACTACACGCACGGTCTCGCGCGCCGACGGGCGCCGCCCGGCGCCGGCACCGGGTCGTCGGAAGCGCCACAGGGTCACGTCCTCGTCGTTCTCGCGGATGCAGATGCAGGCGTGCGCGAGCAGCTCGCGCGGCGCTGCGGGCGTGCCGTGCTGGCGCAGGTAGGCCGGGCTGGCGCACAGCCAGCGCGCATTGGGCGCGAGCGTGCGGGCGATCCACGATGAGTCGCGCACGGCGCCGATGTGGATCACGGCATCCGAGTCGTGTCGGTCGGGCCAGGGGGTCTCGCGCAGGTCCAGTTGCAAGCGCAAACCAGGGTGGGCCTGCGCAAAGCGCGCCAGCAGCGGCGCGATATGTTGCCGTCCGTAGCCGAAGGGGGCGGCAATGCGCAGCGTGCCGGTGAGGCGGCTGTCCTCGCGCCGGAAAGATTCGGGCAGCGCATTGAGCTGAGCCAGCAGCGCCGCGGCCTCCCGCGCGAAGCGTTCGCCCTCGGGCGTCAGGCTCAGCCGCCGGGCAGTGCGGGTGGCCAGCGCGAGGCCGAGCGTCGACTCCAGCTTGCGCAGGCGCGCGGACAACGCCGGCGGCGTCACGTTCAGCGCGCGCGCCGCGGCACTGAGCGAAGGCGACTGAGCGAGCGTCTCGACCAGCCGCAAGTCCTCGATCTGGATCATTCACTTCAGCTTAACGATTGATGTTCCAAAATTTAACCACAAGTCACCATATCGCTTCTACATTGGGGACCTCTGACAACCATGCGCAAGCCGCCTTCGCAAAAGGAACTCATGGACCCCAACACTGCGCCCGCCTGGCCTCGTGCCGTGCTGTTCGACCTTCTCACCGCGCTGCTGGACTCGTGGACCGTATGGAACGCCGCCGCCGGCTCTGAAGCCGCAGGCCGGGCCTGGCGTGCCGAGTACCTGCGCAGGACCTACGGCTGTGGCGCCTACGTGGGCTACGAACAGCTGGTGAGGGAAGCAGCCGAACAGGTCGGCCTGCCGGGGACCGCACCACAGGCGCTGGAAGCGCACTGGGATGAATTGCCGCCGTGGGACGGCGCCCGCGAGCTGCTGGCGGCGCTGCGGCCGCATTGCAAGCTGGCAGTGGTGACCAACTGCTCCGAACACCTGGGTCGCCGCGCTTGCGCCTTATTGGACATCGACTGGGATGTCGTGGTCACTTCCGAAGCAGCCGGTTACTACAAGCCGGATCCGCGCCCCTATCGACTGGCCCTGGAGCAGCTCGGCACGCGGGCAGCGGATGCTGCCTTCGTCGCGGGTTCCGGCTACGACATGTTCGGTACGGCGGCGGTGGGTTTGCGCACGTATTGGCACAACCGCGTCGGGCTGGCCTTGCCCGCCGGCGCGCCGGCGCCGGAAGCCGAGTTTTCGACCTTGGCGCCCGCCCTGCCGTGGCTGCGCTCCTTTCATGCTGCAAGCCGCTAAGGAGGCCGACATGACAGGCATGCCTTCCACGATGAGCCGCTGAAGGCAAAGAGCCAGTTCCTGGACTGAACGCATCAAGGACGATATGACCCATTCCGCCGCATCGCTGACGAGCCTGGAAACCCCCGCAGCAATCATCGACACCGTGCGCATGCACCGAAATATCCATCGCATGCAGGCACGCATGGATGCGCTTGGCGTGCGTTTCCGCCCGCATGTCAAGACCAGCAAGTGTTCGCCGGTCGTGCACGCGCAGATCCTGGCGGGCGCCAGCGGCATCACTGTGTCGACGCTGAAAGAAGCGGCGCATTTCCTTGACGACGGCATCACCGATATCCTCTACGGTGTAGGCATGGTTGCCAGCAAGCTGCCACAAGCCCTGGCGCTGCGCCGGCGGGGCTGTGACCTCAAGCTCGTGACCGACAGCGTGGATTCGGCACGCGCCATCGTTGCCTTCGGTGCGGAGCATGGCGAAGCATTCGAAGTCTGGATCGAGATCGATACCGACGGCCACCGCTCCGGCATCCGCCCGGACCAGCCGGCGCTGCTGGACGTCGCAGCCGTACTGCATGAAGGTGGTGCTCGCCTCGGTGGCGTGATGACCCACGCCGGTTCCAGCTACGACCTGGACACGCCCGAGGCACTGGCCGCGATGGCCGAGCAGGAACGGGCCGGCTGCGCGCTTGCCGCCGAGCGGCTGCGCAACGCCGGTTTTCCTTGCCCGGTGGTCAGCGTGGGCTCGACACCCACGGCCCTCTGCGCAAACAGCTTGCAGGCGGTGACCGAAGTGCGCGCCGGCGTCTACGTCTTCTTCGACCTCGTGATGCGCAACGTGGGCGTGTGTGCGACGGAGGACGTCGCGCTCAGCGTGCTGACCACCGTGATCGGCCACCAGGCCGAAAAGGGCTGGGCCATCGTCGATGCTGGCTGGATGGCCATGAGCCGCGACCGCGGCACGCAGAAGCAGAAGCACGACTTCGGCTATGGCCAGGTGTGCGGAGTCGATGGCGCGGTGATTCCAGGCTACATCCTCAGCGGCGCCAATCAGGAACACGGCATCGTGTCGCGCCAAGGCGGGACGGACGCCGACATCGCCACGCGCTTTCCGATCGGCACGCTGCTGCGCATCCTGCCCAACCATGCCTGCGCCACCGGTGCGCAGTTCCCGACGTATCAGGCTCTCGCCGGGGATGGCGAGCTCACCCAATGGAGCCGCTTGCATGGCTGGTGATCGCAACGAACGGAATAGCGCGGTGCGGACGATTGAGCCCCCCACGCTGGCGGCGCCCGGGGGGCACTACAGCCACGCCACGGTCGCCAACGGTATGGTCTTCGTCTCCGGCCAGCTCCCGCTCGCATCGGACGGACGCAAGCTCGTCGACGCCTCGTTCGAGGCGCAGGCGCAACAGGCGCTGGCCAATGTGGAGGCAGCACTGGTTGCCGCGGGCAGCGGCATCGAGGGGCTGACCCAGGTGCGCGTCTATGTCGACAGCATCGAGAACTGGCCCGCCTTCAACCAAGTCTATGCCGCGTGGGCGGGAGCGGCGCGGCCCGCGCGGGCCGTGGTGCCGACTGGCGCGCTGCACTTCGGCTTGAAGGTCGAGGTGGAAGCGGTGGCGGTCGTGTTGCGCGATGCCGCGAACTCTTGATGGGAGCGGCTGGCCTGGCGAGGAAAAACGCCGCCGAAGCGTGACGCATTCCGGTTTTTGCTATGCGCGCTTTGTCCCGCCCGCCTCGGACGACGGGTTGCGCGTATCCGCCGCAACGCGGAACCCTTGCAGTTCATCAGCCTCGCACTGGGCGATCAGCCCGGTTTCCCAGGCCAGGTACGCCCTGGCGGCATCCTGGTTGCCCTCGTGGCGGTCATGCACGAAAAACAGATAGTCGATGCGCGCCGCCGGCGGCAACGGCTCGGCCTCGACGGCTTGCGCCAGGCCGGCCGACAGCCACGTCTGGTAGCCCGCCTCGGTGCGGAACACATTGGCATAGCCCGCATCCAGCAGATCTTTCCACGCCAGGGCGGCCACTTCGGCCTCGCTCGCCAGCAATACCACCGGATCGTCCGGCGTTGTACCGAGCGACTGCAAGGTCTGCAGCAGGCGCGGCCGGATCGACCAGACGGAGCCTTGCGCGTGGCCCTGATTGAACGCAGCGCTCTCGCGCAGATCGATGACCGCCAGCGCCGCGGCCTCTGCGTGCAGCGCGCGCAGCTGATCGACGCCGAGTACACGCGGGCCCGCACCAAGATCCGGCTGCGGCCTCGCCGGCACCGTGACCGCGGCATCGACGCCTTGCGCAAGGACGGCGCTCTCAAAGCCAAGCTGGTGCAGCCAGCTGGCGGTCACCGGGGCGCGCACACCGTCATCGTCGAACACGATGACACGGCTGCCGCGCACCCCGATGTAGCGGTCCGTTGCCTGGATCAGTTGCCCGCCGGGGGCGTGGACGGCGCCGTCGATCGAGCGCCGGGCGAATTCTTCCGCGGTGCGGATATCGAAAAGGTAGGTCGTACGGCGGTCGTCATCCAGCCATTGCTGGGCCTGCGCCGTCGACAGCGACGGCAGGCCGAAGCGCTGCAGCAGCCGGGCGGATCGATCGCGCGCAGCCTGCAGCACCGGGGCGGAGGGTACGGCGTCGGCGAACCGCTCGCTGCCGTATTCCAGCGCATGGCCGGCGAGATACCAGCCCTGCGTGCCGTTCTCGAGCGCGAGCACCGGGTTGGGCAGGCCGAGGTTCAAGAGCGTCTGCGCGCCAATGATGCTGCGCGTGCGCCCCGCGCAATGCACGACGACCGGCGTGTTCGGATTGGCCAGCAGCGCCGGCAGGCGCAGCGCAAGCTCTCCGTTGGGACAGCCCAGCGCGCCGGGGATGGTCATCTTGCGGTGTTCTTCGTCGGTACGGCCGTCAACCAGCACGAACGGTTCACCGGCGGCACGGCGTGCGACCAGCGCATCGGCGCTCAGATGCGGGGTGTGCTGGATCTGCTCGACCCATTCGCCAAACGTCTTGGATGGCACGTTCACGCCTTTGAACAAGGTGTATCCGGCAGCCGCCCACGCTGGTGCACCGCCGGCCAGCAGCGTCACGTCAGCGTAGCCGAGTGCCGCAAGCCGCCGCGCCGCGCGCGTTGCCACGTCGCCGGCACCGTCGTCGAACAGGACGATACGCTCGGTGCGGCGCGGGGCCAGGCGGCCAGCTTCCAGTTCCAGTCGGCTATAGGGCAGGGGCACGGCGAAGAAGGGATGGCCTTCGCCGTACTGGCCATGCTCGCGCACGTCGAACAGGGCCAGCGACTGGCCGTCATTCAGCCACTTGCGCAGCGTGGTGGCGTCGATGGTATGGATCATGTCAGTCAATGGGGGATGTACGCTGTCAGCGCAAGGCGATGCCCGATGAGGCGATCACGGCGGCGTATCGGGGCAGGTCGCGCGACAGCGTGGCGTCCAGTTCCTGCGCCGACGACGCGACCACGACATAGCCCGCGTCTTCGAGCTGGCTGCGCGTGGCGGGTGCGTGCAGCACCGCCGCCACATCGCGGCTGATACGGTCCACCACGGCGGCCGGGGTTGCAGCCGGGGCCAGCAGTCCCTGCCAGCTCTCCACGGAGAATCCCGCAGCCCCGGCTTCGGCCAGCGTGGGCACCTGCGGCAGTGCCCTGGAGCGATAGGGCGTCGTGACCGCCAGCGCCGTGAGCTTGCCTGCCCTGACATAGTCGGTCACGGCAGCCAGGGTAATCAAGGTGGCGTCGATGTGGCCGCCAAGCAGGTCCACCGTAGCCGGCGCGCCACCGGCATAGGGAATGTAGTTGACCTTGAAGCCCAGCTGACGCGACAGCATCTCATGCGCGACGTGCGCGATGCCGCCATTGCCAGGCAGCCCGAGTGCCAGTTCCCCCGGCTTGCGGCGCGCCAGAGCCAGGTAATCCTGGAAGCTCCTTACCCCCAGGTCCGGCCTGACCACCAGCACCTGCGGGTTCACCACGGCCTTGGTGACGCCACGAAAGGCATGGCTGGTGTCATACGGCAGGTTCCTGTACAGCGAGGCGTTCAGCGTCACGCCTTCGCCGCCAAGCAGCAGCACGTGACCGTCGGGACGGGCCTTGGCCACCTGCGCCGCGCCGATGGTGCCGCTGGCGCCGACCACGTTGTCCACCACCACCGGCTGCTGCCACACTTCACTGAGCCGGGTGGCAAGGGTGCGCGCGAGCTTGTCAGCGCTGCCGCCGGGCGCCACCGGTACCACGATGCGCACCGGCCGCGCGGGAAACGCGGCGTCGGCGGCGGTTGCCGCAAGCGGCTGGGCAGCCAGCATCGCTGGCGAAAGCACAAGGAGGAGGGCGCGGAGAACGTTGCGGCGGAGCATGGTGATGACCTGGGGAGAGCCTGCAGGCCGTCGTGGGTGCTTGCATGACGGCCAATCGGACCGTCAAGCTTACGAAGCCGGCCGAACCGCACCAACGAATGTTTGAGCCTATGGATATGCGGTGTGCGTGGTGGCGACGGCCGGTCGGGGTGGAAGCGCACAGCATGTCGATACGCGAAAGCCTTCTTTGGCACCGCTTTGGTCGCGGCGTTACAGTCGCCGCATGACCCAACAGAACCTTTCCCCATCAGCGGTGCCGGGCAGCGACGTTGCCAGCCGGCGCCACGCGGCCGTGGCCGCATTCATCGCCGAGGCAAGACAGTTGCTGGAGCGAGCAGAGCCTGCCGACCGCGAGACGCTGCAGACGGTGGCGCGGGCGCTGGAGCGGCTGGGCGCGCAACGCGACTTGTTCCCGTCGGCGCAGTTTCCGGTTTCGGCCGACAATCCCGCGCAGGTCTATCGCCTTTCCGAAGATCTCGATGGCCGCTATGCGCTGTACGTGTCGGCCGGGCTGCCTGGCAAGGCGCAGCCACCGCATGACCACACCACCTGGGCCATCATTGCCGGCATCACCGGCAACGAGCGCAATGTCTTCTATCGTCGCGAGGCCACCGACGACCCCGCACGCGCTCGCCTGAGCGAGACCGGCCGCAGCGATGTCGTCAGCGGCAGCTCCGTCACGCTGTTGCCCGACGACGTCCATACCATCGAGCTGGTTGGCAACGAGCCCGGCCTGCACCTGCATTTCTACGGCCTGGCGCTGGACCGGCTGAGCGGGCGCGTGGTGTTCGAAGGCGCCGCCGGCGGCAGCTATCGGCATTTCGGGCCGCCCAGGCATATCGCCCATGCCGCCATCGAGGCCTTCGCGCTGAAGGCGGCGCTGGCCGACGGCGACGAGATCGCGCTGCTGGATGTGCGCGAGACCGGGGTCTTCGTGCGCGGGCATCTGCTGCTTGCGGCCTCCGCCCCGTTGTGGCGGCTGGAGCTGCTGGCCGACCGGCTGGTGCCGCGCCGCGACACCCGCATCGTGCTGACCGATGGCGGCGATGGCGGAGATAGCCTGGCGCACCAGGCCGCGGCCAAGCTGCTGCGCCTGGGCTGGCGCAACGTGTCGGTGCTGACCGGCGGCACGCAGGCATGGGCGGCGGCCGGGTTCGAGATCTTCAGCGGCAGCAACGTGCCCAGCAAGGCCTTCGGCGAAGTGATCGAGCACCAGAAGCACACGCCATGGATCAGCGCCGAAGAACTGCAGCAGCGCCTCGAGCGCGGCGATGACCTGGTGGTGGTGGACAGCCGCACCACCGAGGAATTTGCCGACTTCAGCCTGCCGTTCGCGCACAGCCTGCCCGGCGCGGAACTGGTCTACCGCATCGGCGAGCTGGCGCCGCGCCCCGAAACCCTGGTCGTGGTCAACTGCGCGGGGCGCACCCGCAGCATCGTTGGTGCCCAGACGCTGATCGACGCCGGGGTGCCCAACCCCGTGGTCTCGCTCAAGGACGGCACCATGGCCTGGCTGCTGAATGGCCGCACGCTGGCGCACGGACGCCATACGCCGCTGCCCGAGCCGGCCCGCGCGACCCGTGACGCCGCCCGGGCCCGTGCCGAGGCCGTGGCCTGCCGCGCCGGCGTGCGCCGTCTCGATGATGCCGGCCTCGCGCGGCTGGAGCGCGAAGCCGGCCAGCACACCTTGTATCGCTTCGATGTGCGCACGCGAGGCGAATACGAGGCGGGCCACCTGCCGGGCTGGCGCTGGGCGCCAGGCGGGCAACTGGTGCAGGCGACGGACGAATACGCGGCAACGCGCCATGCGCGGATCGTGCTTGCCGACTGGGATGGTGTGCGGGCGCTGACCACCGGCGCATGGCTGGCGCAATTGGGCGCGCACGAGGTGTTCGTGTATGCCCCGCCGGCCGACGCCGCGGTGGACACCGGCCCGGAGCCGCTGCGCGTGTTGTCGTCGCGGCCGGCAGCCCAGTCGGTGTCCGTGCAGCAGGCCGAGGCGCTGTTGCAGGCGGGCCGTGCGCGCATCTTCGACGTCGAGCGCCGCGCCGCCTATGAGAAGCGCCATGTTGCCGCCGCACAGTTCGCCGTGCCAGACCGGCTGGAGGCGCTGATTGCCCGGATTCGCGCCGATGACGTAGTGCTGATCACGTCGTCGGACGGCGTCCTCGCACGCATCGTGGCGGCGGAGCTGTCGGCGCGCAGCGGCCGTGACGTGCGCTTCCTGGCCGGCGGCACGCAGGCCTGGACGGCCGCAGGGCTATCCACCGGCAGCGGCGCGCAGGGCGTGCTGACCGGCGAGGACGATTACTGGTACAGCCCGTACCACCACGCCGATGCGGCGCAGCGCGACGCGGGCTTCCGGGCCTACCTGGACTGGGAGATCGGCCTGGTTGCGCAGCTCGAGCGCGAGGGGGACATCGGCATCCGGTTGCTGGCGCACTGAAATGAGCGCGTCCAACCACGGCGCGCGCAGCCCATATCACGCCAGTGTGAGGTGGAAGGCCTGGTCCAGATCGGCCAGCAGGTCCTGTGTGTCTTCGAGTCCGACGTGCAGCCGCACCACGGGTGCATTGCCTAGCCAGGCCCGGTGTTCGCGCAGCCGTTCCGGCGGGGCGACCAGCGCCAGGCTTTCATACCCGCCCCAGGAGGCGCCGATCGAGAACCACCGCAACGCGTCGACGAACGCACTGGCCGCGCTGGCCCCGGCGTCTTGGAATGCGAACGACACCAGCCCGCTGGCGCCGCTGAAGTCGCGTTGCCACAGCGCATGGCCAGGGTCTTCGGGTAGCGCCGGGTAAAATACGCGGCCCACCTGGGGATGGCGCTGCAGCCATTGCGCGACCTCGGTGGCGTTGCGCTGGTGCTGGGCCAGGCGCAACGGCAGCGTGCGCAGGCCGCGCAGCGACAGGTAGGCGTCGTCGGCGCCGATGGCAAGGCCGAGCGCCTCGTGCGCGGTGGCGACGCGTTCCGCCAGCGCGGGGCTGTCCACCACCACCGCGCCCTGCATCACGTCGGAATGCCCGGCAATATACTTGGTCGCGGCCTGGATCGAGATATTGGCGCCGAGCTTCAGGGGCTGCAGGAACCACCCGCCGCTCCAGGTATTGTCCACGGCCACCGGCACGCCCCGATCGCGCGCCACCGCGGCCAGCTTTGGCAGGTCCAACACCTCGAACAGCAACGAGCTTGGCGATTCCAGA
The DNA here is from genome assembly GCF_035818815.1 of Cupriavidus sp. SS-3. Classification (NCBI taxonomy): domain Bacteria; kingdom Pseudomonadati; phylum Pseudomonadota; class Betaproteobacteria; order Burkholderiales; family Burkholderiaceae; genus Cupriavidus; species Cupriavidus sp. SS-3. The sequence goes on from NZ_JAYLVT010000001.1 coordinate 620,957, forward strand.
TAGACGAGCCTGGTCTCCGACCGGATCAGCGCGGCCAGGTCGTCATGCGCCGGCGAAAAGTATTCGACGGAGACCCCCAGGCGCCGCAGCAGCGTCTTGTCGACGCGCCGCACGGGCGCATAGACGCTGTCGGAGACCAGTACATGGTCGCCAGGGCCGACCAGGGCAAGCAGCACCAGCGTGATCGCCGACAGCCCGGAAGGCGCCAGGAATGCGCGATGCCCGCCTTCGAGCGTGGTCAGCGCGTCTTCCAGCGCCTCATGCGTGTCCAGCCCGTGGCGGCCGTAGGAGGCGATGCGTTCGCCTGCGGCACGGCGGTGCTGGCGCGATTCCAGCGCCTGTTGGCTGGCAAAGCGCACCGTACTGGTTCTCACCACGGGTACATTGACCGGGCCTGCGCCGTCGCGCAGCGTCGGCGCCCCCGCATGCAGCAAGCGCGTATGTCTGCCCGCTTCGCTCATGCCACCACCTTGCTCGGCTGCATCTGCGTGGCGTTGTAATTGACGATTTCACCAGTTTCCGGATGCACGCCGTAACGGCCCGTCAGCGTTTCAAGCGGGCGGCCATAGCAGTGGAAATGCAGCGTCGGCGCGTCGCCAACCACATGGATGCTGTGGATGTCGTCAGGCAGGAAGGCGATCGGCGTGCCGGGCTCGACCGTCAGTTCGCGCGCGACTTCCAGCCGGGCGAAGGCCGGGTCGCTGCGGTCGTCGGTGCGGCGGTAGACCCGATTGAACTCGCGGCCCTCCACGGCGACGATCACGGCCCAGGTGTCGTGGTTGTGCGGGATGGTGGTCTTGCCTGGATTGATCGAGTTCAGGTACAGCGCGGCGGCGTCGTCGCCGTCATCGGGGTTCAGGCGGTAGCGCGTCGAAGCGCCGCTGGCCGTATCCGCCGGGGGCGGAAAGTCCTCGCGGGTGAATAGTTCACGCTGCGCCGCCAGCGCCTGCAGGCGCGCGGCCACGGCATCGAGCGCCGCGCGGTCGGGCTGGCCGGCAGCCAGGCGCCGGATGTCGATCAGTGCGGCGGCCACTGCCTTGCGGCGGGCCGCCTGACGTTCGGCGGGAGAAGAATGGCTCATGGTGCGGAGACTCCGTCAGCGGGAAAGGGGGAAGGCGCCGGCGCGAAGGCGGCATCGAATTCGGCCGGCAGGCGCGGGATCGCGCCCAGCGCGCGGCGCAGGAACGCGCGCGTGCGTTCGTGCTGCGGCTTGCCGAAGATCTGGGCCGGCGGGCCGTGCTCGACGATGCGGCCAGCCTCGGTAAAGTAGATCTGGTCGCTGATCTCGGCGGCGAAGCGCATTTCATGCGTCACCAGTACGCAGGTCATGCCATCTTCGACAAGCTCGCGGATCACGGTCAGCACTTCTCCGACGGTCTCGGGATCGAGCGCCGAGGTCACCTCGTCGAACAGGATCAGCTCGGGCTGCATCGCCAGCGCGCGCGCGATCGCCACGCGCTGTTGCTGGCCGCCGGAGAGCTCGCCCGGGTAGGCACTGGCCTTGTCCGACAGCCGCACCCTGGCGAGCAGCGCCCGCGCCTCGCGCTCGGCATCTGCGCGCGGCCGGCCGATGACCCGGGTCGGGGCAAGCACCAGGTTCTCCAGCACCGTCAGGTGCGGGAACAGGTTGTACTGCTGGAACACGAAGCCCACCCGCTTGCGCAATGCGATGAACTCATCCTCGCCGCGCAAGGTCTCGACGGCGGTGTCGCCGACGCGAATCTGCCCGCGCTGCGGCCGCAGCAGGCCGGTGATGCAGCGCAGGATCGTGCTCTTGCCGGATCCGGACGGGCCGATGATGGTGACGGCTTCGCCGCGGCGCACGTCCACGTCGATGCCGCTTAGCACGGCGTTCGCGCCAAAGCTCAGGTGGACGTCGCGCAGCTGTACCAGCGGGGTCGCGGCGTGGCTGCCGGTGTCCCGGCGCAGGAAGGACTCAGTGGCGTTCATGGCGGCGTTCCAGCGCACGGGTCGCGCGCGCGATGGGGTAGCAGTAAGCAAAAAACAGGACCAGCAGACTGAAGTAGACCAGGATCGTGAAGTCGGTGCGCGCCACCGTGTTGCTGGCAACCTGCGCGGTGTCGACCACGTCGTGGACGCCGACCAGCGATGCCAGCGACGTGCTCATCGTGATGCTGGCGTACAGGTTCATCCATGGTGGCAGCATGCGCCGCAGGCACTGCGGCAGCACCACAAGGCGGAAGATCTGGCGGCGGCGCAAGGCGAGCGACTGCGCCGCTTCCCATTGCGCGCTCGGGATCGACTGGATCGCGCCGCGGAAGATCTCGGCAACGTTGGCGCTCGCCGGCAACGCAAGGCCCAGCACGACCTTGAGCCAGTCCGGGAACGGAAACGTCCAGTGCACCAGGTGCAGCTCGAACGGGAACACATAGGTGGTGAAATAGACCAGTACCAGCACCGGCGCGTTACGAAACGCCTGCACCCAGGTGCGCGTGAACCCGCGCAGCGCGGCATGCGACGACAAGGACAGCGCGCCGATCAGCAGGCCGGCGACGGTGCCGAGCGCCATGGCGAACACGCTGATCTCGATATTGGCCAGCAGCCCGCGCAGCAGTGCAGGGGTCCAGGTCCAGAGGCTGCGCAGCGCCGCCGGGGTACTGTCGGCCAGGGTCCAGAACAGCAGCAATGCCGCCACCGCGGCGCATGCGAGCCACCAGGGGGCGCGCAGCGCGCGCGCCGGCAATGGCGGGCGGCCGCTGGCGGCCGGGAGAATCGATTCACTGGCCATAGCCGGGCATCCTCAGTTGGCTTTCCAGCCAGCGACCTGCACGGCTGACCAGCCAGGTCAGCAGGCCGAACCAGGCCAGGATCAGCAACAGCAGTTCGAGCACGTTGTCGCGCTGGGTCCAGATCATGATGGATTCATAGGTCACGTCGCCGACTGCGATGGCCGATGCCACGGCAGTCATCTTGACCAGGTCCACCACGTTGTTGACCAGTGCCGGCAAGGCAAAGCGCACCGCCAGCGGCAGTTCGACCTGGAGCAGCAACTGGCGCCGCGAGAAGGCCAGCGAACGCGCCGCCTCCAGCGTGATGCGCGGCACCGCCTCGATACCGGCGCGCAGCGCCTCGGCATGGAACACCGCCTTGTGCAGCGAGACCACGATCACCACCCAGACGAAGGGCGTCAGCGGATTGCCGGTGCCGCGGCTGGCCAGCTGCTGGGTAATCAGCATGTTGAGCACCAGGAACGCGCAGTAGAGCTGCACCAGCGTGGGCGTGTTGCGCGTGAGTTCGACAAAGGCGCGGGCCGGCGCGGCAAGGGCGCGGCGGCCCGAGGTGAGCATCGCCGCCAGCACGATGCCGGCGGCCAGGCTGCAGGGAATGGTGAGCAGGCAAAGCTCCAGCGTCACGACCAGGCCACGCAGGAACGCTGAACGTTCACCCGCGTCGAGAACGAAGGCATAGTCAAGCCCCAGCGGCTTGAGCGTGGCGACAACCGAGGCGAGGATATCGGTCATGCCGCCACCTCCGCTTGCGCCGGCTGCGGCGCATGGCCAGGTCGGCATGCCTTCATGGCCTTTCACGCTCTGCAAAGACGGCGAAGTCGCCCGGCGAGATGGCCGGGGATGGAAGGAAGACTCTTTTCATGGCAGAAGGGCGCCGTAACGCAGGGGCCCGAGGGTCCCACTCAGGACGCGTTCTTGAAGCGTGCTTGCAGTTCGGGCAGCAGAGGCTGCGGCGGCGTGATGCCAAGCCGCTTTTCCGTGGCGATCAGCCAGCCCGTGCGGTGCCATTCCTGGACGATCTTGTCCACTGCGGCGATGGTGTCCGTCTCGCCCTTGCGGGTCCAGACCACCGAAGGCGCCGGCAGGATCTCGGTGGGAATCGGCGCGGCGTAGTCGGTCCAGTCGGCATTGCTGCGGACCAGCGGGTGGATCAGCGTTGCGTCGTGAACCGCGGCCACGCACTGGCCGCCCCGCAGAGCCAGCAAGGATTCGGCGGAGGTCTTGAAGCCGCGTACCTGCGCGCCGTACTGCTCCTGCAGCGGCTTGACGTAGCTGCTGCCCTGCGACGCGCAGACGGTCTTGCCGCGCAGGTCGTCCCACTTGGCGATACCGCTGCGCTTTGACACCGCTGCGGTCCCGCCGACGCGGTAAAACGGCGTTGGCGCATAGCCCAGCAGCTCGCCGCGCTCGGGGTTGTATTCCATCGACGCAATCAGCAGGTCCACCTTGCCTTGTTGCAGGAACTGCACGCGATTGGAGGGCTGCACAGGAACCAGTTCGGCTTCCACGCCCAAGCGTTTTGCCAGGTCACGGGCCAGGTCGGGATTCCAGCCAACGGGCTATTGCGTGACGGGATCGATCGAGCCGAACAGGCTGCCGCCGACGAGCACGCCGATGGAGACCTTGCCGCGCTGCTTGATGCGATCCAGCGTGGCATCTGCCCAGGCGGCGTTGATGGTAAGGCAGGACAGTGCCGCGGCAGCGGCGAGGCGAAGGAACGGGAGCGCGGGCATGTCTGAGCATAAGAACAAGGAGGAGACGATGCTATCGCCCTGCGCCCCAGCAAACAAAGAAGGCTTTCGGATATGGATATACAGGTTCCTGGCCAGTCCGTGGCGCATTGGCGCGTGCGCTCCGGCGCTGCCAGGGCGCTTCGAAGTTGAAGCGGCCTTGCATCGCCCCAGCAGGGCCGATCGATCCGCGCCGCAAACGTTCGGGTTCAGGTGCGCGTAATAGACACCCCGCCATCGGCCAGCGAGGCAGTGCCGGTGACGAACGACGAATCATCCGACGCCAGGTACAGCACCGAACGGGCCAATTCTTCCGGCCGTGCCACGCGCTTGAGCGCATGCAGGCCGGTGATAAAGGCCTGCGACTCCGATGTGTCATTCATGCTGCGATACATGTCCGTATCGACGGCGCCGGGCAGGATCGCATTGACGCGGATGCCCTGTGGCCCGAATTCGGCCGCCAGTGCCTGAGTCAGGCCGATCAGCCCGGACTTGCTCGCCGCATAAGCCGCCACCCCCGGGAAGGCAACGGTATAGCCCACGAACGTCGACGTAAAGATCACCGAGCCGCCGCCATGTTTGAGCATCTGCGCGATCTGGTGCTTGGCGCCCAGGAACGAGCCTGTCAGGTTGATGGCGATGGTGTCGTTCCAGCCCTCGGCGGATACGCCGGTGCTGGCGCCGCCCTCGCCCAGCGTGCCCGCATTGTTGAAGGCGATGTCCAGCCGGCCGTAGCGCTCCACCGCCAACGCCACCAGTGCGCTGGCGTAATCTTCGCTCCGCACGTCGCCAGGCAGTGCCACAGCTTCGCCACCAGCTTCGCGGATTTGCGCTACCAGGCTGTCGAGTTCAGCCTGGCGGCGGGCCCCGACCACTAGCTTGGCGCCCTCGGCGGCGAACAGCAAGGCGGTCGCGCGGCCGATGCCGGAGCTGGCGCCGGTAATGAGGGCAACCTTGTCAGACAAGCGTCCCATGATGGATCTCCATTCGGGCGCGCGGCCAGGGTAAGGGGCGCGGCGCCGTGTCAGTGTTGGCCAGCCAGGACATCCGGCTGCCTTGTGGATCCAGTATGGGCAACGGCCTGGGTTCGCACTAGACTGCAATTCGAGGAACAACTTTCCGGATTTTCAGAACAATGATCAAGCTCGAAGGCGTCGCGAGCTTTGCCGCCGTGGTCGAGGCAGGCTCCATCAGCGAGGCCGCCCGGCGCCTGAACCTCTCCAAGTCCGTCGTCAGCGAGCGCCTGGCCGAGCTAGAGAAAGCCGTGGGCGCAAACCTGCTGCGCCGCACCACGCGCCGCCTGACGCTGACCGAGGACGGCGCCGCTTTCGCGGAGCGCGCCAGGCGCATCCTGGATGAGGTGGAGGCAGCAGTCACCGACGTTGCCGAGCGGCGCGGCAGCCTGGCCGGGACGCTGCGCATTTCCGCGCCTGTCACGTTCGGCCGCATGCACCTGGGGCCGGCACTCTATCCCTTCGTGGCGCGGCACCCGGAACTGGAACTGACGCTCGATCTCGATGATCGCCGCGTCGACGCCGCCACCGACAGTTACGACGCCGTGGTTCGCCACGGACCGCTGGAGAGTTCACGGCTGGTGGCATGGCAATTGGCGCCCAGCCGTCGCCTGCTGGTGGCGTCACCCGGCTATCTCGCGCAAATGGGCATCCCGGCCACCGTGGAAGAGCTGAAGCGGCACCGCGGCATCTACTATGCCAATCGCGGCGCGGCCGACTGGCGCCTGCAAGGCTCCAGCGGCATTGAGATCGTCCGTGCCCACATCGCGCTGCGCGTCAACAACGGCGACATGATGCGTGACGCCGCCGAAGCCGGCGTAGGGATCGCGCTGCTGCCTACCTTTATCGTTGGCGACGCCATCCGGCGCGGCGCGCTGGCAGTGATCGAGATCGGCTTGCAGGCGGAGCAGGAAGCCATCTACATTGCCCACCCTGAAGGGCGCCGCGTGTCGGCGCGGTTGCGCGCCTTTGCGGAATGCGTGCGGGCGGCGATCGGGAGTCCGCCGTATTGGGACGAGTGGGCAGCCAGCCCGGAGCAAGGCTGAGGTTGAGCGACTGCATACCCACGCCATTAGTCCCTTGGCGTTTGCGCGGCAGGTCAAGCCTCAACCATTCCCAGGAACTGCTGCAGTTCGTGCGTCTGTGGCCGGCCGAACACTGCATCGGGCGCGCCGGTTTCGTGGACCTTGCCCTGATGCATGAAGACTACGCGGTCGCACACCTCGCGCGCGAAGCGCATTTCGTGCGTCACCATCAGCAGGGTCATGCCATCGGCCGCGAGACTGCGCACAACCTGCAGTACCTCGTTAACAAGTTCCGGATCCAGCGCCGAGGTAATTTCGTCGCATAGCAGCGCGGTCGGCTGCATGGCAAGCGCGCGGGCGATGGCGACACGCTGCTGCTGACCGCCAGACAGTTGATCCGGATACGCATCGAACTTGGCGGAAAGCCCGACCCGTGCCAGGTTCAGTTCGGCCAGCTCACGGGCCTCGGCCTGCGACGCGCCCTTGACGATCATCGGCGACAGCATCACGTTGCGCCCGGCGCTGAGGTGCGGAAACAGATTGAACTGCTGGAAGATCATGCCCACCTTCAACCGCAGCGCGCGTAATTGCAGTTCGCTGTCGGCCAGGTGAGCACCGGCCACGGTGATGGCGCCCGCATCGATGCTTTCCAGCCCGTTGATGCAACGTAGCAGCGTGCTCTTGCCCGAGCCACTCTTGCCGATAATGGCGATGACTTCGCCCGGCTCGACGGAGAGCGAAACGCCCTTCAGCACCTCGTTGCTGCCAAACGACTTGCGAACCTGATCAATGGCGATAAGCGGCATGGAATTTCCTTTCCAGCATCTTGCTGTATTGCGAAAGCGGCCAGCACAGCGCGAAGTACATCAGCGCCACGGCGGCATATACGGTAAAGGGTTGGAATGTGGCGTTCACAATCATCGTGCCCGCCTTGGACAGCTCGGTGAAGCCGATGATCGACGCCAGCGCCGTGCCCTTGATCACCTGGACACCAAAGCCAACGGTCGGTGCCACGGCAATGCGCAAGGCCTGCGGCAGGATCACGTAACGCATCTGCTGCACGTAGTTCATGGCCAGGCTGCCTGAGGCTTCCCACTGGCCGCGCGGTATGGCTTCCACGCAGCCGCGCCAGATTTCGGCCAGGAAAGCCGACGTCCACAGCGTTAGCGCAAGCCCGGCGGCCAGCCACGCCGGCACCTCGATGCCAAACAGCGCCAGTCCGAAAAAAGCGAGGAATAGCTGCATCAGCAACGGCGTACCCTGGAAAAGCTCGATGTACGCTTGCGCCAGGCGTCTTGACGCCGTGCGCTTGCCGGTACGCATCAACAGCACGAGCAGGCCAACGATGCCTCCGCCCACAAATGCAACCAATGACAGCAACACCGTCCAGCGCGCTGCAAACACCAGGTTGCGGACGATATCCCACAACGTGAACTCGATCATCCTGCCCTCCGCGCAAAAAGCTGCCGGCCAATGCCGCGCAGCAACTGCCGCAGCACGAGAGCCAGAAGAAGATAGATCGCTGTGCTCACGAGATAGACCTCAAAAGCGCGGAAGTTTCGCCCCTGGATGAAATTGGCCGCGTACGTCAGGTCTTGCGCCGCGATCTGCGAGCAGACAGCCGATCCGAGCATCACGATCACAATCTGGCTCGACAACGCTGGCCAGATCTTCTGCAATGCCGGGCGCAGCACGACGTGCCGGAACACCTGGAATGGCGACATGGCCAGGCTCGCGCCGGCTTCGAACTGCCCGCGCGGGGTGGCAGCCAGACCGGCGCGCACGATCTCGGTGCCGTAGGCGCCCAGGTTGACCACCATGGCCAGCGATGCCGCCACCATTTCGGGCAGATGCACGCCAAGGCTGGGCAGCCCGAAGAAGATGAAGAACAGCTGGATCAGGAACGGCGTGTTCCGGATCAGCTCCACATAGGTACTGACCACGGGGCGCAGCCAGGCGGGTCCCTGGGTCTTGGCCCAGGCACCCGCCAACGCCACGGCCACGCCAAGCACACCGCCCGTCAGCGTGAGCTGCGCCGTGACCGCGATGCCCTTGAGCAGCACGTCGGTGTAATCCAGCACCGACACGAAATCGAACGCGTAAGCCATGCTTCTAATCGGCGGTGCGTGTCAGAGTTGCGCTGGCAGCGGACGCAGCAGCCACTTGATCGACAGCGTGTTCAGCGAGCCGTCCTTCTTGGCTTCGGCCAGGATGGCGTTGACCTTGTCCTGCAGCGCCTTCTCACCCTTGTTCATGCCGATGAAGCACGGCGAATTCTTGATCAGGAACTTGGTCTCGGGCGCCTTGGGCGGATGCTTGGCGATCAGCGTCGAGGCCACCACGTTGCCGGTGGCAATCAGTTGTACCTGCCCCGACAGGAAGGCCGAGATCGTGGCGTTGTTGTCTTCATAGCGCTTGATGTTCGCGCTGGCCGGAGCGATCTTGCTCAGTTCCAGGTCTTCCACGGCACCGCGCGTGACGCCAACGGTCTTGCCCGCCAGATCGGCCGCGCTTTTTACGGCAAGGTCCGCAGGGCCGAACACGCCATTGAAGAACGGCGCATAGGCCTCGGAGAAGTCGAGCACTTTTTCGCGCTCGGGATTCTTGCCCATGCTTGAAATCACCAGGTCTACCTTGCGCGTCTGCAGATACGGCACTCGGTTGGTGCTGGTCACTGGTACCAACTGCAGCTTTACCCCCATCTTTTTGGCCATCAGCGCTGCCACGTCGATATCGAGGCCCTGCGGAGCCATATCGGCCCCTACCGAGCCAAACGGCGGGAAATCCTGTGGCACGGCCACGCGCAGTACGCCGGCCTTGGTGATATCGGCGAGCGTATCGGCCTGCGCCGGCAGCACGGCGGCGCAAAAACCGGCCAGCAATGCACACATCAGGCCGCGGCGGGACAATCTGGATTTGGACAGGGCTTGGAACATCGCGTGTTTCCTCAGGTTCGGGATGGAAATGGGTTTGCCGCGGAACTCTCCGCGGCGGGTGATGCGGAATGCGGAACGCGTGCCGGGGCTACTGGGGCCAGCGCCTGGCGAAGGTGTGCGAGCGGGTCGGCGGGGCCAACGGCGTCAAGACTCGTATGCACCTCGCCAAGGTGTTCGGCCATCAGGCGCGCGGCTAGCACGCCATCCCCTTCCGCAAGCGCGTTGACGATACCTTCGTGCTGCCCGCAGGAGCGGCGAGCATCGGCTGCGGACTGATTTCGACTGGCGACCAGTGTCGTGCGCGCGGTCAGGTCGCGCAGCGTATCCACCAACAGGCCATACCCCAATGATGCGCACAGGCAAACGTGAAAATCGCCCAGCAGGAAACTGCGCATGCTGGCGTCGTCGCCTTGGAGCGCGGCCTGTTCGCGTGCGATATGAACTCTGAGCGAATGAATGGCCTGCGCATTCGCCGGCCGATCCGGGCTGACTTCACGTAGCAAGCCGGTTTCGATAATGCGGCGGGCGTCGAACGCCGAGCGGATATCGTCAATGTCAGGTTCCACCAGAAACCAGCCGCGTCGCGCGCTGACGGTTACCATGCCCCGCGCCGCCAGCCGCGACAATGCCTCACGCACCAGCGTGCGGCTCACGCCGAACAAGGTGGCAAGCTCCTGCTCGCCCAGGCGGGAGCCGGGGAGCAGCTTCTGGCCAAGCATTGCCTCGGTGATGCGATTGGCGATGTCAGCAGGGGAGTTTTCGGTGGTGGCGTTCACGGCAACCACTTGAGCAAGTGGTATGCCATGCTTGTATGCAAGATTTGTCGCCAAAAAGTAGCGGGAACGCCGGTCGACAGCGGCAGCTGCGCTGAGCGACTCCCCAAAACGGGGCGTGTCGCGCGGCGATGGTGCGCGATGCGGGGCGGCGCGGGGCATTTCTACGAACAGAACCGCTACGCCGCGGCGAGGTGGCCTCGAGCTACCGCTACCTCTTCAGAGCTGCGTCATGCCGGGAATGGGGAATAGTGCTGCTCCAGATAGCTGACGCCAATGCTTCACCACGATGGGGCTCGGTCAGATATCTCTACAGTTCACGCCTGCGTGCGCTCATGGCCATCAGTGGGTCGAGCAGCGCGGCATGCAGGTATCTGACGGCGGGCGAGAACTGACGGCGATGCGGGCAGACCAGGTTGAGGGGCGCCGGCTCGCCAGGCTGATCAGGCAACAGCAGTTCCAGCCGGCCTTCTTCGACGTCATCGCAGACGTCGAGCCAGGACTTGTAAGCGATGCCGCGTCCATCCAGTGCCCAGCGCCGCGCGATTTCCGCGTCGTCGCACATCAGCGTGCCCTTGACGGTGATCTGCCGCCGCGTGCCGGCGCTCGGGAAGCTCCAACGGTCATGGACCCGGCCGCCCAACACATAGGGCAAGCACTGGTGCGTGAGCAAGTCGTCGAGTGATGCGGGCCGGCCGTGGCGCCGAAGGTAGTCCGGAGACGCCACCAGCACGCGGCGATTGTCGGGCGCGAGCGGCAGGGCGACATAAGTGGCGCCTTCGTTCATGCCATACCGGAAGGCGATGTCCACCGGGTCGCGAAAGACGTCGGAGACCTGGTCGGACAGCGACAGCCGGAGCACAAGTTTCGGGTGGGATTCCCGGAACGCGGTCAGCAGCGGCAGCAGGATATTGCGGCCAAGGTCGGACGGGGCGGCGATCTTCAGCGTGCCCTGTAATGCATGCTGCTCGCCGTGCAGGCGGTCCCGGCCTTCCTTGAGCTTGGCCAGCGCCTCGTCCGCATACGGCAGGTATTGCTCGCCCTCGGCAGTGAGCCGCAGGCTGCGAGTGGACCGTGCGAACAGCCGGATGTCGAGCTCTTTCTCCAGGCGCTGGATGGCGGCGCTGACCTGCCCCGGTAGCAGGTCGGCCTCGCGAGCGGCGTTCGAGAAGCTGCCAAGCGCTGCGGTTCGCAAAAACAGTTGCAGATCGTCGAGTCTGATCATTTTCACTCTGATAGTGAAAGTCTTGCCGGATTCTCCCAGTTTTTCGACAACGCCGCAGCGACGAAAATGCCAAACCAGTCCGGGCCGCCCCGGCCGGACGACACGCAGTCGCAGTTGAACGAATTCCCGTATTTCCCGAACCATGAACTGGAGCAGAAATGAATTTCACTGACGCCGTACTTTCCCGCCATACCGTCAAGGCTTACGAAGGCGGTAAGACCTTGCCCCAGGAACAGGTCGACATGCTGCTGGCCTGGCTGCACAACAGCCCGTCGTCGGTGAATTCGCAGCCGTGGCACTTCGTGGTGGCGTCGACGCCCGAGGGGCGCGAGACGATCGCCAAGGCGGCCACTGGTACGTTTTCCTACAACCATCCGAAGATCGTCGATGCCTCGCACGTGATCGCCCTGTGCATGCGTGCCGACCTGGACGAAGCGCATCTTCGCGCCATCCTTGCGCAGGAGGAAAGCGACGGCCGGTTCAAGATCCAAGGCGCTCGCGAAGGTCAGGACAAGACCCGTCGTTCGTATGTGGACCTGCATCGCTACGAGCGGCGCGATGTGCCGCAATGGATGGAGAAACAGGTCTATCTTGCCCTTGGTGGTCTGCTGCTGGGCGCAGGCATGCTGGGGATTGATGCGACGCCGATGGAGGGCTTCGACGCGTCGGCGCTGGATGCGGCACTCAATCTGCGCGAGCGTGGCCTCACCAGCGTCGTACTGGTGTCGTTGGGCCGCCGCAGCGAACAGGACTTCAATGCCGGACTGCCGAAGTCGCGTCTGCCGAAAGAGGTAGTGTTCACCAATATCTGAGGCGGTTTCAGCCATCGTTGCCTGGTTGGGCCTGCGCCCGCGCCCGGTATCGAGCTTCAGGTGTCACGTCCTTGGCGAGCTTCTGGCCCACCAGCGGCGGGCAGAGTTGATATTGGAAAGATAATGGCGGGAAGTTCGCATGGTGGAGGCAAGATCGAGGCGGTCATCCACGCGGCATATAGGAATGGGGCCCGGCGCCGGCAACCCAGCGCCAGCAATCCCCGTCAATCCACACTCGCCCCCGACGCCCGCACCAGCTTCGCCCACTTGTCCGTATCGCGGCGGATCAGCACCGAGAACTGCTCCGGCGTCGAAGTCAGCGGCGCGGCCCCGGCCTGCACCAGCTTGTCCCGCATCGCCTTGTCTTGCGCGATGCGCGTGATTTCCTGCGACAAGCGCGTGGATACCTCGGGCGGCAACCCTCGCGGACCCACCACGCCGAACCAGACGTCGGCTTCATAGCCCGCAATGCCCGCCTCGGCCATGGTCGGCACGTCGGGCAGCGCCGGCGAGCGCGTGGCGCTGGTCACGGCCAGTGCGCGCAGGCGGCCGGCCTTCACATGCGGCAGCGAGCCCGGCAGGTTGTCGAACATCAGTTGCACCTGGTTGGCAAGCAGGTCGGCCATCGCCGGGCCGCTGCCCTTGTACGGCACGTGCACGATCTCGACACCCGCCATCGACTTGAACAGTTCGCCGGACAGATGGTTGGTGGTGCCGTTGCCGGCCGAGCCCATATTGAGCTTGCCGGGGTTGGCCTTGGCATAGCTGACCAGCTCGCGCACGTTCCTGGCCGGCACGTTCGGATTGACCACCAGGATGTTGGGCACGCCGGCGAACAGCGCCACCGGCGAGAAATCCTTCTGCGGATCGAACGGCAGCTTCCGGTAGAGGGTGGCGTTGATCGATTGCGTGCCCACCGTGCCAAACATCAGCGTGTAGCCGTCGGCCGGCGCCTTGGCTACGAGGTCCGAGCCGATGGTGCCGCCGGCGCCCGGCCGGTTGTCCACCACCACCTGCTGGCCGAGGGTTTCGGACAAGCGGGTGGCCAGTACGCGGCCGAGCAGGTCGGTGGTGCCGCCGGGCGGAAAGGGCACCACCATGCGGATGGGTTTGTCGGGGTAGGGGCCGGCCGTGGCCAGGCTCGTCGCCAGCGTCAGACAGGTGGCAGCCAGGGCATGTGCAAGGTTCTTCATGGGGGCAGGGTCTCCGTGGGACAAGGATAAGGGCAATGCCGGCTGCGGTGTGCGGCGCGGCTCAGCTTTGTGATGCGAGGTGGTTGAGCGAGCGCTTCAGCGCCGCGCGCGCGGCGTCGAGGCGGGCCCGGGTGGCGTCAAGGGATTCGCGGGCATGATGCGTGGCGGCGCGCTGGGCGGCGATGTTGTCGCGGACCAGTACCGGCGCGGGCCCGCCGGCGGCCATGCGCGCGGCGACGCCCTGTTCGGGGTCGAGGCAGCGGGCGACCGCGGCGGCATCCAGTCCGGCCGCCCGGCCGGCGACGCGCATCGCGGCGGCATCGACCATGTCGGCGCTGATCTCGTCGGCGGGCAAGTGCTGGTCGAGCGCGTCGCGCACCACGGCACCGACGATGTGATGCGCCTGGCGAAACGACATGTCGGCCTCGCGCACCAGCGCATCGGCCAGGTCGGTCGCGGTGGAGAAATCGCGGCGCGCGCGCGCCAGCATGCCGGCACGTTGCGGCGTGGCGTTGGCGATCACCAGCCGCAGCAGCGACAGGCAGCGCAGGCATTCGTCGCCGGCCTCCCAGAAGCCGCGCATGCTCTCGCGGTTGCCGTCGCCCGAGTGCGTGAAATGGCTGCCCTTGAGCGCGGCCAGCGCGCCGGTCAGCAGGCCGAGCATGTGGCCGCCCTTGCCCTTCAGGTATTCCAGCACGACCGGGTTCTTCTTCTGCGGCATGATGCTGGAGGTGCCGGCGACGCTGTCCGGGAAGTCGATCAGGCCGAACTCGGGCGTGGCCCAGACGTACAGGTCCTGCGCCACGCGGCCCCAGCTGACCGCACCCACGGTGATCGCCGCCAGCATCTCCCAGGCAAAGTCGCGCGAGGCCACGGCGTCGAGCGAATTCGGCGCATGGGTGGAGAAGCCCAGCCAGTGCGCCGTCGCCGCGCGGTCGATCGCAAAGGCGGTGCCGGCCAGCGCGCCGGCGCCGAGCGGGCAGGCATCCAGGCGCGCCAGCGCCTGCTCCATGCGCGCGATATCGCGGCCGAGCGACTCGGCAAAGCCGGCAAGGTAGTAGCCATAAGTGATCGGCTGGGCCGCCTGCAGGTGCGTATAGCCGGGCATCACCACCGCGGCATGGGCGTCGGCCCGCTCCAGCGCCGCCGTGCGCACCGCCAGCATCGCTTCCAGGATGTCCAGCGCCAGGTCGCGTGCACGCAGCCGGTCATGCGTGGCCAGGATGTCGTTGCGGCTGCGCGCGACATGCAGCCTGCCGCCGGCGTCGGCACCGGCCATCTGCATCAGGTGGGCTTCGTAGTTGAAGTAGGCGTCCTCGCGCGCGGGATCCAGCGGCACGGCGGCAGGCCCCTCCGCTTCGATGCGCAGCAGTGACTGCGCCAGCACCGCGGCAACGTCAGCCGGAACCAGCCCGGTGCCATGCAGCATCAGCAGGTGGGCCTGGTTGATATCGGTCAGGTAGCGAAAGCCGCTGCCGAATTCGCGCATCAGGCGGGGCAGGTAGATGTGCTCGCATACCTCGGCGGCGGTGGGCTGGGTCAGGCGTCGGCTGACTTTGGATTCCATGCTGTGTGATCTCCGAAACGATGGAGCCAGTATGGAAATCCGTCGCATATATCGTCAAATCAGTATTTCCGTCATGCCCATACGGATTTGATATGCTGCACGAAAACCGCTGACCCCAACCGTCGCCAGCCATGAACTACAAGCAGATCGAAGCGTTCCGCGCCGTCATGCTGACGCGCTCGATGACCGAAGCCGCCGCGCAGCTCCATACCTCGCAGCCCAACATCAGCCGCGTGATCGGGCAACTGGAACGCGAGGCGGGCTTCCGGCTGTTCGAGCGCGTCGGCAACCGGCTCGCGCCGACGGACGAAGCCGAAGCCTTGTTTCTCGATGTGGAGCGCTCCTTCGTCGGCCTCGACAGCCTGCGCGCGTCGGCCCGGTCGATCCGTGAATCCGGCGTGGGCACGCTGCGCATCGGCACCGTGCCGTCGATCGCGATGAGCGTGATGCCACAGGCAATCCTGGCCTTCCGCGAGCGCTATCCGGACGTGCCGATCGCCGTGCATACCAATGATTCGCCCACGGTGGCCAAATGGACCGCGGCGCGCTTCTGCGATATCGGGCTGGTGTCGTACCTGGCCGAAACCACCGGCATCCGCAGCGAGTTGCTGCGCCGCGAGGACGGCGTGTGCATCGTGCCGGCGACGCACCGGCTCGCGCGCAAGCGCCGCCTGCACGCCAGCGACCTCGATGGCGAGCGCTTTATCTCGCTCACGCATGGCGACGGCACCCGCGCCACGGTCGACGCCGCGTTCGTGCCGGCAGACCGGCGCGTGCTGACCCTGGAGACGCCTTACGCGGCCACCATCTGCACCATGGTGGGCATGGGCCTGGGCGTCAGCGTGGTCAACCCGCTGGTGGTGCGCAGCCTGAAGCCGGCGGGTGTCAAGGCGATCCCGTTCGAGCCGGTGATCGCTTTCGAGAGCCACATCCTGTTCAATCCGCAGCGGCCGGTGCCGGCGCTGGCGCAATGGTTCCTGGCGTGCTTGCGGAAAGTTACTGGCTAGGCTGAAAACTGCTGGAGGGATGGCTCCGTTCGTTCCCGTACATGTCAGTATCGCCAGTGCGTGGTGGCCGGATCCGCCATGAGTTCATTGTGAAAATGGCCTGTGGACCAGCGGCACTTCCGGTGTCGGGGCGGCCTCGAAGGGTTCGTTTAGAATCCGGGGCATTGACAGCAATGTGTGCAATTCCTACCTCACCATGAGCAAGCGGCTTACCAGCATCGACATAGCCAACCTGGCAGGGGTTTCACAAACCACCGTCTCCCGTGTGCTTCAGGATTTGCCATCGGTGAAGCCGGAGACCAAGGCGCGGGTCTTAAAGGTCATACAAGACTACGAGTATTCGCCCAGTGCGGCAGCTCGACAGATGAAGACGCGTCGCAGCGGGACGGTTGCGGTGGTGATCGCGAGCCTGTCTAACCCGTTGTACCCGATGCTGCTCCAACTATTAGTTGATCGGCTCGCTAGTCGGGGCTTCCGCACAACGGTCTGGGAGCTCGAAGGAAAGATGGACGAGGCAACGGTGCGTGCGCTCGCCGAAAGCGCTACCGATGGCGTTATCTTTGCCGCCGCGCTGGATGAATCCAGGGAGATGCTGGCCCGAGTCGCGGCCGAGAAGCCGATCATCCTGATCCATCGCTCTGTCGGAACCGACTTGTTCGACACCATCGTGAGCGACAACTATGCCGGCGGCCGCCGGGTTGCAGACTATTTCGTGTCCGCGGGCAGAAAGTGCATTGGCTTGATCTCGGCCGCGTCCAGCAAGAGTTCCAAGGCAAGCACGATCCGCGAACGCGAGCGAGGCTTCATGGAAGGGCTTGGCGCGTTGAGCCAGGGGAACGCCTTTGTGCGGGCCGATGCCGCCGACTTTAGCTACGAGTATGGCTTTCGGGCGATGCAGACACTGCTCGCTGAACGCCCTGATGTCGATGCAGTGTTCTGCACCAATGACATTGTTGCGATCGGTGTGCTGGATGCCGCCCGTCGCAGTGGCAAGCAAGTCCCGGGCGATCTCTGGATCGTCGGCTATGACGATATTCCCATGGCGAGGTGGGAGTGCATCAGCTTGAGCACTGTCCAGCAACCCTTGCCTGCCATGGTCGAGCAGGTGGTAGACCGGCTCCAGCGTCGTATGACTACGCCGGAGCTGGCCCCGTACACCTTTGTGCTCCCTAATGATCTCGTATTGCGACGCACAACATCCTGAGCTTGGCAGTTTTACGATTGCGCTTATAATGACTACGTAACCAAACTATTGGGAAAGCGTGATTGACCGGCGGGAAGCCGCATCACGCGTTTTTTTGAGGGAAAAATGACTACGTATTCATTTGGTGCGGTGTCCGAGCCTGCTCGGTCGACATCCGTGTTTCGCACTGCAGACGTGTGCGTCGTTGGAGGTGGCGCTGCTGGGGTAGCCGCCGCCATTGCCGCGGCGCGGACGGGTGCCAAGGTACTGCTTCTGGAGCGCGAAGGCTTTTTAGGCGGCACCCTGACGTCGGTGAGCCTGGGCAGCATCTGTGGGCTCTACGCGGTCACGGATACAGAGATACAGCAGATTGTGGGTGGGTTCTGCAACGAAGTCATCGAGCGACTGCGGTCACTTGACGGCCTCGGGGAAACGACTCGATGGCTCGAGACAGCTTCGCTGCCTTATGACCTGTTCGCCATGAAGGTCGCCCTCGATCAACTCGTCCAGGAAGCAAAGGTCGAGGTCTTGTTTCATGCACTGGTGGTTGGGGTCGCGATGAAAGAGCGCGAACTGGACGCCGTGCTGATCGAGACCAAGGAAGGGCGACTCGCCATCCGGGCAAAGTCGTTCGTGGACTGCTCTGGCGATGCCGACCTGGTGAACTTCGCCGGCGCGCCTTTCGAAATTTCGGAAGGCGATCTTCAGTTTCCTACCACCATGGTGCGGTTCGGCGGCGTAGACACCGACTCGCTGGCCCGCTTGAGCCGTCCGGCTCTTCGCGAAAGGCTTGAGCGGGCTGTCGCCGACGGCTACGACCTTCCTCGCACCGCAGGCGGCGTATTTGCCGAACGGCCAGGGCTTGCGCATCTGAACATCACGAAAGTGGCGGTGGACGGCAAATCGCCCAACCCGTTCGACCTTAGTGTCATGTCACGGGCAGAGATTGCGGGGCGGCAACAAGTCTGCACATACCTGAAGGCATTCCGGAAGTACGTGCCGGGATTCGAGTCGGCCTTCGTCATGGATACGGGCGCGGTGATCGGCATCCGTGAAAGTCGGCGTACCGTCGGGAGCTACGTCCTCACTGACAAGGATGTTCTCGAAGGAGCGCGCTTCGACGATGCCATCGGGTGCTGTGCATGGCCAATGGAGGACCACGCTGCGGGCAGGGCGACCAAATGGATCTGGTTGCCGCCTGGCACGTACTTCCAGATTCCCCTGCGTTCGCTTCTGCTGGAAGGCTTCGACAACCTGATGGTGGCTGGCCGTTGTGCATCGGCCACTCATGGCGCGCAGGCCTCGATCAGAGTCACCGCGCAATGCTTCGCCATGGGCGAAGCGGCGGGACATACCGCTGCAACGGCAGCGGCACGCGGCATCAGCGTTCACCATGTTCCGGCGTCCGATATCCAGCAGGTGCTGGAAAACAATGGTGCCTTCCTTGGAGCCTTGCAATGAATTCCCCGAAATACCGTAGCAATTTCGCCCCGGGTACGACCCGTTGGGCACTGCGCAAGGCCCAGTGGCAAGCCCTGGGACTGAGCGATGCCGATCTGGACAAGCCGAAGATTGCCGTGGTCAACACCTCGTCGGAGCTGTCGAGCTGCTTCAGTCACCTCGATGGCGTATCCGCCCACGTGAAGGCGGCGATCCGCGCGGCAGGGGGCGTACCCTTCGAGGTCCGCACCGCCGCCCCCAGCGACTTCATTACCAGCGCAGGCAAGCAGGGCCGCTACATCCTCCCGTCCCGCGACCTGATCGTGAACGACATCGAGGTGCAGGTCGAGGGCGCACAACTCGACGGCATGGTCTGCCTGGCTTCCTGCGACAAGACGACGCCCGGACAAATGATGGCCGCTGCGCGGCTAGACATTCCGACACTGGTGGTGATTTGCGGCTATCAGGCCAGTGGTCAGTACAAGGGCGAGCATGTGGACATCGAAGATGTGTTCGAGAAGGTCGGCATGCACGTGACTGGTCAACTCTCCTTCGAGGACCTGGACGGCATGTGCAAGCGCGCCGTGCGCAGTCCCGGTGTGTGCGCGGGTCTTGGGACTGCCAACTCCATGCACATCGTCTGCGAGGCATTGGGTCTGACGCTGCCAGGTGCCAGTCCGGTCCTGGCCAACTCTCCGGCGATGGTCGACCAGGCCCGAGCCGCCGGCGCACGCATTGTCGAGATGGTCAATGAAGGTCTGACGCCTCGCAGCATTCTGACGCCGGCGGCCTTCCGAAACGCCGTGCGCGTCGCATTGGCACTGTCGACGTCGATCAACGTGCTGCGCCACCTGCAAGGTGTTGCGGAGGAAGCCGGCACGGATGTGGATCTCTACGATCTGTTTGACCGGCTTGGCCGCGAGGTGCCGTTGCTTGCGACCGTCAAGCCCAACGGTCCGCACCGTACGGAGGAGCTTGAAGCGGCCGGTGGCACCCTTGCGACGATCAAGCGTCTAACCTCTATGATCGAGCAGGAGTGCCTGACGGTCTCCGGCAAGACGTGGCAGGCAATTCTCGACGAATACGAGGCGCCTTCGCCGTCGATCCTGCGCACGTTGGACAATCCTGTCTCTACGAAACCGTCGCTGGTCATCCTGAAGGGATCACTTGCACCCGAGGGTAGCATTCTCAAGCTCGGCAATGCCGGCGAGAAGGCGGAAAGCTTTCGTGGCAAAGCGATGGTGTTTCACTCTCAGGAGGAAGCTATCGCGGCATTGGCGGAGGGACGTATCACGGCGGGGACCGTAGCGTGCCTGCGTGGCATGGGGCCGATTGGTGGTCCAGGCGTGGCCTTGGCGTCGTCATTCGTCGCAGCCGTCGAAGGCGCGGGCTTCAACGGCAAGGTCGCCGTCGTGACCGATGGCCAGCTATCTGGCTTGAACCGAGGGGTCGCGGTCGGTCAGGTGTGCCCCGAAGCCGCAGCCGGTGGCCCTTTGGCTCTTGTCCGGGATGGCGACGAGATCGAGATCGACATTCCCGGACGGCAGATCAACTTGCTTGTCGACGAGAAGGAGATGGCTTCGCGTCGGGTCGACGCAGCACCCATCCAGGGGGCTGCGGAGCAAGGCTGGCTGAACATCTACAGCAAGACGGTGAAGCCGCTCGCCAGGGGCGCGGTACTGATTCCAATCCATCCTCGATAAACCAGACTTGGAGGAGACACATCATGAATGCATTGATCAAAACTGCGTGTCGTGCGGCCATCGCGGCTTCGGCCTTGGCCTCAGGTATCGCCATGGCAGCCTACCCCGATAAGCCTGTGCGCATTGTTGTGCCATACCCGCCGGGTGGCGCATCCGATACGACCGCGCGGGTGCTGAGCGAAAAGCTGAAGGAAGTCACCGGTGCCACCTTTGTGGTCGAGAACCGGCCCGGCGCAAACGGAAATATCGCGGCCGAGATGGTGGCCAAGTCGCCGGCAGATGGCTATACGCTGCTGATGGCGAACGTCGGCCCGAATGCGATCAGCCAGTCGATCTACCCGAACCTCGGCTACGACGTCAACAAGAGCTTCGCCCCAATCGGGCAAACCACCACGGTGCCGATCGTGCTGGTGGCCGGACCGAAGGTCAAGGCGGCGGATATCAAGGGGCTGGTGGCAGAAGTCAAGGCCAATCCGGGTAAGTACACCTTTGCGTCGGCCGGCAATGGCTCCTCCAATCACCTGGTTGGCGAGATGTTCAACTCTGGGCTGAAGACGGACATGATGCACGTGCCCTATAAGGGCGATGGCCCGGCTCTGACCGATGTGATGGCCGGGCAGGTGTCCATGATGTTCACTACGGCCGTTGCTGCGCGTCCTTTCGTGACTGGAGGAAAGCTCAAGCTCATCGCTGTGGCAAGTAAGAAGCGCGTGCCGGCGTTCCCCGATGCACCGACAATCGATGAATCCGTGCTTAAGGGATTCGACGCCTCTTCGTGGGGCGGTCTCGTTGCACCCGCCGGAACTTCGCCGGAAATCATCAAGCAACTGAGTGCCGCCCTGATGAAGGTGCTTGCCATGCCGGAAGTGAAGAGCCAGTTGGCGACGCTTGGTGCCGAAGTGGTGGCAACCAGGCCTGACGAGTTTGCCCGCTATATCAAGAGCGAAACCGACAAGTGGGGCGCTGTCGCGAAGTCGGCAAAGGTGGTCGCTGAATAAGCCAGCCCGGAATGCGAACGGCCCTTGAGACCTGGTCTGGTCTCAAGGGCCGATTGCGTTTGTCCCGTCGCGCTGTCCGGGACATCGGCAAAGCGGCAAGCCCAAAGTCCCCTCTACGATTTGGGGCGCTGTTTTCCGCGCCCGCACGGGACTAAGGCGCCGCTATGATTTTCACCGCAGCAGTACTTTCCCGAGCGATCAGCTCCGGCTCGAATTCGTCCTGCAGATCGTCCCGCCGTGCCGCGCCTTCTATCTGCGCAATAATGTTCCGCGCGGTCAGTTCCCCGATACGCACGGGATTCGACCGCATGGTTGTCAGGGTAGGCGTGATAAGTTCGGCGACCTGCCAGTCCCCGAAACCGGTCACAGAGATATCGTCCGGAATGGACCGGCCCAGGGCGCGGCACTCGGCGATGGCGGCGACCGCGATGAAGTCGTTTATGCAGATCAGTGCGGTAGGCCGATGTGGACTTGTCAGGCAGGCGCGCGCCGCGGCGCGCGCCGGCTCGACCTCATAGGGCGTGGGCAGGACCAGTTCCTCGCGCAGTGCGATGCCATGTTCGCTGAGCACGTCCTTGACGCCTTCGAGCCGCTGGACCGACAGGTGCTGGGTGTGCAGCGGCCCCGGGAGGACGGCGAATTCCCGGTGCCCAAGGTTTACCAGATAGGCGGTCAGCCGCCGCATCGCGAGCCGGTTGTCGTAGCCAACCGTCGGATGGCTGCCTTCGCGATCCGTTGCCCACATCAGCACATAGGGGACATTGTGCTTATGGATCAGCGAGAAGACGTCGGGGTGGTGCTGCGAGCCGATGATGGCGATGCCGTCCACGCGCCGCTCCAGCATTTCCCGCGCGCAGCGCAACTCGATTTCGCTGTTGTCGCGATGGCACGTCAGAAGAACGGTATAGCCGAGCGCTTCGAGCTGCTTCTCCAGGCTGTCCACGGCTCTGGCGTACAGTTCGTTCATCAGCGTCGGGGCGATGATGCCGATGGACATGGTCCGTCCCGAACGCAGGATCCGGGCAGCGGCAAAAGGCACGTAGTCGAGGCTGGCAATCGCTTCCTGCACGCGCTTCAGCGTCTCAGGCCGCAGCAGTTCAGGTGCCGACAACGCGCGCGATACGGTGGCGGAAGACACGCCGGCAAGGAGAGCGACCTGTTTCACGTTGACCATATTCGGCATGCCTCGAAAACGAAGGGAAGAGCAAGGTTGGAGTGAAGGATGAGCCCGTCCAAGGGTGCCCTGGCGGCCCAGCCCGACGCCGCATTGTATCGTCGAGGGACAAGTCCGCTGGTCAGGAACGCCATGCAAGCGCCGGTCGAGGCCATGCGACCGGCGCTTGCCGCGGCTAGTCGAGCCGCACCTTCGAAGAGTCCGCAACCTTCTTCCACTTGGCGAGTTCGGCGCGAAGGAAGGCGTCAAACGACTCCGGCGTGCCGCCGACGATCTCGGCGCCCTGAGCCAGCAGCTTCTCCCGGATGTCCTGATATTGCAGCGCCTTGTTGAACTCGGCATTCATCTTGGTGATGATGGCCGCCGGGGTGCCCGTCGGCACCATGAAGCCGCCCCAGGATACGGCCTCATAGCCGTTAATGCCCAGTGCTTCGTCTACCGTGGGAACATCCGGCAAGGACGGTAGGCGCTTCTTGCTGGTGACCGCAAGCGCGCGCAGCTTGCCGCTTTTGACCTGCGGCATGCCGGCCAGCGCCGTCGGCAGCGCGACATGGATCTGCCCGCCCAGCACGTCAGTCAGCGAGGGTGCGTCGCCCTTGTAAGGGACATGCGCCATCTTGACGCCCGCCATGGTATTGAGCAGCTCGCCCGCCAGGTGGTTGCTCGCCCCGTTGCCTGCCGAGCCGAAGGTAATCTCGCCAGGCTTATCCTTGGCCATCGCGATCAGTTGCTTCAGATCCTTGATGGGGGAGTTCGCCGCCGTGACGATGACCAGCGGAACCGTGGTCGCCAGGATCACGGGCGCGAAATCCTTGACCGAGTCATAAGGCAGTTTCGAATAGACCGCAGGATTGATGGCATTCGGTCCAAGGTTGGCCATCAGCACCGTATATCCGTCCGCGGCCGATTTCGCCACGAGTTCGTTGGCGATGATGCCGTTGGCGCCCGGCCGGTTCTCGATGACGACCGATTCTCCCCAAGCCTGGCTAAGCTTTGCGCTCAGCAGCCTGGCGGTGACATCCGAAGCGCCCCCGGGCGGATAGGGCAGGACCACCCGGACCGGCTGGGCGGGCCAGTCCTTGGCCGCCGCGTGCGGCGAGGCGGAGATCGCTGCCAGGCAAAGCAGGGCGGCGGACGCTTGTCGTAGATATCGATGCATGATGGGTCTCCTGTCTCCTGATGCGATCCTGCTTCGGGATCGCGCTTGTGCTACCTGCGCTTCAAATCGTTCC
Organism: Cupriavidus sp. SS-3; assembly: GCF_035818815.1. Taxonomy (NCBI): domain Bacteria; kingdom Pseudomonadati; phylum Pseudomonadota; class Betaproteobacteria; order Burkholderiales; family Burkholderiaceae; genus Cupriavidus; species Cupriavidus sp. SS-3. The sequence continues at coordinate 644,718 of NZ_JAYLVT010000001.1, forward strand.
TCCCCGGCGCAATCCCGAAATCCGGTCCGCGGACCAGCCGAGGTCGCGGCTCAGGATGTCGTCCGTATGCTCGCCGAGCACCGGCGGCGCACGCCGATACTCGACAGTGGAGCGGGAGAACTTGATTGGGTTGGCGATCTGTGGCGCGATCGCTCCGCTTCCATGGGGAAGCGAGAACACCATGCCGCGCGACTGCACTTGCGGATCCGACAAGGCCTGCGGAATCGTATGGATCGGTCCGCACGGCACGCCGGCGGCTTCCAGTTTGTCCAGCCAGCCTGCCGTGTCGCGGCCACGGAATCGCTCCGCCAGCAAGAACACCAGGCTCTCGCGGTGCTTCAGGCGCGCGGCGTTGGTCGCGTAGCGCTCGTCGCGTGCCAGTTCGCCCAGGTCCAGTGCGTCGCACAGGGCGCCGAACTGCCGGTCGTTGCCGACGGCAACGATCAGCGCGCCATCGCTGGTCGCGAACGACTGGTAGGGCGCGAGGTTCGGATGGGCGTTACCCCAACGTCGTGGCTCGGCACCCGCTACCAGGTAGTTGGAAGCCTGGTTCGCAAGCCACGCGACCTGCGTGTCGAGCAGGCTCATGTCGATGTACTGGCCGCGTGCGCTCTCGACCCGTTCGAACAAGGCGCTGACGATGGCCACGGATGCGTACATCCCCGTCATCAGGTCCGAGATCGGTACGCCGCATTTCTGCGGCCCGCCGCCGGGGCGGTCATCGCACTCGCCGGTGATGCTCATGAGCCCGCCCATGGCCTGCACCACGAAGTCGTAGCCGGCCCGGTGACTATACGGCCCGGTCTGCCCGAAGCCGGTGATCGAACAGTACACCAGGCGTGGATTGAGCTCCGCCAGCGTGTCGTAGTCCAGGCCATAGCGCCGCATGTCGCCGCACTTATAGTTCTCGACGAAAACGTCGGCCGTTTTCGCCAGTTCGCGGAGCACGGCCTGTCCCGCCTCGCTGCTGACGTCCACGGTGATCGAGCGCTTGCCGCGATTGGCGCAAAGAAAATAGGCCGACTCAGCCGTCGGGGTGCCGTCTTCCCGGGCAAGGAAGGGCGGCCCCCAGGCGCGCGTATCGTCCCCGCTTCCGGGCCGCTCAACCTTGATCACGTCGGCACCGAGGTCCGACAGCAACTGGGTGCTCCACGGTCCCGCAAGGATGCGGCTCAGGTCGAGCACCCGGATGCCTTCCAAAGGTCCTGCCATGGTTTTGCCTCCTGTGAATGCCCGGGCTTCAGCTCGGGTCGAACAGCACGCCGGGATTCAGGATCTGCTTCGGGTCGAACGCTTGCTTGGCCGCCTTCAGCGCGGTGCAGAACAGCTCGGGCCGCTCCTTGTCATACCAGGGGCGATGGTCCCGTCCGAGCGCGTGGTGGTGTGTGACGGTGCCGCCGGCGTCCACCATGGCCTGCTCCGCCACCCGCTTGATTGCCATGTACTGCTCGGGAATGCGGGCCTTGTCCCCATAGGCAAACCAGGTGAAGTAGGGCGCGGGGCCGTCCGGATACAGGTGGGTGAAGCGGCACGTCACCGAGCCGGGGCGGCCCGTCACTTCGCGGATGATGCGATGCGTCTCCTTCTTGACGTGCTGGTGAAGTGCGGTGAAGCGGTCCCATGTGACGGCGGTTTCCATGGTTTCGCGCATGACGCCGCGTGCAATGGCGTACTCGCGCAGATAGGGGCCGCGCAGGAACTTGTTGCGCCAGCTTGCCGTGGCCGAATCGGCACCTTCCTCGCTGGTTGCAGCGGTCTCCCAATCGCCTTCGCACGCCGCGCAGATCTCCAGCGCACGCGCCATCCACGCATCGACCGGGTGATCCGCCGACTCGAAGCCCAGCACGAGGATGTCATAGGTGCCGTCGCTGGAGCCGGTGTAGGCTGCCTCCTCGCGCTCGACCAAGCGCGCGTTCGCGGGGTTCAGGCCAGACTGGGACAGCAGCCGTGTCGCCTCCACGGCCTTCGCATAATCGCGGAAGCGCACCGTGATCTGCTTGCGGTAGACCGGGCGGCGGTGCAGCTTGACCCAGGCCTCGGTAATGATGCCAAGCGCGCCCTCCGAGCCCAGGAACAGCCGGTCGGGATTGGGGCCCGAGCCCGATACCGGAAAGCGGCGCGACTCGATATTGCCTGCGGGGGTCACCACCTTGAGGCTTTCGATGTGGTCGTCGATCTGCGTGTATGCAGTGGCGAAATGCCCGGCGGCGCGGGTCGCGATCCAGCCCCCCAGCGACGAGAATTCCCATGCCTGCAGGAAAAAACGCATGGTCAGCCCGGTGGGCTTGAGCTGGCGTTCCAGGCTCGGCCCGAGCACGCCGGCCTGGATGCGCGCGGCTTGCGAAGTCTGGTCGACTTCCAGCACCTTGTCGAAGTGTTTGAGGTCGAGCGTGAGGACGCCCCGGTAGCGATCGTGCTCCGGAGGGTTCACCCCGCCGACCACGCTGGAGCCGCCGCCGTAGGGAACGACGGCAAGCTGTTGGCGGCCGCACCAGTCGAAGAGATCGACGATGTCCTGTTCGGTCCGGGGATACGCGACCACGTCTGGCGGATTCGGGAACTCCTTCCGAATGGACCGCGCCACGTCCATCGTACCGGCGCCATAGGTGTGATAAAGGCGCTCGTAGTGGTCGGTCGTGCAGATCTCACGCAGCGTTGCAGGCGGCTGCACGCGCGGGGCGCGAAGTTCGATTTCGTCCGCGGTGGGGAAGGGCATGGCCTCGAACTGCTCGACCCCCAGCAACCGGCTCCACGCGGCCTCGAACTCCGAGATTTCCTGCGGCGTGACGGTGTCTCCTTCGTAGCCCCAGCCATAAAACTTCCGACGGCGTTCCTGCATGTCGATGTCTCCTGTGTGGTTTCGGCGCAATGTAATCGATTACATTTTCGTGCAAAAAATACTGCGAAACCGCAGCATAGACCGCTAAACCTGCAATGCAATCGATTACATCAGTGTAGGCGAGGGCAGAATGAAGTCAAGGGCGAAAAACGGGATGTTCAGCAGAAGCGGGACGACGATGGAAGACGTGGCGAGAAGGGGGGCAAGGGATGGAAGCGGTTAGGGCACGGGGTGTAGAAGAGCCAGCTGCGCCAGTCAGGCTCTCAGCCACAGCATGGGCCCGGCCTTGCCGGGACATTTTCTCTGGGATCCGGATACGCCCCTATTTCGATCGCGACGCGTGCGGCCCGCGCTCTAGGATCTTGTACAGGTGCGAGCGGGAAATCCCCAGCTGCTCGGCCGCGCGTTTCTTGTTGCCGCCGTGGCGCGCGACGGCTTCGGTCACCGCGGCATAGGCCAGTTCCCGCATCCCCGCGGCGGGCTCGGCAGGCGAGCGCTGTGCGGCAGTGGGTAAGGGCAGGTCGTCCGTCGCGGCCGTCTCGTAGGGATCCGCAGCCGCGGGCGCATGCACGGCGGGCTGGCTTTGCGGTCCCGCTAGCCCGCGCGCCGACTCGCCGCGGGCAAAGTCCGCCACGCGCAGCGTCCGGCCATCGCAGAACACCAATGCCTCCTCGATGCGCTGGCGCAACTGGCGCACATTGCCGGGCCATGGCTGGCCGGCGAGGTAACGCGCCACTTCGTGGTCGATGCCGGGCGCGGGCATGGCGTTGCGCGTGCAGAAGGCGTCGACGAAATGCTGCAGCAGCGCCGGGATGTCCTCGCGCCGCTGGCGCAGCGCGGGAATGCGCAGCACCACGCCGCTGAGCCGGTAGTACAGGTCCAGGCGGAATCGCCCCGCGTCGATCAGCTCGGGAATGTCGCGGTTGGTGGCCGAGACCAGCCGGAACTCGACCCGCTGCGCGCGGCGGCTACCCAGGCGTTCGACCATGTGGTCTTCCAGCACGCGCAACAGCTTGACCTGCATTTCCATCGGGATGTCGGCGACCTCGTCGAGAAAGACCGTGCCGCCCGCCGCCAGTTCGAGCTTGCCCGCCTGTCCCTGGCGCTGGCTCCCGGTGAAGGCGCCGGGCGCGTGGCCGAACAGTTCGGACTCGATCAGCGTTGCGGGCAGGGCCGCCAGGTTCAGGCTGACCAGCGGCCGCGCGCTGGCCGGCTCGGCTCCGGCGCCGTGGATGGCGCGGGCCACCAGTTCCTTGCCGGTGCCGCTTTCGCCCAGGATCAGCACCGGCACGTCAAGGCGGGCCACGGTCTGGATTTCGCGGCGCAGGCGCTGCATCGGCGCGCTTTCCCCGATCAGGCCGAACGTCGGTTGCGGTGCGTGCAGGCCATGGCGAAGGCCATCGACCTCGCGCTGGTAGCGCGCCACCTCGGAGCGCAATTCAACCAGTTCCTTGTGCATGCGGACCAGCGCTTCCGGCCCCTTGAACATGACCTGCCCGATGGCGCCCACCACCTCGCCGTCCTGGCGGATCGGCATGCGGTTGACCACGCGGGTGGCGCCGTCAAGCTGCTGCAACTGCCCGATCTCCGCCTTGCCGCTGGCCACCACCTGCGGCAGCCGCGAATTGGGGATGACCTCGGCGGCCGGCCGGCCGATGCCGCCGCCGGTGTCGAGGCCCAGGAATTTCTCATGGACGGGACTGATGAAGCGCACCCGTCCCGCCTTGTCGACCACGGTGATGGCCTGGTACGGGTCGTTCAGGAAGTAGTCCAGGATCGCGCCGGCGAACGGCACCGTGCCGAGGAAGTCGAGCAGCACGGCCTGGGTATCGGCGCGATGCAGAACGATCAGCTGGTGGTCGCCGTCTTCCAGGGACAAGCCGATGAAGCGCTGGTCGGCGGCGTCGACGGGAAACAGCCTGCGTCCCGCACCGGGTGCGCCTGCGCGGGCGCACGCGGCGAACGCCGCGTCGGCGATGGTGGGGTCGGTACAGGCACCGAGCGCTGCCTCGCGAGTACCGTCGCGCGCACAGATGAGCACGCCCAGTGCCAGCTTGTCGGCGTTTTGTGTCGTCATTGAGGACACGTTGTGTCTCCATGCGTGCCTCTAGTATGGACACGTCGTGTAGTCATTGGGGACATCGTACTGAGGGCAAAGAATTTATTCAATGTAATCAAGGGGTGATGAGTTTTAGCAGGCTGGCACGTCTCCTGCGAGATGTTTGCAATACATGTATCACGCAAAGACACGGGGGAAGACAGTGAGCTGGCAGCCCGAAATCGATGAACTGGCCCACCGTCGACGGCTCGCCGCCCGGATGGGCGGCGAAGGCAAGGTGGAGCGCCACAGGGCGGCCGGCAAGCTGACGGTGCGCGAGCGCATCGATGCCCTGGCGGACCCCGGCTCGTTCCGGGAGGTCGGGGGCCTGACCGGCAGCGGCCGCTACGACAGCAACGGGCGGCTGGTGGACCTGGTGCCGTCGAACCTGGTGATGGGCCGCGCGCAGGTTGGCGGCCGGCCGGCGGTGCTGGTGGGGGACGACTTCACCGTGCGCGGCGGTGCCAACGAGGGCGCAGTCGGCGACAAGCTGGTCCACGCCGAAAAGATGGCGCACGACCTGCGGCTGCCGATGATCCGGCTGGTCGACGGCACCGGCGGCGGCGGTTCGGTGCGCAATATCGAGATCAAGGGCCATACCCTGATCCCCACCATGAAGGTCTGGCAACACGTGGTGGAGAACATGTCGGTGGTGCCGGTGGTGTCGCTGGCATTGGGCTCGGTCGCGGGCATGGGCGCGGCGCGCGTGGCCGCCAGCCACTATTCGGTGATGGTCAGGGAAACCTCGCAACTGTTCAGCGAGGGCCCGCCGTCGGTCGTGGCCCGCGTGGGCGAGGCGCTGAGCAAGAACGAGCTGGGCGGCAGCCAGATCCACACCCGCAACGGCGTGGTGGACGATGAGGTCGGCACCGAGCAGGAGGCCTTCGCGCGCGCGCGCCAATTCCTGTCCTATCTGCCGCCTTCCGTCTTTGAGCTGCCGCCGCGCCGGGAGCCCGGGGACGACCCCGCGCGCCGCGACCAATGGCTGCTGTCGGCGATTCCGCGGGACAGCCGGGCGGATTACAAGATCCGGCCGATCCTGCAGGCCCTGGTGGATGCCGACTCCTGCTTCGAGATCGGCAGGCACTGGGGCTGCGCCGTCATCACCGCGCTGGCCCGCCTGGATGGCTGGCCGGTGGCGGTGATCGCCAGCGACCCGTCCTTCCATGGCGGCAGCTGGGACAGCGACAGCGCCGAGAAATTCACGCGCTTCGTCGACATGGCCCAGGCCTTCCACCTGCCGGTGGTCAACCTGGTCGATACGGCCGGGTTCCAGGTAGGCCTGGACGCCGAAAAGGCAGGGATCATGCGCTACGGCGTGCGCGCGCTGTCGGCGCTCTACCAGGCCACGGTGCCGTGGTGCTCGGTGCTACTGCGCCGTGCCTACGGCGTGTCGGCAGCCGCCCACCAGCACATGGGGCGCTTCAATTTCCGCTATGCCTGGCCTTCCGCCAACTGGGGCGCATTGCCGCTCGAAGGCGGCCTCGACGTCGCCTACAAGGCCGAGATCGAAGGCGCCGACGATCCGGTGCAGAAGCGCGCCGAGATCGAGCTGCGCGTGCGCAGCCTGACCTCGCCGTTCCGCAGCGCGGAAGCCTTCGTCATCGAGGACATCATCGACCCGCGCGACACCCGCGCGCTGCTGTGCGAGTTCGCCAACCTGGCGGCGCCGCTGCGCGAGGCCGGGATCAGCCGCTTTGGCATCCGGCCCTGAGCGCGGCGCTGGACTCGGGCACCCACGGACATCGAATTACAGAGAGGAGACTGCATTGAAGAAGCTGTTGATCGCCAATCGAGGGGAGATCGCGCTGCGCGTGCTGCGCGCCGCACGCGATCTCGAGATCGGGACCGTGTCGGTCTATTCGCAGGACGACCAGGGCGCGCTGCACCGGATCCTGGCCGACGAGGCCGTCGCCCTCGACGGCGCCGGGCCGGCGGCGTACCTCGCCATGGCAGGCATCATCGCCGCGGCCAAGGCATGCGGCTGCGATGCGATCCATCCGGGCTATGGCTTCCTCAGCGAACGGGCGGACTTTGCCCAGGCCTGCCAGGACGCCGGCATCCGCTTTATCGGCCCCACCGTCGAGCAGCTCGCGCTGTTCGGCGACAAGGGGCGAGCGCTTGAACTGGCGGCCGACAGCGACGTGCCGGTCATGCCGGCGACGCGCGGCGCGGCCTCGCTGGAAGACATCGCCAGTTTCTTCGACCAGCAAGGCGGCGCGGGCGTGGTGATCAAGGCGGTGGGCGGTGGCGGCGGCCGCGGCATGCGCGTGGTACGCCGGCGCGAAGACCTGGCCGAAGCCTATGCGCGCTGCCGTTCCGAGGCGGGCTCGGCCTTTGGCATCGATGCCGTCTACGCCGAGCGGCTGGTTGCGCGCGCGCGCCATATCGAAGTGCAGATCGCCGGCGACGGCGCGCACGTGATTGCCCTCGGCGAACGCGATTGCACCCTGCAGCGCCGCTTTCAGAAGCTGGTCGAGATTGCCCCCAGCCCGGTGCTGAAGCCGCAGCTGCGCGAGCAGATCATCAAGGCGGCGCTCAGGCTGGCGCGCCGCGTCAACTACCAGAGCCTGGGCACTTTCGAGTTCCTGGTCGAGGAAACCGAATCGGGCGAGCAGAAGGACTTTGTCTTCATCGAAGCCAATCCGCGCTTGCAGGTCGAGCACACCATCACCGAGCAGGTCACCGGCGTCGACCTGGTCGCGCTGCAGATCGGCATCGCCGCGGGGCAGGCGCTCACCGATCTCGGCCTGGATCCCGCTGCGCCGCCGCCAGCCCGCGGCTATGCCATCCAGGTGCGCATCAACGCCGAGATGACCGATGCGCAAGGGCTGGCGCGTCCCGCGCTTGGCCGGCTGGAGCGCTTCGATCCGCCTTCGGGCCCCGACGTCCGCGTCGATTCGCATGGCTACACCGGCTATGAACCGTCGCCCAATTTCGACACCCTGCTGGCCAAGCTGATCGTCACCAGCGCAGCGCCGAAATTCGACGCGGCGGTGCGGCGCCTGCAGCGCAGCCTGGCGGAGTTCCGCATCGCCGGCGTGCCGACCAACCTCCACCTGCTGCGTGCGCTGGTGCAGCGCGCCGATTTCCTCGCGCAGGACGTCCATACCCGGCACTTCGAGGCGATCGTGCACGAACTGACTGCGGCGGCGGAGGCCATGGCGCAGGCCGGACGCGCGCACGAAGCCTTGCTGGGCGGCGCGGCCCGTGCTGCGCAGGCGCCCGCGCCGCGCCCCGCCGATGCGGAAGAGGAAATCGGCGAGGGCCTGGTGGCGGTCCGTGCGCCGCTGACGGGCAGGTTGGTGGAGATTGGCGTCGCGCTGGACGAGATCGTCAAGCCCGGCCAGACGGTTGCGGTGCTCGACGCCATGAAGATGGAGCACGCCATCGTCGCCGAATGCGGCGGGCGCGTGGTCGACATGCGGCTGGAGCCGAACGCGCTGGCTGCGGAAAACCAGGTGCTGATCGTGCTGGAGCAGCTCGAGGCCGATGGCATCGCCGTGGCCGCCGCCCAGCAGGCCGATCCCGATGCGATCCGCGCGGACCTGCAGCGCGTGCTGGACCGGCATGCCTACCTGGATGACGCCGCGCGCCCCGATGCCGTCGCCAGGCGCCGCTCGCGCGGCCAGCGCACCGCGCGCGAGAACGTTGCCGACCTGTGCGATGCGGATACCTTCGTCGAATACGGGGCGCTGGCGCTTGCCGCGCAGGCTTCGCGCCGCAGCCAGCAGGACCTGATCGTCAACACCCCGGCCGATGGCCTGATCACCGGCATCGGCCATATCAACGGCGAACTGGTCGGCAAGGAGCGGGCACGCAGCGCGGTGATGGCCTACGACGCCACGGTGATGGCCGGCACGCAGGGCAAGCGCAACCACATCAAGACCGACCGCATCGTCGAGGTGGCGCTGCGCGACGAGCTGCCGCTGGTGCTGTTCGGCGAAGGCGGTGGCGGCCGGCCCGGGGACGTGGATTTCCCTTCGGTGTCCGGGCTGTACCAGCCGTCGTTCGCCGCCTTTGCCGAGCTGAGCGGCAATGTGCCGGTGGTGGGCATTGTCTCGGGGCGCTGCTTCGCCGGCAACGCGGCCTTCGTCGGCTGCTGCGACGTCATCATTGCCGACAAGTCGGCCAATATCGGCATGGCGGGTCCGGCCATGATCGAAGGCGGCGGCCTCGGCGTCTTCCGTCCGGAGGACGTCGGTCCCGCATCGGTGCAGGTTGCCAACGGCGTGGTCGATATCCTGGTCGACAACGAGGCCCAGGCCGTGCAGGCGGCGAAGCACTACCTGTCGATGTTCCAGGGGCGCGTGGCGCACTGGAGCGCGCCGCAAGCGCTGGCGCTGCGCCATGTCGTGCCGGAGAACCGGCTGCGCGTGTACGACACCCGCAAGGCCATCGAGGGCATCGCCGACGTCGGCAGCGTGCTGATGCTGCGCGTCGGCTTCGGCGCGGGCATCCACACCGCGCTGGCCCGCGTGGAAGGCCAGCCCGTCGGCATCATGGCCAACAACCCCTATCACCTTGGCGGCGCCATCGATGCGGACGCCGCGGACAAGGCGTCGCGCTTCATGCAGCTGTGCGATGCGCACGGCCTGCCGATCATCTCGCTGATCGACACCCCGGGGTTCATGGTGGGTCCGGAATGCGAGGCCCGGGCGCAGGTGCGGCACGTGTCGCGCATGTTCCTGGCGGCGGCCAAGCTGCGGGTCGCGTTGCTGGCGGTGACGCTGCGCAAGGGCTATGGCCTGGGTGCGATGGCCATGGCGGGCGGTGGCTTCCGCTCGGCAAGTTTTACCGTGTCGTGGCCGACCGGCGAATTCGGGCCCATGGGTCTGGAGGGCGCGGTCAGGCTTGGCTTCAAGAAGGAGCTCGAGGCCGTGCCGGATGGTCCCGAGCGCAAGGCGCTGTTCGACAGGCTGGTGGCCCAGTCCTACGAGCGCGGCCACGCGATCAACACCGCGGCCGCGGTCGAGATCGATGCGGTGATCGACCCCGCGCAGACCCGCAAGTGGATCGCCCAGGGCATCGCCTCGGCGGACTTGCGCGGCCGCAGGGAGCGCCGCGGATTCATCGATGCGTGGTAAGCACCGTGCCCGACCAATCGCTGCACACAGCACAAGAGGTTTCCATGATGAAGCATGGGTTTGACCCGGCGCAGCTGGCGCTGGGCGGCTTGCGCGTGCTCGAGGTCGGCAGCGGCCCCGCGCTGGCGTACGCGGGCAAGCTGTTTGCCGACTTCGGCGCCGAAGTCATCAAGGTCGAAAGCCCCGCGGGCGACGCGTGGCGGCGGATGCCGCCGCTGGTCAGCGCAGCGGATGCCGGGCAGCCGGAAAGCGCGCTGTTTGCGTGGCTGAATACCAACAAGCGAAGCGTTACTGCCGACGACCGGGACGTAGAGGACGCCGCGTGGCTGGCGCAGCTGGCGCTGACGTGCGACGTGGTGCTGGACGCCCGTGCGCTGGCTGAAGGCCCTGGCATTCTCGGCACCCCGGTCTGGCAGCGGGCGACCGGCGACACGCCACGGCACGAGCCGATCGAGGTGGCACTGACCTGGTTCGGCGAGAGCGGGCCGTACAGCCATTTCGCCGGCGCCGAAGCCGTGTGCCGCGGGCTTGCCGGCGCCGTGCACGGCAGCGGCCCCGCGGAGGGGCCGCCGCACATGCCGCACGACGTGCAGTCGGCGATCGTGGTCGGGCTGAGCGCATTCTCGGCCGCCGTCGCGGCGCTGATCGGAAGCGGGCAGGGCAGCCGCCGCTATGTGCTGAGCGCCCATGAAGCGATCTTCGGCGTGGTCGAGATGGAAGCGGGCATGGTGCAGGACCAGCGCCATCCGCTGCGGCGCCTTGGCGTCAACCGGTTCTGCGGCACGCATCCGGCCGGGATCTACCAGACCGCCGAAGGGTGGATCGGCATCTTTACGCACACGCTGCCGCAGTGGAAGGGCCTGTGCGAGGCCATCGGGCGTCCGGACCTCGGCAGCGATCCACGCTACGCCAGCGGCCCGGAACGGATGGAACGCGCCGACGAGATCGACGCGCTGCTGAGGCCTGCCTTCCTGACGCGCACGGCGCGGCAGTGGTTCGAGATCCTGGGCGACAAGAAGCATCCGGCCGTGATCGTGCCGACCATGGAGACCCTGCTTGGCCAGGCAGTGCACCGGCAGCGCGGCGCTTTCGTCCCGGTCGGCGTGGGCGGCGCATCGTTTGAAGGCCCGGTGGTGCCGCTTCGTCTCGATGCGGCGGGGCCGCTGCCCGGCGGCAATGCGCCGGCGAAGGGCGCGCATGACCTGCACTACCGCACCGCGGGACTGGATCATCGCCCGCGCCTGAGCCTCAGGCGCACGGCCGGCGAACGCTTGCCGCTGCAGGGCATTCGCGTCGTCGACCTGACCATGGGCTGGGCGGGGCCGCTGGCGGCGCGGACGCTGGCCGACTTTGGCGCGGAGATCATCAAGGTCGAGAGCACCGGCTATCCCGACTGGTGGCGCGGCGCCAATTTCACCGAGGCGTTCTATCGGGACAGGCTGTACGAGAAGAACTCGAACTTCAACCTGATGAACCGCAACAAGCTGGGGATCACGCTGGACCTGACGCACCCCGAAGGCAAGCAGTTGCTGCTGCAGCTGGTCGAAAGCGCCGACGCGGTCATCGAGAATTACTCCGCCGAAGTCCTGCCGAAGCTCGGCCTGGACTACGAAGCACTGCGCGCCAGGAACGAACGGCTGGTGATGCTGTCGATGCCGGCCTTCGGACTCGGCAACGCGTGGAGCAATACCCGTGCGTACGGCGGCACGCTCGAGCAGGCCAGCGGGCTGCCGCTGTACACGGGCCACCCGGATGGTCCGCCGGCCATGACGTCGTACGCCTATGGCGATCCCGTCGGCGGCCTGAACGGCGGCGCGGCGATCCTGCTTGCGCTGTTTGCGCAGCAGACGACGGGGCAGGGGCGGCACATCAACCTGTCGCAGGTAGAGGCGATGCTGCCGATGGCCGCACCGTTCATGCTGGAGCAATCCGTCACCGGCGCCGTGTCGCCGCGGCAGGGCAATCGCCATCCGATGCATTCGCCGCATGGGTGCTTCCGTTGCGCAGGCGACGATGCATGGATCGTGCTGACGGTGACCGATGCGGACTGGCCCGCGCTGTGCGGGGCGATCGGCCGGGCGGACCTTGCCGCCGATCCCCGCCTGGCGCAGGCTGCGGGACGGCGCGCCGAGGCGGACAGGATCGAGCAGGCGATCAAGTCCTGGTGCGTGGTCCGCGACGCCGAAGCGGCAATGCACCAGCTGCAACTGGCCGGAATCGCCGCGGGCGTGGTGCGGCCCATGTCGCAGGTGCTGCAGGACCCCCACCTGCGCGCGCGCGGGTTCTGGCGCGAAGTCGAGCGCGCCCACATCGGCACCTACACAGCCAGCACCGCTTGGTTCAGGACCGGGCCGGACCCCGTGCCCATCCGCCATGTCGCGCCAACGCTGGGCGAACACACCGAAACGGTGCTGCGCCGCGTGCTTGGGCTGAGCGCGGACCGGATCGCACGCCTGGCACAACAGGGCATCACCGGCACCGTCGCGAAACCAAAGCACGCGAAGGAAACGACATAGGCCGGCAAGCATTCAGCACACCATTCACGATACGGAGACGACATGAACAAACCGACATGGATCCAGCGCTGCCAGGCAGGCGCAAAGGCCGGCAAACTCAGCGTGGCGGCGGCCGCGCTTGGCATCCTGGCCACCACGATGGCCGCGCCGGCCGCGGCGCAGAATGCGGGCTGGCCCAACAAGCCGATCCGGATGATCGTTCCCTTTCCGGCGGGGTCGTTCACGGATACCGTGGCCCGGGTTCTTTCGGAGCGGCTGACCAAGTCCCTCGGCCAGCCTGTGGTGGTGGAAAACAAGGCGGGCGCGAACGGACTGATCGGCGTGGGCGAGGTCGCCAAGGCTGCGCCCGACGGCTATACCTTGCTGGTCACCAACTCCAGCAGCATCACCATCAACCCGCAGATCTACAAGAAGGGCACCTATTCGCCGAAGGACTTCACGCCGGTCACCCTGGTCCTCGAGGCGCCTTTCATCCTCGTCACCAACCCTGACTGGTCGCAGAAGAACGGGGTCGGTTCGGTGCCGGAGCTGGTGCGCTACGCGACGCAGCATCCCGGCAAGGTCAGCTATGGCTCGGCCGGGCCGGGCAATATCGCGCATCTCAGCTTTGCCATGCTGAACAACCGCACCAGGATCAAGACCACGCACATTCCGTACAAGTCCGCGGCACAGGCGCAACTGGCCGTGATCAGCGGTGAGCTGGATACTGCCTTCGATACGTGGACGGCGCTGCCCCAGATAAAAGCGGGCAAGCTCAAGCCCCTCGCCGTCAGCGCACCGAAGCGCATGGCGCAGTTGCCGGATGTGCCAACGCTGGAGGAGCTTGGCATCTCGCCCTTCGACGTGACCTTCTGGATCGGCATGCTGGTACCGGCCGGCACGCCGCCGCAGATCGTCCAGAAGCTCCATGCGGTCGCGCAGGGGCTGCTCGAGGACAGCAAGGCCAAGACAGCGCTGGGCCAGCAAGGCGATGTCGTGATGCTAGATCCGGCCAATTTCGCGAAGCGCGTGGCAAGGGAGGAAGGCAACTGGACGGCGGTGATCCAGCGCGAAGCCATCACGCTCGATTGAGCCGGCAGACGGCGCGGCGGTAATGACCCTAGAACCGATGCCGCATGCCGGCCCCTATGGTCTCGGCATGCGGCCGCCCTGTTACACGGTCATAGAAATACGCGGCATACAGATCGGTCCGCTTTGACAAGTTGTAGTCATAGGCGATGCCGGCCGTATGCCGGCCCATTCCCGCCACATCGTTGCGTGTGTTGCCATAGGCGTAGGAGGCCAGCACACTGCCCGCCCCGACCGGAATCGACGCGCCAACCTGGCCGTTCGCATGCCGGATATCGCCCTGGGCGCCGTTGATGGCGGTGCGGATGTACTGTGCCTGCCCGAACAGCTTGGCGACCCCGAAGTCATAGGTCACGCCCAGCTGCGCCGCCGTCTGCTTGTCGAAGCCGGCGAGGGCCGCGGGCGCTGTCACGTCGCCGGGGACGGTGTTGAACCTGACCTGCTGGAAGGCGGCCGTCGCGGCGAAGGCGCCGTTGAACCAGGTTAGGTTGCCGCCCCATTTGTTCTGGCCGTTGCTGCCCGGCTGCTCGCCAAACGCGTAGATCAGGTTCACCGTCAGGCCGCCGGCGGTTGGCGAGGAGTACACGACCGAGTTCGACCATCCGGAGTCACCGATGATCCCGGGATCGAACACGCGTCCATCGGTCGCCGTCCTATAGGTATGGAAGATCGACGGTCCAAAGTTGTAGGAATCGACCAGCGGATTGAACAGGATCGTCGACAGGAAATATGGCGTGGTATTGCGCCCGAGCCGAACCGTGCCGTACTTCGATGATTGCAGCCCGGCATAGGCGCTGCGGGTCAGGAAGCCGTCGCTGTCGGAACGGCCGAAGCGCCCCGTGTCGACGCGGTAGAACCCGTTCAGGTCGAATATCGCCTTGAGCCCGTTACCGAGATCTTCGGTGCCGCGCATGCCCCAGTAGGAAGTCTGCATGCCGCCCGCGCCGACGATGGCCGTGCGCTCGCCGCCCGAGGCGCGGGTGCTGCCGACGAAGGCGTCGACCTGGCCATACAGGGTGACGCCGGATTGGGCCAGGGCCGGGTGTCCAAGGCTCGCGGCCATGGCGGCCGCTGCCAGGGCCGAGTGTTTTCGTTGCATGGTCTCCTCCAGCTTGTTTTCAGTTGGTGTGGTGTGGAAAAACTTGCCGGCGGCGCGCCGCCAGGTGCGCGCGATAGGCCGCCATGTCCTGGATCGGGCGTCGCGCCACGCCGGCGTCGGCGGCCGCCTGGGCCACTGCCGGTGCCAGGCGGGTGATCAGGCGCGGATCGAACGGCGTAGGGATCAGGTAGTCGGGGCCGAATACCAGGGACTTGCCGGGGTAGGCGGCGGCGACTTCAGGCCCGGGCGCCTCTTCGGCCAACGCAGCCAGCGCGTGTACGCAAGCCAGCTTCATCGATTCGGTGATGGTGGTCGCACCGACATCGAGCGCGCCCCGGAAGATGAACGGGAAGCACAGCACGTTGTTGACCTGGTTGGGGTAGTCGGAGCGGCCCGTTGCGATCAGGCAGTCCGGTCGCGCCTGGCGCGCCGCTTCCGGGCGGATTTCAGGTTCGGGGTTGGCCAGGGCCAGGATCAGCGGCTTCTCGCGCATGCCGCGCAGCATGGCAGGCTTGAGCACCCCCGCACTGGAGCAGCCCAGGAACACGTCGACATCTTCCAGCGCCTCGCCCAGGGCGCGCGCTGCGTAGACGGCAGGTTCCTGCGCGAAGCGGCGCTTGCTGGGATCGAGCGCTTGCCGGTCCGTCAGGATGACGCCGCGCGAATCCAGCACGGCGATGTGCCCGCGCGGCAGCCCAAGGCTGACCAGCAGGTCCAGGCACGCCAGCGCGGCGGCGCCGGCCCCGGAGCACACCAGCCTGACGCGGTCGATCGACTTGCCGGCCACCTTGAGGCCATTCAGGATCGCCGCGGCGGCGATGATGGCGGTGCCATGCTGGTCGTCGTGGAACACCGGGATCTGCATCCGCTGGCGCAGCGCCTGTTCGACCTGGAAGCACTCCGGGGCCTTGATGTCTTCGAGGTTGATGCCGCCGAAGGTCGGCTCCAGCATCGCGATGGCTTCGACGAGCTTGCCAGGGTCCGTCTCCGCCAGCTCCAGGTCGAACACATCGATATCCGCGAACAGCTTGAACAGGCAGGCCTTGCCTTCCATGACGGGCTTGGCGGCGAGCGGCCCGAGGTTGCCCAGTCCGAGCACCGCCGTGCCGTTGGTGATCACGCCGACGAGGTTGTTGCGGGCGGTGTAGTGCCGGGCGTCCAGGGGCTCGGCGTGGATGGCCTCGCAGGCGGCGGCCACGCCAGGCGAGTAGGCCAGCGCCAGGTCGTGCTGGTTGCCGAGGGGTTTGGTCGGCGTGACCGAGATCTTTCCGGGGGTTGGGGTGCAGTGGTAGGCGAGGGCGCTTTGCTTGAAGGCGTCGTCCATGGTGGGTTCGGGGAAATTTTGGGCAAAAGGGGGCCACCGCCCGTGATGACGGGCGAGCGGCCGGCACACAATCCGTTGTTGAGGGCTACGCGGCGATGCCGCCGTGCCTGCCGGACCAGCCCGGCGGATCGGCCAGGAAGGCCCGCAATCCGGCCAGGTCGGTGTCGGCGACGTCCCCGCACCCGCTAAGTGCGTCGAGGACCTCGCGCCATGTCGCCAGCGCATGGACGGCTGGCTGCCAGCGCGACAGGACCGCTTGCGTCGGGAAGGTGCCGTAGTCGAACAGGACCAGCAGGTCCCGCACCACGGCGCCGGCCTCAGACAGTGCGGCGCAGAAGACGGCCTTGGACCGTCCCGCTGCCATCATGTCGTCGACCAGCAGCACGCGCTCGCCCGTGCGGATCTCGCCGACGATCTGCGCGCTGGGCCCGATGCCGCGCGCTTCCTTGCGCACGTAGACCATCGGCACGTCGAGCAGCTCGGCCACCCATGCGGCGTACGCGATGCCGCCGGATTCCGCGCCGGCGACCACGTCGATGCCGTCCAGGCGGCCGCGCTCGCGCAGCAGCTGCACCCCGCGCTGCACCAGCGCGCGGCGCAGTGCCGGGTAGGAGATCAGCCGGCGGCAATCGATATAGACCGGGCTGGCCCACCCCGAGGGCAGGCGAAAAGGTTCGTCGCCGCGAAAGCGGACGCAGCCGGCCTCGACCAGCGCGCGGCCGACGGACCCCTGCAGCGTCGGCATGGTTCGATGTTGGGGCATGAGGACGCTCTCGTTCATGGCTTGCCGCCGAGCTTGTCGGCACGCGGCCGGATCAGGGTTTCGGGGCGCAAGGCCTCGTCGAGCGCCTCGGCGGACATCAGGCCGCGTGCCAGCACCACTTCGCGGATGGTGGTGCCCCTGGCATGGGCCTCGGCGGCGACCGAGGTCGCGTTCTTGTAGCCGATCACGGGATTGAGCGCCGTGACCAGCGCGATCGAGCGCTCGATGGTCTCGCGCAGGCGTTCGGGGTTGGCGGTAATGCCGTCGACGCACTTGTGCGCCAGCGTCAGGCAGCCGTTGGTCAGGTGGCGGAAACTGCGGAGCAGGCTGGCGGCAATCACCGGTTCGAAGGCGTTGAGCTGCAACTGGCCGGCCTCGGCGGCAAAGGTGATGGTGGTGTCGTTGCCGAACACTTCGAAGGCGATCTGGTTGACCACCTCCGGAATGACGGGGTTGACCTTGCCCGGCATGATCGACGAGCCCGCCTGCATCGGCGGGAGGTTGATCTCGCCAAAGCCGGCGCGCGGCCCGCTGGACAGCAGCCGCAGGTCGTTGCAGGTCTTGGACAGCTTGACGGCGATGCGCTTGAGCACGCCCGAGATCTGCACGAAGGCACCGCAATCCTGCGTGGCTTCCACCAGGTTGGGCGCGAGGCACAGGTCGATGCCGGTGATGCGGCGCAGCGCGGCCAAGGCCTTCGGCGCGTAGTTGGGGTGTGCGGTGATGCCGGTGCCGATCGCGGTGGCGCCCAGGTTGATCTCGCGGATCAGCAGGGCGGTTTCGCGCAGGCGCGCCATGTCTTCTTCGAGCATGACCGCGTAGGTCGAGAACTCCTGCCCCAGCGTCATCGGCACCGCATCCTGCAACTGGGTGCGGCCGAGCTTGAGCAGGCCGGAGAATTCGTTCGACTTGCGTTCGAACGCCGCGCGCAGGACTTCCATCGCTTCGAGCAGGTGCTCGATGGCAAAGTACGTGGCAATGCGCAATGCCGTCGGATAAACGTCATTGGTGCTCTGCGCCATGTTGACGTGCTCGTTGGGATGCAGGAAACGGTATTCGCCCTTGCCGTGCCCCATGTGCTCGAGCGCCCGATTGCAGATGACCTCGTTGGCATTCATGTTCGTCGACGTGCCGGCTCCGCCCTGGATCGTGTCGACAATGAACTGGTCGTGCAGCATGCCCTCGCGCACGTCGTGGCAGGCGGCCAGGATGGCGTCGCGCAGGTTCGCGGGCAGCAGGCCAAGTTCGGCATTGGCCTCGGCCGCGGCCTGCTTGACCGAGGCGAGCGCAATGATCAGCTCCGGCCACGACGAGATGGGCGTGCCGCTGATCTGGAAGTTCTCCCAGGCCCGCAGCGTGTGGACGCCGTAGTAGGCGTCGGCCGGCACCTGGCGTTCGCCAAGCAGGTCGGCTTCGGTGCGATAGGTATTGGTCATGGTGATGGGATCCGATTAGGGTTGGCGTGGGCTAGGCCAGCATCCATGGCAGCGTCTCGCCGGCGAGGAACTGGCGGATGCGCCGGCCGTCCGGCAATTCGACGTGCTGCGGCACGTGCATGGGGCTGCGGTGGAACGTGATCGTGTCCTGGTTCGGCGGCATGCCGTAGAAGCGCGCGCCGTTGTCGCTGGCGAAGGCCTCGAAGCGATCCAGGGCATGCTCCTCCTCGAACACGGTCAGGTAGGCCTGCAAGGCGACCGGCGCGCTGAAAATCCCCGCGCAACCGCATGCGGATTGCTTGGCTTCGGTATCGTGCGGCGCCGAGTCGGTGCCGAGAAAGAATGCCGGCGAGCCCGAGGTCGCGGCACGGCGCAGCGCCAGCCGGTGTCGCTCGCGCTTCAATACCGGCAGGCAGTAGTAGTGCGGCCGGATGCCGCCCGCGAACATGGCGTTGCGGTTGAACATCAGGTGCTGCGGCGTGATGGTGGCGGCCAGCCTGCCGCTGGCGTCGCGCAGGACGAAGTCGGCCGCCTCGGCGGTGGTAATGTGTTCCAGCACCACCTTCAGGCGCGGATAGCGGGCCAGCAGGGGCCGCAGCGTGGCCTGCAGGAACGCTGCTTCCCGATCGAAGACATCGACCGCCGGATCGGTGCTTTCGCCATGGATCAGCAGCGGCATGCCGATGTCCTGCATGACCGCCAGCACGCCCGCAATACGGTCGATCGACGTCACGCCGTACTCGGAATGGGTGGTGGCGCCGGCGGGATACAGCTTTGCGGCGGCAAAGGCACCGGCGTCGAACCCGTCGCGGATCTCCGCCGCAGCAGTGGTGTCGCACAGGTAGCAGGTCATCAGCGGGGTGAAGGCGGATCCCGGCGGCAATGCGCCAACGATACGTTCACGATAGGCGATGGCCGCCTGCGCCGTGGTAACCGGCGGTTTCAGGTTGGGCATCACCACGGCGCGGCCGAACTGGCCGGCGGACGCCGGCAGCACCGCGCGCAGCAGGTCGCCGTCGCGCAGGTGCAGGTGCCAGTCGTCCGGACGGCGGATGGTCAGGGTCTGCACAGTCATGGCTGCCTCCCGGCGCGGATGCTTTCGAGTGCCCGATACATGACTTGGGTGCCGAGCATGAAATCGTCCAGGTCCATCGCTTCGTCCGGGTTGTGCGAGCCGTGCTCGTTGCGCACAAAGAGCATGGCGGTGGGGATGCCGGCATTGGCAAACAGCGCGGCGTCGTGTCCGGCGCCGCTCGGCACCATTTCAGTCGGCAGCCCTGCGCCGGCGCACGCGTCGCGCAGCAGGCCAGACAGCGCCGGGTCCATCGTCGCCGGGGCCGATTCGACACGGCGGTCGAATTCGAAATGCACGCCGCGGTCGCGGCTGATGGCCTTGCACTCCGTGCGCAGCAACTGGTAGAAGCCTTCCAGCGTGTCCACGCTCTTGCTGCGAACCTCGAAGCTGAATTCGACCTTGCCCGGAATCCGGGAAATGGAATGTTCCGCGGGGTCGGTGGACACCACACCCGTGGTCACTACCAGGTCCATGCCGCGCTCGAGCAGCACCTTCCAGTGTTCGTCGAGCCGCGTGATCAGCTCGGCCACGGCGAACATCGCATCCTTGCGCAGCCAGCGCGGCACCGCGCCGGAATGGCCGGGTTCGCCGAGGCAGGTAATGCGGTTGTGCCGGATGTTCCCGCGAATTCCGGGCACCACCGCCAGCGGCAGCTTGCGGGCCACCATTACCGGGCCCTGTTCAATATGCAGTTCCAGGTATGCCGCGGCTGCCGCACGGTCAAACAAGGGCTGTTGTGCCGCAATGGCCTCGACGTCGGCACCGACCGCGGCCATGCAATCGGCAAGTGTCTTGCCCGAACTGCGGTGCTTCAGCGCGAGGTCGTCCGCGCCAAGCTTGCCCAGCGCGGCGCCCGATCCCATATAGGCCTTGCCGAACCACGCGCTTTCCTCGCCCCGGAAGGCGATCACGCGCAGCGGTGCGGCGCCGGACCCGCCTTGCGCCTTGCGTGCGATCAGGCACAGCAGGCCGGCGACGATCCCCGCCAGGCCGTCGAAGTTGCCGCCTTGCGGCACAGAGTCGACATGCGAGCCGACCCACGCGGCCGGTGTACGAGGGTCTTCATCGGGCAGGGCGAACACGAGATTGGCCGCGCGATCGCTCCGTACGTCCAGCCCGTGCTGCCCGGCAAAGCGCCGCAGGTGGTCGGCCGCGGCCGATTCGCCGGCGCCATAGCTGTCGCGGGTAATGCCGACGCCGTCGAACGTCAGCGCGCCGATGTCGGCGAACAATTGTTCCGCCAGCGGCTTGAGTTCCAGGATATCCATGGACATGTCCGGTTGCTCAGCCCGACTGCTGCGCGAAGCGCAGCCAGCGGTCGCTGAGTTGGCGGTCGAGGATCACCTGCCCGGTCAGGTCGCGGATCGAGGCGATGCCGGCTTGCTCGCAATACGCATCGAGCCCGTCGATGATCTTCTGCATGATGCCGGGATCCCTGAACGAGGCCGTGCCGACCTGGATCGCCGACGCCCCCGCCAGCATGAACTCGATCGCGTCCTCGGCGCTCTGGATGCCGCCGCAGCCGATGATGGGGATGCGCACGGCGCGATAGCACTGGTGCACCAGCCGCAGGGCAATCGGCTTGATCGCCGGCCCGGACAGGCCGCCCATGACATTGCCAAGCTTGGGCTTGCGCGTGCGGATATCGATCGCCATGCCCAGCACGGTGTTGCCCATCACGATCGCATCGGCACCGGCTTCCTCGGCCGCGCGCGCGACCGCGGCGATATTGCCCGCGTTAGGCGTCAGCTTGACCCAGAACGGATGCCGGGTGCGGCGGCGAATCGCGGAGACGGCCTTGTAGGTGGTCTCGGGCAACATGGCAAAGGCCATGCCGTCGGCTTCCAGGTTGGGGCATGAGATATTGGCCTCGATCACGGCGACTTCCGGCAACGACATCTCTTCGCAGGCGGCGCCGAACTCTTCGGCCGTATCGGCGGAAATCGACACGACGACGGGCGTGTCGTATTGCGTATAGGCGGGCAGGACTTCCTGGCGGTAGTAGTCGAGTCCCTTGCTGGGAATGCCGATCGAATTCAGCATCCCGCTGAAGGCTTCCGCCACGCGCGGGGTGGGGTTGCCCGCGCGCGACCTGGGCGAGACGCTCTTGATGACCAGCGCGCCCAGCCGGTTGAGATCCATCGCCTCGCGGTACTCGATGGCGAAGCAGCCGGATGCGGGCATCACGGGGTTGCGCAACGTCAGGTCGCCAACCCGTACAGTCAGATTAGCCAAATTCCACCTCCCCCACCACTTCGCGAATCTTGAAAACGGGACCTTCGCGGCAGACACGCAGGAACTGCTTGTCGCCATCGCAATCGAACAGCCGCACGCACGACAGGCACACGCCCATGCCGCAGGCCATGCGCTGCTCCATCGCGACCTCGCCCTGGACGCCAGGGTGATCCTCCAGTACCCGCTGGAGCAGCATCAGCAGGCGGTGCGAGCCGCAGGTGTAGACCGCATCGGGACGTTGCGTGTCGATCAGGCGGCGGGCCAGGGCCTCGACCGCCTCGACCGAGGAGGTGCCGTCGGCATCGAACACGGCGTGCACCTCGGCGCTGGCGCCGCGCAGGAACTCTTTTTCCATCAGGTCGGCCGGGCTGCGTGCCGACATGATCGCGGTGATGGCGGTGCCGGCGTCGGCAGCCTGGCGGATCAGCGGCGCCATCGTCGCCAGCCCGACGCCGCGCGCGACCACCAGAATGCGCCGGAACGAGGGCTCGAACGTGAACGTGTTGCCGAGCGGGCCGACGATGTCCAGATGGCCGTCGACCGGGAGCGTGGCCATCGCGCGCGTGCCAATGCCGGTGACGTTGTAGAGGAACTCGATGCGCCCGCTTTCCGGGCCGGCGCCATAGACGCTCATCGGCCGCAGCAGAAAGGGCTGGGCTTCGGCGGTGGCGGGACAGCTGAGCTGGTAGAACTGTCCCGGCCGGGTCATCGCCGCGAGCGGGGCCTCCGATTCGAGCCGGATGTACTTGTAGCGCTGGTTGACCCAGGCATGTTCAACGATTCGACAGCGATAGGAGGCTACGGTAGCCGCGGAATCCGCGCTACACACGGTGGCACACATGTTGGTAACTCCTGAGGATGGCGCTGCGCCGGGCGGCGCAGCGGAGCAATGGCTGGTGCGTGGTTCCGGCGTTATTCCAGTTCCACGCCCTTCAGTTCGGGGATCAGGAAGACGGTGGCGATCATGTCGATCACGTAGATGCTCGCGAGCAGTGCGATCGCCAGCTGGAACGAATACGCCGCGGCGATGGCGCCGACTACGATGGGCCCCAGCCCGCCGACGGCGCGCCCGATGTTGAACAGCACGTTCTGTGCGGTGGCCCGTGCCGCGGTCGGGTACGCTTCGGAAATCAGCGCGCCATAGCCGCCGATCATGCCGTTGACGAACATGCCCATGACGGCGCCGGCCCACAGCATGGTCATGGGATCGGACAGCCTGGCATAGGCCAGCACCATTGCCACCGCGCCGGCCTGGAAGATCAGGAAGGTCGGCTTGCGGCCGATGCGGTCGGCCAGGTGGCCAAAGACATAGACGCCGATCATCATGCCGACGATGGTCACCGAGGTCCACAAGGCCGACTTGGTCAGCGAAAAGCCCAGCGCCTTGGACAGGTAGGTGGGCAGCCAGATCATGATGCCGTAGTAGCCGAAGTTCTGGACCGAGCACAGGATCACGATGCCCAGGCTGGTGCGAGTGGTCTTGCCATCCGCGACCAGCAGCCTGAATGCATTGGGCTTCTTCTCCGTGCGTGCGCTGCGCACGAACACTTCGGGCTCATGCAGCCGGTTGCGGATGAACCATGCCACCAGCGCCGGCAGCACGCCGATCACGAACATGCCGCGCCAACCCACCAGCGGCAGCAGCAACGGCGTCAGCAACGCCGCCATCAGCACACCCGATTGCCAGCCCAGCGCGACATAGGACGACACGCGCGCGCGCTTGCTCGCGGGCCACGCCTCGGCGGCCAGCGCCATGCCGATGCCGAACTCGCCACCGAGCCCGATGCCGGCAATGGTCCGGTAGACCAGCAGGTCCCAGAAGCCCTGGGCCAGGGCACACATGCCCGTAAATACCGCAAACAAGACAATGGTCCACGTCAGCACCCTGACGCGGCCATAGCGGTCGCTCAACGCACCAAAAATGATCCCGCCGGCCACGGCCCCGACCAGCGTCCACGTGACCAGCGCACCGGACTGGCCGGTGGTCAGCAGAAGCGAGGCACTGATCGCCGGCAGCATGAAGCCCAGGATCAGAAGGTCGAACCCGTCCATGGCGTAGCCGATGGCGGAGCCGGCCAGGGCTTTCCACGCGTACGGCGAAGTCGGCGCCTCCGTCGCGGCGACCGGTTGGGTGAGGGGCTGGCTTGTCATGCTGTCTCCATTTTTAGACTGAATGGGTCTCAAAAAGCACTGCGCCGCTACCCTCGTGGCGTATGGCACAAAGGAACTGCGTGGCATCAGTGAAAATCTATTTTTTTAGACTATGCGGCCTCGCGCGGCATGGCAAGCGTTTTTCCGGTGTTTCCGGGTTTTTCCCTACACCCCGCAGCGACGGATGTGCGCCGCGCCGGCACCATGCTATAGTGACATCAATCTAATTATTGAGACAGACATGGAACGTCGCGCCACCGGTACCGGCGGAATCGATTTCGAGGCACTGGGCGCGCGGCTGCGTGCCTACCGGCTGGGCGCGCAACTGCGGGCCGAGCAGATTGCCGAGGTGCTGGGCATTTCCCGCGCAGCGGTCTATCGCATGGAGAAGGGCGAGATCGTCAAGATCGAGACGCTCGAGCGCCTGGCCGGCATCCTCGATACCTCGCTGGAATCGCTGCTCGGCGCGGGCACGGAATACTACCCGTCAGCCATCGCCTACATCGAACGCATGCGCCAGCTCGAGCAGGGCGCCACCCGGATCCTTGCGCACTTCGAGCCGATTTCGTTCCTGCTGACCTCGCCGGACTATGACCCCTATCTGGAGCAGATGCTCAGGGAGAGCGGCGACAACGACGACGGCCGCATCCAGGCCGTCATGGCCTTGCTGCGCGAGCGCAAGGAATCGTATGCCTCGCACCCGGCGCCGATCCTGAGCCTGATCGGGCTGCGCGAGCTTGAACGCTTTGTCCATTTCGGGCTGGTCGGCCGGATGGACCTGCCCCCCGCGACGCGCATGGAGCGATCGCTGGCGGCGCGCGCGGAAGTGGAGCGCATCGCGGTGTTGTTGGAACAGCAGCATGCGGGAATGCGGATCGGCATCGTTAACGAGAGCATGCCGAATGCCACGTTCCAGATCTTCGAGCGGCCGACCGGCTCTTATGTGGCCATCAGTCCGTTCCGCTTCGGCGAATTTCCCAATATTTCGGCGGGCATCGCCTCGGTGACGGCCGCGCCGGAAGCGGTATCGCTTTACACAAACATGGTCGAGGCACTCTGGCAACGCGCCTACAAGGGCCCCGATGGTGCCGGACTGTTGCGGCGCATGCTGCAGCAGGTCTGAGCGGTTCGTTTTTTTCCCCTGAGAGACTATCCATGGACTTCAAGACGGTTACAGAGCAGTTTGCCAGCAGCGTGCCGGGGACGGACGCATTCCTCAAGGTCAAGGAGCAATCGCTGGCCCTGATGTCCGCCGATCCGGACCACGCCGCCGCGTACTTCCTGGTCTACGGTTTTGCGCGGTCGTATGTGATCCTGCATGACGACGAGGGGATTACCACCGATGTGGCCAATGCCGCCCAGGCGCAGTTGCTGGGCTATATGCGCTCGATCGAGCAGTCGCTTAGCGGCGGGGAACAGGAGCTGCTGGGCGCGATGAACCGGATCGTCCTCGACTATGATGGCCGGCGCCAACTCTTTTGAGGGCCGGATGGGGCTTGTCAACGGTGGTGCCGGGCAGTCCTGACTTCGCCAGCCAGTTCTTCGGTGCGGCTACGGTGGCTGGGCGGAAATGAGTGCCCGCCCTGCGACCTATCGATAGTCCCCCAGCACCGTGGCCCGCGTGAACTCCTCGATATTGTCCAGCAGCGCGTCGAGCGCGGTGCCGGCGCCATCGACCTCGCCGCGCGCGATGGCCGAGGCCACCGCGGCGTGCAGCTTCGACATGGTGGGCAGGTCCGCGGCTTCCTTGTAGTGGAGATACCAGAACCGCCGCGACAGGCCATGCATCAGCCGCATGGCGCCCTCGGCAAATTCATTGCGCGCCGCCACCAGGCAAAGTTCGTTGAATTCACGATCGGCGCGGACGAAGGCGACATCGTCGCCGTTGCGTGAGGACTGTTCGAATTCCCTGGCCAGCCGCTTGAAATGATCGCGCTGCTCGGGCGTCGCGCGCCGCGCGGCGCTGCGGCAGATCAGGCGTTCCACCTCGCGGCGGGTCTCGAGCAGGCGCAGCTGCCTGCCGACGTCGATCGGGGCGATCAGCAAGCCGCGCTGCGGCAGCACCATGATCAGGTGCTCGCGCGCCAGCCGCTGGATCGCTTCGCGAATGGGCGTGCGCCCGATGCCGGTCATTTCGCTCAGCTGCAGCTCGGATACCGAACTGCCCGGCGCCAGCTGCAGCGTCACGATCGCTTCCTCGATCTGCTCGTAGGCCAGGTCGGTCAGCTTGCCGCGCTGGCTGGCTGCCTCTTCAGGCTCTGGTGCAGCGGCGGCGCGCGGGCGGGTAGCGGTTTTTGCGTTCATGGCCAAGGGTTTGGGAACTCGGAAGCCCATTGTATATGAGCCATACGCAGCTTCTGTACACAGGTGTCCGCAGGCTTGCGCATGCCCTGCTTTCTGCTATTATCCTACTAATATATTAGATGTGTGCGGAGGCGGCATGGCGGACGATGACGTACTGGTCGTAGGGCAGGGGCCGGTGACGGTGGTCGCCCTGCATGGCATCCAGGGCACGCGCGACGCGTGGATGCCGTTGGCGCAACAGCTGGTCGATCGCTGTACCTTCGTCCTGCCCAACCTGCCGGGGCGCGGCAAGGCGATGCCACCGGCCGATGCCCAGGCTTGCTCGCTCGATGCCGGTGCCGAAGTGCTGCGCCGCACGCTCTGCCAGTTCGTGCGCGGCCCGTTCGTGCTGGCCGGATGGAGCCTGGGCGTATCGGTGGCGCTGGCTTATCTTGCCGGTGCACGCAAGCACCCGGAACAGCCGATGCCTGCAGAGCTTTTGCTGGTCTCCGGCACGCCGCGGCTGAACGCGGTGCAATGGTTCGATGCCGCGACCAGCGAAGCATTGCTGGAAGCCATTGCCATGCGCGAACGGCGGCTGGGGCTGCGCGAGGCAGCGGACCATCGCACCGTGGCGTGGACCTGGCAGTCGATCCGCCACACCGACCAGCGTGCCGCGCTGGCACAGATACGTTGCCGGACGCTGGTCATCCACGGCAGCGAGGACGACGATTGTCCGCTCGCCCACGGCGAGATGCTGGCCAACGGCATTGCCGACGCCGAACTGCTCGTGCTCCAGGGCGCCGGCCATGGCGTGCTGACGCAACGCATGCGGGAGATCGCCCGCCATCTGCGTGCACGCTGGCCGGCGCAGCTGGCATAGCGCCCGACAAGCCGAAATCCCCCCAAAGGAGACAGCATGAGAGTGGAAGACCTCGTATATTTCTGCGCGCCGGCGCGGCTGGTCATGGGCGCTGGATGCCGTACGCAGCTGCCTGCGCTGTTGCGCCGGCTCGGCTATCGCCGTGGCCTGCTGGTGACGGACACGTTCTTCACCGGTGGCACACCGTGGGTGGATGAACTCGTCGCCGGCGCCCGCGCGCACGGCGTCGAGCTGCTGGTCTATGACGGCGGCATGCCCGATCCCACCACCACGCTGTGCGATGCGGCCACGGCGGCCGTGCGGGAGCGGCTCGGCGGCGCGCCGCTCGACCATGTCATCGCACTGGGCGGCGGCAGCAATATCGACCTGGCCAAGGCGCTGTGCCTGACCCTGCCTGGCGGCAAGCCCGTGCGCGCCTTCCTTGGCAGCATCGACGCCGGCACTCCGATCCTGCCGCTGGTCGCGATGCCGACCACGGCCGGCACGGGCTCGGAGGCGACACCCGGAGCGATCCTGGTCGATCCGGACAACGCGACCAAGGTGGCGGTCATGGACAACCGGCTGCGCCCGGCCGTGGCGCTGGTCGACCCCGAATTCACCTACACCTGTCCGCCGCGGGTTACCGCGGATGCCGGCATCGACGCGCTGACCCATGCGATCGAGTCCTGCCTGACGCTCGATTCCGCCAGCTTTGACCGCGGCGGCGAAGCGGACCCCGGCTACAGCGGCCGCAATGCGCTGACGATGCTGTTCGCGCACGAATCGATCCGCCTGTGCGGCCGGTACCTGTTGCGCAGCTACCAGGACGGCACTGACCGCGAAGCGCGCATCGGCATGAGCTACGCCAGCGTCTATGCGGCGCTGTCATATGGCAGCGCGGGACTCAACGCCGTGCATGGCATTGCCTACGCGGTCGCGGGCCTGACGCACCTGTCGCATGGCACCACCAACGCGGTGATGCTGCCGTACGTGCTCGATGCGCTGGCCGACGTGCGCCGCGAGGAATTGCTGGCGATTGCCCGCCTGCTGGACGTCTCCGACTGCGATCCCGATATCGCGGTGGCACGCGTGCCCGGCGTGGTGCGCGAACTGGTGGCAGCCGTTGGCTTGCCGACAACGCTCCAGGCTTGCGGCATCGGGCAGGGCGACATCGATGCGCTGGTGCGCGATGCACTGGCTGTCACGCGCCTGGCCAAGGCCTTCCCCGTCCCCGACGTGCCCGCGCGCTATGCCGCCATCGTCCGCAATGCGTGGGCGGGCACGCTCTCGGCTGAAACGCACGCTCCGGCGCAGCGGCGCCGGGTGGCGTAGTGCGCTGACAGGGGATTTATCCGGCGCTTTCCTCGCTCGTGCCGCCAGCGGCTGCCTGGCCCTGGCGGTAAACCATTACTTGCACATCAGAAATGTGCAACTAATATATTACAAAGCGCGCCACCACAGAGCGCGTCTCATTGACACAGGAGACAACCATGGACATGTCTGCAGGCGCCCTCAGGCTGGAGGCCGGTATCGCGGCGCGACTGGAACGATTGCCGATGACCGGCTACCAGCGCTCGCTGTTCGGCATCATCGCCACGGCGTGGTTTTTCGATTCGATGGATCTGGGCCTGATGACCTTCGTGCTGGGCTCGATCAAGGCGGAGTTCGGCCTGAGCGCGGCGCAGGCCGGCCTGCTGGCCAGTTCCAGCTTCCTCGGCATGTTTTTGGGCGCGGCCATCGCCGGCCTGCTGGCTGATCGCTTCGGCCGCAAGCCGGTGTTCCAGGTCAGCATGATCTTCTGGGGCGTGGGCAGCCTGATGTGCGGGCTGGCGGACAGCGTGACCTCGCTGATGATCTATCGCGTGCTGCTCGGGTTCGGCATGGGCATGGAGTTTCCGATCGGCCTGTCGATGGTGTCGGAAATCGTGCCCGCGAAGAGCCGCGGCAAGTATGTCGCGATCCTGGAGGGCTTCTGGCCGATCGGCTTTATCGCGGCCGGCGCGCTGACCTACCTGTTGCTGCCGGTGATCGGCTGGCGCGGCATCTTTATCGCGCTGGCGGTGCCGGCGGTGTTCGTGTTCGTGGTGCGTCGCATGGTGCCGGAGTCGCCGCGCTGGCTGGAAGACGTGGGCCGCAAGTCGGAGGCCGATACGGTGATGGCCGGCATCGAGCAGCGCGTGGAACGTGCCTCGGGCCGTCCGCTGCCGGCGGTGTCCGCCACCTTCGGCGGCGCGCAGGCGCCGAGCCGCAAGGCGCGCTTCATGGAGCTGTGGAGCGGCCCCTACGCGCGCCGCACCGTCATGCTGTGGTCGGTCTGGTTCTTTGCACTGCTGGGCTACTACGGACTGACCACGTGGCTCGGGGCGCTGCTGCAGCAAGCGGGCTACGCCGTGACCAAGTCCGTGCTCTACACGGTCTATATCTCGCTGGCCGGCATTCCCGGCTTCATCTTCTCGGCATGGCTGCTGGAAAAGTGGGGCCGCAAGCCGACCTGCGCGCTTATGCTGATCGGCAGCGCCGTGGCCGCGTATGCCTATGGTCAGGCGGCCGTGCACCGGCTGCCGGTGGAGCAGTTGATCGCCGCGGGTCTGTGCATGCAGTTTTTCCTGTTCGGCATGTGGTCGGTGCTCTATGCCTATACGCCGGAACTGTACCCCACGCGCTCGCGCGCGACCGGCTCCGGCTTTGCCTCATCGGTCGGCCGCATCGGCTCGCTGGCAGGACCCTACCTGGTCGGCGTGCTGCTGCCGGTGGCGGGGCAGGGCGGTGTCTTCACGCTTGGCGCCCTGTCCTTTGCGGTGGCGGCAGCGGTGGTCCTGCTGCTGGGCGTCGAAACCCGCGGCAAGGCGCTGGAGGAAGTCTCGCATTAGCGGTTCGACGCGGGTTCGCCGCGCGGCGTCCCGCCGCGCCTGCATTGGCGCCCCTGGCCACCAGGGGCATTTTTTGGGTCGCCGCATTTTTATATCCAACTGATATGTTAGTGCGGCGCGGATTTACGGAGATGCAATCATGATGACGGAACGCCAACGCAAGTTCAGGGAGCAATACAAGGCCGATATCAGCCCGCTCTACAACGGCCTGCTGCATATCGCCGTGATTTACGGCGTCGGCACCGGCGCGCTGTGGTGGGCCATCCAGCAGCTGCACCACGTAACCTGGGAGTGGGCGCTGATCCTGCCGGTATTCCTGGCGGGCAACTTCGTGGAATGGTTCATGCACAGCTATGTCATGCACCGCCGCATCGACGTCTTCGCGCTGCGCGCCATCTATGAGCGCCACACGCGCCAGCACCACCAGTACTTCACCGACCAGGAACCCACCATCGACACCACGCGCGAATTCCGCATCGTGTTTTTCCCGTGGCGCGTGCTGGCAACGCTCGGCGTGGGCGGCGGTGGCCTGGGCTACCTGGCATCGCTGATCTTCAATGCCAACGCCGGCTACTTTGTCTTCATCACCATGGTGGCGCAGTACCTGATCTACGAGACCTTCCACTATTGCTGCCATGTGCACGACAACTGGTTCGTGCGCAACATGCCCTTCATCAATACGATCCGGCGCCACCACACCGCCCATCACAACATGGGCATCATGATGAAGTACAACATGAACCTGACGTTCCCGATCGCTGACTACATCATGGGCACGTCCGACCTGCGCCGCGGCCTGCTCGGGCACCTGTTCAACGGCTACAGCGAAGCGCACGTCAAGGAAGAGCTGAAGCCGATCATCCGGAAATTCCGCACCGACCACTCGCGCGTGACGCTGGACGGGCCAGTGCTCGATGAAGACGAACGCCGGGCCATGGCCGCCTAGCCGCTCTGCGTGCCTGCCGAGCGCCCGCCGCGCTACTCCACCGAGTCCGGCACCTCCTCCTGCTCTTCCCCCAGGAAGCCGCCGCTCTGGTGCCGCCACAGCCGCGCATAGGTGCCGTTCTTCGCCAGCAGTTCGGCATGCGTGCCCTGTTCGATGATGCGCCCCTGGTCCATCACGATCAGGCGGTCCATGGCGGCGATGGTGGAGAGGCGGTGGGCGATCGCGATCACGGTCTTGCCCTCCATCATCTCGTCGAGGCTTTCCTGGATCGCGGCCTCCACTTCCGAGTCGAGCGCGCTGGTGGCTTCGTCCAGCAGCAGGATGGGCGCGTTCTTGAGCATCACGCGCGCAATCGCGATGCGCTGGCGCTGTCCGCCCGAGAGCTTGACCCCGCGTTCGCCGACCAGCGTGTCGTAGCCGGTGTGGCCATGCTGGTCGCTCAGCTGGCGGATAAAGTCATCGGCCTGGGCGTGCACGGCGGCGTGGCGGATTTCCTCTTCGGTGGCGTTGGGGCGGCCGTAGGCGATGTTGTCGCGGATCGAGCGATGCAGCAGCGAGGTGTCCTGCGTGACCATGCCGATGGCGCTGCGCAGGCTGTCCTGCGTCACCCGGGCGATATCCTGCCCGTCGATGCGGATGCGGCCGCTGTCCACGTCGTAGAAGCGCAGCAGCAGGTTGATCAGCGTGGACTTGCCCGCGCCGGAGCGGCCCACCAGCCCGATCTTCTCGCCGGGACGCACGGTCAGGCTGAGGCCGTCGAGCACCTGCCGTTCGCCGTTGTAGTT
The DNA here is from genome assembly GCF_035818815.1 of Cupriavidus sp. SS-3. NCBI lineage: Bacteria > Pseudomonadati > Pseudomonadota > Betaproteobacteria > Burkholderiales > Burkholderiaceae > Cupriavidus > Cupriavidus sp. SS-3. The sequence continues at coordinate 676,155 of NZ_JAYLVT010000001.1, forward strand.
GAAGCGGACCTGGTCGAATTCCACTTCGCCGCGCCGGATCTGCAGCGCCGGCGCGCCCGGTGCGTCCTGCACCTTGGCCACGTGCGTCAGCGTGGCAATGCCATCCTGCACCGTGCCGATGTTCTCGAACAACGAGGCCATCTGCCACATGATCCAGTGCGACATGCCGTTGATGCGCAGCGCCATGGCCGTGACCGCGGCCACCGCGCCGGTGCCGATCTCGGCCCCGTGCCACAGCCACAGCGCATAGCCGCCCGCCGCCAGGATCAGCGCCACCACCAGGGCCTGGTTGACGATCTCGAACTGGCTGACGAGACGCATCTGCCGGAACCCGGTTTCCTTGAAATCCTCCATCGCCGCGCGCGCGAAGTGCGCCTCGCGCCGGGTGTGCGAGAACAGCTTGACGGTGGTGATATTGGTGTAGGCGTCGGTGACGCGTCCGGTCATCGACGAGCGCGCATGCGCCTGCTCCTGACCGACCTTGCCCAGCCGCGGCACGAAGTACAGCATGGCCAGGCCGAACAGCGCGATCCAGCCGATGAAGGGCAGCATCAGCCGGAAATCGAAGCCGCCCGCCAGCGCGATGATGGTGATGAAGTACACGCCGATGGCGAGCACGATCTCGATGAAGGTGAACAGCACCTCGCGCACCGCAAGCGCGGTCTGCATGACCTTGGTGGTGACGCGCCCGGCGAACTCATCGGAGAAAAAGGACAGGCTCTGCCTGAGCATCAGCCGATGGAAATCCCAGCGCAGCCGCAGCGGCAGGTTGATCGCCAGCACCTGGTGCTGCACCATGGTGCGCAGCGCCACCAGCCCGATGCTGATCACCAGCACGATGCCGATCCCCCACAGCACGCGCTGCTCCTGTGCCGAGGCTTCGCGGTTACCCTGCCACGCCGCCAGCAGATCCACCACTTGCCCGAGGAAGGAGAACAGCCACGCTTCGTAGATCGACACGCCGGCGCTCAGCAGCGCCAGCGCGACGAAGTAGCGGCGGGTGCCGCGGGTGCAGGCCCACAGGAAGGCCGCCAGGCCCTTGGGTGGCGGCGGTGCCTCGTCGGGAGGGAAAGGATCAAGCAGACGTTCGAACGCGCGCAGCACGGGGTCCTCCGAAACGGCAGAAGGCCCGCGATCCAGCCGGCATGCGGATCGGGCGGCCTTCTTCGGTGCGAGGCGCAGATTCTACCCCCGTAAGCGCGGTGGTGCAGGGCGTGGGCGGGCCGCGCCTATTCCGCGACGATCTTGCGTTCCACGGCGATGCGCTTCCACTGCGCAAGGTCCTGCTTCATGCGCGCGCCGAACTCCGCGGGCGTCGCGGCCAGCGGGCGCGAGCCGTCCGGCTCCAGGATCGCGCGCACCTCCGGCGACGCGGCGATCTCGGCAAGCTCGCGATTGAGCCGCTGCACCAGCGCCGCGGGCGCGCCCGCCGGCGCCAGCACGCCAACCCAGATCTCGATGCCATAGCCCGGCACCGACGCGGCCAGTGGCGGCAAGTCCGGAAACGCGGGATTCGGCGCCGCGGAGGTCACCGCCAGCGGCCTGACCTTGCCGGACTTGATCTGCGTGGCGATCGAGCTGTAGTTCGACATCATCACGTCGATCTGCCCGGCGGCCAGGTCGATCAGCGCGTTGGCCGCGCCCTTGTACGGCACGTGCATCATCTGGACCTTGGAGGTGTCGCACAGCAGTTCGGTGGCGAGCTGGCCGAGCGACCCCACTCCGGCCGAGCCATAGCTGATGGCCCCGGGCCTGGCGCGCGCCGCGGCGACGAGATCGGCCGGCGTGCGGATCGACCGGGATGCCGCGCTGGTGGACGACACCGCCAGCAGCAGCGGACCGTCGGCCACCAGCGCAACGGGTGCGAACGCGGCCAGCGGGTCATACGGCGAACGCGCCTGCGTGGCGGCAGCGGTCAGGAAGGTCGACGACGTCAGCAGCAGCACGGAGCCGTCGCGCGGCCCCTTGGCCACGTAGTCCGCGCCCAGCACGCCCGCCACACCGGGCCGGTTCTCCACGATCACGGTGTTGCCCAGGCGTTTCGCCAGCGCCGGCGCGATGGCACGCGCGATCACGTCGTTGCTGGCGCCCGCCGAGAACGGCACCACGATGCGCATCAGCGGCGGGACCGTGGCTGCATGATCGGGCGGCGCAGCGGTGGCAGGCAGCGGGGAGGCGGCCATCGCCGCCGCGGCCGCCGCTGCGGGCAGGCGGCACGCCAGCCGGTGCCAGATGCGCTTGAAACAGGTCTTGTCCATACGTCGTTCCGGAAATCGTCGTGTTGCAGCAAGCCAGCGCGGCCACGCTGCGGAAGCGGCCGGCGCGCGGCCCGGACCACCCGGGACCACGGCACGCCGCGCGAAAGGATCAGGCCGGGATCTCCAGCGTCAGCAGCGGCGCATATTGCTGCGCGCCGAAGATATCGCCATCGCCCGCGCTGCCGCTGGGCTGCGCGCGGTACATGGTGAACTTGATGGCGAAGGCCGGTTCGTACTCGACGAAATCCGAAATGCGCGAGACCGGCACGCGAAACAGCGCGGCCATGCTTTCGCGGGTCAGCGCCCGCGATCGCTTGACCCGTTCATATTCGGCTTGCTCGCGGAAAATGATGTCGAAGGTGATCTTGTTGACCCCGGCGTTCTTGCTGCGGATGGTCTTGGCGAGCGCGTGCAGCGGCTGCGCCGGTGCCGCGGTGGGCGCGGCGGCCGGGGAGGGCGAGGGGTGGCTGGCAATGGTCATGGTGGCTTCCTTGGCAACGGGGCGCGTCAAACGCCGGCTTCGACGACATGGGTGGGGAAGAGCGCGAGCGGGTCGCGCACTGCCATCGTATGGTTCAGCGTCCAGCGATAGGCGGGGCTGGCGTGCAGCACCTCGTCCAGCGGGAACGACACCGAGCCGGCGGTGCCCTTCACATCCGGCAGCCGCGCGTAGAACATCTGGCGCAGGCCGATCATCGCGACTTCCTCCGCCATCTCGCGCGTGGGCGCGACGCCCTGCACCATCACGCAAAGCTCGTGGCCGGGGCGGTCGCGCAGCGGTTCCAGTTCGCCCATCACCCCGTCGCGTCCATATACGTTGTAGTGCAGCGAATAGCCGGTGTCGCCGAAGCGCGCGCGCACCTGTTCGCGCGCCCAGGCAATGACGCGGTCGACGTTGGCGATGGTGTACGGGTCGCGGATGCCGCACAGGCCCACGTAGCGCTCGCCCACCTTGCCCGAGCCCTCCAGCTTGACGCGCACCTGCGGCGCGGGTTCGAAGCGGGCGCCGGTGATGCGGGTGGTGCGCGGATCGAGCTGCTCGTAGCGGCACTGGCTCATGTCGAGCCTGCCGCCGGCGACGAATTCCTCGAACGGATTGGAGCGCTCGTACATGGCATGTCCGGCCACCGAGGCAATGGTGCAGCGCTGCTCGGGATGCATGGCCGTGACGCGGACGTCGTCGCGGGTGATTTCGCCCAGCACGGTTTCCTTGCCGCCGTACGGCTCCGCGCAGAACGAGGCGCACTCCAGCACCTTGCCCAGGTAGTAGGCATGGTCGGCGGCAAAGCCGTGATGCAGCGCCGGCGCCGCGAACACCGCGGCATCGGAGCTGCGCCCGCCGATGATCACGTCGACGCCCTGGCGCAGCAGTTCCAGGTACGGGTGGACGCCAGCCATGGCGACGATGCGGTCGGTGGCGTCCAGTTCGGACAAGGTCAGGTCGGCAAAGCCGTCGAGACCGCGGATGGTTTCCCCCGCGCCCATTTGCTCCCGCACCAGCGACTTCGGCACTTCGGAATAGAAATACCCGATGCGCAAGCGCGGCAGGCGGTGCCGTTGCGCGAGGTCGCGCAGGATTTGGACATAGCGGTCGACGCGGCTGTTGGTGCCGGTATCGCCGGCCGAACCGATGATCATCGGCACGCCCAGCCGCCGCGCGGCCAGCAGCATGTGCTCGAGATCGTGGCGCTGCCACGCTTCGGGGCTGGTGGAGGTATCGGAGCCCAGCGGCACCGGCCCGACATCATCGCTGCCCGAATCGGCCGCGATGTAGTGCGGTGCGGCGGCCACGCCGATCTCGAAACTGCCCGTGCGCAGCGGGGCAAAGCCGAGATGGCCATTGGGGCAAATGATCTTCAGCGACTGCATTCAACATTCTCCGGTTAGGTGTCGCTTCGTTAAAGCGAGTCACGCGACACCAATACGCAGAAGCTGTGCCAGCCGGGCGATGATGAAATTTCCCTTGAAGATCAAAGGCTTGTGGCGAGGGGGCGGGGTGGCGCGCGATCTTCACGCGCCTGCTTGGCGTGAATTCCACGCCAGCGCGCGAAGTGCGCGCCGCGTCAGCCGGCGGGTAGTCCGAGCTTGCCCATCTGGTGCCGCAACGCATGGCGGCTCAGCCCAAGCCGGCGTGCGGCTTCGGCGAGATTGCCGCCACAGGCCGTCAGGGCCTGTTCGATCAACCTGGCCTGGAACTGTGCCGTGGCGGCGTGGTAATCCAGCGGGCCGGCCGGTGCAGCAGTCATGGGCATCAGGTCGGCCGGAGCCGCCGCGGCGCGGTTCATCTCGCGCAGGATCCGCGCCGGCAGGTGGGCCGGCAGCACGCAGTGGCCCGGTTCGAGCAGGCAGATGCGCTCCAGCAGGTTCTCCAGTTCGCGCACATTGCCGGGCCAGCGGTACGCGCGGAAGATGCGCTCGACTTCCGGATCCAGCCGCTCCATGCGGCTGCCGTACTGGCGGTTGTAGCGCTGCAGCGCGTTGTGCGCGAGCAGCAGGATGTCGTCGCCGCGTTCGCGCAGGGGCGGGATATTGATCGAGATGACCTGCAGCCGGTAGTACAGGTCCTCGCGGAACTTGCCGGCATTGACCTCGCTGAGCAGGATCTTGTTGGTGGCGGCGATAAAGCGTACGTCGACGCTGATCGGCCTGATCGCACCGACGCGGCGGAAGCGCCGGGTATCCAGCAGCGTCAGCAGCTTGGACTGCATCACCAGGTCGAGCTCCCGCACCTCATCCAGGAACACCGTGCCGCCATTGCCGGCCTCGATCAACCCTTCCTTCTTGCCCACCGCGCCGGTGAAGGCACCGCGTTCGTGGCCGAACAGTTCGGACTCCAGCAACTGCCCCGGGATTGCCGCGCAATTGATGTCGATGAACTCGGCGTCCGCGCGGCTCGACTGCTGGTGCAGCAGGCGCGCCACCAGGCTCTTGCCGGTGCCGGTTTCACCATAGAGCAGGACGGTACGCGCCTGGCTTCTTGCCACGCGCGCGACCAGGTCGCGCAGGGCAGCGACCGACGGATGGTTTCCGACGAGTTCCAGGGGAGCATTCATTGCGCATGGGGTGATGACAGGGAAACGCGCCAAATCCGACGGAACGGGCACGTGCGAAGAATTTTAAACGGGCGTGTGGACCACGCCGGCGTGGCCGCCTGGTGCTGGCAAGACATGGATGCTGCCTGAGCATGCAACCCGCAAAGACACTGAATTCTGAGATTAGCGTTTTTCAGATCTTTGCACGACTTACTGAATGTGCCAAATCTTCTATGCTGTAACGGGGTGGTGTTTCGGCCTCTCGCCAATGCCCTCGGTATCGACTCCGCTTGCTCCCTTGCCTTCCTGGCAGCCCGTCATCGTGTCCAGTGAGAACAACGCGCGCAAAGAACAAGAATATGAACACGGAACAGCCCACCCGGTCGATCAGGGTGCTTGTGATGGTGTACGTGCTGGTGGGATTGGCGTACCTGGCCTGGCGCGTCGACACGATCAACCTCGCGGCACCGCTGTTTTCCTTCCCGCTCTATGCGGCGGAAGTCTACGGCTATATCAGCGGCCTGCTGTTCGTGCTGATGACGTACCGGCTGTCGGTGCGGCAAGCGCCGCCGCCCGAGCCGGGCCTCAGTGTCGATGTTTTTGTGCCGACCTATAACGAGTCGGTCGAACTGATCCGCCGCACGCTGCTGGCGGTGATGCGCATGGATTATCCGCATGTCACCTGGCTGCTCGACGACGGCCGCCGCGAATCGATGCGCGCGCTGGCGCAGGAACTGGGTTGCCGCTATCTCGCGCGCGGCGATAACGCCCACGCCAAGGCCGGCAACCTGAACCATGCGCTGCGGCACAGCACTGGCGACTTCATTGCGATCTTCGATGCCGATCACGCGCCGCGCAAGGATTTCCTGGTCAAGACCCTGGGCTATTTCCGCGACGCGCGCGTGGCGTTCGTGCAGACGCCGCAGGATTTCTTCAACATCGATTCGTTCAACCACCGCCTGGGCAAGAGGCGGGTGTGGGATGAGCAGGCGCTGTTCTTCAAGGTGATCCAGCGCGGCAAGGACGCGCTCAATGCCGCGTTCTTCTGCGGCAGCTGTGCCGTGATCCGGCGCACCGCGGTGGCGCGGATCGGCGGCTTCGCGACGGAAACGGTGACCGAGGACGTGCACACCGCGATCCGCTTGCACAAGCTCGGCTACCAGTCCGTATACCACGCCGACTCGCTGGCGTTCGGGCTGGCGCCGCATAGCATCGACACCTACCTGAAGCAGCGCATGCGCTGGGGCATGGGGGCGATGCAGGTGTTCCGGCGCGAGAACATCCTGTTCAGCCGCGGGCTCACCCTCGGGCAGCGCCTGAATTACCTGGCCTCGGCACTGTTCTTCTTCGAAGGCTGGCAGAAGCTGATCTTTTTCCTGACCCCACCCGTGGTGTTCCTGACCGGTGTGCTGCCGATCATCTCGCCGCTGGACAATTTCCTGCTGCTGTTCTGCCTGTATTACCTGCTTTCGATCCTGGTGCACCTGGAACTCGGGCGCGGCTACAACTCGCTGTTCCTGAGCGAGCAGTACGCCATGGCGCGGTTCTTTGCGTTCATGTCGACCAGTGTCGGGCTGTTCCGCAAAAATATCCCGTTTGTCGTGACCGACAAGCAGATGTCTCAGACCGGCAAGATGTGGCTATGGCTGTCGCCGCTGCTGGTGCTCTGTGCCGTGGCCGCCGCGAGCATACCGGTCGGCCTGTACCGCATCTACACGGGCGGGATCCCGCTCGGCGCGGGCCTGGTGACGCTGTTCTGGACGCTGATGTCGCTGGGCTCGGCCATCGCGGTGGGCGCATACGCATACAAGCACTCGCGCAACCGCCGCGCCGAATACCGCTTTCCGCTGCGCGTTCCGGCTACCCTGACCGTCGATGGCAAGACCTGTCTGGGACTGACCGCGGACCTGTCACCGAACGGCGCGCTCTACCTGGGCGAAGCGATGCCCGGCCTGGCGCTGGGCGACGTGGTCGAGGTGGCGGTGCATCTGCCCAACCTCGTCGTCCACGACACCGCCATCGCCACCTTCGTCAAGGCGTCGCGGCCCGGCGCCGCCTACGGCATGTCGGTCGGATTGCGTTTCAACTGGAGCGCGCAAGGCAACACCGGTGCACTGGAAACCTTCCTGTTCGGCAGCAGGCTCCAACTCGAGATGGGAGCCCTGCGCGAGACCGAGACGCCGCCTCTGACACGTCTTGCCGAGATCCTCGGGCGTCACGGGGGCAGCCCGTCCGCGGCGTACAGCTGGGCCGCCGCGCTGTTGATGCAGCCGTTGCGCGTCGGCATGCTGCCGGTGGCCATCGCCACCATCGACGGCGCGGCACCGCTGCTGTTCAGCAGCATCGAGCTGGACCTCAACGCCGGCGCAACCCTGCGCCAGACCATGGCGGCGCAGGCGGGCGCCGTCCAGGAACAGGCGGTCCGGCTCACCCCCACGGGCCGGGTGACCACGCCGACCGGTGATTTCCACCTGTACAACATTGCACCGCATAGCGCGGCTTAACCCGGGAAGATATTGATGATGGCGTACGGAGGCCATGGCGCAGCGTGCCGGCGGCTGGCAGCGATGACACTCTTCGGCGGGCTGGCGCTGCTGGCCTCGCTGCCGGCGGCGGCCGATCCCTTCGTGTTCGGCGGCGCCAGCCTGGCCGGCGGCGGCGAGCGCAGCGAATACGTCGGCATCAGCGGAAAGCTGCTGCCGGTGCCGTTGCTGGTGCAGAAGTTCGTGGTCAGCGACTACCACTACAAGTACGGTACCAACGGCACCACCGTGACGGTGAACGGACAGGCGGCCGAGGCCGCGCTCGGCGTGCAGAAGGGCTGGTCGACGGGCTGGGCCGAGTTCTCGGCAGGCGCCCGCTACCGCTATAACCGCGTGTCGCCGGAAGGGGCGGACAACCGCTCTGACGGCGGCGAGTGGGGCCTTGCGCTGACCGTGCTGGGCCAACAGGAGTTTGCCCGGAACTGGGCGGTCAACGGCATCGCCAGCTACAACTTCGGACCCAAGGCCTACTGGGCGCGCGGGCGCCTGCTCTACAAGGTCTTCGGCGACGCCTGGGCGGGCGTGGAATTCATCAAGCACGGCGACCCGTTCTACCATGCCACGCAAGGTGGCCTGGTCGTGACCGGCATTGCCATCGGCAAGGGCGTGAACCTGGGATTCTTCGGCGGCGCCAGGAAGACCGCGGGCGAGCCGCGTTCCTTCTATGGCGGACTGGAACTGAGCAAGGCGTTCTGAGCGTGGCCGGAACGACACTGCCGTTCAGGAACTCACCTTCATCATGACGAGCCCGCTGACGATCAGTGCGGCGGCCAGGATCCTGACTGCGCTGGCGGGTTCGCCCAGCACGAACAGCCCCACCAGGAACGCGCCCACGGCGCCAATGCCGGTCCAGATGGTGTATGCCGTGCCGAGCGGCAGGCTTTTCATGGACAGGGAAAGCAGGGCGAAGCTGGCAATCATGGCCACGATGGTGATGGCCGAGTAGCCGGGGCGCGAAAAGCCCTCGGACAGCTTCATGGAGTACGCCCAAAGAACCTCGAGCACTCCGGCGATGACGAGATATATCCAGGCCATGATGGCTCCTTGAATCAAGAGCCGGGCCGTCCCGGACATTCATACCCGGTGCGGGCGAGGTCGTCCTCGAAAGTGGAGCATTGTACCGGATCGCTGGGGCAGGCGTGCGCCGGGGCGATGGGCCGCATGGTATCGTCGGCATGTCATGGTCATGCCCTGGGACGTCCAAGATCGGGGGGGGGAAATAATGAGAACGAGGCCGGTGCTGTGGTTCGTCGCGATGGTGTTGCTCTTGCCGCGGTTGGCCCTGTCCAGCGAATTCGGCAGCAAGGGCGGGCCGGAGCCTGCCAACCTTCAACAGATCGCGTCACGCCTGCGCGAGGACCCGTATGACCTGGAACTGCTGATCAGCTTCGGCACCTCCAAGGGCGGATCCGCCGGCCATATCGCGCTGGCGCTGCGTGACGACGCGGCGGGCGAAGAGCGGGTCTACTCGGCCAACTTCTACGCCGATCGCGACCCCGCGCACGCGAGCGGACGCTACACCACCGATCTGATGGTCGCCATCCCCAAGCAGGAATACCTGTTCAAGACCGTATCCACGGTCGCCGAGACCGCATCGTTCGGGCTCGACTTCGGCGAGATCTACAAGCGCTCGGTCATCGGGGTGCGGGTCTATGGCGTGCCGGCGGCGGACAAGGCAGCGCTGGCCGCGTACTTCCGCCGCATCAACGACGACTATCACCAGCAACGCAGCAACACCGAATATCACCACGGGCCGATCCGCTACGACTACCTGCGCCTGAACTGCGCCAAGACCATCGGCGCCGCCTTCAAGTATGGCGCCGGCTACCGCGACCTGGCAGTGACCGGCGCCACGCTGTTTTCAGGGCAGCGCATGATCGCGGCAGCCACCGCCAATATCCCGACCGAGATGGCGATGAAGCTGGTCCGGGAATGGGGCCAGCGCAACTACGGCATGGATGTGGTGCTGTACAAGAAGTACCGCGGCTCGGCCTATGTCGATCCGCAAGAGGAAGAAAAAATCGCCTTCAAGGACCTGCCCGATCGCTTCCCGTCGGTGCTGTCGCTCGACTTCCGCCGCGAGGCCGGGGCTTACCAGGACTATGACAACCTGCTGGCGATGTACCTGCTGTTCAATCTCGGCAAGTACAGCGTGCGGGTCAACGAACAGACCTTGTTGCTGGAAATCGAGAAATCGAAGGACCCGATGCCCTATGCCGAGGCGCTGCAGGCCGCCGAGCGCGACGCCCGGGCCGACAGCGAAAAATTCCAGCGCCATATCGAATTCCGTCCGAGTGGCGAGGGAATCGGCGAGGCGCCGGACAATACGCATCTTTACCACTTTAACGAGGAGGCGGAGAGGAAGGTGGCGCGCTAGGGAGCCGCCCCTTCAGTCCAGTTCGAGCCCACCCTGCGCCAGCAACTGCCGAAACACCGCCAGCCGCGCGTCGCCCGTTTCCGCCAGCCGGTCGCACACATGGAGGTATTCGGACATATCGCTGTGTCCGCGCAACGCATCCTTGCACTCCCGCTCAGAAATCTCCAGATGGACCCCGGTCAGCAGCGCGCGGCCCTTGCCGACCTGTGCGCTGACGATGGCGGGCGGTGTGCCGGCGATGCCTGCATAGACGGCCAGCACCTCGGTGCCGGGGCCGGGGGCGTCGGCGAAGTCGAAGCGGCAGCCGCCGTGGTAATGCGTGTAAAGCGATAGCGGGACTTCGGTCAGCTTGTCCGTGGTCCGCAGTTCCACCGCGGCGGTGGTGCGCGGGGTGCCGTCATAGAGCTTGCCGCCGGTCAGTTCAGGCAGCGAGCCGACTGCCACCGCATCCACCAGCCGCAGTTCGCGCGGGCCGCAGATGGCGCCGCGGGTGCCGGCGTGGAAGGCCAGTTCGCGGCAGGCGTAGTAGGCGCCCGCGCATATCCCGAGGTAGACGCCGCCCCGTTCGACAAACTGCCGGATGCGCGCGTTCGGCGCGCCGTTCAGCAAGGCGCAATAGGGCAGGTCGGCGCCGCCCGGCATGACGAACATCACCGCGTCGTCGAACAGGGTGGCGTCGTGCCGGATCTCGCTGGCCATCACCGCGCGGATTTCATAGGCCCCCGCGGGCAGCTGATGGCCGATGGTGCGCATCAGGCATGCGGTCCAGTCCGACGCGCCGGCGTCGACATAGGTAAGGATCTGTGGCTTGGGCATGGCCGCATCCGGGTCTTGTCGTCTCCGACTCTAGCCGGTTGGTATCGAAAACGCCATGCCGTCCTCGGTGTGAAAGCAAGGCAGAGCCAACCTGCTATGCTGAAACAGCCGAAGCCGGCGCTGTCGGCGCTATCCGCATGCGGTCAATGCAATTTGCGCCGCGGCACTGGCTCCGATCCCGCAGCTACCGGGTAAAGGAAGGAGTCAGCCATGCGTATCTCGCCTGTTCTGTGCGGTTTTGTTGTGGCGGCGGTGCTGGGGCTTGCCGGTTGCGCAACGCCGGATCGTGCCAAGCCGGCCACGACTTCGTCGTTATACGACCGGCTTGGCGGCATGCCGGCGATTACCGCGGTGGTCGACGACTTCGTCGGCAACCTGGCGACCGACCCGCGCATCAAGGCAAAGTTTGCCAATGCCGATATGCCGCGCCTGAAGACGCGGCTGGTCGAGCAGATCTGCGCGGGTTCTGGCGGACCCTGTACCTATTCGGGCCGCGATATGAAAACCGCCCATGCCGGCATGGCCATCAGCAATGACGAGTTCGATGCGCTGGTCGACGACCTGGTGAAATCGCTCAACAAGTTCAAGGTGCCGGCGCGCGAGCAGAAGGAATTGCTGGCGATTCTGGGGCCGATGCGCAAGGATATCGTCTCGCGGTAACCGGTCGCGCCGGGCGGTCAGCACTCTCGGTCTCAGCCGCGCGCGGCCGCCCGCCATGCCCCCGGCGGCAGCCCGAAGCGCCGCGTGAAGCTGCGCGTGAAGGTGGTCTGGTCCGGATAGCCTGACATCAGCGCGATCTCGGCCAGCGGCAGCCGGGAGTCCGACAGCCACTGCAGCGCGCGGTCCAGCCGCAGCCTGGTCTGGTAGCGGTGCGGGGTATCGCCGAAGGCCTCGGCGAACAGCGTCTGGAAGCGCCGCACGCTCCAGCCGAAATGCGCGGCCAGTTCCGGCACGCGCAGCGGCGCGGCCAGGTTGGCGCGCAGATGGGCATCTATGGCCATCAGCGGAAAGACCTCGCGGTCGGCGGGCATGCCGAGGCTGTCGGCCAGCGTCGCGGCCAGGGTTGCCGCAAGGTGCCAGTCTGCCTGCGGCGCGCGTGCCGCGCACGCCGTGCGCCCGGCCGCCAGCGCCCGCACCCGGTTGCCAAGGGCGCCGTCCAGCGCGAACGCGCGCGGACGCGCCATCAGCCTCGCCGGCAGCGCCACCGATTGCGCGGGGAAGTCCGCCACCAGCTGCAGGTTCCCCTGATAGCCCATGTAGTCATGATGGCTGCCGGCCGGCACGATCAGGCCAGTGCGGTCGTCGACGCGGTAGAGGTGGCCGTCGAGTTCCAGCTCGGAGGCGCCGGCCAGGCCGAACAGCAGCTGGTGGTAGCCGTGCTGGTGGCCCTCCGGCTGCGGCCGGTAGCGCCGGTGCTCGACCAGCGGCGCGGCGCGCGCTTCAGCGGGCTTGCGCATGCCGCATCCTGCCACGGGTCTGGCACAGCCAGACGCCGGCACCCGCCACCGCCATGCCCAGCATCTGCACGGCGCCGAGGCGCTCGCCGAACAGCAGCCACGCCTGCAGCGCCGCCAGCGGCGGCGCCAGGAACATCAGCGCCGCGGCATTGGCGGCCTGGCCGCGCCGCACCAGGCTGACCAGCAGCCAGGTGCCGGCGCCGGACAGGCCGATCGCGGCCCAGGCCAGCCCGGCCCACAGCGCTGGGCCGCCGTGCCAGTGCAGCGGCGCGCCGGCTGCCTGGATCGTCACCATCGCGGCGGCGACCAGCATGGCGCCCAGGTTCTGCCACGCCGAGCTGGCGCGCAGGTCACAGGCGGCGATGGCGGTTTTCTGCAACAGGGTTCCCATGGTGATCGAGACAATGGCCAGCACGCCCAGCAGCATGATCCACGGCGACACCGGGCGGGCCGCGCCGTGCAGGCCGGCCTGCATCGCCGGCGCAACCACCAGCGCGACGCCGAGCGCACCCAGCGCCAGCCCTTGCCAGGTCCGCCTGGAAGGTAGCTCTTTCAGCAGGGGAATGGCAAGCAGCGCGGTCAGCAGCGGCTGCAGCGCGCCCAGCAGCGCCATGATCGCCGGCGGCAGGCCCTGGGCGACGGCGCCGTAGCCGGCGCACAGGTAGATGCCCTGCATCAGCGCGCCGGCCAGCAGGTGGCGCGGCGCTTCGCGCAGCGGCGGCCATGCCGCGCGCGCGGCCAGCGACCACGCCACGAACATCAGCCCGGCCACGGCAAAGCGGCCCAGCAGGAACAGGCTGGTGTCGGCCAGCGGCACGATCGCCTTGCCGACGATAAAGCCGGTGGACCAGATCAGGACGAAGGCCATGGCGGGCAGCCAGGCGACAGTGGACAGGGGGCGCGACATGCGGTCAGGCGTTTCCGCTGCGGGAGCGGAAAAGGCAGAAAAAAGGCAAGGCTAGCCAGGCGTGGCGCCGGTGTCTTGGCAAATCCGGCAATCTCGCACTGAAAGCACTGGTAACACTCGCGTGGCGTCGTCGCGTCAACCGGACCGGGCTTGCCACGTAACATGGTGATGGGGATCGAACCGGACGAGGTGAACCACATGGAACCAGCGCAGCATGCAAGACCACCTGGCCTCGGGCGCGTGACCGCCTGGCGCGCCGCCGCCGTGCTGGCGCTGGCCGCGTGCCTGGCAGGCTGTGCCCAGCTGCAGGCGGGACCGGGCAACGGCGACGACCGTGGCGCCACGGCCGCCGCCGACCTGCGCTGGCTCAATACCGTCACCTACGGCGCCGACCAGGCCTCGCTGGACGCGCTGCACCGGCTGGGCCGCAAGGGCTTCCTCGCGCAGCAGCTGGCGATGCCGCTGGCCGATCCACCCGAGCTGGCGGCCGCCATCGACGCCTTGCCCAACCTGCGCGACGGCGCCGCCGCGCAGGTCCAGGCCGCGCGCGAGGCGCGCCAGCGCATCGATGCCCTGCCCGACGACGCGAGCCGGCAGCAGGCGCGCCAGGCGCTCAACCTGCAGGGCCGCGAGATCGTGGCCGATGTGGCGCGGCGCCACTTGCTGCGCGCGCTGTATTCGCCGGCGCAGCTGCGCGAGCAGATGACATGGTTCTGGATGAACCATTTCAACGTCTATGCGGGCAAGGGCCAGGTCGGGCTGCTGCTGGCCGACTATGAAGAGCGCGCGATCCGGCCGCACGCGCTCGGCCGTTTCCGCGACCTGCTGATGGCCACGGTGACCGCGCCGGCGATGCTGGTCTATCTCGACAATGCCCAAAGCAGCGCCAACCGCGTCAACGAGAACTACGCGCGCGAACTGATGGAGCTGCATACGCTGGGCGTCTCTGGCGGCCCCAGCGGTTCGCGCTATACGCAGCAGGACGTGCAGGAACTGGCGCGCGTGCTGACCGGCGTGGGCGTGAACCTGCGCGGCACGCCGCCGCCAAAGCTGCCGGCGGCGCGCGCAAGCCTGTACCGCAGTGACGGCCTGTTCGAGTTCAACCCCGCGCGCCACGACTTCGGCGCCAAGCTGCTGCTGGGCCAGCGCATCGAGCCATCCGGTTTCGACGAAGTGGCGCGCGCAGTATCGATGCTGGCGCGCGAGCCGGCCACGGCGCGCTTTGTCAGTGCGAGGCTGGCTGCGTACTTCATCGCCGACCAGCCGCCGCCCGCGCTGGTCGAGCGCATGGCGCAGACCTTCACGCGCACCGACGGCGATATCGCCGCGGTGCTGCGCACCATGCTGCTGGCGCCCGAACTGGACCGGCAGGCGGACCCGTCCCCGCGCAAGTTCAAGGACCCGATGGTCTATGTGGTGTCGTCGCTGCGACTGGCCTATGAAGGCCGGCAGGTGGCCAACCTGCGCCCGGTGATGAACTGGCTGAACCAGCTGGGCGAGCCGCTGTACGGCCACGTGGCGCCCGACGGCTACCCGTCGGCGGAAAGCGCGTGGGCCAGTTCGGGGCAGTTGGTGCGGCGTTTCGAGATCGCGCGCGCGATCGGCTCGGGGCCGGCGGGATTGTTCGCGGGCGACGGCACCACGCCGCGCGGCGCGCGCTTCCCGACGATCGGCAACAAGCTCTACTACGATGCCATCGAAGCCACCCTAGGCCCCGCCACGCGCGCCGCGCTGAGCCAGGCCGAGTCGCAGGCGGAATGGAACACCTTGCTGCTGGCTTCGCCCGAATGGATGCAGCGCTGAAGGCAACGGAGAGCACCATGCAACGCCGACAATGGCTCAAGACGATGGGTGGCGCCGCGCTCGGACTGACGCTGCCAGCCATCGCCTCGCGCGTCTACGCGCTGCCCGCGCAGGCCGATGCGCGCTTCCTGCTGGTATTCCTGCGCGGCGGCTATGACGCCGCCAGCGTGCTGGTGCCGGCCGGCAGCGACTTCTATTACGCGGCGCGGCCCAATATCGCCATTCGCCGCCCGCCCGCGCCGGGTGCCGACGCGGATCCCAATGCCGCGGTGGCGCTGGCATCCGCCGTTGGTGCCGACAGCGCCGCGCGCGGCATCGGCGACTGGGCCCTGCACCCGGCGCTGGCACCGACCTTGCTGCCGTTGTGGCAGCAGGGCCAGCTGGCCTTCGTGCCGTTCGCCGGCACGCACGACCTGTCGCGCAGCCACTTCGAGACCCAGGACGGCATCGAGGCCGGCCTGCCCGGCCATGACGAAAGCCGCCAGGCCGCGGCTGCGCTGCGCGGCAGCGGCTTCCTCAACCGGCTGGCCCAGGCCATGGGTGGCCAGGCTGCGCCGGTGGCGT
The DNA here is from genome assembly GCF_035818815.1 of Cupriavidus sp. SS-3. NCBI lineage: Bacteria > Pseudomonadati > Pseudomonadota > Betaproteobacteria > Burkholderiales > Burkholderiaceae > Cupriavidus > Cupriavidus sp. SS-3. Next base: position 691,912 of record NZ_JAYLVT010000001.1, read on the forward strand.
TCACCGACGGGCTGCCGCTGGTGCTGTCCGGCCCGCGCGACGTGCCCAATGTCTCGCTCAAGGGCAGCGGCCGCGCCCCGTTCGATGCGCGCCAGGCGCGGCTGCTGGCGCAGATGTACCGCGGCACGCGTTTCGAGTCACTGATCGACGAGGGCTTCGAGCTGCGCGAGACCGTCGCGCGCCAGGCGCAGGCGGAAGCGCCGAAGGGCGGCATGGCTGGCGCCGGCCCGGCCACCATGGCGTCGCGCCAGCAGGAGATGCAGGCTGCCAGCCGCCGCGCGCTCAGCGCGCGCGGCTTCGAGGTCGAGGCCCGGCGCATGGCAGGGCTGATGCGCGAGCGCTTCAACCTGGGCTTTATCGACGTGGGCGGCTGGGACACCCACGTCAACCAGGGTGCCGCGCAGGGCCAGCTGGCCGGGCTGCTCGACAACCTGGGCCGCGGTTTGTCGGCCTTTGCCGCGGAGATGGGTCCCGCATGGAGCAAGACCACCGTGGTGGTGCTGTCCGAGTTCGGCCGCACCTTCCGAGAGAACGGCACGCGCGGCACCGACCACGGTCACGGCACGGTCTACTGGGTGCTGGGCGGCGCCGTGCGCGGCGGGCGCATCGCCGGCGAGCAGGTTGCGGTGGAAGCGGCCACGCTCAACCAGGATCGCGACTGGCCGGTGCGCAACGAGTACCGGGCGCTGCTGGGCGCAATGTTCCGCAGGTTGTACGGGCTGGATGCGGCGCGGCTGGCGCAAGTGTTTCCGGGGGTGGCGGGGCGGGATATCGGCCTGGTGTGAACCGCGTTCCGGCCGGCCGCACGCCGGGTCCGGCGGCTAGCGTTGGCCGGCCGGGGTGATGATGGTGGGTGCGAGCGGCGTGATCGGTGCTGCGGGCGCAGGCGCAGGCGGCGCCGTTGGCGTGGAGGAGGCAGGGGGCGGGATGGTGGCAGGGGCCGGTTCATTCGCCGGGGGCGGCGCAAGCGGCGCGCTTGCAGCGATGTCCGGTGGCGGCACCGCCATCACCGTCTCTCCCCGATCCAGCGCCAGGCTGGACTCATCATGGTCGCTGTCGGCCGCCGCGGCGGACGCAGCGGCCGGCGGCGCGACCTCGGCTTCCTGTGCCGGCAATGCCGGGCGGCGCGGCGCCGGGCGCGGTGCCGGGTTCTCGCTGGCCTTGTCGCGCGTGAACAGCTGGCTGAACCAGCCGCGCAGCTGCGTGCCCAGCGACGCAAACAAGTGCGTCTCTTCATGCTCGGCAAAGCGCGCGCGGCCGTCGATGATGCGCGCGCGCAGGGCGCGCTGGTAGAAGTCGCCCACCATCGGCAGCGCGCTGTGCGCGCCCTGGCCCCAGTAGTCGCTGCGCAGCGTGATGCGGCTGTCGTTGAAGCCGACCCAGGCGCCCGCCACCAGTTCCGGATGCATCAGGATGAACCAGCCGTCGGCATTGTCCTGGGTGGTGCCGGTCTTGCCGGCGACGTCGGCGCGGATGCCGAAGCGCGAGCGGATGCCGGCGCCGGTGCCGCGGTCGATCACGTCGCGCATCACGTCGAGCAGGGTTTGCGTGGCGGCGGCGGGCAGCGCGTGCTCGGCGCGTGCGGGGCGGAACACCTGCAGCACATTGCCCTGGCGGTCTTCGATGCGCGTCACCATGGTCGGCGCGATGTAGTCGCCGGCATTGGCGATGGTGCCGTAGGCAGCCACCATTTCCTTCAGCGTCACCGGGCTGGTGCCCAGCGCCAGCGACGGCACCACGTCGAGCTCGCTGTCGCGCACGCCCATGTTGCGCGCCAGCCGTGCCACGCGCGCGGGGCCCACTTCCTGCATCAGCTGCGCGGTGATGGTGTTGCGCGAATAGACCAGGCCGTCGCGCAGCGTCATGGCGCGGCCGGTGGGCCGGCCTTCGTCGCTGGGGCGCCAGATCTCGCCGCCGGACAGCGCGATTTCCACCGGCTGGTCCACCAGCGTGTCGTCGGGCGTCTTGCCCTCGTCGAAGGCCGCGCCGTAGACGAAGGGCTTGAAGGTCGAGCCCGGCTGGCGGCGCGCCTGCTGCACGTGGTCGAACGCGTCCTGGGTGTAGTCGCGGCTGCCGACCCAGGCGCGGATCTCGCCGTTGCGCGGATCGATGGCCAGGAAGCCGGCCTGGATCCGCGTCTTGCTCTGGTGCAGCGCGCGCAGGAAGGCGCTGTCGGCCATCAGGTGGCGCAGCGCCTCGTCCGGTGCGGTGCCGGCGGCGACGGCGGCGCGGTACTCCGGGGTCTCGCGCACCAAGGCCTGCACCAGCGGCTTGTTGGCGGCCCAGCCCGCGCGCGGCGCCCAGGCGGCGTTGGCAACCGCCTGCAGCCGGTTGCCCTGCTGCACCACGGCCTGCGTGGCCATGGCCTGCAGGCGCGCGTCGATGGTGGTGTGGACCACCAGGCCGTCGGCGTAGATGTCGTAGCCGTTGCGGTCGGCCCAGCCGATCAGCCATTTGCGCAGCTGCTGCGCAAAATGGGGCGCGGGCCCGGGCGGCTCGGTCTGCCGCTCGAAGTCGATGCGCAGCGGGCGCTTCTTCAGCTGCTCGTAGCGCGCCGCGTCGAGCTTGCCGCGCTTGACCATCTGCCCCAGCACGGTATTGCGCCGGTCCAGCGCGCGCTCGGGGTTGAGCACCGGGTTGTAGTAGCTGTTGCCCTTGAGCATGCCGATCAGCGTGGCGCTCTGCAGCACGTCGAGCGAGCGGGCCGGGCGGTCGAAGTAGGTGCGCGCCGCCATCTCGATGCCGAACGCGTTGTACAGGAACGGCACCGTGTTGAGATAGGTCTCGAGGATCTCGTCCTTGGTGTAGAGCGCCTCGATCTTCAGTGCGGTGATGGCTTCCTTGAGCTTGCGCGTCAGCGTGGGGGCACGGCCGATCTCGTCGGGATAGAGGTTGCGCGCCAGCTGCTGGGTGATGGTGGACCCGCCCTGGCGGTCGCCGGAAAAGGTATGCAACGCGGCCGAGGCGATGCGGCGCCAGTCCAGGCCGTGGTGCTGGTAGAAGCGGTGGTCCTCGGTGGCGATCAGCGCCGCCACCACGTTGGGCGAGATCTGCTTGAGCGGCACCCAGTCACGGTTGGCCCACTTGAACACCGCCAGCTCCTTGCCGTCGGCGGACAGCACCTGGGCCGGCTGCTCGGACTTGGCCTTGCGGATATCGCTGATGCCCGGCGTGAACGGGATCAGCACCAGCACATAGAGCAGCAGCGCCGCCGGCAGCGCGGCCAGGCCGGCCAGCAGGCCGCGCCGGGTAGGGCGCAGCGTGCCGGGCCGGGTCAGGCCGGCGCGCGCGGTGCGCGCCGCCAGTCGGGACAGCCCTCGCCGGAGCGGGGCAGGCAGTGAAGCCGGGAACGAGGCAAGCAGCGGGGCAAGCCGGGTCTTGATCTCAGCCAGCTTCATGAGGCGAAGCGGTCAAGGCACGGGCGCGGGGCGGCACGGGACACTGGCATTACCGTCGTCGGAAAAGCCTGCATCCTACCAAAACGTTCCCGCCGGTTACAGGGAAAACCCCCATCCGCGCGCGATGTGCCACTTCCTGCTGCGAAGCATAGGTCACAAAGCTTTCATATTGCGCCGCCACAATGCCGGGGCCGCCACTCGTGCGGACGATGCGCCGTTGCCGGGTTGCCCGGCTGGGTCGCAGCGCCATGGCTCTCCATGGCGATTCACGGCCCTGGGTCCGGTGCGGTGTCGTGCCTCAAACAGAACACAGAGAAACTACAGTGAAGAAAGCTCTCCTTGCAATGACGGCAGCAGCGGCCGCGTCGGCCGCATCCGGGGTGGCGTCGGCCCAATCCGCGTCCAACGTGACGCTCTACGGCATCGTCGATGCCGGCGTCGAAGTGATCAGCAACGTGCCGGGCAGCGGCGGCGCCGAAGGCACGGCCGTGCGCCTGAACTCTGGCAACCTGTCGGGCTCGCGCTGGGGCCTGCGCGGCACCGAAGACCTGGGCGGCGGCCTGAAGGGCATCTTCGTGCTGGAAAGCGGCTTCGACGTCGACACCGGCACCTCGGGTCAGGGCAACCGCCTGTTCGGCCGCCAAGCCTACGTCGGCCTGCAGGGCGGCTGGGGCGCGGTCACGCTGGGCCGCCAGCAGAACGCGCTGTACGACCTGTTCGGCGCCTTCGACCCGATGGGCGTGGGCCCGCGCTACTCGCTCAACAGCGTCGACTCGGCCTTCAACGGCCGCGCCGACAACGCCGTCAAGTACACCGGCAAGTTCGGCGGCCTGACCGCCACCGGCTTCTACAGCTTCGGCCGCGACAACAACGAAATCCCGGGCGAGACCAAGGTCGGGCGCAACTTCGGCGGCGGCCTGACGTATGCGGCGGGCGGCCTCTCGGTCGGCGCGGCCTACGACCAGTTCCACGGCGGCACGGTGGCGCTGCAGGACCGCGCCGCCAAGCGCGCGGCGGTGGGCGCGGCCTACGCCTTCGGCGGGGCCAAGGTGTTCGCGGGCTACCGCTGGCTGCGCGACGACGGCGTCTCCAGCGCCACCGCGGCCGAGACCCGCAGCAACGTCTACTGGGCCGGCGCGCAGTACCGCTTCACGCCGGCGTTCCTGCTGACCGGCGCGGCGTACTACAACGACACCCGCAACAGCGACGCGGATCCGTGGATGTTCGTGCTGTCGGCGGACTACTCGCTGTCCAAGCGCACCGACGTGTACCTGAACGTCGGCTACTCGAAGAACAAGTCGGGCTCGGCGCTGGGCCTGAACGGCGTGGGCACCGTGGTTGCCGGCGAGAACCAGACCGGCGCGACCATCGGCCTGCGTCATCGCTTCTGAGCGTCACTGCCTGATGCCTGCCCGGCCGGCTGCCATGCCAGCACGGGCGGGTGCTTACCTCTCATATCGACACCTGCGGCTGGTCTTGCGGGGTTCGTTGGGCCGGTTGCCTTGACCGGCCCCTTTTTCCGCTTGCGCCGCTGCTCTGCTGCGCCGCCAACGCCATCGCCAGCTGCGCTCCCGCACCCGGTCCCTATCTATACCGCGCGGCCCCGATAAACTGCCCGAAGCGCTCGCACCAGATCACTACCGCGGCATACTGCGCCGGGTCCACGCCGGGCGGCAACGGCACCGTGAAATTGCCAAAGGTCTTGAGTTCGCCGACCTGCAGCGACTGGTCCTTGATCCGCAGGAAGGCCTCCTTGTTGTCGACGAACGCCGGCGCCAGGTAGATCCGGTAGTCCGGTCCCGGTGCCACGCTGCCTTCGAACGCGAGCGCATTGGCCGAGACATGGAGCCGCCCGCTGGCCCAGTGCAGCGCGTCGCTGCCGGCCAGGTCCTTGCGGAAGGTGCCGGCATAGCGCGCCTGTTGCGATACCGCCTGCACCTGCCCGGCACTGGCGCCCGGCTGTGCCGTCAGGATCGGCAGCACATAAATGCCCGCGGCAAAGCCGGCCGCCAGCATGGCGAGGTGGGTCAGCACGAGGATGGCGGGCCTGGCGGTCATGGCGGGCTCCGGAAGGGATGGGGATGCCGGTATGTCGGCGCCGGCGCCGGAACCTGACAGCGCCGTGGCAGGTTGACGGCCTTGGCACATTCGCAACGGTTTCACCAATCCAACACATGGAAGTGGTTATGATCTGGTAGTTGCCCTGTCGAGAAGCTGCCTATGACCCTCCACGTCACGATCCGCACTATCCGTACCGGCACCATGCAAACCGCCCGCTATCAGGCGCGTGTCTACCTGACCACCGATGCCGAGGCTTTGCCGTTGCTGGCAACGGATTGGAGCGAGCGCGAGGCCGAAGCCTTCCGTACCGCACAGTTCTGGGCGCAGCGCCACGCTTATGTGGTGTCTAATCCACGCGCAGGAACCTTCTACGGCGTATCGGGCCGGCGCTGAAGCCGGCCAGCGCGTCCCCGCATGCCCTATCTGACCTGCGTTCCGGACGCTGCCGGTGGCCGGGCAGGCCTGGCGGAGCCCGGCGCGGTGCCGGCCGGGCCCATGGCGTCGAGCGTCTTGGCCGCCGCCAGATGCTGCGGAATCATCAGGCCCTGGCGCGCCGTGGCCACCGAAATCTGTCCGCCCTGGGCGCTGCCGCGCGCGACCAGGTCGCGCCCGTTGCGGTAGACCAGCCGGGTCAGGTCGGCCACTTCGTTGTCGGACAGGTCCGGGCCGGTCACCAGCACGGCCGCGGTGGCGATGGTGCGCACCGGCGCGCTCAGGCCGGGGTAGGTGCCGGGCGCGATCGATGCGCGGAAATAGCCAGCCTTGCGGCCAACCAGCGCGACGATGGCCTTTTCGTCGAGCGGCAGCAGCCGCAGCGGCATTTCGGCGAGCGCATCGCGGATGCTGTCGGCGGGTACGCCGATCACCTGGATCACGGCGTCGACCTGGTTCTGGCGCAGCGCTACCAGGCCGGTACCCAGCCCCACTTCCTCGGCCTTGAAGTCCTTGTCCGTCAGGCCATGCGCGCCCAGCACGCGCAGCGCGGTATGGCGCGAGGCCGAGCCGCGCTCGCCCACCGCGATGCGCTTGCCACGCAGGTCCGACACCGAGCGCGCCGGATCGCCATCGCGCACCAGCACATGCACCGGTTCCGGATAGAGGCTGCCGATGGCGCGCAGCGAGGCCTGCGGGCCGTCATCGGCGAAGGCGTCCTTGCCCTCGTAAGCGTCCAGCGCGGCATCCCCCTGCGCCAGCGCCACCGAGACCTTGCCCGCGCGCAGCAGGCGCAGGTTCTCTTCGCCGCCGTGCGTGACCAGCGGGATGGCGCGCACGCGCGTGCCGGCAACCAGCGCCTGCGCAAAGCGCAAGTACTGGCCGTGCTCGGCGCCGGCGGCAATGGCATAGCCTTCATTGACCCGCGCCAGCCGCGCGCGGATATTGGCGTGCGCGGTGGTCAGCTCCTGCTCGATCACCGCGCGCTGCGCCGGCGACGCGTCCTTCTGCACCGAGTCGATCACCTTGCGCATCGCGTCCAGGATCGCCGCCGGGCCGCTCGGCGCATTGGTGGCGACGGCCGGGGCCTCGGCAGGGCGGTAGCCGGCCGGCAGCACGCCGACCCAGCGCTCGCCGTCGCGCCGGTACAGCGCGGTGCCGTGGGCGCGGATGATGTCGCCGGCCTTGTTGCCCCCACTGGTGATGCCGGTGATGCCGCGCGGGCCCGCACCCAGCGCCGACACCAGGCCCGCCACGCCGGGCGAATCCCAGGCGCCGAAGTCATAGTCGCGCAGCAGCTTCAGCTGGGCGTCGAAATAGACGATGCGGCGGGTCTCGCCCGCCGGGGCCTTGGTATCGGCTTGCGAGCCGCGGCGCTCAAGGCCCACCACCTGCACCGTGCCCGGCGGCAGCGCCAGTGCCAGCCGCTCTTCGACGCCGGCGCGGATGCCGTCGGCGGCCGGGCCGGCGCCGCATCCCGCCAGCCAGGCGCTGGCCAGCAGGGCAAACAGCAGGGTCAGCAGGGCGCGGCGCCGCATCTCAGCCCCCATCTCAGCCCCCGATCAGCGGCAGCGCCAGCATCATGGTCAGCACGAACGCGTTCATCAGGTCGACGAAGAACGCCCCGGCCAGCGGCGTGATCAGGAAGCTGGTCGGGGCCGGCCCGTAGCGCGCGGTGATGGCGCGCATATTGGCCATGGCGGTGGCGGTCGAGCCCATGTTGAAGCCGATGAACGCGGCCGAGGTGACGGCGGCCTCGTAGTCGCGCCCCATGAAGCGGAAGCACACCAGCACCACGTAGAGGATGATGAACACCACCTGCATGGCGATGATCAGCAGGAACGGGCCGGCGGACATCGCCACGTCGGCCAGGTCCAGCGCCATCATCGTCATCACCAGGAACAGCGACAGGCAGACATTGGTGATCAGGTCGGTGGCGCGGTCGTCAAAGCGCATGCCGGCGAAGGGCAGCAGGTTGCGGATGGCGATGCCGAGCATCATGCACCAGAGGAAGCCCGGGATGGTGATGGCGCCGGTCGGCATCTGCGCGGCGATCCAGCGCCCGCCGATTACCGCGGCCAGGATGCCGGCCAGCGACGCCAGCGCGCCCACGGTGGTGATGGGCGAGACCGCCGCCGCTTCCTCCTCGGTGTCGCCGGCCTCGCGCGAGGTCGAGCGCAGCCGGTAGCGCGAGATCAGGTATTGCGCCACCGGTCCGCCGATGATGCCGCCGACGATCAGCCCGACCGTGGCCACCGTCATCGACAGGTCCATCACCGCCTGCAGGTTGTTGACCTCGGCAAAGCGCTCGGCATAGGCGGCGCCGGTGCCGTGCCCGCCCACCAGCGTGATGGAGCCGCTCACCAGGCCGAAGATCGGGTGCAGGTCCAGCACCCGGGCCATGGCCACGCCGACCACGTTCTGCACCACGATATACGGCAGCAGGATGATGATGAAGATGACCAGCGCCTTGCCGCCGCGCCGGAGCATGCGCAGGTCGGCGCAGAGGCCGACGCCGCCGAAGAACATCAGCAGCAGCACCGGCTTCATGCCGGGATCGATCACCACGCGGAAGTTCACCGCCGCCAGCGCCGTCGACGCGACGATCGCGAACAGCAGGCCGCCGGTGACGGGATCGGGAATGTTGTAGCGCGACAGCACGCCGACGCTGCGGTTGACCAGCGTACCGATCAACAGCACCACCACGGCGGTCAGCAATGAGGCCAGCAGGTCAAGGTTCATCGGGGGCGTCCTGACGCGTAGCATGCATCACTACGGGTTGTAGTCGGACACGGGGGAGAAGGCAAGGAAAGGATGGGCCGCGCCAGGGCGATGGTGTTCTCCCTCTCCCCTCATGGGGAGAGGGCCGGGGTGAGGGGTGGCCTGGCTCGGAGCCACATCGAGCGGGGGCAGTGGTTTTTCAGGACATAACTGTCGTGGAGGCGCCGGCCCTCACCCCCGCCCCTCTCCCGCAAGCGGGAGAGGGGAGCAAACCAGCAGCAGCGCGCATAGGTCAACGCGCCCGCAACGCCTCCACGATATTCATCCGCGCCGCCCGCACCGCCGGCAGGAATCCCCCCACCAGCCCCATCGCCATCGCGAACGCCAGCGTCTGCAGCGCAATCGCCGGGGTCAGGATAAAGCGGAACGACAGGTCGGCGAAGGTCTGGAAGTTGGTGGTCGAAAACGAGGCGAACTGCATCAGCGCCGCGCACGCCAGGCCCGCGGCGCCGCCGACCAGGCCCAGCAACGCGGCTTCGGCCAGGAACGCGGCCAGCACGCTGGCGCGCTGGAAGCCCAGCGCGCGCAGCGTGCCGATCTCCGCCACGCGGTTGGCCACCGAGGCGTACATGGTGATCATGGCGCCGATCATTGCCGCGATCGAGAAGATGGTGGACAGCGTAAAGCCCAGGATATTGATAAAGCCCGACAGGGCCTTGGACTGGTCGCTGTAGAAGGCCTGCTCGCGCTTGGCCTCGTCGGCCAGGCGCGGATCGACGTCGAGATCGGCGCGCAAGCGCTCGAACAGCGCGGAATCGGCCAGCCGGACCACCATCGACGAATACGAATTGCGCCGGAACGATTGCATCAACTGGTCCACGTCGCCCCAGATCTCGGAGTCGAAGCCGCTGCCGCCGGCGTCGAAGCGGCCCACCACCGTCCAGTCGCGCTGCGCAAAGCGCAAGTGCCCGCCGATCTGCACGCCGGCAAAGCCGCCGGCGATGCTGCTGCCGACGATGATCTCGGACGAGCCCGGCCGGAACATGCGCCCGGCCACCAGCCGCACCTGCGGGCGCAGGTCCATGCCCGCCGGCGAGATGCCGCGGATCACCACGTTGGACGGCTGGCCGGTGCTGGCCTTGGTCAGCGAGATCAGCACCACGGCCTCGCGCGACGCCAGCGGCCGGCCGTCGCGGCCCATGGCCACGGCCGGGTGCATCTCGATGATGCTGGCCTGGTCGCGGTTGACAGCGCTCTGGATCTCGGTCTCCGCGCCCTTGCGGATCACCACCACGTTGTCGTGCTCGCCGGTGGTGACCAGGGTCTTCTTCAGCCCGGCGTCGAGCATCAGCATGGTGGCGAAGACAAAGACCACCAGCGCCAGGCCGGCCGCGGTCAGCGCGGTGGTCAGGCGCCGGGCCCACAGGTTGCGCGCGATATAGGTCAGCGGGATCGCCACGGCAGTCTCCCTGGCGCTAGCCGATGGCCCGCAGGCCCTCGACGATGCGCACGCGCGCTGCCTGCAGCGCCGGCACGATGCCGGCAAAGATACCCACCGCCAGCGCGCACGCCGCCTGCAACTGCATGGTCAGCGGCGATACGGTGAACACCGGGAACACGCCGCCCACCGCCTGCTTGAAGGCAGTGGCCACCGGCGGCGTGGCCAGCATGCCGAGCGCGCCGCCGGCCACGCACAGCGCCAGCGATTCGCCGAACACCAGCAGCGCCAGGAAGCCCGGGCCGAAGCCCAGCGCCTTGAGCGTCGCGTATTCCACGGTGCGCTCGCGCGCGCTCATGGCCATGGCGTTGGCCATCACCGCCATGATGATAACGATCACCACGTACGACACCACGCGGATCGCCGCGATGATCTGGTTCGACATCGCGACAAAGCCCAGCTGGAAGGCCTGCTCGGTCTCGGTCAGGGTTTCGGCCAGCGAGTTGCGGAACACGCCGTCGACCTGGCGCGAGATCGCCGCGGTGTTGTCGGGGTTGCCGACGCCCAATATATAGACGCCGACCTGGTCGGCCTGGCGCGGGGTGCGCTTGCGCACGGTCTCGTTCAGGTATTCCCAGTGGAACACCATCTGCCGCGTGATGGTGCTCTCGTCGCGCCCGTCCATGATGCCGCGCACCACGAACTCCCAGGTGCCGGGATAGATGGTGCCCTTGATGGGGATCACGTCGCCCACCTTGAAGCCGAACTGGTCGGCCAGCTGGCGCCCCACCAGCGCGCCCTTGCGGTCGCGCTGGTAGTCGGCGCGCTGCGCGTCCGGGACGATGAATTCGGGGTAGAGGTCCAGGTAGTTGTCGGAGACCGCGAACTGCGCGAAGAAGTTCTTGGGATCGCGATAAACCCCGCCAAACCAGTTGGAGCGCGCCACCATGGTCACGCCGTCGATGCCCTTGATGCGGCTTTCGTAGCTGAGCGGCAGCGGAAACACCAGCGAGATCGCATTGCGCGTGACCAGCCGCGCGCTGGAGGCGGCCGAGGCACCGGCATACCAGGCATCGATCACGGTTTGCAGCAGCCCGAACGCCAGCACCGCGATCACCAGCCCGAACACCGTCAGCGTGGTGCGCAGCTTGTGCCGCAGCGCATTGCGGGCGATCAGCTTGAGCGCGTACATGGAGAATCGAGGCTAGGCCGGCTCGCCACGGATCAGTTCCCCCTTTTCCAGGTGGACCAGCGAGCCGGCCGCGGCGGCGGCGTGCGCATCGTGCGTGACCATGATGATGGTCTTGCCGGCATCGGCGTTGAGTCGCTGCATCATCGCCAGGATCTCGGCCGCCGAGGTGCGGTCGAGATCGCCGGTGGGCTCGTCGGCAACGATCAGCGCGGGGTCGGTGATCAGCGCGCGCGCGATCGCCACGCGCTGCTGCTGGCCGCCCGACAGCTCCGACGGATAATGGCTCATGCGGTCGGCGAGGTTGACCATGTCGAGCACCAGTTCCACGCGCGCGCGCCGCTCCGCGCGCGGCAGGCGCGTCAGCATCAGCGGCAGCTCGACGTTCTCGAACGCGGTCAGCACCGGCATCAGGTTGTAGAACTGGAAGATAAAGCCGACATTGGCGGCGCGCCAGTCGGCCAGCGCCGCTTCGGGCAACTGGGTGATGTCCAGCCCCGCGACGCGCAGCGTGCCGCGGTCGGGCCGGTCGATGCCGGCAATCAGGTTCAGCAGGGTGCTCTTGCCCGAGCCGGACGGCCCCATCAGCGCGACGAAATCGCCTTCGCCGATCTCCAGCGAGATATCGGTCAGCACCGGCACCGTCTGCATGCCGCGCCGGTAGGACTTGGCGACGTGGTCGATCTGCACCAGCGGCGCGGCGCTCATGCTGGCCTCCTCATGGCCTGGCGGTGGCGACGCGGCTGCCGTCGCCGATCTGGTCGCCGGGAGACAGCACCACCACGTCGCCGGGCTTGACGCCCTGCACGGCCACCAGTTCGCCCAGCTTGGCGCCGGTCTTGACCGTCATCTCGTGCGCCTTGCCGTCCCGGACCACGTAGGCCACCTGGCGGCCGTCGCGCGTGGCGATTGCCGCCGGCTGCACCGCGACCACCGGCTGGCGGTCCTGCGCGGTGGCCGCGCGCGACAGGAAGGCAATCTTGGCGCTCATGTCGGGCAGCACGCGCGCATCGCGGTCGACAAAGCGCACCTTGACCAGCACCGTGGCCTTGGAGCGGTCCACCGTCGGCACGATGCGCGAAACCTGCCCGGCCAGGCGCAGGCCGGGCAGGGCGTCGAGCAGCAGCTCGCAGGGCTGGTCGACGCGGATCCGGGCGATATTCGATTCGGCGACATCGGCTTCGACTTCCAGCGTTTCCATGTCGGCGATGGTGACGATCGCGCCCTTGGTGTCGGCCGCGGCGGAGAAGGGCGTGATGTTGTCGCCCACGTTGGCATGCTTGACCAGCACCACGCCGTCGAACGGCGCGCGCACCACGGTCTGCTCGACCGCCACCTCGGCCGCGCGCGCATTGGCCTGCGCCGACACCACCGACGCGCGCGAGCTGTTCACCGAGGCCCGCGCCTTGTCGAAGCGCGCCACGTCGGCATCGTACTGCGTGCGCGAGATCGCGTTCGGCACGATCAGGATCCTGGAACGGCGCAGGTTCACCTCCGCGTCCTTCAGCTCGGCCTGCTGCAGCGCCAGGTTGGCCTGCGCCACCTGGACCTGCGCCTGGGCCTGCGCGAACGACGCGGCCACGTCCTTGCTTTCCAGCCGCGCGATCACCTCGTCCTTCTTCACGCGCGAGCCTTCCAGCACGCCCAGCCATTCCAGCCGGCCCTGCGCCTTCGACGCAACCGCCGCCTTGCGCTGCGGCACGACATAGCCGGTCGCGTTCAGCAGCGTGAAGTTCTGCGTGGGGTAGGCCGAGGTGACGGTGGCGGTCTGCACCGGCCGCGGGCTGGCCAGCCGCATGGCAATGCCGGCCAGCGCCAGCAGCACCAGCGCGATGGCCGCGTAGCGCAGCCATCGGCGCCGCGGGCGCAGATGCACGCCGGCCGCGGCGGCTTGCCGGTCGATCTTGAGCCTGGACAGGTCGTGGTCAGCCACTGCGCGCTTCCTTTTGCCGGAATGGGCGGGGCTGTCAGTATAGCGGTGATAAGGCGGGACTTCGTCGCGTGCGAGGCAGACAGCGACCGCTTGTTTGCGCCCGCTCCGGCGTGCGGGAGAGGGGAGCAAACCGGCAGCAGAATTGAGGTAGCCAGCTAATGCTCGCCCTCCACCGCCACCTTCAGCTTGCCCAGCGCAAACTCCCATTGCCGCCCGATCGCTTCCAGCGACCGGCGCGCGGCATCGAGCTGGCCGGGCTCGAACTGCCACAGGCGCTCCCGTCCGGCGCGGCTGTCGTGCACCAGCCCGGCCTGCGCCAGCACCTGCAGGTGCTTGGTCACCGCCTGCCGCGTCATGGCGCTGCCCGCGGTCAGCTGCGCGATCGACATCGCGCCGCCGGCGCATAGCGCCGCCACCAGCCGCAGCCGGGTTTCGTCCCCGAGCGCCGCAAAGACCGCGGCGGATTGCCGCAGTTCAGGCGCTTCAGGCAGCGCCGGCGACATGCTTGCGGATATTGTCGACCTGCGCATCCCAGCCGCCGCTGTTGATACGGAAGGCTTCCTGGCGACGTTCCGGCGGGATCCGGTCAAAGCCGGACTCGACCACAGTCAGCATGGTGCCGCCCTCCACCTCGCGCAGCGTGAATTCCACCAGCGTGGCCGGCTCGTCCGAATAATCGCGCCCGCGCTCCAGCGGCGCCGGATGCCAGCGCCACGACAGCAGCCGTTCCGGCTCCATGCGTTCGACGTGGACGTCGAATTTCAGGTACTCGTAACCCGGATAGGTGATGCTGCCCACCACGCGCTGGCCGGGCGCGAAGGTGGCGCCGTCGAAGCGGACGCCGAACCAGCTGCCGAAGGTATCGGCATCGGTCAGCGCGTGCCAGACGCGCGCGACCGGGGCTTCGATCAGGATGCTGCGTTCGATGCGGTCGGTGTCGGAAGGCATGGGCGGTCTCCTTGGAGGGATCGATATGCAACTAAGTGGTTGCATATTAGGCGACGGGATCGGTTACCGCAAGGAAGCATGAAAACTGGCCCGTGTATGGAAGGCAACGCCCGCGGCCGGGCGACCAGCACGGCTCATGCTCAACGCGCCGTGCCGGATCGCAATTTGCCGCTAGGAGAAGGACCTGTCACTGAGGTTCCGACCCCAATGGGGCAATGGGTACCGCTGCGGCATCTCTGACCGCCAAGGCCCACAACTGGACGACGAAATTTTCGAGGGTGGGGTTCCTGATATCGGTGTGTCCGCCACTGACATCCGCGGTGGTGCGAATGTTCATGATCGGCAACCGGAAGGGCACATAGCCCTCGGCAGCCGCGCCCCGGACAATATAGTGATTGCCCGCCACCAGCGAACACGCGCCGGGCGTGTCGCAGCGTTGCAAGAGCAAGCGTGCCGCGTCAGGAAATTCCTTTAGCGCCGGCACACACAACGTCGGCTTGTTCTGGTCTATCAGGGAGCCGAGGTTGCGCACGCCTGCCAGTGCAGCGAGGCCCGCTGAAGCGGACAGGGATTTCGGGATGCCGCCCGGACTCGTTGCATCACTGCATGCAGTGTCCTGCGGCTTCGCGAGTTGATGCGTCACGTACGGAATGTGATGGCCCAGGGCCGTTGTGTTCTCCGCGCTGGACTGTGGATCGGCATAACTTTCGAACAGGGTGCCAATGGCGCGGCCGACAGGGAACGTGACGCTGGTAGCCAGGTCGGCCTCCGTGGTGATGACAACCAACCGGGGCGGCAGGTCCGGCCTGTATTCTTGGTGGCGTGCCAAGTCGAACTGCGGGCGCAGCTTCATTGCCTCGAACGCCGGATTGACGATCAACACGAGATCCGCCAGGGCTGACGCCGGCGACGTCGACGTGCTTGCATCCATCCGGATCTGGTCCATCAGCGTCTGGGAGACGGTGGAATAGACCACGGCGCCGCCAAAGCTATGGCCATGAATCAACAGCTTGGAATTGCCGTACTTGCGACGCAGTTCGGACAGTCGGGAAAACAGGTCATACACGCCGCCGCTGTTACCGATCTCATGCGCGGCACTCTTACGGTCCCAGAACGTGAAGAGGTAGCTGAATGGTTTGGTCAAACCGTCGCTGGCGATCGAGTCACCGCGCCAGCCCACGTAGACGCCCAGAATATTGCCACGCCCTTCATGGCCGGGCCGGTAGGTCTGATCGACCTCGGAGGCGCGCTGGACCAGTTCCTTGAACCGCTCGACGTCGCGTGTGCCATTGGCCGCGTCGTTATGCCAGCCATGCACATAGACAAGAACCGTGCCGTGCGCGCGTGCGGTCTCTTCCGCCGCTGCTACCGCCCCGAGCATTTGTGCACGGTTCATCAGATTGCCGTAGTCGTCATACTCGACAAAAACCACGCATGCCGAGGGACTCGAACAGACTTTCTTGACTTCGACGGGCTTTGCCGGCGGCAGGCGCCCGCCGTCCGAGGGCCTGGGCCCGAGTTCCGTCTGATATGGCCGTGAGCCAACACAGCCCATGAGAATTGCGCACGTCGCGATGCATGCACAGAGTGCAGAGATTGACCAGACCCGCATGTCCCTTCCCTTCGTTCTTATTGATATAGCCCGCAATCCAATGCGAACCGGCCCGACACTTTAACGTCGAGCCGACGCCGAGCTATACCCTACGTTTTAGGGGAGTCAGGGTGCCGATGATGCGCGCCCGCTACACCCCGCGCCACACCGGCTTGCGCTTCTCCACGAAGGCCTTCAGTCCCTCCTTGCGATCTTCTGATTCGATCGCCACGGCGGCGATGGGCATCTGCTTCTCCCAGGCTTCTTCATCCGTCCAGTTGGCGGACTGGAAGATGATTTCCTTGGCCGCCGCAAGACCCGTCGGGCCGTTGGCCATCAGCTTTTGTGCCAAGGCCAGTGCTTCGTCCAGCGCCTGCCCGGGCTCGACCACGCGGTTCACCAGCCCCAGCGGTGCGAAGAAAGATGGATCCTTCAGCTCGCCCGTCAGTGCGAGCTCCATGGCGATGTGGTAGGGGATGCGCCGCGGCAGCCGGAACAGCCCGCCGCCAATCGCTGCGAGGTTGTGGCGCACTTCCGGCAGGCCCATGCGCGCGTTCTTCGCGGCGACGATCAGGTCGCACGACAGGCACAGTTCCAGCCCACCGCCAACCGCTACGCCTTCGACCGCCGCGATCAATGGCTTGCGCGCGGGCCGTTTGAACACGCCGAAGCCGCCGCGCGGCGGGCGCTCGCGCAGTTCGCCGCGCGCCGCTGCTTTCAGGTCGGCACCGGCGGAGAAGTCGCCGCCGGCGCCGGTGACGATGCCGAGGAACAGGCTGGGATCGTTGTCCAGCTGGTCCATGGCCGCGTTCATCTGCAGCGCGGTCTGGCCGTCGCAGGCGTTCTTCACCTCCGGCCGGTTGATGGTGATGACCAGCACATGGCCGTGGCGCTCGGTCAGGACGCGCGGCGTCTGGGTGTCCGTACGGATATCTGACATGGCGTCTCCTTACAGGGCGAACGAGAAACCGCCGTTGACCGGATAGGTCTGGCCGGTGATCCAGCTGCTGGCATCCGAGGCGAGGAAGGTCACCATGTTGGCGACGTCGTTGGGCCGGCCCGGACGGCGGATCACGTATCTCTCCATGATCTTCTTGGTGCGCTCGGGGTCGGCCTTCAGCCGTGCTTCGATGGCCGGGGTCACCGTGGCCGAGATCGCGACGCAGTTCGCCGTGACGTGGTGGCGCCCCATGGCGCGCGCCACGCCGCGCATGAAGCCGGCCGCGCCGGCCTTGGCGCCGGAATACACCTCCAGGTTCGCTTCGCCCATGCGGCCCGCGTCGGAGATGATGGTGATGATGCGGCCCGACTGGCGCGCGATCATGTCCGGGATCGCGGCGGCGGTGCAGTGGATCACGCCGTAGAAGTTGACGCCGATAAAGCTGTTCCATGCATCGGGGCCGGTCTCCCAGAACGGCTTGCGCGCATCGGCGCTGGGCGTGGCGCCGGCATTGCCGGCGTTGTTGACCAGCACGTCGACACGGCCATAGGCCTCGCGTGCCGTGGCGAACATCGCCTGCACGCTTTCATGGCTGGTCACGTCCGCCTGCACGGCGATGGCGCGGCCGCCGGCGGCGCGCACCTCTTCGGCCACCGCTTCGGCGCGGTCGAGGAAGTAGTCGTTGACCACCACGCCTTCGGCATCGTGGGCGGCGGCATGCAGCGCGATCTGGCGGCCCACGCCTTGCCCGGCGCCGGTCACCAGCATCACGCGTTCGCTGAGGCTGAGCAGGTTGTTCATACGTTTTTCTCCTTGTCTTTCCAGAAGGGCGCGCGCAGGTCGCGCTTGAGCAGCTTGCCGACGGTATTGCGCGGCAGTTCGTCGACGATGCGGATATTGCGTGGGCGCTTGTACGAGGCGAGCTGGCCGACGCAGTGTTCGAGCAGCGCAGGTTCGTCCACGCTCAGCCCGGGCTTGATCTCGCAGAACGCCATCACGCTCTCGCCGAACTCTTCGTCCGGGATGCCGATGACCGCGGCGTCGGCGACGGCAGGGTGGGTTTGCAGCGCCGCCTCGATTTCGGCCGGATAGATGTTCACGCCGCCGGAAATGATCATGTCCTTGGCGCGGTCGCTGATGTAGAGGAAGCCTTCGTCGTCGAGCCGCCCCACGTCGCCGGTGCGGAAGAAGCCGCGCTCGTCGCGCGTGTCGGTGCCGAGCGCGGGGGCGTTCAGGTAGTTGCGGATCGCCACCGGCGTCCAGGCCCAGATCTCGCCGGACTGGCCCGCCGGCAGCACCTGGCCGTCGGCATCGCGGATCTCGATGCGCACGTGGCGGTAGGGGCGGCCGCTCGAGCCGGGCTTGCGCCGCTGGTCGCCGGCCATCATGCGGCTGACCATGCCGGTCTCGGTCGAGCCGTAGCCTTCGTAGAGGCAGTCGCCGAGATGCGTGATGATCCATTGCTTGAGCGCATCCGACACCGGCGCGGCGCCCACCGTGATCGACTGCAGTGACGTGAGGTCGTGCTGTGCCACCGTGCCGGGCGGCAGCGCCGCCAGCCGCTTGAACATGGTCGGCACGCCGGTCCAGTGGCTCACACGGTAGCGCTGGATCGCGTCGAGCACGGCGAGCGGGTCGTAGCGCCGGATCATGACGGTGAGCGCGCCGGCCTTCTGCGCCGCCCATATCTGCGAGGGGCCCGAGCCATGGTGCACGGGCATGGTCAGCAGGAAGCAGGCCTCGGCCGAGGTGGTGCGGTGGGCGCCGACATCCGCCAGATATTCGGTGACGATCGGGTCCGACATATCCGCGCTGCCGCGCATCAGCACCCCCTTGGGCAAGCCGGTGGTGCCGGAGGTGTAGATGATCAGGCCAGGCTGGCCCGCGGAGTATCGCGCGGGGGCGGGGGCGGCGACCAGATCGGCGTAATGGTCGAAGCCCGCCGCGGCGACGTCCAGCGACACCGCGGCCTTCAGCGGCTGGCCGTCGAACGCCGGCAGCAGCGCGGCCGGGTCGGCGTCGTCGCAGACGATGGCGTTGGCGCGGCTGTTGTTGAGGACGTAGCGCACCTCGGCGGGCGTGAGCCGCCAGTTCATGCCCAGCAGCGAGCAGCCGAGCTTGCCGCATGCCGCGGCGATGGCCATCCACTCGAGCCGGATCTGGGTGCGGACCACGACGATGTCGCCGCGGCCCAGCCCGCGCGCCGACAGGGCATGCGCGAGCCGGTTGGCATGGTCGTCGAGCGCGGCCCAGCTCAGCGCGCGCTCGCCCTCGATGGCGGCGAGCGCATCGGGCCGCGCGCGCGCCCAGTGCTCGACGGTGCCGGGCTGCGGCGCCTGCGCGGTCTCTACGGAAGCTTGCATGTTGTCTCCTTGGGTCCTGGCGGGTCAGGACAGCAGGTGGCGGGCCAGCACGCGGTACTTGTGCAGTTCGGTCGGCCCTTCGTAGATGCGCGCCAGGCGCTGGTGGTTGTACCAATGCGCCAGCGGGTTATCGAGCGCGCAGCCGGCGGCGCCGTAGAGCTGGATGGCACGGTCGATGACGCGATCGACCATCTCGGTGCAGGTCATCTTGACCATGCCGGCTTCGACGCGGGTGTCCTCGCCGGCGTCGTGCCGCTCGGCGCTGCGGTAGACCAGCAGCCGGTTCTGCTGGATTTCCACCCACGAATCGACGATGGCCGACTGCGTCGCCTGCAGCGCGGCCAGCGGCTCGCCGAAGACCTTCCGCTCCTTGCTGTAGGCAATCATCATTTCGAGACAGCGCTGCGCGATGCCGAGCGCGCGCGCGGCCACATCGAAGCGCGCCGCCGACAACGCCTGCTGCGCCTGGCGGAAGCCGCCGCCCTCGCTGCTCACCAGCGCATGCGCCGGCACCCGGCAGTCGTCGAAGATCAGCTCATGCGTGACGAAGCCGCCGAGCATGGGAATCTCGCGTCGGACCATGCCGGGGTTGCCGGTCTCCACTGCGAACATCGAGATGCCGCCGGCGCGCTTTGCCTTGTCGGTGCGCGCCACCACGAAGACCACGTCGGCGTCGGCGACATTGCTGATGAACACCTTGGTGCCGTTGAGCACCCAGCCGCCGCCATCCCCGTCCTGGTCTCCGTCCCCCTGGCGGCGGGCAAAGGTCTGGATGGCGCCGGCCGGGTCGGCGCCGCCGCCGGGCTCGGTCTGGGCAAAGGCCAGCACCTTGGTGTCGTTGAGAAAGGGCTCCAGGTAGCGTTCGCGCTGTTCGCCCTGCAGGCCGTAGAGGTTGGGCAGGGCCCGGCCGCCGAAGCGCAGCGGCGTCAGGCAGCGGAAATTCTCTTCGGTGATGGCCAGCAGCGTAACCAGCGGCAAGCCGGCGCCACCCAGGTCTTGCGGCACGCCAAGCCGCCACAGTCCGGCCTCCCGGGCCGCGCGCCGCCCCGGCGCGTAATCGGCGCGCGTGAGTTTTTCGCCCCGGAGGACGCGCGCCTCCAGTGGCATCTGGAAATCGTCGACCAGCCGCCGGACCAGCTCCCGGATGGCGCGCGTCTCCTCGCTGAATGCATACATCGTGGTTCGCTCCTTGTTGGACGGCGTGCTGATATCCCAGCGCGCTAACTTATTAGATAGTGGACTAAGAAATTATGTAAACCTTGGGATAAACCCTAGCCTAGTGCCGTTGAAAGCGGTCGGGATAGGTGAATACCCGTGAATTCACGCGTTTCCTTGATTGGATACTTGCAACGAATCTAATAAGTTACGAGACTTAAAAAACGCCATCACTCTCCATCACGGATGACCGTTCCATGACCGCCCTGCTGAAACCCCAGCTCTACGCCCTGTCGCCTGACGGCGAGCCCGTGCTGCACGGCGCCCGCTGCCGTTGCGGCCATGTGTTCTTTCCCATGCAGGCCTACGGCTGCGAGGCCTGTGGCGCGACCGGGGATGCGCTGACGCCGACCCTGCTGGCGGGCCGAGGCCGGCTGGTGGCCTCGGCGCGGGTCATGCTGCATGCGCGCAAGGACCGCGAGCCGCCGTTCACGGTGGTCACCGTCAGGCTCGACGACGGCCCGGTGCTGCGCACGCTGCTCGACGGCAACCCCGATGTGCCACTGCGCGCGGACCAGCCGCTCTACGCCACGCTTGCCGAGGTCGCCGGTGCCGGTGGCGCCGCGCTCGACCTGCGCTTCACCACGCAGCGCTGATTTCCGCCTCACTGCACGATTCCGATATCCCGAGTTCCCGAACGCCATGCAACGCACCCTCAACGACATGCGCCCGGTCTACGTGATCGGCGCCGGCTGGCACCGTTACCAGCCGCTCAGTGAAGACAGCTACGCCACGCTCGGACTTGCCGCCGTGCGCGGCGCGCTGGCCGACGCCGGCATCGAATGGGCGGCGGTGGAGTCCGCCTACTTCGCCAAGGCGCTGCTGCCGATGGCGCCCGGCCGGCCGATGCTGCGCCACCTCGGCGCCACCGGCATTCCGGTCATGCACGTCGAAAACGCGTCGGCCTCGGGCTCGGCGGCGTTTCGCCAGGCGTGCATGGAAGTGGCCAGCGGCATGTGCGAGGTCGCGCTCGCCGTTGGGGTCGACAAGCCCGCGCCGGTGACGCGCGGCGAAGCGGCCATGGGCATTCCGCAACTGGCCGAGGACGCCATCGTTCCTTTTACGCACTTCGCGCTGCTGGCCGACCAGTACGCCCAGCGCCACGGCGTGGACCAGCAGGATTTCGCCCGTGTCGCCGTGAAGAACCATGGCAACGGCGCGCGCAATCCCAACGCGCATCGGCAGCAGCCCCGTACGCTGGAAGAGGTACTGGGCGGCCGCCCGGTATCCGGCAGCCTGACCACGCTGCAGTGCTGCCCGGTGGGCGAGGGCGCGGCGGCGGTGATCGTCGCCTCCGAAGCGGCCATCCGCCGTCTCGGCGTGGACGGCGGCAAGCCGGTGCGGGTGACGGCATCCGCGGCGCGCAGCCAGCGGCTGTATGAGGACGCCACCCGCTTCGACGCGAACCTGACCGAGGAGACCACGCGTCTCGCCCTGCAGCAGGCCGGTCTGCGTCCGGAGCAGATCGATGTGCTCGAACTGCACGACGCCTTCACCGTGGAGGAAGTCGAATATGTCGAGGCCATGGGCTTGTGCGGCCCCGGCCGCGCCGTGCCGATGCTCAGGGAAGGCGCGTGGGACATCGGCGGCCGCTGCGCGGTGAATCCGTCGGGCGGCCTGATTGCCATGGGCCATCCCATCGGCCCGACCGGCATCGGCCAGGTCGGCGAGATCGCGCTGCAGCTGCGCGGCGAGGCCGGCGCACGCCAGCATCCCGGCGCGCGCGTGGGCCTGGCGCACATGGTGGGCGTGGGCGCGGTGTGCTACGTGCACACGCTCCAGCGCGACTGAACAGGCGTTGCAGCGGACAGCGACGTAACAGGACGGATCGAGGGACGGCAAGCCGCGCGCCGACGCGGCACCGGGCAACGGCAGGCACAGACCCGCCGGCTTACAACAGAGGAGACGACATGCGTTGGACAAGATGCGCGCGCCGGGTACAGGTGCGTGCCGGTATCGCGCTGTTGGCGGCGCTCACCGGGTTTGGCGGACTGGCGACAGCGCTGGCCGCGGAAAGCTCCGCCCCGCGCCGCGGCGGCACGCTGACCGTCGGGCTGGCACAGGACCCGGCCGTGGTCGACCCGATCCGTACCGGCACCTTCACCGAGCGGCAGTTGTCGACGCCGGTCTATGAATCGCTGTTCGATATCGACACCCAGGGCCGGGCCGTGCCGTGGCTGGCAGAGAGCTATACCGTGTCGGCCGACGGCCTGCGCTACCGCATCCACCTGCGCCAGGGCATCCGTTTCCACGACGGCACGCCATTCGACGCCGAGGCGGTGGTGGCGAACCTGCGGCGCACGCGCAATCCGGCCAACCGTTGCCGTTGCCTGAGCAGCATGCGCGAGATCCGCGAGGTGCGCGCGCTCGACCCCTCGACCGTGGAATTCGTGCTGAGCGAGCCCAATGCCGCACTGCCGACGGTGCTGGCCGATGCCCCGGGCATCATGGTCTCGCCCAAGGCCTTCAAGGCCGACCCGGCCGGCATCGGCACGCGCCCGGTTGGCACCGGCCCGTTCCGCTTTGTCGAATGGGTGCGCAACAGCCGCTTCGTGGTGGCGCGCAATCCGGACTACTGGCGCCCGGGCGAGCCTTATCTCGATCGTGTCGTGTTCCGCGGCATGCAGAATCCGGAGACGCGGGAATCGGCGTTCCTGTCGGGACAGACCGACATGATCCTGCAGCCCACCACGCGCTTCATCTACACCATCCGCGCCGACAAGCGCGTGGCGCTGTACTACCCCGACGGCTTCGGCACCGAGGGCATCTACTTCAACTTCAACCAGCCGCCGCTGGACGACCTGCGCGTGCGCAAGGCGGTGGCCCACGCCATCGATCGCCCGTTGCTGGCGCGCACGCTCGGCTTCGGCGTGCCCAGCCTGGCCTACAGCCCCTTCGGCAAGGGCGTGGCCGGCATCACCCAGCCGACCGAGGTCTACCCGAAGTACGACCTGGCGCGGGCCCGGGCGCTGCTGGCCGACTACGGCAAGCCGGTGTCGTTCACGCTGCAGTTCAACAACAGCCCGGACACTCGCAACCTCGCCCAGGCGCTGCAGCAGATGTGGGAGGAGGCCGGCATCAAGGTGGAGCTGGTGCCGTTCGACCAGAACCGGCTGGTGCAGAACATGACCTCGCATCAGTTCGAGGCGAGCATCTTCCGCTTCACCGGCCGGGCCGACCCGCATTCCAATGCCTTTATCTTCTTCCACTCGCGCTTCGCGCCGGTCAAGCCGAGCAGCAACTACGGCGGCTACCGCAACGCACGCGTCGACCGCCTGCTGGAGGACGGCATGCGCACCAGCGACCCGGCGCGCCGCGCCGCGATCTACAGCGACTTCGCCCGCGTGCTGGCCACCGAGGTCATGCCCTACGCCTTTCTCTACAACGTGAGCGACACCATCGCCGCGCGCAAGACCGTGCACGGCATCACCGTGGTGCCGGACGGGCTGGTGCGCTTCGGCGGCATCTGGCGCGAAACGGGAGGCCATGCACGATGAAACTCAAACGCTTGCTGACCGGCGCACTGACGGTGGCGGCCACCCTGGTTGCCGTGTCCATGGTGAGCTTCCTCCTGGTGGCGCTGCTGCCGGGCGATATCGCCCTGATCATCCTGGGCGACGCCGCCACGCCCGAGCGCGTCGCCGCACTGCGGCTGGAGCTGGGGCTGGACCGGCCGCTGCCGCTGCGCTACCTGAGCTGGCTGTGGGACGTGCTGCACGGCGACCTCGGCCACGCCATCCATTCCGGCGAGGCGACACTCGACGTGATCCTGTCGCGCCTGCCGGTAACGATCGAGCTGGTGCTGCTGACGCAGGTGGTCGCGCTCGGGCTGGCGGTGCCGCTGGGCATCCTCAGCGCCTACCGCCGCGGCAGCAAGCTGGACCATGGCGTGCTGGCAGGCTGCCTGGCGCTGTTGTCGACGCCGGCCTTCGTGCTGGCGCTGGGGCTGGTCTACGTGCTGGCGCTGCGGCTGCAATGGCTGCCGGCCACCGGCTACGTCAGCCTGTCGGAAAGCATCACCGGCAACCTCGAGAGCATGGTGATGCCGGTGCTGTCGCTGGCCCTGATCGAAGTGCCGGTGTACCTGCGCCTGCTGCGCAGCGAGATGGTCGGCACGCTGCAGCAGAACTACATCGCGCTGGCGCGCGGCATGGGCCTGCCCACCTGGCGCATCCTGTTCGAGAACGCGCTGCGGCCGTCGTCGCTCAACCTGATCACCGTGGTCGGCGTGAACATGGGCCGGCTGATGGGCGGTGCCATCGTCATCGAGACGCTGTTCGCGCTGCCCGGGGTAGGACAGTTGCTGGTGGAGTCGATCTACCAGCAGGAGTACCTGATGACGCAGGGCATCGTGCTCTTCGTCGCGATCCTGTTCATTCTCGTCAACCTGCTGACGGACCTGGCCTACGCCCTGGTCGATCCCCGTCTGCTTCGCGATGCCGAAGGCTGACCATGCGACTATCCCCGAAGCTCTACCTGTTCTCGGTGGCCTGGCTGGTGCTGGTGGCCGGCGCCACGCTGCTGGCCGACTGGCTGCCGCTGCGCGACCCGATGCGCCTGCACCTGGCCGACATGCTGGCCCCGCCCGACGCCACCCGCTGGTTCGGCGCCGACTCGCTCGGCCGCGACGTGCTGGCGCGCACGCTGTACGGCTTCCGCATCACCGCGGTGGTCAGCCTGGGCTCGGTGACGCTGGCGCTGCTGGTCGGCGGCACGCTGGGCGTCTGCGCGGGCTATTTCCGCGGCTGGGTCGAGCGCGCCATCCTGATGCTGTCGAACGTGATGCTGGCGTTTCCGCCGCTGGTGCTGGTGATTGCCATGGTGGCCTATCCCGGGCCGCCGCTGGTGAAGGTGGTGGTGGCGCTCGGCATCGTGTTCGTGCCGGCGGTGATCCGCATCGCGCGCGCCAACACGCTGCGGCTTGGCGAGCAGCAGTTCGTCACCGCCGCGCGCGCGGCCGGCATGGGACATGCCCGGCTGATCGTGCGCGAGCTGCTGCCCAACCTGGTGCCGGCGCTGCTGGCCTACAGCCTGCTGCTGGTTGCGATCGGCGCGCTGGCCGAGGCCGCGCTCAGCTTTCTCGGGCTGGGCGTGCCGCCGCCGGCACCGTCGCTGGGCTCGATGATGGCGAGCGAGCAGTCGCGCGTGGTGGAAGGGCCGCATGCGGTGTTTTTCCCGGCCGGCATGCTGTTCCTGACGATTTTCGCCCTGAACCAGGTGGGCGAAGAACTCCAGCGCCGTCTCGACGGCAGGGCGAGGGCCGCATGATGACATCCGCCGCATCTCACACTACGTCCGCCGGCCAGCCGCTGCTCGCGGTCACCGACCTCAGGACGGAATTCGTGCTGCCGCAAGGCCTGCTGCGCGCCGTCGACGGGGTCTCGTTCACGCTCGAGGCCGGCAAGACCCTCGGCGTGGTCGGCGAATCGGGCTCGGGCAAGTCGGTGCTGGCGCGCAGCCTGATCGGCCTGCTGCCCGCGGGCGTGGCCCGCACCCCCGCCGGGCGCATCGATTTCAACGGGCGCGACCTGCGCCAGCTCGGCGAGCGCGACATGCGCGGCGTGCGCGGCAAGGAGATCGCCATGATCTTCCAGGACCCGCTCACCTCGCTCAACCCGGTGCTGACCATCGGCCGCCAGCTCGAGCAGGTGCTGCGCCAGCACACCGACCTGTCGGCGCGCGCCGCGCGCGAGCGGGCGGTGGAGCTGCTGGCGGACGTCGGCATTGCCGATCCGCGCCAGCGTGCCGGCGAGTACGCGCACCGCCTGTCGGGCGGCATGCGCCAGCGCGTGGTGATCGCGATCGCGCTGGCCTGCACCCCGCGCCTGCTGATCGCCGACGAGCCCACCACCGCGCTCGATGTCACCGTGCAGGCGCAGATCCTGGACCTGCTGCGCCGCCTGCAGGAGCGCCACGCCATGGCGATGCTGCTGATCACGCACAACCTTGGCGTGGTCGCCGAAATGTGCGACGACGTCGCCGTGATGTACGCCGGCCGCATGGTGGAGCAGGGCAGCGTCGCCGACGTGCTGCAGCGCCCGCGCATGCGCTATACGCACGCGCTGCTGCAGTCGGTGCCGCGCGCCGACGCCGAACCGCATGCGCGCCTGCCGGCCATCCCGGGCCAGCCGCCTGACCTGAGCGCGCCGCCGGCCGGCTGCCGCTTTGCGCCGCGCTGCGCTGCCCGCGCCGGGCAATGCGACAGCGCCGTCCCGGCCGCCATGCCCGCCGGCGGTGGCCATTTCTATGCCTGTTGGCATCCTGTGCAGGAGAACCTGACGTGACCGCCCGACTTCCTACCCCGGTGCAGGACACCGCCACGCTGCTGCGCGCCCGCAACCTGGTGCAGACCTACCATGCCAGGGGCGGCCGCCGCGTGCAGGCGCTCTCCGACGTCTCCTTCGACCTGCGCCGCGGCGAAACGCTCGGCGTGGTGGGCGAGTCCGGCTCTGGCAAATCGACGCTGGCGCGCGCGCTGATGGCACTGCCGGCGCCGCAGTCCGGCTCGGTCGATTTCGACGGCGTGCCGCTGGCCCAGGCACGCGGCGCCGCCTTGCGCGCGCTGCGGCGGCGCATGCAGATGGTGTTCCAGGACCCGATGTCCTCGCTCAACCCCGGCCAACGCATCCTCGACATCGTGCAGATGCCGCTGGTGGTGGCGGGCGAGGGCAGCGCCGCCGAGCGCCGCGCCCGCGCCGCGCAGGCGCTCGCGGACGTGGGGCTGGACGCCAACGTGGTCGGCAAGCGCCGGCCGTGGGAGCTGTCCGGCGGCCAGTGCCAGCGCGTCAGCATCGCGCGCGCGCTGGTGCTGCGCCCGCAGCTGCTGGTATGCGATGAACCGGTCTCGGCGCTCGATGTCTCGGTCCAGGCGCAGGTGCTGAACCTGCTGGAAGACGCCAAGGCGGCCCATGGCCTGACCCTGCTGTTTATCTCGCATGACCTGGGCGTGGTGCGCAGCGTCAGCGACCGGGTCATGGTGATGTATCTTGGCAAGGTGTGCGAACTGGCGCCGGCGGGCTCGCTTTACCGCGCGCCGCGCCATCCGTACACTGCCACGCTGCTGGCCTCGGTGCCGTCGCCGGACCCTGCCCGCCGCCTGCTGCGGCCGGCGCTGGCCCACGGCGAGACGCCGTCGCCGCTGGACGTGCCGTCCGGCTGCCGCTTCCGCACGCGCTGCGCCCGCGCCAGCGAGCGCTGCGCGCGCGAGGCCCCCGCGCTGCAGGCCTGCGCGGACGCGCCCGGGCACGCCGTTGCCTGTCATCACCCGCTGCCGTTGTCATGACCCCGGGCAGCGCCGCAAGTCATTCAGAGAGTCGCCATGAGTTTGCAGTCCGAGTCCGCCGCACCCGCCGCCGATGCCGAAAGCAAGACCAACGCCGAGCTGCGCGAGGCCGCCATCAGCCGGATGATCAACGTCGCGATCCAGCTGATCGCCAGGAACGGCGCGTCGCGGCTGTCGCTGGTGGACGTGGGACGCGAGGCCGGCTACAGCCACTCGCTGCCCAATTACTACTTCAAGAGCAAGACGCGGCTGCTGCTGCAGGTCTACCAGTTCATCGTCGACCGGTTCCGGCGCCGCTTCGCGCAGTGGTCGCGCGAGCACAGTCCGGTCCGCGTGCGGCCGGGGCTGACCAACCTCGAGGCCACCGTGCGCGCCTATGTCGGCATGGCCGGCGCGGACCCGGTGCCGTCGCGGGCGCTGCACATCCTGTGGGGGGAATCGTTCTCGTCGATGCCCGAGCTGCAGCAGATGGCGCGGCCCATCAATGCCGAGAGTGTCGCGGCGTTCGCCGCTCAGGTGCGCATCGGCATCGCGCGCGGCGAGATCGCCAGCGACGTCGATCCGGAGATGTTCGGCCTGATCCTGCTGGGCACGCTGCGCGGCGTGACGGCGCAGTCGCTGATCGATCCCGAACACGTGGACCTGCCCGCGCTGGGCGAAATGCTGATCCGCATCTTCCGGCAGGGCATCGCCGCGCCGGCGGCGCCTGCCGGCGCCGCTGCCCCGGATGCCCCGGATGCCCCGGATGCCCCGGATGCTGCCGCACCGGCACCGATGCCACCCGACTGAATCTCCTGGAATCCCTTGCCATGACCTTGCCCGCCTCACTCGCCAGCCGCTTGCGGCTGCCCCTGATCGCCGCGCCCATGCTGCGCGTTTCCGGTCCCGACCTGGTCTCGGCCGCCTGCCGCAGCGGCGTGATCGGATCCTTCCCCACCGTCAACGCGCGCTCGGCCGAGGAACTGGATGCATGGCTGACGCGGGTCGCCGCGGACTGCGCCGCAGTCCATGGCCCGACCGCGCCGGCCTGCCCGAACCTGATCATGCGCCGCAAGCCGGAGATGCTGGCCGAGGACGTGGCGGTACTGGTCCGGCACAAGGTCGAGATGGTGATCGCCAGCGTCGGCTCGCCGGCCGCGGTGGTCAAGCCGCTGCACGACGTCGGCTGCATGGTGCTGGCCGACGTGGCCACGCTGCGCCATGCCGAGAAGGCGCTGCAGGCGGGCGCCGACGGGCTGGTGCTGCTCACCGCCGGTGCCGGCGGCCAGACCGGCTGGCTCAATACCTTTGCCTTCGTGCGCGCGGTGCGCCAGATGTTCGACGGCCCGCTGGTGCTGTCCGGCGGCATTTCCGACGGCGCCGCGCTGTGGGCGGCGCGCGTGCTGGGCTGCGACCTCGGCTGCATGGGCACGCGCTTTATCGCCACGCCCGAGAGCATGGCCAGCGACGCGTATCGCCAGATGCTGGTCGACAGTTCGCTCGACGACGTCATGCTGACGCAGGCCTTCACCGGCCTGGACACCAATATGCTGCGCCCGTCAGTCGTTGCCGCCGGCCTCGATCCCAAGGCGCTGGCCGGCCCCATCACGCCGCAGCGGGCCGCGGAGCTGTATAGCGAGCACCACAACGGCGGGCGCGCGCCGCGCCGCTGGGTCGATGTCTGGAGCGCGGGCCATTCGGTGTCGGGAGTCGACGCGGTGCGGGACGTGGCCGGGCTGGTGGACGAGTTGTCGGCACAGTACAAGGCCGCGCAGCACGACACCACTGACCTGCTGGCCGCGGCCTGACGCCATGGACACCCGCGCAATCGGCTCGGCGCCGGACCCCGTGCTCCAGACCCGGCTGACCACACTGCTGGGCATCCGCTATCCCATCCTGCTCGGCGGCATGCACCACCTCGGCACCTCCGGTGTGGTGGCCGCGGTGGTCAATGCCGGCGCCATGGGCTTCATCACGGCGCGCTCGTTCGAATCGCTGGACGACTACCGCGCCGACCTGCGCCGCTGCCGCGCGCTGACCGGCGGGCGCCCGTTCGGCGTCAACCTGACGATTTCCCGGCGCGAGGGCTTCAACCGGCTGGTGCCGGACTGGATCCGCATCGCCTTCGAAGAGGGCGTGCGCCTGTTCGAGAGCGCCGGCAGTTCGCCCGAGGCGCTGGTCGGCCCCATCCATGACTGCGGCGGCATCCTGGTCCACAAGTGCCCGAGCGTGCGCCATGCGGTGACGGCGCAGCGGCTGGGCGTCGACGCGGTGGCGCTGGTCGGGCTGGAGGAGGGCGGCCATCCGGGCGCCAACCAGCTGTCGGCCTTCGTCAATGGCGCCTTTGCGCTGGAGCGGCTGGAGCTGCCGCTGGTGATCGGCGGCGGCATCGGCAGCGGCCGGCAGATCGCCGCCGCGCTGACATTGGGAGCCGATGGCGTGGTGATGGGCAGCCGCTTCATGGTCGCCAGCGAAATCGCCGCGCACGATGCGCTGAAGCAACGCATCATCGCGTCGGACGAGCATTGCTCGACCACCATCCTCGGCAGTCTTGGCGATACCTGGCGCGTGCTCGCCAACGACAGCGCCCGCGCGGTGCAGCGCCTCGAGGCGCAAGGGGCGCGCAATCACGCGGCCTTCGGCGACCTGATCCTGTCGTCGCGCACACGGCAGCGTGTCTATCTGGACGGCGAGGTCGATGCGGGAATTGTGTCGCTCGGCCCGGCGGGGGGCTTCGCGGATGCGATCGAACCCGCCGGCCGGATCGTGGCGAGGCTGGTGGCCGATGCGCGCGCCGCCTGCGACGCGCTGGCCCACCGCAGGACTGCGTTGCCGGCGTAAGCCTGCGGCTGGGTCACAGATCCAGCACCAGCCGCTGTCCCCTGCAGCGCGACACGCACAGCATCATCGTCTTCTGCGCCGCCTTCTCCGCATCGGACAAGTACTGGTCACGATGGTCCGCTTCGCCCTCCAGGATGGCGGTCTCGCAGGAGCCGCAGATGCCCTCGCGGCACATGCAGTCCACCTTGATCCCGGCCTTCTCGATCGCGCGCAGCAGCGATTCGTCGGCGCCCACCTGCAGCGTCAGCCCGCTCTTGTTCAGCACGGCCTCGAAGGCGCCGCCGGTGGCGTCCACTTCATTGCGGAACTGCTCGAAGTGAATGCGGCCGGCGTCCCAGCCGGCGGCGCGCGCGGCGTTGACCACGGCGTCGTTGAGCGGGGCCGGGCCGCACACGTAGACGTGGGTGTCGTCCGGCTGTGCGGCGATCAGCGCGGCGATGTCGAGCAGGGTGCCGCTGTCGCTTTCATACAGGTGCAGCTGGCCCGGCTGCAAGGTGGCGGGCAGGACGTCGAGGAAGGCGGCGGACTGGGCATTGCGGAAGCAGTAGTGCAGGTCGAAGTCGGCACCGCGCGCGGCCAGCGCCTGGATATGCGTCATGAATGGCGTGATGCCGATGCCGCCGGCGATCAGCAGGTGGCGGCCGGCGCCGTGGTCCAGGCTGAACAGGTTGCCGGGCGCGCCGATGCGCAGTTCGTCGCCTTCGCGCACCTGCTCGTGCATGAAGCGCGAGCCGCCGCGCGAGGCTTCTTCCAGCCGCACGGCGATCTGGTAGTGGGCGGGCTCGCCGAGCGTGCTGGTGAGCGAATAGGCGTTGCGCAGCCGGCCGCCGTCCATGTGGACGACGACGTGGCTGCCGCTGTCGAAGGCGGGCAGCGCGCCGCCGTCGCAGGGTTGCAGGGTGAAGCGCTTGATGCCGGCGGCCAGCGGCTCGACGCGGCCGACGCGTACGCGGAGCGTGTCAGTCATGGCGGTACCTCGGAATTCAGGGATTGCGGGAGAACGCGGGAAATGCGGGAGGGAAGGCGGACCGGCATGGCGCCGGCCCGCCCGGGGCGATCAGGTAATGACCGTCAGCCTGGCGGCAATCCACACCACCAGTCCGCCGACGACCAGCGCCACATAGGGCAGCACGCCGGCGCGCGCGTTGGGCAGTTCCATGTCGCGGCGCATCGATTCGGGGAAGCGGCCCTTGTCCTGGATGTAATGGCGGTAGATAAAGACCGGCACGATCAGCAGCGCGGCGATCAGGCCGTTGCGCAGCGTGTGTTCGCCCTGGAAGTTGGCGCCGGCGCCGACGAAGGCCAGGTCGAAGAAGCCCAGGAACGCGCCCAGCGCCAGCAGCCAGTTCTTGCACTTGTACGGGCGCGGCCAGTCGGGGCGGTCCATGCGGTGGATCCAGCCCGACTGCAGGTTCAGGAACACGAAGATCATGTAGCAGACGTTGGAGATCGACAGCACTGCCATGTAGTTCGACATCAGCAGCAGGAACAGGTTGAACAGCAGGTCGGTCCACATCGCGCGCGTGGGCGAGCCGTGCTCGTTCACGTGCGAGAGGTAGCGCGGCAGCCAGCCGTCGACCGAGGCCTGGTACAGCGTGCGCGACGAGCCCATCATCGAGGTCATCACGATCAGCAGGATCGCCAG
This sequence comes from Cupriavidus sp. SS-3, assembly GCF_035818815.1. Classification (NCBI taxonomy): domain Bacteria; kingdom Pseudomonadati; phylum Pseudomonadota; class Betaproteobacteria; order Burkholderiales; family Burkholderiaceae; genus Cupriavidus; species Cupriavidus sp. SS-3. The sequence continues at coordinate 723,888 of NZ_JAYLVT010000001.1, forward strand.
CACCAGCATCACCACGATCACGTTGAACACCACCGCGCCGCCGCCGACGAACCTGGCCATTGCCGCGCCCACGCCGGAGCCGTCGATGATGTCGGGCGCCAGCATGCCCTGCAGCCCGAGCGAGCCCTGGAAGGCGATCGGCACCGCGATGAACATGAACAGGCACAGCACGCCGGACCAGAAGATCGCCTTGAAGGTGTCCTTCTGCGGGTCCTTGAACTCGCGCGTATAGCACACCGCGGTCTCGAAGCCGAAGGTCGACCAGCACGCCAGGAACATCGCGCCCATCGCCGTGCTGATGCCGGCGGCGTTCCAGCCGCCCAGCACCGCGGCGCCGGAAGCGTCATGCGTCAGCGGCAGCAAGGGGAAGAAGCTGGTCGAAGGCATATCGCCGGTGAACAGCGGCACCAGCGCGATCACCACCAACGGCGTCAGCGAGGCGATTCCCAGGATGCGCTGCGTGGTCGCGGCCGCGGAAGCGCCGCTGTGCTGCAGCTTGAAGGTGATCAGCAGGAACGCGGTGGCGAGCAGGAAGGTGGAATTCACCCGCAGCGTCAGGCCCTTGCTGACGAAGCCCAGGTCCACCAGCGTCAGCTGCCAGGTGTTGATGACGGAATCGGCCGGGAACAGCGCGCTCAGCATATAGCCGGCCGCCAGGCTGGTGCCTAGCGCGAGCATCGGCGACCACGCCACCCAATTGCACCAGACCGAGACCGGGGCGACGAACTTGCTGTAGCGGACCCAGCCCATCGCGCCGTACACCGACGCGCCGCCCGACTTGTGCGGATACAGGCCCGAGATCTCGGCGTAGACGAAGCACTGGGCAAAGCCGACCAGGATGGCGAGGATCCAGATCACCCAGGCCGGGTTGCCAATGGTGGCGGACACGCCGCCGATGGTGAAGAGCACGCCCGCCGGCACGCCGCTGGTGACCCAGAAGGCGTCCTTCCAGGTCAGGCTGCGCTGCAGTTCGTGCGATGCGGTGGGTTGCTGGGTTTGCTGCTGGGGTTGCTGCGCGGGGGCGAGCGGCGCCTGCGCGCCGAGCGACAGCACGTCTTTCTGTGAATACACGATGTCTCCTTGCTTCCCGGGTCGCCGTGTTGCGGGAGCTAGGCTCCGTCACGGTCTGCCGTCTGCGGTCTGGGTGGGTACGTTGCGGTACTGCCTGCCGGGATTACGACGGTCGGGAATGTCTGGCGGGGATTCTGGGGGCGTTTCTCATGGTTGTCTCCTGTTGTCATCCCGGGTTGCCAGTTGCCCGATTCGCAGGGCGCCTGGCATCCCGGTCTGTTGATTTACCAAAAGTAAATTAGATTACCTATGGTGTTTTGATGAGTATAGGAAGGGCACGGCAGCAAGGCAACGGAAGTTTTGTATCGCGTTGCAGAGTGCCCGGCCGTCCCTTTTGCTACTGCTGCACCGGCTGTCCGGGGCGCGGAGCGCCCAGCGTTTCCACCATCGCGCGTCCGGCGCGTCCGGCCCGGCGATGGCGCCACCAGCCCAGCAATGTCAGGACCAGCCAGAAGCACTGGGTCAGGAACGACGCCAGGTTGAAGGCGCCGGCCAGCGAGATCAGGATGCAGCTCGGCCCGATCACGTTGAGGACGACGGCCAGCCGGCCGGTCGGGGATTTGTGCAGGACCTGCACGGCGAAGTGCGCGGTAACGTAGGCGGCAACGCCGACAAGACCGGTCGCGTCGGTAAGACCCAGGGAGGCCATGGTGGTGTGCTTCGTAAGGCAGTGGTACAGCGGTGGATAAGCGCCGTCAGAACGTCTTGGTCACCGAGACCAGGAACGTGCTTTTCAGCGGATTGGAAACGGACGGGTTGCCGGAGGAATCCAGCGCGCCGGTGGTGTATTTGTCGTAGACGTCGGTGCGGCCCCAGCCGCGGGTATAGGCGCCGGTCACGGTCCAGCCACCCTCGAAGGCCTTGGACAGCGCCACGCGCACGTCGCGGAAGTTGTAGGCGGCAAAGTTGCGCACGCGCTCCTGGCCGTAGTGCAGCAGCAGCGTGACACCGTGGCCCAGGTCGAAGGTGCCGTTGATGTCCAGGTAGCCGGAGCCGCGGCTGTGCAGGTTGTTGCCGGACAGCAGCGAGGCGCTGTTGTAGCCGAAGTAGTCGGGGGTATACGTCAGCCAGTACTTGACGTTGAACCACTTGTACGTCAGCGACGCGACCGCCTCGCCGTAGTTGTACTTGGTCTGCGCGTATTGCAGCTTCGCGCCCGGGTAGAGGTAGTAGTAGACCTGTCCGGCGTAGACAAAGTCGCCGACGCTGCCGGTATAGCCGGCATACAGGTCCCATTCGACCGTGCCGCCCTCGATGAACTTGTCGCTGACGCTCGACATCCAGGTGCCGGCGGAAAAGCCGCTGGGGTGGGCGTAGTCGATGCCGCCCTGCACGGCAGGTTTTCCCCAGGTCTGGCGAAAGCCCCGCGAGACGTACTGCGAGGCCAGCGTCATGTTGGCGCTCCATGGCGACGTCGCCGTGGCGGCTTCAGCCGGCGGCATGGTAGCGGTGACTTGCGGCACCGGCGCGACCGCCAGCGTGGTGTCGCCATCGGCCTGCGCCAGCGCGGGCAGCGCCTGGCACAGCAACAGGGGCAGGGCACCTTGCAGGGCCCGTCTTGCGGGAAAGCATTTGCGCAGCATGGAAGTTGTCTCCTCCTTGCAGCCGGTCTGGATTTGTTTATGGGTCGCCGGCTTTGGTGATGGGGAGGCGCGACGCGTCCGACCGGGCGCACGCTGCCCGCCGGGACGCTGGTCCCGGCAGCACAGGTGCCGCGGTCAGGTTTCGGGCGCAAGGCCCGCGCGCCGCGCCGCTGGGATCAGGCGGGCATTGGCAGGGGCATGCGCGTGGCAGGCGGCTGCGCGCGCTCCGCCACCGTCTGCATGCGCGCGGGCGCGGCCTTGTAGTAAGGCGCCGTCGAGCGCTGCAGTGGCGCGCGGCCGCGGATCACGTCGGCCAGCTTCTCGGCCATCATGATGGTGGGCGCGTTCAGGTTGCCGGTGACGATCTTCGGCATGATCGACGCATCGACCACGCGCAGGCCAGACAAGCCATGTACGCGGCCCTGGTGGTCGACCACCGCCATCGGGTCGGAGGCGTGGCCCATCTTGCAGGTACAGGACGGGTGCAGCGCGGTCTCGGCATGGTCGCGCACGAAGGCGTCGATCTCGGCATCGCTCTGCACCATCATGCCGGGCTTGATCTCGCGGCCGCGGAACTGGTCCATCGCCTGCTGGCCGATGATCTCGCGCGTCAGCCGCACCGCGGCGCGAAACTCGCGCCAGTCCACCTCGTGCGCCATGTAGTTGAACAGCAGCCGCGGCTTGACGCGCGGGTCGCGGCTGGCCAGCTTGACGAAGCCGGTGCTGGGCGAGCGCATCGAGCCCACGTGGCACTGGAAGCCGTGCGACTTCACCGGGTTGCTGCCGTCGTAGTTCATTGCCAGCGGGATGAAGTGGTACTGCAGGTTGGGCCAGGCGAACTCGTCGCTGCTGCGGATAAAGCCGCCGGCCTCGAAGTGGTTGGAGGCCGCCGTGCCGGTGCCGCGCAGGTACCACTCGATGCCGATCGCCGGCTTGTTCCACCACTGCAGCGCCGGATACAGCGAGACCGGCCTGGTGCATTCGTACTGCAGGTACATCTCCAGGTGGTCTTGCAGGTTCTCGCCCACGCCCCTCAGGTCGGCTACCGTGTCGATGCCGAACGCGCGCAGTTCGTCGGCATTGCCAACGCCGGAGCGCAACAGCAGCTGCGGCGATGCGATCGCGCCGTTGCTGACGATCACCTCGCGGCGCGCGCGGGCTTCGCGCACGTGGTCGCCCTGCAGGTACGACACGCCGATGGCGCGCGGTCCGGCGAACAGGATGCGGTCGGCCAGCGCACGCGTATGCACGGTCAGGTTGGGACGTTCGCGGGCCTGGTCGAGGTAGGCCAGCGAGGTGCTGCAGCGGCGCCCGCCCGCGGTGGTGGTGCGGTCCATCGGGCCGAAGCCTTCCTGCCGGAAGCCGTTGAGGTCATCGGTGCGGCCGTAGCCTGCCTGCTCGCCGGCCTTGATAAAGGCGTCGAACAGCGGGCTGATGCCGGCCTTGGGCGTGGTCACGTGCAGCGGGCCGTTGCCGCCGTGGTAGTCGTTGGCACCCTTGTCGTAGGTCTCGGCCTTGCGGAAGTAGGGCAGGCAGTCGGCGTAGCTCCAGTCTTGCAGCGACGGGTTCTGCGCCCAGCCGTCGTAGTCCATCGCATTGCCGCGGATATAGCACATGCCATTGATCAGCGACGAGCCGCCCAGGCCCTTGCCGCGGCCCTGCGTCATGCGCCGGTTGTTCATATGCGGCTCGGGCTCGGTGACATAGGCCCAGTTGTAGGTGGTGCCCTGCAGCGGATACGCCAGCGCCGCCGGCATCTGCGTGCGCCAGTCCAGGCGCCAGTCGGGGCCGCCTGCCTCCAGCAGCAGCACCGAGACATCGGCATCCTCGGTCAGCCGCGCCGCCAGCACGCAGCCGGCCGAGCCCGCGCCGACGATGATGTAGTCGTATTCATGGATTGCCTGCATGGTGCAATCTCCTTGTTTGCGTGACGCCGTGCGTGGCAGCCCCGGGGGCGGTGCCACCGCGCACGCGATTGCGAAGTCAGCTGCGCTCAGGCGCCGAACCAGCCCATCGCCTTCGGGGCGAGGTTGATATAGCTGTGCTTGAGCTCGGTGTACTCGTCCAGGCCGATGCGGGCCAGCTCGCGGCCGATGCCGCTCGCCTTGTAGCCGCCCCACGGCGCTTCCGGGAAGTACGGGTGGTAGTCGTTGACCCACACCGTGCCGAAGCGCAGCGCGCGCGACATGCGGTTGGCCTTGTCCAGGTCGCGGGTCCAGACCGCGGCGGCCAGGCCATACGGCGTGTCGTTGGCGGCACGCAGCGCTTCTTCCTCTGAGCGGAAGCGCTCGGCGGTGATCACCGGCCCGAAAATCTCCTCCTTCGCAATCTTCATCTCTGCCGTCACGTCGGCCAGCAGCGTCGGTTCCAGCCAGTAGCCCTTCTTGAACACGTCGCCCGCCGGCCGCTTGCCGCCGTGGACCAGGCGCGCGCCCTCGGCGATGCCGGCCTGCACCATGCCGAGGATCTTCTCGTGTTGTTGCGCCGACTGCACCGGGCCCATCTGGGTTTCGCCATGGAAGCCGTTGCCGATCACGATGCGCGGCAGGCGTTCGGCCAGCCGGCCGATGAATGCATCATAGATGCTGTCCTCGACCATCAGGCGCGAGCCCGCGGAGCAGACCTGTCCGGCGTGGAAGAACGCGGCGTTGAGCGCGTAGTCGACCGCGGCATCCAGGTCGGCGTCGGCAAAGACGATGTTCGGGTTCTTGCCGCCCAGCTCCAGGCCGATGCGCTTGAAGTTGCCGGTGGCGGCCTTCATGATGCTCTCGCCGGCAAACGCGCCGCCGGTGAAGGACACCAGGTCCACGTCCACGCTTTCGGCCAGTTCCGCGCCCACCTCCGCGCCACCGGTCACCAGGTTGAACACGCCCGGCGGCAGGTCCAGCTCGGCCACCAGCTGCGTGAAGTGGTGCGTGGTCAGCGGCGTCAGGTTGCTCGGCTTGATCACCACGGTGTTGCCCGCGCCCAGCGCCGGCGCGATCTTCCACGCGGCCTGCAGCAGCGGGTAGTTCCACGGCGTGATCAGGCCGCACACGCCGACCGGCTCACGCAGCGTGCGGCTGATCACGTGGTGCGGCGCTTCGTTGACGGCGCCCGATTCCGATGCCACCAGCCCGGCAAAGTAGCGGAAGGTGGCCGCGATATCGCCCATGTCGGTGCGGCTTTCGGTCAGGGTCTTGCCGGTGTTGAGCGATTCGAGGTGGGCGAGCTTTTCGGCATCGCGGTCGATCAGTTCGGCAATCTTGTTCAGCAGCCTGGCGCGGTCGCGGATCGTGGTCTGGCGCCACGGGCCGTCAAAGGCGCGGCGCGCGGCCGCGATGGCCAGGCGCGCGTCGGCGCGGGTGGCTTCGGCGGCCTGGGCGATCACCGCTTCGTCGGCCGGGCTGACGATGGCGCGCGTGCCTTGGTCGATGGGCGACTGCCACTGGCCGTCGATATAGAGCTGGGTCTGGATCATTGCTGCGGTTCCGGTTGATCTGGTGGTTTCAGGCGGCCAGGGCGTCGAGCACCATCTGCTGGAAGTGCTGCACGCCGTGCTCGCCAATGGCCGAGGTCTTGTCGTCGGTGACCAGCAGCGGGCCCTGCCCGTTGCGGTAGCCGCGCGACTTCAGGCCGCGCTGCACCGATTCGACGATGCTCAGGTCTTCGGGCTTGAGCACGTTCTTGTAGTACTCGATCAGCTGTTCCTGCTCGGCCGTGGGCGTGCTGTCGCGGAAGTAGAACTCGAAGTGCTGGATGGTGGTGTCGGCATCCACCGGGAACATGTAGAAGACGCCGTAGTTGCCATCGCCCGGCAGCACGTTCAGCGTCACGTTGGGCCACAGCCAGTACGCGGCGAAGTCGGTGTTGGGGGCGTCGCTGTCATAGGTGAAGGCGTCGCTGCCCGAGCGGGTCTGCCCGACCTGGCTGGTGTAGAGGCCGCGCACTTCATGCTTGTAGGTCTCCATCCTGATCGACTCCACCAGCGCCGGGTGCGCGGTCTGGCAGTGCAGGCATTCCAGGTAGTTGTCGACTACAACCTTCCAGTTGGCCTTCATCTCGTAGGTGAGCTTGTGCGCCGGCACCAGCTTGTCGACATCCGGGCAGCGCGCGCGGATCTCGTCGTTGAGGCTGCCTGCCAGTTCGGCCAGCGGCTTCGCGTCCATGTCCAGGTTGACGAACACCAGGCCGCAGAACTCTTCCACGCGCACCGGCGTCAGCCCGGCGTTGTCCTTGCAGAAGCCCGGCACGTTTTCGGCGTTGCGCACGTGGATCAGCTTGCCGTCCAGGCCGAACGACCAGGCGTGATACGGGCAGGTGATCACGTTCTTCGCCTTGCCGGCGCCGTCGGCGAACAGTTCATGCGCACGGTGCGGGCAGACGTTGTAGAAGGCGCGCAGCACGCCGTCGCGGCCGCGCACCACGAAGATGTTCTCGCCCGCTACCTGGGCGGTGGCGTACTGGTTGTTCTCGGCCACCTGGCTCTTGTGCATCACGCACACCCAGCTGCGCGCGAAGATGGTCTTCTTTTCCTGCTCGAAGACCTCCTGCGACGTGTAGTAGTGGGCCGGCAGCGTGTAGGCGAGCGGCGGCGTGGTGCTGCAGACGGGGGCGGCGGTCTCTTGCATGGGGTGTCTCCTCGTTGGTCTCCGTGCCTTGTCGATTCACTATAAGTAAATTAAATCACCAATAGTAATGTGAGATGGAGTCTAGTGAGGTCAGGCCGGTTGTTGCAATTGAAAAAAGCGATGGTTTCGCTGATATAAATTGATGATGGCTATGAGTTCGCGCAAATAACGGGGATGGTGTAAGGTTCGAGTTACTCAATTCACCATCGGTTGAAAAAAAGCGGAGGAGCGCCCATGACCGAAGACACTTTTGCCACGCGCCTGAAGGGGGTGCTGGAAGGCAAAAGGATCATGCTCAAGCAGGTGGCGGAGGCGTTGTCGGTATCGCCGTCGGCCGTGCACAAGTGGACGCGCGGCGGCGAGATCGAATACGAGCGCCTGCTCGCGCTGGCCCGCTACCTGGGCGTCAACTGGCTGTGGCTGCGCTACGGCGAGCAGGCCATTGCCGACCTCGAGGCCAGCACCGCGTCCGACCCGCACATCAAGGAACTGCGCCAGAAGCACCTCGCCGAGATCATGGAAAGCGAGGCGCGGATGAAGTTTGCGCAGGAGGTCTCGGGCATCGTCACCTGGGAATGGAACGTGCTGACCGATGGCCTGACCTATTCGTCCAACGATGTCTCGCTGTTCGGCCGCCATATCCGCAACATGGATGACTTCTGGGCCTGCGTGCATCCCGGCGACGTGGCGCGGCTGAAGGAAGTGCTGACCCGCACGCTGGGTGCGCAGGAGATGCACGAGTGGGAATTCCGCGTGGTGCATGAGGACAACACGCGCTGGATTTCGTCGCGGGCCACGCTGGTGCGCGATTTCGACCAGCGCCCGGTCAAGATGATCGGCGTCAGCCTTGACATTACCGAGCGTCGCCGCGCCGAGGCCGCGCTGCGCCAGAGCGAGGCGCTGCTGGCCAAGGCGCAGCAGATTGCGCACCTGGGCGGCTGGTACTGGAACATCCAGACCGACGACTGCGCCTGGACCGACGAGGCCTACCGCATCTTCGGCTGGGCCCCGCAGGCGTTCAAGGTGACCATGGAGCGCTACCTGGCATCGATCGTCGAGGCCGACCGCCCGCGCGTGCAGGCCGCGATCCGCGCCGCCATCGTCGACAAGGCGCCGTATCGGGTCGACTACCGGATCCAGCTGCCGGACGGCAGCCTGCGCGACATCCATGAAGAAGGCGAGGTCACGCTGGACGAGCACGGCAACGCGCTGACCATGGTGGGGGCGTCGCAGGACGTTACGCCCGGATAGGGCTTGTAGCAGGCTGGCCGGGCAGCGGCCGGGTCATTGAAGGGCGGCATTGCCGCCCTTTTTGTTTGGGCGGGAGGTTTCCGTCACCTGGTTCCGCGAATATCGTTTGTTTCAGTGTAAACCATGCTGGAACGTTTGTTTCATGACCGGCTATGATGGCAGCTCCTGGCGCCGGCCCCCGCGCGCCTGTCCACGGAGGAGAAAACCATCATGTCCCTGGCCAAGCCAGCCATGCCCCAGGCGCCCGCCCACGCCGGCGCGCTGCCGGACGCCGCCGACACGGCGTTCGCCAAGGTCACGCGCCGCATCGTGCCGTTTATCGTGCTGTGCTACTTCTTCAGCTACCTCGACCGGGTCAACGTCGGTTTTGCCAAGCTGCAGATGCAGCAGGCGCTGGGGCTCAGCGACGTGGTCTACGGCCTTGGCGCCGGCATCTTTTTCTGGGGCTACATGCTGTGCCAGGTGCCGTGCAGCCTGCTGATCTACCGCTTCGGCATGCGCCGTTGCATGGCGGCCATCATGATCCTGTGGGGGCTGGTATCGGCCGCCACCATGTTCGTGACCACGCCAGTGGAGTTCTACGCGGCGCGCTTCCTGCTGGGCGTGACCGAGGCCGGCTTCTTCCCGGCGGCGGTGATGTACCTGAACAAGTGGTACCCGGCCGACCGCCAGTCGCGCATCATGTCGATCCTGTTCCTGGCAATGCCGCTGGGCATGGTGCTGGGCGGGCCGATATCGGGCGCGCTGATGTCGGCCACGCATGACCTGCACGGGCTCGACGGCTGGCAATGGATGTTCCTGATCGAGGCGCTGCCAGCCATCCTGCTGGGCCTGCTGCTGTTGCGCATGCTGCCGGAAGCGCCGGAGGCCGCGCCCTGGCTCACGCCGGCCGAAGCCGCCACCATCACCCGCACCCTCAGCACCGAGAACGCGAAGAAGAACACCCGCTTCAGCGCCGCGCTGAAGTCGCCGATCCTGTGGATGCTGATGGCGATCTGCCTGCTCTTCAATATCGGCAACTACGGACTGGTGTTCTGGCTGCCGACCATCATCCAGTCGACGGGGATGTCGTCGCCGCTGGAGATTGCCATGCTGACCGCGATCCCATATGCCGTGGCCTGCGTGGTAATGAACGTCAACGCGGCGCACGCCGAGCGCACCGGCGAGCGCCGCCTGCACGCCGCGCTGCCGCTGCTGGTGGCGGCGGCGGGCATGTGGGCCAGCACGCTGTTCCCGCACAACACGGTGGTGGCGATGGTGTTCCTGACCATCGGCATTTCCGGGCTGATGGCGACCCTGTCGATGTTCTGGGGCCTGCCGGGCCGCGTGCTGGCCGGCACCGCCGCGGCCGGAGGAATCGCCATGATCAACAGCGCCGCCAGCCTGGCGGGCCTGATCGGCCCGGTGCTGATGGGCGGGATCAAGCAGAGCACGGGCAGCATCTCGCTGGGCGTGCTGGCGCTGGCCGGGCTGATGCTGGCCGCGGCGGTGCTGATCCTGGCGATCCCGCGCCAGCTGATGCAATCGCGGAGCTGAACCATGATGCAAGCATGTGGCGATGATCCCGCCCGCCTGGTAGCGCAAGCCACGGCACCTCTGCAATTACCGGTTGCGCCGCAGGATTGCGAGCAGGCCGCCGCGCTGCTGGCCGGCATGGCAACGATGGTGGCACGCCTGCGCGAGGCGCTGGCGCAAGAGGGAGGGGCAGCATGACCGCTGACTCCCTGGCCGCTGCCGCCATGGCGGCGCAAGTGCGCAGCGGCGCGCGCCCTGCCGTCGAGCTGGTGCGCGACGCCTTGCAGCGCGCCGCAGCCGCGGCGCCGCTCAATGCCTGCTCGGCGCTGCTGGCGCACGGGGCGCTGGCGCAGGCGGCGGCGCTGGACCGCCGGCGCGCCCACGGCCTGCCGGTGCCAGCGCTTGCCGGCGTACCCTTCGTGGTGAAGAACCTGCTCGACGTGCGCGGCCACGCCACGCTGGCCGGCGCCGCGCCGCGCGCGCAGCAGCCGCCGGTGACGCGCGATGCCGATGCGGTCGAGGCGCTGGTGGCCGCGGGCGCGGTGCCGGTCGCGCTGGCGGCGATGGACGAATACGCATGCGGCGCCACCGGCGAGAACGTGATCGGCGGCCCGGTGCGCAACCCGCTCGACCCGGCGCGCATCACCGGCGGTTCGTCGGCGGGCACCGCGGCGCTGGTGGCGGCCGGCGTGGTGCCGTTCGGGCTGGGCTCGGACACCAATGGCTCGATCCGCGCGCCGGCCGCGTTCTGCGGCATCTGGGGACTGCGTCCGACCACGGGCCGGCTATCGCTGCGGGGATGCGTGCCGTATGCGCAGAGCCTGGATACGGTGGGACCGATGGCAGGGAATGCCGGCGACCTCGCGTTGGCCTATGCGGCCATGCTTGGCATGGATGCGCCCGAGGATAAGCAAGGCAGGGGTGTCGCGGCGTTGCGCGTCGGCGTGCTCGGCCAGGGCTTTGCCGATTTCGGCGAGCCTTCGGTGCAGGCGGCCGTGCTGCGAGTGGCATCGGCCTTCGGCGCGGTGCGCACCATCGACCTGCCCGACGCGGATGCCGCACGCGATGCGGCGTCGGTGATTTCCGCCTATGAAGTCGGACGCAACCACCTGGCCATGGATTTCTCCGTGCGCCATGGCAGCTACAGCGCCTTCGTGCGCCAGCGCATCCTGGCCGGGCTAGCCATGCCGCGGGACTGGTATGACGTCGCGTGCCAGTACCAGTCGGCGTGGCGGCAGCGGCTGCTGGCGCTGTTCGATGAGGTCGACTTGCTGCTGGCGCCCTCGACTCCCTATGCGGCAACGCCGATCGGCGCCGAGACCGTCGAAGTTGCCGGCCGCGTCTACCGGCCGCGCGCCGATGCCGGCCACATGACGCGGCCGTTGTCGCTGGCGGGCCTGCCGGTGGTGGCCGCACCTTGTGCCGGCCCGGGCTTGCCCGCCGGCGTGCAGATCGTGGCACCGCCGTGGCGGGAAAGCCTGGCGCTGGCGGCGGGGCGCTTTCTCGAGGTGGAGGGCCTGTGCCGCAGGGCGGTTCCCCGATCTATGTAACGAGTGTTTCATCGAGGAATTGGCGTACAAAAGGCTGGTTGCCGCGAATGTCCATTCTAATTGTTTCGTATGAATCATCTAGAGAAACAAATGTTGCATTGGCTGCGGAAGTGCCCCTATACTGCAAGCGCCTTGACCGGCGCCAACCCAGGGACTGAACGGGATATCGAGATGCAAGAGCAAAGGCAGCAGCAAAAGCGAAGGTCGCTGGCCACCCTGCTGTGGCTGGGCGCCGCCCTCCTGGCCGGCCCGGCGGCGGCCGATACCTATCCGGTGCGACCGATCCGCCTGGTGGTGCCGTCGGCAGCCGGCGGCAGCCCTGACGTGCTGATGCGCGCGCTGGGCGCCGAGGCCGGCAAGTCGCTGGGCCAGTCCTTCGTGATCGACAACAAGCCCGGCGCCTCCGGCGTGATCGGCATCTCCGAGCTCGAGCGCGCCGCGCCCGACGGCTATACGCTCGGCTACGCCAACAACGTCACGCTGTCGATCAACAAGAGCACCTTCCGCAAGCTGCCGTACCGGCCCGACGCCTTGGTGCCGGTGGTGCTGCTGTTCAAGGTGCCGAACGTGATCGCGGTCCGTCCCGACATGCCGGTGAAGACGTTTGCCGAGCTGGTGGCGCACATCAAGGCCAACCCGGACAAGGTCACCTACGCCTCGCCCGGACAAGGCACGTCCGGCCACCTCACCGGGCAGCTGCTGGCCGACAAGGCGGGCCTTGCCTGGACCCATGTCGGCTACAAGGGCAGTCCGCAGGCCGCAACCGATGTGGTGGGCGGCCAGGTCAACGTGCTGATCGACAACATGCCCACCATCCTGCCGCTGATCAAGGCCGGCAAACTCAAGCCGCTTGCCGTGACCAGCCTGACACGCTCGCCGCTGCTGCCGGCGCTGCCGACCATCGCGGAATCCGGCGTGCCGGGTTTCGAGGGCGTGGCGTGGGGCGGCCTGGTGGCGCCGCAGGGCACCGCCGCCGACGTGGTGGCCAGGCTCAACGGCGCCTTCAACCGCGCGCTGGCGGAGCCGGCCATGCGCGAGAAATTCGCCGCGCTGGGCGCCGAGCCGGTCGGCGGCACGCCGCAGGCGCTGGCCGGCTATGCCGCACGCGAAACCGACAAATGGGCGGCGGTGGTCAGGCAGGCCGGCATCGCGCCGCAGTAAGGCCCGTCGACGAGACAAGGACTGACAATGGCATCGCAATCCCCGGCGCCCCAACGCGCCGACCTGCTCTTTCGCAACGCCACGGTGGTGGACGGCACGGGCGCGGCGCGCCGCAGCGCCGATGTCGCGGTCAGCGGTGACCGCATCGTTGCCGTAGGCGACTGCGCCGGCATCGCCGCGGACCACACCGTCGACGCCGGCGGCCGCGTGCTGGCGCCGGGCTTTATCGACGCGCATACGCACGACGACGGCTACCTGCTGGTGCACCGGGACATGACGCCCAAGGTGTCGCAGGGCATCACCACGGTGGTGACCGGCAACTGCGGCATCAGCGTGGCGCCGCTGCTCAGCGGCGCGCCGCCGCAGCCGCTGGACCTGCTGGGCCCGCCCACGCTGTTCCGCTTCGATACCTTCGCGCAGTGGCTCGATGCGCTGCGCGCGGCGCCGGCCAACGTCAACGTGGTGCCGCTGCTGGGGCACTCCACGCTGCGCGTGCGTGCCATGCCTGAGCTGGACCGCCCCGCCAATGACGCGGAGATAGCCGCGATGCGCGAGGAGGTCAGGCTGGCGATGGAGGCGGGCGCCTTCGGGGTGTCCACCGGCACCTTCTATCCGCCGGCTGCCGCCGCCACTGAAGCGGAAATCATTGCCGTGTGCGAGCCGGTCCGCACCCATCGCGGTCTCTATTCCACCCACCTGCGCGACGAGACCGACGCCATCGTGCCGTCGATCGAGGAGGCGCTGCGCATCGGCCGCGCGCTGGACTGCCCGGTGGTGTTCTCGCACCACAAGGTGGCGGGCAAGCGCAACCATGGCCGCTCGGCCGAAACGCTGGGACTGCTGGCCGAGGCCGCGCGCCTGCAGCCGTTGTGCCTGGACTGCCATCCTTACCCCGCGACCTCGACCATGCTGCGGCTGGACCGCGTGCGCCAGTCCACGCGCACGCTGATCACGTGGTCCACCGGCTATCCCGCGGCGGGCGGCCGCGATTTCCATGAGCTGATGCAGGAACTGGGGCTGGACGAGGAAGCGCTGCTCGCCCGCCTGCGTCCCGCGGCGGCGATCTACTTCATCATGGACGAACGCGACGTCGCGCGCATCGCGCAGTTCCCGCTGACCATGTTCGGCTCCGACGGCCTGCCGTTCGACCCGCGCCCGCATCCGCGCCAGTGGGGCACCTTCCCGCGCATCCTCGCGCGCATGGTGCGCGAAGAGCAGCTGCTGACGCTCGAAGCCGCGATTCACAAGATGTCCGGGCTGGCCGCGCAGCAATACGGCCTGCAAGACCGGGGGCGCATCGCGCCGGGCGCGTTTGCCGACCTGGTGCTGTTCGATGCGCAGCGCGTGCAGGACCGCGCCACCTTTGAAGACCCGCTGCAGCTCAGCACCGGCATCGACGGCGTCTGGGTCAACGGCGCACAGGTCTGGCAACAAGGCGCGCAGGCCGGGGATGCCGCCGGCAGCGCGCGGCCGGCATTTTCCGGCCGCGTGCTGCGCCGCCTTGCCACCGAACACACTGCCATCACCACACCATCATGACCCACGTATTCCATCGCAATCCGCGCCAGCAACTGCCCGTTGCCGTGGCCGGGCAGGGCATCGAACTGATCGACAGCACCGGCCGGCGCTACCTGGACGCCTCCGGCGGCGCCGCCGTGTCGTGCCTGGGGCACGGCCATCCGCGCGTGATCGAGGCGATCAAGGCGCAGCTCGACACCATCGCCTATGCGCACACCTCGTTCTTCACCACCGAGGTATCGGAGACGCTGGCCGATACCCTGGCGCGGGCCGCGCCGGGCGATCTCGATCATGTCTATTTCGTCTCGGGTGGCTCGGAGGCAGTGGAATCGGCGCTGAAGCTGGCGCGCCAGTACTTTGTCGAGGTCGGGCAGCCCGCGCGGCGCCACTTCATCGCGCGCCGCCAGAGCTATCACGGCAATACGCTCGGTGCGCTTGCGATCGGGGGCAACGCGTGGCGGCGCGAGCCGTTCCTGCCGCTGCTGGTGCCGGCCCACCACGTGTCGCCTTGCTATGCCTACCGCGAGCGGCAGGCGGGCGAGACCGATGCGCAATACGCGCAGCGGCTGGCCGACGAACTGGACGCGAAAATCCAGGACCTCGGTCCCGGAACCGTCGCCGCATTTGTCGCCGAAACCGTGGTCGGCGCCACCGCCGGCGCGGTGCCGCCGGTGGGTGACTACCTGAAGCGCATCCGCGCGGTGTGCGACAAGTACGGCGTGCTGCTGATCCTGGATGAGGTGATGTCAGGCATGGGCCGCACCGGCTACCTGTTCGCCTGCGAAGAGGACGGCGTGGTGCCTGATATCGTCACCATCGCCAAGGGGCTGGGCGCCGGCTACCAGCCCATCGGCGCGATGCTGTCGACGCGCCGGATCTACGACGCCATCGTCGGCGGCAGCGGCTTCTTCCAGCACGGCCACACTTATATCGGGCACGCCACGGCTTGCGCCGCGGCCCTGGCGGTGCAGCGGACCATTGCCGAAGACAAGCTGCTGGCCAACGTGCTGGCCCGCGGCGAGCAACTGCGCCAGCGGCTGCGTGAGGCACTTGGCGACCACCCCAACCTGGGCGATGTGCGCGGTCGCGGCCTGTTCGTCGGCGTGGAATTCGTCTCCGACCGCGACAGCAAGGCCACGCTCGATCCCGCGCTGAAGACGCACGCGCGGCTGAAATCCGCGGCAATGCAGAACGGGCTGCTGGTTTATCCGATGGGCGGCACCGTCGACGGTGTGCAGGGCGACCACGTGCTGTTCGCACCGCCGTTTATTTGCACGCCGCGGGATATCGACAATATCGTCGACCGCTTTGCCGTGGCGGTGCAGGCGGTGCTGCCAGCGAGCGTTACCGCTTGATTTACTGAAAGGGACCAGTTTGAAGGTGGTTTGCTCCCCTCTCCCGCTTGCGGGAGAGGGGCAGGGGGTGAGGGCAGGCGGTGGCATACCGCAGGCCTGACTTCGTAGAGACTCCCGCCCTCACCCCGACCCTCTCCCGCAAGCGGGAGAGGGAGTACACAAGCGGGCGTTTGAATCGACCGACGCAAGTAACGCGCAGCGGGCCCGCGCTAGCCGGCACCCCTACAGCCTGAACTCCCCCACCACCTGCTGCAACTCCGTCGCCCGCCCGGCCAGCGCCTGCGACGCGCTGGCCGCCTGCTCCACCAGCGCGGCGTTCTGCTGCGTGACGGTGTCCATCTGCGCCACCGCTTCGTTGACCTGGGCGATGCCGGCGCTTTGCTGTTCCGATGCGGTGGTGATCTCGCCCAGCAGCCCGGTGACGCTGGCCACGGCCTGGACGATTTCCTGCATGGTTGTGCCGGCCTGGCCGACCAGGGCCGAGCCGCTGTCGACCTGCTGCACCGAATCGTCGATCAGCTGCTTGATCTCGCGCGCCGCGGCGGCGCTGCGCTGTGCCAGCGTGCGCACCTCGCCCGCGACCACGGCGAAGCCGCGGCCCTGTTCGCCCGCGCGGGCCGCTTCGACCGCGGCGTTCAGAGCCAGGATATTGGTCTGGAAGGCGATGCCTTCGATCACCTCGATGATGTCGGTGACCTTGCGTGAGCTGGCGCTGATCGCCGACATGGTCTGCACCACGTTGCCCACCACTTCGCCGCCGCGCGCGGCGATGTCCGAGGCGCTGGCGGCCATGCCGTTGGCGGCGCGGGCGCGTTCGGTGTTCTGCTGCACCATTGCGGTCAGCTCGCCCATGCTCGATGCCGTTTGCTGCAGCGCCGCGGCCTGCTCTTCGGTGCGTTGCGACAGGTCGGTATTGCCGGCGGCAATCTGGTGCGAGGCGTCGGTAATGGAGTCGGTGGCGGTGCGGATGCGCGTGACCAGGTCGGTCAGCATGTCTTCCATCTCGCCCAGACCACCGAGCAACCGGCCGAACTCGCCACCGCGGTCGGTATTGAATTCCTGGCTGAGGTCGCCCGCGGCCACGGTTTCGGCAATGTGGACGGCTTCGGACAGCGGCGCCTCGATGCCGCGCGACAGTCCCCAGACCGCGCCTACCGCCAGGCATAGCCCGGCTGCGGCCAGCGCCATCATCAGTCGCCGCGCATCGGCGCCGTCCTGCATGCGCGGCACGGCCACCGCGGTCCCGATCGCCATCAGCGACCACATGGCGCCAAACGCCGCGCCCAGGCGTATGCGAATGCCAAGATTCTGCATCTCTGTCTCCTGTCTCCGTCCCAATGCGACCCCATTGCTTAACGGCGGGAAAGGGCGAGGGCTTTAGCCTTCTTGCGAGCGGCGCCGCTTACATTTGCAATTGAGTTGCGTTATGATGGCGCCCGTCGAAACCGCCAGCGCCACCTTCAATGCGTCTGCATGCGAACCTCGTGCGTCTCGCCTGGGCCGTGCTCCTGCTCGTTCTCGTGCAGGCGTGGGCCGCGGTGACGCACGTGCATGCGGTGCCGGAAGCGCGGACGCCGGCGGCGAACCCGGCCATGGCCGTGGCTGCAGACCAGTTCGACGGAGCCGGGGCCGTCGAATCCGGGCGCGCCCCCGCCGAAGACCAGACCGAGTGCGATTGCCTCTGGTGTTCGCCCCGGCTGCATCTGTTCCTGTGCATCGCGTTCGCGGCCCAGCTGCTGGGCGTGATCCGGCGCTTGCTGTCGCGGAGCCGGCCGGTCGCTGTCACCGCGCCGCCATGGCGCACACGCTTCCTTTCACCCCCCACCTTGCGCGCGCCCCCGGCGCTGCCCTGCGCCGCCGGCTGAACGCCGCGGCGCCGCCTTCCGCTTACGTCTGATTCCCCGCCCGCCAGCCCCGGCGGGTGGCTTGCTCACGTCTGGATTTGGTACGGCCCGCCCGCTGCCCGCAGCGGCTTCCGTGCGCGCCGTCGCAAGGGTTCATGAACAACAACAACGAACACACGGGTACCGCGCGCGCCTTCGCTTGCGCGCTGTTGCCGCTGGCATCGGGTCTCCTCAGCCAGCCCGCCGCGGCCGAAGCCGGTCACGGCATGCTGCCGCACGTCAGCGTGGTGGCGACGCAGGACGACCGACCGCACGACCGGCGCAACGTCGTCACCACCGACAGCGCGGGGCTGCCGGCAGCGGTATCGGTGGTCACGGCCGAGGAACTGGCCACCATCAATATCGGCCGGGACATCTCCAACATGTTCCGCCGCGTGCCCGGCGTGGTGGCCAACAATATCGACCAGGGCGATACCGGCAATGGCTTCCGCATGCGCGGCTTTGCCACCCAGGGCACGCACGGTGCCGACACCGCGGTCTATGTCGACGGGGTGCCGCAGAACATGCCGTCCAGCCAGGCAGGGGCGGGGCACGGTCCGGCCTTCCTGGAATGGCTGACGCCGGACATGATCGGCCAGATCGATGTCATCAAGGGGCCGGTGTCGGCGCTGTACGGCGACCAGAACCGGGCCGGCGCGGTGCCGATCCGGACCCAGTCCGGCGAGGTGCCGTCCAGCTTCGGCATCGGGCTGGACCGCTACGACGGCAAGCGCGCCACCCTGGTGCTGTCGGGCCGCCATGCGCTGCGGCCTGACGCGCAACCGATCGAGTCGCTGTTCGTCGCGGACCTGTACCGCACCCACAGCTACCGCTACGACGGCAGCACCGAGCGCGACAATCTGTTCTGGAAGCTGTCGACCCGCATCGGCGAAGGTCTCTACAGCCTGCGCCTGAATCACTATCGCGCTGAATCGACGGCGGCCGGCTACCTGCTGCTGAGCGACCTGCAGTCGGGCAAGGTGGACCCGCGCTCGACCCAGTACGGCCTGCCTGGCTTCGGCAGCGGCACGCGCTCGATGTTCGCGCTGAACCGCGCGCCCGCGCACGGCGAAGAAGGCTGGTACGCGACGCTGTACGGCGAAGCCTTCGAGCGCGAGCGCGGTATCGCCACCAGCAGCGTGCAGCATACCGTCGGCTCTGACGACCGCAGCATCTTCGGCGGCCGGCTGGCCGGCAACGTTGCCTTCGGCGAGCGCGCCGCGCTCATGGCCGGCCTGGAGGTGCGCCGCGACCACGGCGACGCGCAGCGCCAGATCTGGCTGCGCGGCGTGCCTACCGCCAACTATGTCAACGCGCAGCGGCTGAGCCTGCTGACCTACGGGCTGTTCGTGCAGGCGCAGTTCAAGCCGGTCGATGCGGTCAAGCTCAGTGCCGGCCTGCGGCGCGACTGGTTCGACTACGACATCGTCAACCGCAAGCTGCCCGCAGCCAGCACGGACTATTTCAAGGGAGTCACCACGCCGAAGCTCGGCGCGGCCTGGACCGTGCTGCCCGGGCTCGACCTGTTCGCCAACGTCGCCCAGGGCTTCCGCTCGCCGGCCGCCGAGCAGATCAGCAGCAGCGGCGCGCCCGGGCCGCTGGGCGCGCCCGGCGGGACGGTCTATGACGTATCGCCGTCGAAGGTGAAGTCCTACGACGTGGGCTTCACCGCCACCCCGGCGCGCAACCTGACGGTCACCGCGGCGGCCTATTACACCCTCAACGAGGACGAGATCGTCGGGCAGGCGGACGGCTCGTTCCGATCGGTGGGCGACACCACCCGCAAGGGCTATGAAGTCGAGGCGCGCTGGCGGCCGGTGCGGCCGGTTTCGCTCTATGCCAGCTACGGCCACATCATCCAGGCCGAAGCCAACAACCCGCTGCCCAACACCGGCGCCAGGCTGTCGGTGCCGCGCCACCAGCTCAAGCTCGGGGCGGAATACCGGCAGCGGCTGCAGGGCGTGCAGCTGACCGTCAATGCCGACGCCTACCTGACTACCGGCATCCCGTACTACATGGGGACGCCGCAGACCCAGCTGCGCTTCATGCCGGCCTACACGCGCTTCGACCTGCGCGGGGTGCTTGACTGGAAGCAATACCAGCTGTCGCTGTTCGCGGTGCTGCAGCCGCACCGGTTCTCGACCGAGGCCGCCTATGGCTCGGCAGCCGGGCTGCTGGTGTCGCCGCAGCCAAAATGGCAGTTCGGCATGGCGGCGCGCTACTTCTTCTGACCCGACGGAGACCCCAACATGCTTGAAATCCATGACCTGGTCGTCCTGCGCGACGGCCGTCGCGTGGTCGACCACCTGCAGCTTTGCGTGCCCGCGGGCTCTGTCTATGCCTTGCTGGGCGGCAACGGCGCGGGCAAGACCACCACCATCGACGCCATCCTGGGCTTTGTCCCGTCCGCCGCCGGCATGGTGCGCGTGGACGGGCTGTCGCCGGCGGACGATGCGGTGGCGGTCAGGCGGCGCGTGGCCTATCTGCCCGAGAATGTCGCGCTGTATCCCTACCTGTCCGGCGTGGAGAACCTTGACTATTTCTGCGCGATGGCGGGAATTGCGCTGTCGCGCACCGAGGCCGCCGCGCTGCTGGACCGCGCCGGGCTGGCGCGCGAGGCGCAGGGCCGGCGCGTGCGCGGCTACTCGAAGGGCATGCGGCAGAAGGTCGGGCTGGCGATTGCACAGGCCAGGTCGGCTTCGCTGTTGCTGCTCGACGAGCCGACATCGGGGCTGGACCCGGCTGCCGCGGACGACATGGCGCGCCGCGTGCGCGCGGCCGCCGATGCCGGCATGGCGGTGCTGATGGCCACCCATGACCTGTTCAACGCCAGGCAGCTGGCCGACCGCATCGGCATCCTGCGTGCCGGCGTGCTGGTGGCCGAGTTCGACGCGTCCACGCTCGACCATCAGGCGCTGACCGCCGCCTACCTGGCGCACGCGCGCGCAGCGGGAGCGGCATCATGATCGGGGCCGTGCTGCGCAAGGAACTCAAGGCGATGGTCAGGGAAGGGCGGGCCGTGGCGCTGCTGGGCATTGGCACCGTGGTGCTGGCCATCGCCGTGCTGGTGTCGCTGCAGCGGCATGCCACGGTCGCCGGAGAGGTGGCGCAGGCGGCCGCGGCCACGCGCCAGCAGTGGGACGACCAGGGCGACAAGCATCCGCACCGCGGGGCGCACTTCGGCCTGTATGCGTTCCGGCCGGCCTCGGCGCTGACGGCGATCGAGCCGGGACTGAGCGATTACTTCGGCCAGGCGCTGTGGCTGGAGCCGCACCGGCGCAATCTCGCGCGCTTCGAGCCGGCGCAGGACGCGCTGCCCTCCGCGCGCTTTGGCGACCTGAGCGCCGGCTTCGTGTTCGCGGCGCTGTTGCCGCTGCTGGTGCTTGCGGTCAGCTTCGATGCCGTCAGCGGCGAGCGCCAGCGCGGCACGCTGCGGATGCTGCACGGCGTCGGCATGGCCCCGGCCGGCCTGCTGGCGGGCAAGTTCCTCGCGCTGGTCGCGGGCTTCGCCGTCTTTTCGGTGGCGCTGGCGCTGGCACCGGTGGTGGCCAGCCATGCGGAGGGCGCGCTCGACGCCGCGGTGTGGTGGCGCGCCGCCGGCCTGGGCGCCGGCTACCTGCTCTACACCGCCATCCTGGCGGGCCTGGGGTTGGCGGTGTCGGCATGGATGGCCGACGGCAGGAGCGCGTTGCTGGCGCTGGCCGGGCTGTGGCTGGCCTTTGTCTTTGTGGTCCCCGGCGTCGGCGCGGCGCTGGCGCGGCATGCCGTGCCGCTGCCATCGGCGCAGGCCTTCTGGGCCGCGATCCAGCACGACTACCTGGAAGGGCTGCCGGGCGACGGCAACCTGGCCGCCCGCACCGCGCGCCATGACGCGGCGCTGCTGGAGCGCTACGGCGTGACCCGCCTGGCCGACCTGCCGGTGGGCGCGGCGCCGCTGCGCAGGCTGCAGCGCGACGCCTACGCCGACCGCGTCCACGCCCTGCATTTCGATGCGCTGTGGCAGCGCTACGCGGCGCAGGAGAACGTGATGCGCGCGGCCGCGCTGCTGAGCCCCACGCTGGCGATGCGCAACTTCGCCATGAAGATGGCCGGCACCGACCTTGCGCACCAGCGCCACTACGAGACCGCCGCCGAGCGCTACCGGCAGACCGTCAATACGGCGATCGATACCTGGGATGCCGGCCATACGCGCGGCCTGACCTCGTTCGATGACAAATATGCGGGCGCATCGCTGTGGCGCGCGATCCCGCCCTTTGCCTACACCATGCCGCCGGCGGGCTTCGCGCTGCGCGCGGCGTGGCCCGAGATCGCCTGCCTGCTGTGGTGGTGTGCGGTGGCCCTGGCCGGGCTGTACGGTTGTCTGCGGAGAATGCGGCCATGAACCAGATCGGACAGACCGGGCGCCTGCTGGCGGCCCAATGGCGGGCGTTGTGGGGCGCGCGTGGCGCCCGCTGGGGGCTGCTGCTGACCGCTGCCGCGCTGTGCGCCTGCGCGGTGGTGTCGGGGCTGGGCGCGCGCGCCTGGCATGGCAAGTTCCAGCAGCTGGAAGCCGGCACGCAGGCAGCGCTGCGCCAGGCTGGCGCGCAGGCGTCGCCGGCCGCGGGGGACCAGGCCGCCATGGCGGCGTTCCGCTTCCCCCGGGCGCACGCGCCTGCGGCACTGTTGCCCGCAGCCGGCGGCCGCGCGCTGGCCAGCGGCATGCTCGAGCTGCTGCCGCCCGCCATCCGCGTCACCGTGGAAAGCCGCCATACCGACGCCCGCAGCGAGGAGAAGCTGGGCAATCCGCTGTTGCAGCGCTACGGCATGGCGGACCTGGCGACGGCGCTCGCGTTGCTGGTGCCGCTGCTGCTGGTGTGCCTGTGCGCGGGCATGGTCCAGGGCGAGCGCGAGCAGGGCACGTGGCGGATGTCGCTGGCGCAGGGCGCGGCCGGCTGGCGCCTGCTGCTTGCCGCGATGGTGGTGCGGACCGGCGCGGTGTGGACGCTGGCGGTGCTGGCTTCGCTGCTGGCATTCATGCTGGACCCGGCGGCGACCCTGCACGCTTTCGGCGCGTGGGTGTTCTGCCTGACCGCTTTCGTCTTGTTCTGGAGTGCGGCGAGCGCATGGCTGAACCTGCTGCCGGGTTCCGCTGCCACGGCGGTGCTGGCCGGCCTGGGCCTGTGGGCCGTGGTCACCTTCGGCGCACCGGCCATGATCGCGGCGGCGACCGACCGCATGGCGCCGATGCCGTCGCGGCTGGCCGCGATCGTGCAGATGCGCGCCGCCCAGCAGGACGCCGAAGCCGCCGCGGCGGACCTGGTGCGGTCGTGGTACCGCGCCCATCCGCAATGGGCGCCGGCCGCGCCGCGCCAGCACAGCTGGCCGGTTTCATTCATGCCGCGCTATCTCGACCAGGCCGCGCGGATCGAGCCGATCGCGGCCGAATTCGAGCGCGTGCGCGCGCAGCGCTTCGAGCACGCGGAACGCTGGGCGTGGCTGTCGCCGCCGCTGTCGCTGCTGCTCGCGGCCGACCGGCTGGCGGGGCACGACGCCCCGCGCTACGCCCGCTACATGGCGCAGGTGAACCGCTTCGAAGCCGAGTGGCGCGCCTTCTTCGTGCCGCGCATCATGAGCTATCGCGGCGTGCTGCCGCACGACTACGCCGACGCGCCGCGCTTCGCCTGGACGGACAGCCCCCCATGGCATGCGGTGTGGCGCGCCGGGCTGCAGCAACTGGCACTGGCCGCGGCGCTGCTGGGCCTGCTGTGGCGGTGCCGGGCCCGGCTGGGCCGGCCCTGACGTGGCCTCAGGCCGCTTCCTTCAGCGCCGCCAGCGCCTGCCGGCCCGCGACCAGCTGCTGCGCCACTTCGGCGACGCGCGCACCCAGGTGTTCGGCGGTGCGCAGGTCTGCCGGCGGCGGCGCCACCTCGGCGCTCACATCCGCATCCGACTGCGCGGCCGCGCCCAGGAAGAAGCCATGGCGATTCAGCGAATCCTCGGTCGACTTGGAATTGTTGTGGCCCGGGGGCAGCCCCAGGTTGACCCAGTGCATGCCGTGCTGTGCCGCGAAGATGGCGATCTGCTGCAGCGTCGCCAGCTTGTCGCCGGAGCGCGAGGCCGCGTTGGTAAAGCCGGCGGCGACCTTGTTGGCCCACTTGCCGCCCTTGGCGAACACGTTGCGCGAAGTCGCGTCCATGAAGCCCTTGAACTGGGCCGAGGCGCTGCCCATGTAGGTCGGCGCGCCGAAGATGATGGCATCGACCTGTTCCAGGGTATCCCAGTGCTGGTCGATGTCCTCGACCGGGATCAGCAGGCTTTCGGCGCCCGCGACGCTGCCGGCGCCGCGCGCGACGGCCTGGGCCTGGCGGGCGGTGTGGCCGTAGCCGCTGTGGTAGACGATGGCAACGCGGGTGGAGGCGGTGGTCATGATTTCGATCCTTTGATTTCGAAAATCTGAATATCGTTATGCTGCGTCGCCTGATGGAAATTTGCGGGCTGCAGCGGCTGGTGAGGGAAGTGTAGGGTGGCAAAGCAGTGCAAGCAGGGGTGGTTACGCAATAAGTTGTTGAAAATTTCTGAACATTGATTCGGAAAGTGGCCCCGGCCCCGGTCACGGGTTTTCCCGGCACCGCGGCGCGTAGCCATCGCGTCGCGGCCGGGATAAAGTTGCGCCATATCCACCCCGCCCGGCGCTGCCCGACTCCGCGCCCCCACCCGCAACCGCTTCCGATTCCCATGAACCCAGGCGGCAGGCAGATCCCGGCGATGCGGCAGCAGCGCCGCTCTGTTCATCGTTTCCCGGCGCGTTCTACGCTGGCGTGCGTGGTGCTGATGCTGGCCAGCGCCGCCGCGCGGGCGGCGGACGCGCCCGGCACGGCCGTTGCCGCGGCCACCGGCGAGACCCTGCCCGACGTGGTGGTCAGCGCCACCCGCAGCGAGCAACGCCGCTTCGACGCGCCCGCCGCGATCGACAGCGTGCCGGTCGACCCGCTGCGCAGCGCCACGCCGCTGGTGAACCTGTCGGAGGTGCTCGCCGGCGTGCCGGGCGTGGCGGTGCGCGACCGGCAGAACTTTTCGCAGGACCTGCAACTGGCGGTGCGCGGCTTCGGCACGCGCTCGACTTTCGGCGTGCGCGGCGTGCGCCTGTATGTCGACGGCATCCCCGCCACCATGCCGGACGGACAGGGGCAGGCATCGACGGCCGACCTTGCTAATGCCAGCCGGGTCGAGGTGCTGCGCGGCCCGTTCGCGCAGCTGTATGGCAATGCCTCGGGCGGGGTGGTGCAGGTGTTCACGCCCGATCCGCCCAAGGATGGGGTTACCGGGCGCGTTTCGACCGGCTTCGGCGCCGACGGCCAGTGGCAGGCCGGCGTGGCGCTGGCCGGCGGCAATGAGCGGCTCGGCGGCTCGCTCGATGCGTGGACCTACCAGACCGACGGCTATCGCGAGCACAGCGCGGCGCGCCGCTACCAGCTCAATGCCAGGGTGGTGGCGCAGCCGGCCAGCGGCACGCGCGTGACCGGCCAGTTCAATTACTTCAACCAGCCGCTGGCGCAGGATCCGCTCGGCCTGACCCGCGCGCAGGCCGATGCCAACCCGCGCCAGGCGGTGGCCGCGGCCACCCAGTTCGATACCGGCAAGACCGTCGAACAGGCCCAGGCCGGGGTGGTGGTGGACCACCAGGCCAGCGGCACCGACAGCCTGTCGGCACGGCTGTACGGCGGCACGCGCAACCTGTACCAGCGGCTGGGCTTCAGCGGCGCCGCGCCGACCTCGTCCGGCGGCATCGTCGACCTGGACCGCACCTTCGGCGGTGCCGCGCTGTCGTGGACCCGGCGCACCACCACGGCCGCGGGTCTGCCGTTGCTGTGGAGCGCCGGGCTCGAAGCCAACGGCATGCGCGACGGCCGCAACGGCTACGTCAACCAGAACGGCACCCAGGGGGCGTTGCGCCGCGATGAAACCAATACCGCAACCGACCTCGGCGCCTTCGCCCAGTTCGACTGGAGCTTTCATCCGGCCTGGCAACTGGTGGGCGGGGCGCGCGCCAGCCGGGTGCGGCTGGGCATCGACGACCATTTCATCACCGCGGCCAGCCCCGACGACAGCGGCCACGCCAGCTACAGCAATGTCAGCCCGGTGCTGGGCGTGGTCTGGCATGCGCTGGATTCCGTCAACGTCTACGCCAATCTCGGCCGCGGCTTCGAGACGCCGACGCTGACCGAGGTCGCCTACGGCCCCGGCGGCGTCGGCAGCAACCTGGGCTTGCAGGCATCGACCAGCCGCCAGGGCGAGATCGGCATCAAGTGGCAGGCGGCGGGGCAGCGGCTGGAAGCGGCGCTGTTCGATGCCGACAGCCATGACGAGGTGGTGCCGCAATCGAACAACGCCGGGCGCACCGTCTACCAGAACGTCAGCGGCGTGCGCCGGCGCGGGCTGGAGCTGGGCTGGCGCGGTGGCTTCCTGGGTCAGGTCGGCACGCCGGGCCAGGACGGCGGCAGCCGGATCGAGGCGGGGCTGGCCTATACCTGGCTCGATGCGTACTTCGGTGATGGCTTTGTCAATGCGCAGGGCCAGGCGGTGGCGGCCGGCAATCGCCTGCCCGGCACCGCGCGCCACAGCCTGGCCGCAGACCTGTCATGGCGGCCGCTCGCACCGCTGACGCTCGGGGCCGAACTGCGTGTCGACAGCCGCGTCTATGCCGACGACCTCAACACCCAGGCGGCGCCGGGCTATGCCGTGATCAACCTGCGCGCCGGCTATGCCTTCCGCCTCGGCCCGACGCGTTTCTACCTGTTCGGCCGCATCGACAACCTGGCCGACCGGCGCTATATCGGCTCGGTCATCGTCAACGAGGCCAACGGGCGCTACTTCGAGCCGGCACCGGGCCGGCGCTTCTTCATCGGGCTGCGCGCCGCGCTGTAAGCCTGGCGCCGATTGCCTCGGCCGTCGTTGCCCTTTAAGGTGTTGGCTTTGGCCGGCGCGCGGGTCAGCGCGGCGCCTGCCGGACCCGGAGCCGCACCATGACCTCGCCCGCGCCCGACGACCGCACCCGCCGCATCATGCTGTGGGTGGTGGCGGTCGGCTTCTTCATGCAGACGCTGGACTCGACCATCGTCAATACCGCGCTGCCGTCGATGGCGCACAGCCTGGGCGAGAGCCCGTTGCGGATGCAGTCGGTGGTGATCGCCTACTCGCTGACGATGGCGGTGATCATCCCGGCCTCGGGCTGGCTGGCCGACCGCTTCGGCACCCGCACCATCTTCCAGACCGCGATCGCGCTGTTCGTGGCGGGCTCGCTGCTGTGCGCCTACGCGCCGACGCTGAACTTCCTGATCGGCGCGCGCGTGGTGCAGGGCGTGGGCGGCGCGATGCTGCTGCCGGTGGGGCGGCTCTCGGTGCTGCGCACCTTCCCGCGCGAGCAGTACCTGCAGGCGCTGAGCTTCGTCGCCATCCCCGGCATGATCGGCCCGCTGATCGGGCCCACGCTGGGCGGCTGGCTGACCCAGGCGCTGTCCTGGCACTGGATCTTCCTGATCAACGTGCCGGTCGGCGTGCTGGGGGCGCTGGCCACCGTGCGCTACATGCCCAATGCGCGGCTGGCCGGCGTCGGCCGCTTCGACATCGCGGGCTACCTGCTGCTGGCCACCGCCATGCTGGCGCTGTCGTTCTCGCTCGACGGCCTGGCCGGGCTGGGCTTCCAGCACGCCACCGTGCTGATGCTGCTGATCGCCAGCATGGCCGCACTGACCGCCTACGGGCTGCATGCCAACCGCCGCAAGCAGCCGCTGTTCCCGTTGCGGCTGTTCCGCATCCACAGCTTCAGCGTCGGGCTGCTGGGCAACCTGTTCGCGCGCATCGGCAACGGCTCGATGCCGTTCCTGATCCCGCTGACGCTGCAGGTCAGCCTGGGCTATGCGCCGTTCGATGCAGGCCTGATGATGCTGCCGGTCACCGCAGCCGGCATGGCGTCCAAGCGGCTCGCCACACGGCTGATCCAGCGCCATGGCTACCGGCGCGTGCTGGTGTCGAACACCTTCGTGGTGGGCGTGGTGATGGCGGCCTTCGCGCTGATCACGCCGCAGCTGCCGCTGTGGCTGCTGGTGCCGCTGCTGGCATTGTTCGGCATGGTCAATTCGATCCAGTTCACGGCGATGAACACGGTCACGCTGAAGGACCTCAGCGGCGCCGGCGCCAGCAGCGGCAACAGCATGCTGTCGATGGTGCAGATGCTGTCGATGAGCCTGGCCGTAACCGCGGCGGGGGCGTTGCTGGCGACGTTCCAGCACCGCTTTGGCGGGGATCCCGCGGCGGTGCTGCCGGCCTTCCATGCGACTTTTATCTGCATGGGGCTGATCACCTGCGCGTCGGCCTGGATCTTCATGCAGCTGGGCGTGCGCGAGCCGGCGCCGGCGATTCCGGTGCAACACGGCGAGAAGGAGGTGTAGCGCGCGCCCGGGCTTGCCCCGGCGTGGCACATGCGCCGCTTTGCGTGGCGGCGGCGAACTTACCGTGCGCGCCGCGGCTCCTATTTCTATCCCATCGGAGCCGGCGCGGCCGGTACAAGGAGGCGTCCATGCGGCCAACCGGCAAGCCCGATTCCGAACCCGCGGTACCGCCATCGCCCGGCGCCGCCGCAAGCGGCAGCACGGTGCCGCGCAGCGCCCCGGCCACGCCCGACGGGGCCGGCGCCGTGGCCGGACCGGCCGCGGCGCCCGGCAAGATCCATGCGGCGGCGCAGCCCGCCTGGATCACGCACCGCGACTGCCCGCCGCCGCACGCGCTGCCGGGCTGCGCCTGCGCCGACATGCTGTCGCCGGCGGCACGCTATTGCGAACTGTTCGTCGACGTCCAGCACAGCGGCCTGTTCGCCGACAGCAAGACCTTCCCTGACTGCATTCCCAACTGCGACCCGGACCAGATCGTGGCGCGCTATCGCGAGACCCGCGACACGCCGGGCTTCTCGCTGGCGGATTTCGTGCAGGCGTACTTCACCCGCGCCACCGTGCCGGACAGCCACTACGTATCCGATCCGGCCAGCACCCTGCGCGAGCATATCGACGGGCTGTGGCCAGTGCTGACGCGCGCGCCCGTGGCCCATCCGCCGCTGTCGTCGCTGTTGCCGCTGCCGCACCGCTACGTGGTGCCGGGCGGGCGCTTCGGTGAACTCTATTACTGGGATTCCTACTTCACCATGCAGGGGCTGGCCCGCAGCGGGCACGGCGACCTGATGGTGGAGATGACGCGGAATTTTGCCTACCTGCTCGACACCTACGGGCTGGTGCCGAACGGCACCCGCAACTACTACCTGAGCCGCTCGCAGCCGCCGGTCTTTGCATTGATGGTGGACCTGCTCGAGCGCGAGCAACTGGCCGGCGCGCTCGACTTCCTGCCGCAGTTGCGCCGCGAATATGCGTTCTGGATGGACGGCGCCGACGGCCTGTGTCCCGGCCACGCGCACCGCCGCGTGGTCTGCCTGCCCGACGGCGCGCTGCTCAACCGCTACTGGGACGACCGCCCATGGCCGCGCGAGGAGGCCTTCCTGGAAGACATGGAGACCGCGCTGCGCAGCGGCCGCCCGCACCATATGGTGTTCCGCGACCTGCGTGCCGCGGCGGAGTCGGGCTGGGACTTCAGCTCGCGCTGGCTCGATGCGCCAGATCCGCGCGCCGGCCAGCCCGCCGACCTGGCCACCATCCGCACCACGGCGATGCTGCCGGTCGACCTCAATGCGCTGCTGTGGCACCTGGAAACGCGGCTGGCGGCGCTGTGCGAGCAGGCCGGCGATGCCGCGGCCGAGGCTTACCGCGCCGCGGCACAGCGGCGCGAGGCGGCCATCCTGCAATACCTGTGGGACGGCGCCGCGGGTGTCTTCATCGATTACGACTGGTGCCGCGGCGCGCCGCGCCGGTACCTGACCGCGGCTACCGTGATGCCGCTCTATCTCGGCCTGGCCAGTCCGGCGCAGGCGCAAGGGGTGGCGCGGGCTGTGCAGGACCGGCTGCTGGTTGACGGCGGCCTGGCCACGACGGAGTGCACCTCGGGGCAGCAATGGGACCATCCCAATGGCTGGGCGCCGCTGCAGTGGCTGGCGGTGTGCGGGCTGGAGCGCTATGGCCACGATGCCCTCGCAGGCGAGATTGCGCGGCGCTGGCTGGCTACCGTCGCCAGCCTGTACACGCACGAATGCAAGCTGGTCGAGAAATACCGCATCCGGCGTATCGAAGGCGCTGCCCACGGCGGGGGCGGCGGCGAGTATCCGCTGCAGGACGGCTTTGGCTGGACCAATGCGGTGGCCGGTGCGCTGATGGCACGCTACGGCGAGGTGCCGGCAACGTGCCGCGCGGATGGCGTGGGGGCTTCGAGGTGAGCGTACCGTCGCGCGGTGGTAATTGGTCGCTGTTGGTGACATGCTGTCGGCTTTGAACCGCCTGGTTCCGCCCTGCTGGGCGGGTCACTTTTTGGCCGAGCGCCAAAAAGATGGAATGAACGCGCCCCGGCCCGCTCCGATTAAAGGCGCCGGCAGTTCA